>JAITVK010000024.1 GCA_031285845.1 Propionibacteriaceae bacterium
CTGCTGCAAGACCTTCTGCTGCGAGTTCGTCCGTACGAGGCTCTGCCGGGCTCGGCCAACGCCCTGTACCACCGCTGGGATGAGATCGCTCGCGACTGGCTGCGCAGCGGGCGTACCCCGAGCTACGGGCGTCGGTTGACGTACAAGCGTTTGGTGCGTGCCATCGTCGACGAGTTCGACGCCCTGGAACTGACCACCCTGGAGCGCAAGCCGCGGGTCGGGGTGGTCGGCGAGATCCTCGTCAAGTTCCAACCTGACGCCAACAACCACGTGATCGACGTCATCGAGTCTGAGGGGTGTGAAGCCGCTCTGCCCGGGCTGATGGAGTTCATGGTCACCGGACTCCACACTGCGGAGTGGAACTGGGAGAACCTCGGCGTGGGTGGCAAATGGCTGCGGGCGAAAGCCTGGTTACGGTCCTATATGGAGTCCTACCGCACACCGATCCGCAATGCCCTGGCGGCGGCCAACGCCCGCTATGACCGTGCCAAGTTCACGATTCCTGGCGTGATGACGGAGCTGGCTGAACGGGCCCAGCAGGTGACCAGTTTAGGCAATCAGGCCGGCGAGGGTTGGTTGTTGACCGGTGAGATCCTGGAGCTGATCCACGGCGGAGTGCCCAATGTGATCTGTGTGCAGCCGTTCGCCTGTCTGCCGAATCACGTCGTCGGCAAGGGTATGTTCAAGGAGATTCGGCGTCAGCATCCTGGGGCGAATCTGGTGACGATCGATTACGATCCCGGCGCTTCCCAAGTCAACCAGCTCAATCGCATCAAGCTGATGTTAGCCACCGCCCAGATGATCTACGACCAAGACGCCGAAGCCGCGGCACTGAGGTCGATCGACCTCGACCGAGCGCCCTGTGATGTGGAGGCCGTCGGCTGACGAGATCACCAGGCGTACGCCTGCGGAGCCGGTCCACCCGGGCCAGGGAAGATGGCGTCGAGACGAGCGAGGATGTCGTCGGACAGCTCACACTCCAGCGCAGCCACGGCCGCGGCGACTTGGTCAGGGGTACGCGGACCGATGATCGGTGCGGTGACCGCCGACTGGGACAACAGCCAACTCAAGGCGACTGTCGCCTCAGACTGACCGATCTCGCGGCACAGCGCGGCGTACTTTTCCAATTGTTCCCTTTGAGCTGGCGTCAGGTTGCGCGCGACATCGGCCGAACGGCTGCCCCACTGTGGGTTGAGAGTTTGGCCAGACAACAGCCCGCCAGCCAACGGGCTCCAGCACAACACGCCGATCCCCAGGTCGGAAGCGGCGGGCAGCAACTCCAACTCGGGCAGGCGGCAGGCCAGCGAGTACTTGTGCTGTTCGCTGACCAACCCGAGGATGTGGCGGGTGTTGGCGGCGGCTTGAGCATAGCAGAGGTGGCGGGCCCCGAAATTGGACGAGCCGACGTAATCGACGGTCCCGGCGTCGATCAGCGGCTGGAAGGCGCCCCACAGCTCGTCCCACGATACGCTCGGATCGACGTGGTGCATTTGATAGAGCTCGACATGGTCGGTGCGCAGTCGCTGCAAAGAGCGGGTCAAGGAGCGGCGAATCTTGTACAGACTCAGACCGGCGGCGTCGTTGGGGCCGTCAGCGGAGTCGTACATCGGGTTGTAGACCTTGGTCGCCAAGACGACTGACTCGCGTCGACCGCCACCGAGGGCGAACCAGCGCCCGATGATCTGTTCGGTCAGACCCCGCTGGTCGGGACCGCCGTAGACGTTGGCGGTGTCGAAGAAGGTGATGCCCTCTTCCAAGGCGCGATCCATCGTGGCGAAAGCATCTCTTTCAGAAGTGGCGCGGCCAAAATTCATGGTCCCCAAACACAGACGAGACACCTTCAGACCGCTGCGACCAAGGCTGGTGTACTGCATAGGCCACAGTCTATGCCGAAACTGACCCTCGGCCAAGAGATTTGGTGCTTGGCTCGACAGTCGCAGGTCAGTTCGCGTTGGCGCGCAGCAGCGGACAGGCCGCGACCTGCTCCGGCGACAAACCCTCCGACAGCGTGGCGATGATGTCTTGGGCTGTCATTTTCTCTGTCGGGCTGACGATTCGCTCCGCGGCCAGCTTGGCCGCCTGGACGACGAAGGCCGAGCGAGACTGACCAGCCAGTTGAGCGGCTTGGGTGATCAGGTCATCGGTGTGAGCGTCGAGTCGAGTCTCGAAGCGCCGAGAACGCAGTTGTTGTGCCATGACCCCAGCGTACGGTAGCTGTACGGTTCAGTGGACGCGACACGACGGTACCATGATGAAAGAGGTGACCCGACTCAGTAGACCATGCGCATCGCCCGGCGCACCTCGTCCAAGGTGACGTCGGCGATCTGATTGGCTCGCTCATTGCCCTGTGCCAAGACCTGATGCAGATAGCCTGGGTCGGCGACCAACTCGGCTCGGCGTTCCCGATGAGCCCGGAAGCGTTCATTCAATGCCTCGGTCAGCATCTTTTTCAGCGCCCCCGCTCCCCCGTCGCCGATCCTGTCGGCGATGACGACTGGATCCTCATCGAGACACAGACCAGTCAAGGTCAACAGGTTGGCGACTTCCGGACGGCCGACGGGGTCGAAGGTGATGTGGCGCTCGGGATCGGTGACCGCTTTTTTGATCATCTTGGCGGTTTGGTCGGCGGTCATGCCCAGTTCGATGACGTTGCCTTTCGACTTCGACATCTTCGTGCCGTCGGTGCCCAAAATCATCGCGCCTTCGGACAGCAGAGGCTCGGCCTGCGGAAACACTGGCTGGTCGGGGTTGGCGCGACCGAAGCGCTCGTCGAACCGTCGGGCGATCACCCGACACTGCTCGAGGTGTGGCAACTGATCTTTACCAACAGGCACGAGGTTGGCCTTGCAGAACAAGATGTCGGCGGCCTGATGAACCGGGTAGGTCAGCATGAGCCCGGACATGGCCCGCCCGTCGGTGGCTTCCAACTCGGCTTTGACGGTCGGGTTGCGGCGCAGTTCGGAGTCGGTGACCAACGACAAGAAGGGCAGCATCAACTGATTGAGCGCTGGCACGGCGGAATGGGTGAATATGGTGGAGCGGGTCGGATCGACCCCGGCTGCCAGATAGTCGGCCAGAATCGAGTAGACCCGCTGCTCGATCTCACCGACCGAGTCACGATCGGTGATCACCTGATAGTCGGCCAACAGCACCATGGTTGACACACCGAGGTTTTGGGCGCGCACCCGGTTGGCCAGCGAGCCGAAGTAGTGTCCGATGTGGAGGTTGCCAGTCGGACGATCCCCGGTCAGCACTCGGTACTTGCCCGGGTTGACGGCCAGGTCGGCGTCGACTTGGCGGCTGCGCGCCACCGCCCGTTCTAGAGACGCGGAGTTGTGCTGGTCGAGCCCCGTGGGATCCTCAAGGGTCATGGTCTCATCGTCGCTCGACTGGAGTGTCATAGTTGCCCGCCTCTTTCCTCAATCTGCTTGCGCATGGTCTCGTAGACTTCTGGCGCAGTTCGAAACACTCCCAAAGGATTGCGGGTTTTGCCCGTGCCGTGGTAGTCGCTCGAACCGGTCGCGGCTAATCCTAGTTCATGGCTCAGTTGTCGAAGTTGCGTACGGTCGGCTTGGGTGTGGTCGACATGGTCGACCTCGATGCCGTAGAGTCCATGATCCTTCGCCAACCCGGCGATCACCTGTGGGGTCAGGACCTCCCGGTTGCCTCGACCCCACGGATGGGCCAAGACGGCCACACCGCCGGCGGCGGTGATCAGGTTGACGGCGGACGCGGTCGGGGCCGTGTAGCGAGGCACGTCGGCTGGACCGCCATTGTGCAAGTAAACGTCGAAGGCTTCCGTACGATCTGCCACATAGCCGCGGGCGACCATGGCGTCGGCGACGTGGGGCCGTCCGATCGACGAGGCCAGGGCAGCTTGCGCTCGTACTTCTTCCATCGTCAGCGGCATCCCCAGCTCGGCCAGCTTGGCCAGCATGGTCGGCAGGCGGTCACGACGAGCCTGGCGAATGTCGCACAGCAGGTCGCTCAAGCGTTCGTTGTCAGTTCGACAGCCGTACCCGAGCACATGAACCTGACGCTCGACGCCATCGTGGAGCACATGGGTGGACAGCTCGACCCCCGCCAGCACTTCGAGTCCGATGAGGCTACCCAATCGTTGGGCCTGATCGACGCCGACCATGGTGTCGTGGTCGGTCAAGGAGATGGCGTCGAGGCCCGCGTCATGAGCGGCCCGGACGAGCTGGTGGAGGGTGTCCGTGCCGTCGGAGATGGCGCTGTGGGTGTGCAAGTCGATGTCCATCGCTGGCCTCCTGGGTTCTCGATGAGTTTGGCCCTGCGGCCTGGAGCTCGCCCGGTCGGTACGAACCGCCGCCTCACGGCCGTCCGTTGGACTGACTAAGCTCGCCATCAAGAATGCCTCCCGAGATCAACATGGGCTCCAGTCGGGGTGTCACGCCATCCCCACACCTGCATCACAGTATCAGCGAACAGGGTCGGCCCGGCCGGCTGGCGTGGCGCCTTTCGCGTTCTGATCGCGCGATCCTGCGCTTCGACAAGGTGAAACGATAGACTGGTAGCAATCACGGACCAGCGGCGTGCGACTGGTGCCCGCCGCGAAGACCTTACGTCACGAAAGGACACATCATGGCTACCCCACATATCAGCGCCGCCCCGGGCGACTTCGCTGCCTCCGTTTTGATGCCGGGGGATCCCAAGAGGGCCGAGCGCATGGCCAAACTCATTCTCGACCAGCCTCGCTTGGTGACCGATGTCCGGGCAATCATGGGATTCACCGGAACCTACAACGGCCCAGGCGAGCACCACGGGCGACCGTTGTCGATCATGGCTTCGGGCATGGGAATGCCTTCGATCGCGATCTATGCCACGGAGTTGTTCTCGTCGTACGGCGTCGAGCGCATCGTCAGAGTCGGCACCGCCGGGGGCATCTCGGCTGCGGTCAGCGTTGGCGACGTCATCATCGGCACGGGCGCTCACACCACGTCGGGCATGAACGAGCTGCGCATTCCGGGGACCCACTTCTCAGCCGTGGCAGACTTCGCGATGGCGGCCGCAGCGATGCGAGCCGCCGGTGACCTGCCCGTGTTCGCTGGAACAGTGTTGTCCGAGGATCACTTCTACTTCAAGGTGAAGGGTCAGATGGAGGCCCTCGTCGCCCACGGCGTCCTCGCAGTCGAGATGGAAGCGGCCAGTTTGTACGCAGTGGCCGCCGAGTTGGGCAAGGCCGCGTTGGCGGTGTTCACGGTTTCGGATCATCTGACGAAGGCGTCGACCGACATGAGCGCCGAGGAGCGTGAGACACGCTTCGAAGGGGCCCTTCGTCTGGCTGTGGCGGCCGCCTTCGCTTAGCTAACCTCGCTCGCGGCCGGTGGCGCGGTCACCTCGGGTGTGGCGCGGTGCGGCAGCCCAGGCTTGACCTCGCTCGCAGCGGGGGCACAGTCCCCCACTGCTTGCTGTGATGCCACCGAGTTGTTGACACAGTATTACGTACGATATATCGTTAGTGGTGGAAGTGTGAGAGAAAGGACCTCAATATGAGAAGCACACGACATCACGACGATCGGTGTTCCGGTCACCGCGGCGACCCCAGGTTCACGATGGACATGGGACCCGACCTCGATCATGGATTCCGCCCCAGAGGGCCGCGTCGCCGCGGCGGCCGCGGATTCATGGGCCCAGATGGTCCGCGTCTAGGCATGCGCGCCCGCCGGGGGCAATTGCGCGACTCGATCCTGCGTCTTCTGGTCGACACACCGGCCAACGGCTACCAACTCATGACCGAGTTGTCGGAGAAGACCTTCGGCGTCTGGAAACCCTCTCCGGGGGCGACCTACCCCTGCTTGAGCCAGTTGGAAGACGAGGGTCTGATCACCGCGACGACCGTCGACGGTCAGAAGGTGTTCACGCTGACTGACGCGGGTCGGGTCGCGGCCGCTCAGGTCGCGGACGAGCCCTGGGCGGATGCGCGACGTGGCCCCGACTCCGCCGGTCATCAGCAAGGACTGTTCGAACAGTTCGGCAACCTCGCCGTCACCGTACGCTTCGCCGGTCAGACCGGCACGGACGAACAACTGGCGGCCATCGCCCAGCAGCTCGACACCACCCGCAAAGCGATTCTGGCCATCATGGCCGAGCAGTGAGCGGCGATCATGCAGGTGGGGTCCGAATCGTGGATCCCACCTGACAGGTCGAAGCAGGGTTGACGCTAGACGGTCGGTGTCGGTTTGACCGGTTTGGCGTCCACTCCGGCCTCACGACGTTGTTGAGCCGTGATCGGAGCCGGGGCGCCCGTCAGCGGATCGAAACCGTTGCCCGTCTTCGGGAAAGCGATGACGTCGCGGATCGAATCGGAAGCCGTCAGCAATGCCACGATACGGTCCCAGCCCAGTGCGATTCCACCGTGAGGCGGCGCGCCGTACTGGAAAGCGTTCAGCAGCCAACCGAACTGGGTTTGGGCTTCCTCGGCGCTCAATCCCATGACTTTGAACACTCGCTCTTGGACATCGCGACGGTGGATCCTGATCGAGCCGCCGCCGATCTCGTTGCCATTGCAGACGATGTCATAGGCGTACGCCAAGGCGGTTGCCGGGTCGATGTCGAAGGTGTCCATGCACTCCGGTTTCGGGGATGTGAACGCGTGATGCACCGCCGTCCACGCGCCCTCGCCCACGGCGACGTCGCCTTCGGCCTGCGCCTCTGAGGTCGGCTTGAACAGCGGGGCGTCCACCACCCACAATAGGCTCCAGGCCGACTCGTCGATCAAGCCCAGACGGTGACCGATCTCGGCGCGAGCCGCGCCCAACAGCGCCTGGGAGCGTGACCGCGGTCCAGCGGCGAAGAAGATCGCGTCGCCAGGCTGGGCTCCCGTACGCGGCCCCAATTGGGCCAACTCGGCTTCGGAGAGGTTCTTGGCCACCGGTCCGCCGAGCTGACCGTCTTCGGCCACTGTGACGTAGGCCAGCCCCTTGGCGCCGCGTTGTTTGGCCCACTCTTGCCAGGCGTCGAACTGGCGACGGGGAAGGCTGGCTCCACCGGCCATGACGACGGCGCCGACGTACGGGGCCTGGAAAACCCGGAACTCCGTGGTGGCGAAGACGTCGGTCAACTCGCGGATTTCCAAGTCGAAGCGCAGATCGGGCTTGTCGGAGCCATAGCGATCCATCGCTTCCGCGTAG
This sequence comes from Propionibacteriaceae bacterium, assembly GCA_031285845.1. Lineage (GTDB taxonomy): Bacteria > Actinomycetota > Actinomycetes > Propionibacteriales > Propionibacteriaceae > WQYJ01. The sequence continues at coordinate 7,155 of JAITVK010000024.1, forward strand.
GTCAATCGTGGTAGTGGCGTCGGGATCTCGACACCGATCAGCGCCCACAAGGCGGGAATGATCTGCTCACCCAAGGCGATGATGTCTTCTTGGTCGACGAAGCTCATCTCGATGTCGAGCTGAGTGAACTCGGGTTGACGATCAGCCCGGAAGTCCTCGTCGCGGTAGCATCGAGCAATCTGATAGTAGCGCTCCATGCCAGCGACCATCAGCAACTGTTTGAACAGTTGGGGGCTTTGCGGCAAGGCGTACCAGGACCCCGGCGATAGCCGAGCCGGGACGAGGAAGTCCCGAGCGCCCTCCGGAGTCGAATGGGTCAGCGTCGGGGTCTCAATCTCGACGAAGTCATGGGCGGCCAACACCTGGCGGGCCGCCTGACTAACCTTGGAACGCAACCTCAGGTTGTTGCCTTGTTCGGGACGACGCAGGTCGAGGTAACGGTATTTCAGGCGGGCGTCCTCGCTGACATTGACCCGCTCATTGATCGGGAACGGCAACGGCGCCGACGGGTTCAACACGTCGATGTCGACGACGACGACTTCGATCTCACCGGTGGCCATATTCGGGTTGATCGTGTCCTCGGAGCGGGCCTCGACCGTCCCGGTCACAGCCAGACAGTACTCGTTGCGCAGCTTATGGGCTTCGAGCTCGACGACACGATCCTCACGAATGACACATTGAGCCAGCCCTGAGGCGTCGCGCAGATCGATGAAGACGACGCCACCATGATCGCGGCGGGAATTCACCCAACCCGCGAGTGTGACGGTACGACCGATGTCGTCCTTGGTCAGTGTTCCAGCTTGATGAGTGCGAATCACCGCTATTCCTTTCTTCAGGGCTCAAGGGCGCCGCGAAGAACATGTGTTCTGCCGAGGGATCCGGTCGCCCCTGGCCAGGGTTGCGCTCGTCCACATCGGCTCGTCCGCGGTATGCCGCGGAGTTCCATCACACACTGTCTGACGGCTCGACCCTCAACGCATAGACAGTACGAAGCCCGAATCGTCACTGTACCAGAAACCGCCGATCATCTTCAGACACCCCGACGTGCCTCAGTTTGTTTGAGCGGGTGGTGGGGTGTGGTGCCTCAGATAGTTTGAGCGCGTAGCCCTTCGGGGTTCAGGCTTGCTTGTCGTGAGAGAAGGCAAGATCGATATGGC
>JAITVK010000004.1 GCA_031285845.1 Propionibacteriaceae bacterium
CCACCACCGACCACCAACACGGCACCTACACCCTCAACCTCACCTCCAACCCCACAACCAACCCCACCAACCACATCAGCCAACTCCACACCACCCTCACCACCCCACACCACCAATAGGGCGTGTTCACACTGTTTTGGCGGTGGGTGTAGCAGAGGCCGACTCTTCTCTCGCCTCACCGGAAGTCGCGCGAGCTATGCGCCACCGCGACGGGCAGGGCATCAACCGCGTCAGCTAGAAGGCTGGTCGCCCCCTTGTCGACCCGCTCCAGCAGCCCCCGAATCACCAGGCCGTTCGATCCCAACAACACCTGGTGATTTCGACGCCAGAAGCCTTGAGAACACACGATGTTGAGAATGCCGGTCTCGTCTTCCAGATCGAGAAAAGTCACCCCGCCAGCCGTACTGGGATGCTGACGGTGGATGACCAACCCCGCGACAGTGACCCGCCGCCCAGCCTCAGCGATCTTCATCTGCGCGCAGGTCAAAACCCCCGACTGGTTCAAACGCGGTCGCAAGTGCGCCAGCAGGTGGTCAGCCGGGGAGACCCCCGTCGCCCACAAGTCGTCGGCCAAAGTTTCGTACGCCGTGGGCTCCTCGAACAGCGGGAGTTGTACGCCGGTGGACGGAGCGTCCAACCGAACCGCGGTCGATTCGTCTGATCGAGCAGCAGCCGGGTCGCCGGGTCGGCCCGCGGTCGACACCTCCGCCAAGTCAGCGGTCACCCTGCCGGGTCGGGTGGTGATCGGATTTGGTCGAGCGTTGACCCCCGCTCCCGACTGATCGGCGATCCCGGGCAGAGTTCCCGGTTGATATTGCGCCACTGAACCTGCTTTCCACAAGGCATGACGCCGCTTCACGCCGAGACAGTCGAACGCACCGGCCGTGGCCAGGGCCTCCAATTGACGCGCCTCCAACCCCACCCGATAGGTCAGGTCTTCCATCGACGCGTACGGCCCATGAGCCTCACGCTCAGTGACAATCTTGGTCGCCAGTGCGCGACCGATCCCTCGTACCCCAGCCAAACCGAGACGCACGACGAACCCTTCGTCACGGCGATGCGACGCTGATTCATCTGGCGAGTCTGGGTCGAAATCGCCGACCGGGGGTTGATGTCGAGCCAAACAGGTGTCGCGGCCGCCCGAAGAATGGTGCAGCCGCCCCTCTCCCCCCGCGCCGGGGACCATCCCATCCGGTTCCAACCCGGCATCGACTCCCGAGGCGGCCAGGTCGGGGCGGCGCACCTCGACCCCATGACGCCGGGCGTCGGCCACCAGTGTGGCGGGCGAATAGAACCCCATCGGCTGGGCCCGAAGCAGCCCGGCGAGGAAGGCCGCCGGGTAGTGCAATTTGAGCCACGCGCTGACGTACACCAGTAAAGAGAAGGCGAGCGAATGGGACTCCGCGAAACCGAAGTTGGCGAAAGCCTGGATCTGCGCGTAGATCTGATCGGCAGCCCTGTCTGACAAACCGTTGCGCGCCATGCCGTCGTACAACTTCTGGCGCAGAGTCTCAATCCGCTCGACGCCGCGTTTGGAGCCCATGGCGCGTCTCAGCAGATCGGCGTCCTCGCCGGAACACTCGCCCACGGCCATGGCCATCTGCATCAGTTGTTCCTGAAAGACCGGGATGCCTAAAGTCCTTGCCAGAACCGGTTCGAGTTTGGGGTGAGCGTACGTCACTGGTTCTTCGCCGAGTTTGCGCCTCACAAACGGATGGACGGCTCCGCCCTGGATCGGACCGGGGCGAATCAGCGCGATCTGAATCGCCAGATCATAGAAGCACCGCGGGCGCAGCCTGGGCAACAACCCCATTTGAGCGCGGGATTCGACTTGAAACACGCCCACCGAATCGGCCCGACACAACATGTCGTAGACGCCGGGCTCTTCCTTCGGGATGGTCGCCAACTCCCAGGTCTCACCGGTCGCCTGTTCGATCATCGTGAAACAGTGTTGCAGCGCGGCGAGGATGCCCAGCCCGAGCAGGTCGAATTTGACCAACCCCATCCAGGCGGCGTCGTCTTTGTCCCATTGGATGACCGTACGCCCTGGCATTCGGGCATGTTCGATCGGAACGACCTCGCCGACCGGGCGGCGCGTCAACACCATGCCGCCGGAGTGGATGCCGAGGTGACGCGGGGCTTTCAGCAGTTGCTCGGCCAATTCCAAGACTTTCGGCGGGATCGAACTGCCGTCGCCGCCACGAACCTGACGTGAGTACGCGTCCTGCTGACCTGTGCTGTGACCCAACGCTTTGGCGACATCGCGGATGGCGTTCTTCGGACGGTACTGAATGATGGTGCACACCTGCGCGGCGCGTTCGCGCCCGTACGTCTGGAAAACCCACTGGATGATCTCTTCGCGCCTGTCAGAGTCGAAATCCACGTCGATGTCGGGCTCTTCGTCGCGCAGGCTCGACAAGAATCGTTCGAAAGGCAGGTTGTAGCCAATCGAATCAACCGCCGTGATGTCGAGCAAATAGCACACAGCTGAGTTGGCAGCCGACCCGCGTCCTTGGCAGAGGATTCCTCGACGTCGGGCTTCGGCGACGATGCCCGCGACGATGAGAAAGTACCCGGGGAAGTCTTTGGCTTCGATGACGGACAGCTCCCGCTCGATGCGGGCCCGTCCGGCCTGATCAAGATCGGGATAGCGTTTCGGCACACCGTCCCACACCAGTTTTCTCAGCCATGACATGGGTGTGTGACCTGGCGGGACGCCCAAATCGGGCAAATCCGGTTTGGCTCGACGCAAACTGAACGCCAACTCGTCGGCCAACTCGACTGTCGCGGCTACCGCGCCCGGGTAGCGGAAAAAGCGTGCCGCCTGTTCAGCTCCCGAGCGCAGGAAACCGGTGTTCCCGGCGGGCAGCCAGCCGTCAGTCTCATCAAGGCAACGATTGGCCCGGATCGCGGCGACCGTCTGAGCCAGAGGATGGTTCGCTGGCGTGGCGTAATGGACATTGCCTGTGGCAATGATGGGCAGGCCATGTTCCCTGGCCAACGCGGCCAGTGCGTCATGACGGGCGGCGTCGAGAGGATCACCCTGTTCGGTCAGTTCGACGTACACCTGACCGAACAGGTCGACCAGTCGCCCCAATTCACGACTGGCCGCCGCTGAACCGTCCTCAGCCAAAGCACGTCGTACCGCTGATTTGCGACACCCGCTCAAAACGACCCAATGACCATCGGCTTGGGCCGACAACTCTTCCAGATCGTAGATCGGACGGCCCTTCTGCGCTCCAGCCAACTGGGCGTGGGTGATGGCGTGAGCCAGGCGGCGATAGCCTTCGATCCCGCGCGCCAAAACCAGCAGATGCCGCCCCACCGGATCAGGATTGCCGTTTTGTGGGGTCGGCAAGTCGAGGGACAGTTCCGCGCCGAAAACCGTCTTCAAGCCTGTCGCCTCGGCAGCCTCAGCCAATCGGACGATGCCATACAAACCGTCATGGTCAGTCAGGGCCAAAGCGTGCAGCCCGAGACGATTGGCCTCCTGCGCCAACTCGGCCGGATCGGAGGCGCCGTCCAGGAAAGAGAACGACGAGTGGGCGTGCAGTTCGGCGTAGGGCACCGGCTGGGACAGGTCGAGTACGGGCGAACTGCGCGCCCCACAGGGCGTCGACGAAGGAGCCGCCGCGACCGGGGTGATCAGAGGTACGACCGGGGCAGATGAACCCGACGGACTCGACACAACCGGCGTCAATGAGTTCGGTGTCGATGAGTTCGGCCCGACCGGCGTCGATGGACCCGGCGTCAATGAGTTCGACCCACCCGAAGAGCGTCCGACCGATCCCGTGACCGGCGTCATCCCCACAGCCTCAGGCTCATCGGGACTGCCCCGGCTGAGGCCGCCCCGACTCGAACTGCCCTGACTCGGACTGCCCTGGCCGAAGTCGCGTCGATCGGCGTCTGCCCGACTCGGATCACCCCGGCTGTGGCCGCGTCGACGATCAGCTCGATCCGTTCGATCACCTCCCGGTGGTCGGTCGTCACTGTCGGGCAGCCCTTTGCCTGACAGGATTCGTTCCATCCTCGACCAGGGCAGCGGTGGATTATGGAAGCCCATCAGTCGTACCTCCCTTCGACCCACCACGAACCGCCATCGTCGAGCACGAGCAGCCAAGCGCTCTGTTCGGCGTCGAGCGCTTGAAAGCGGCACGCTCGACGGTGACGATTCGGATCCCAGGTGCGTTCGTCGATCGGCCAAGGTCCAGCCCAAGCCACGATTCGACGCCGAGTCTGTTCTTCACTGGAGTCGTCGATCAGCATCACCGGTGGCGACGACAGGTTGCCCCGATCATCGACACTGACCGGTCCGCCCGTGGCTGCGAGCACCTGAACCGACCGTGGGAACGAGAACACGATCCCCGGCAGCGGCGCAGGCAGCTGCCCTGGCCAAGGACGGTCGACCGGTCGCGGCGTGACGACCCGCTCACCCCATGGCACGAGCACTTGACGTTCGGCCAGCCATCGCCCGCCCCCGACCGTCGCCGTGACCACCGCGTCGTACCCCAACATGGTTTGCAGTCGTGACAAGGTGTGATGAACGCGCTCATCAGATCCGGAGCCGAATAGTCCCGGCTCGTGACGGTACGCGGCGTCGATCGCCACTGGCTCGAAGCGGACCTTGACCACGCCACTGGCGATGACCGATCCGGCGGCGGAAGCCAACTGCCAACGAACCCGGTCGATCACCGAGGCGACCGAGAAAGCTGTCGGATGCAACCACACCCGCTCGCTGGCCTCACCGTTCTCGGAAGTGATGATGACCCGCAGTTCTGTGCAAACCTGGTGACCCGAACCCAGGTTGGCGATGAAATCCTCCGCCGTACGCCGAATGCTGAACACGATCGGCTCGGCCTGATCGAAGGCGTTCTCGAATTCGATCTGACGGGCCAAATCGGCTGGCGGAGTGTCGGCGGTGACTGGCCTGGCGTCGCGACCGCCTGCCACGTCATGAAGGCGAACCCCGTAGTCACCGAAACGATCACGCACGCTGCCCCGATCAAGAGCGGCGAAATCGCCCAGCCGGCGTACTCCCAAATGGATCAGCAGCCGAGCCAAATCCTCGTCGCCCAACCGGTTGATCGGCAAGTCGGCCAGGAATTGGCCCGAGCCACCAGCGGGGACGACCAGAATCGGATTCGCGCCGTACGCCGCCTGCTCCGCGGTGAAAACCCCGTCAGCCAAGCCGACTCGGACATCGACCAGGTTCTGACTCAACAGCGTGTCGACCAGGACGGTCGCCGCAGCCGACTCACCGCCATGATATCGCGCCGGACCCCGCGAGCGGATGGCCGCCAACCCGGGCCGGATCACCTGGACTCCCGGAGCGACCTGCTCCAGAGCGGTGACCAGTGGATCGAACAGCCGCTGATCTCGGGATGGATCCGCCGCCACCACCTGCAAGGTCGGACAGGTCGCCTGCGCTTCGCGACGATGCTGACCCCGTCGTACGCCCTGGGCCCGGGCCGCGGCTGAACACGCCAGGATCCGATTGCCTTCGACGATGGCGACCGACGAGTCCGCCGCCGGTGACAGTCCTTCGCTGAGCTGCCACGCGGTCACCGGCCAGTCGGGCAGCCACACCATCAAACAGCGCGGCGGATCGGGGGCACGCCGCGCTGAGGGCGCGACCGGATCAGGCGTGCGGCCACCCCGCCGCGCAGTCGGTTCCGCGGGCGCGAACTCGGCACGTGGTCGTGACGCCAAGACGGTCATCGGGCCGCTCCCACCAACCGAGTCATCGTGTCGTCCACTTCCGGTGAAGACACTTCTGACAAGGTATTCAGTGTCGAATCAGCCCCCGACACGACACCGGCGAGCCCGTCGCCACCCGGCAACAGAAGTTGTACGCGACGAGGACGGGGATAACGTTTGGACACCACGCTCACCGTCACCTGGCGCTCACTCAGGCGACCCCATCCTTGACCAAGCCCCGACCAGCGGGACTCTTCGACATTCAGCGTCGCCTCCGAGCCGGGCCATGAGCCGACGACCAGCAGAACCGAGTCGTTGGCCCGCAACCGCGTCGCCAACCGCGAAGCGTCAGCCGGACGAACCAGCGCAGGCGGTCGTACGGCCACCACAGGCACGGCCGAACTCAGAATCGACACGACTGACAACCATTTCTGACCCGGATGGGGAATCAGAGCGAGCCGGCCCAGCGTCACCCCAGCTGATTTGGCCGCTTCCACTCCCAAATCGGGCACCCCGATCACGCCACACCACAACCCCTCCTGTGAAGGTGAGGCCAATAATGACAACAGGAGCGCCCCCGAGGCTCCCAAACAGTAGGCCGAACCTGGTTTCAACCCTTGATCGGGCAACAAAGACGCCAAAACCTCCGGCACGGGATAGACCTGTTCGACTCGACGCTGCTCCAACGCCTCCACCTGGGCACGCAGCCGCGCCACCACCACTTCACGCGGCAGCGCAGACACAGTAGAAGCAAACGCCATACCACTATCATCGAACATATGTTCGAATCAGTCAACCCCCGAAGTCAGCTCAGGCATGTCACACGACGCGGCCCGACAACTCCGCGATTCCGCTCAGTCGTCTTGTTGGCGTACGAATGTGGCCATCGCGGGAACGGTGTAGGCGACGACGCCATGAACGGGCGAATAGATCAACCCTTTTCCAATGAGACTGGCCCGAATCGGTCCGAGAGATTTGACTGTTTTCCCTAGCCGTACGGCAATGTTACCAGCCTGACTGCCTTCATCGTCGTCGATCGCCATCGCCCGAAGATAGTTCTTCTCCGCCATGGTGGCCCGATCCCATCTCACCCGAAAAAACCCCGTGTCAAGAGCGGCGCGACCATGAGCGATGCCCAGTTCAGCGTCCGCTGGAGACAGTGGCGATTCTGCGGCGACGTTCCAGGTGTCCTGGCCGTACTGCTGGAGGAAGTACGGATATCCACCAGCTTCAGCCATGACTTTGTCCAATGCCCCGCCCGACCAGACGACATCCTCGTCACTGGCTGGATCGACCAACGCCCGCCGAGCATCGTCAGGTTGAAGCGCTCCGATCCCGTGATAGCTGAAGAGTCTTTCCGCGTACGACTTCGCCTCGGAGAGCCTACGGGGCAAACTGGGCAACCCCGCCAGAGCGACAACGAGTCGGTCTTGACGTTGATTCGCCGCATGAACGATGGCGCACAAAGCGATCAATTCCTTGGCGGGCAAGTCCTGTGCTTCATCGATCAGAAGGGCCACACCTGTGCCCTGATCAGCCGCTGCTTCGCTCAGATCCCGCAGGAGCTTGCTCAAATCCGATTCGAACACCCCAGTGTCGGCGCCACCACCAGCCACGTCACGCAGATCGACACCGAAGTTCCACACACCCGAAGTGTCGTAGGACGCCTTGAAGCTCAGGGCGGTTTTGAGCGCCTTGAGAACACGCTGTCCCACCCCAGGTCGCGCCAGATCTACCAGGGGGCCATGGAAAGCCTCACCGACCATGTCACGCATCGAACTACCCGACTTGGCCTCGATTCGCGCGACCAGCCAGTGGGCGTCCTCGGCGATCCGGGCGAATCGAGACAGCAGTACGGTCTTTCCGACCCCCCGCAGGCCGTACAACACCAGCGACTGGGCGTCTCGGCCAGCTTCCACCCGCTTCAATGCCGTGTGCCACGCCTTCAGTTGGGTCTCGCGTCCAACCAGCGCCATCGGCAGACGTCCCGCGCCGGGCGAGTACGGATTGGTCACCGGATCCATCAGCCACCTCCATGATGTGAGACTGGTCGAAGTCTATCGAAGTGTAGCCTCGACTAAGGACGACTACCCACGACTAACAAAAAGTTAGTCGACCTTAGTCATCGATAGACTTCGCTAGACATCTTCACTGTCGTACGCCCCGAACCTGACACGACTCAATCAGCGTCAACCGAATCAGCCGACACTGGCGAGAAGACGTCACCCGTCAGGCGCCGACGCGACCGATCGGGCCGAGGGCACAGCCAGAATAGTCATGACAGCCACGACCGGCAGGGCCAACAATCCGCCAGCCAAGAACACCATCCGCGGCGGGAGCCACGCACCGACGAAACCACCGAGGAACAGGGCGAAAATCGAGGCCGACGAGAAGAACCCGCTGAGTGTGGCTATGACTCGTCCACGATGATCCTCGCCGGTACGTAGCAGGAACAGCGGACCCAACGCCCCATTGCCGACCGCGTTGCCCAGCCCGAGCACCATGGCCAATCCGGCATAGACGTGATAGCTTCCGACTTGGCTGATCCCGACGCACACGACCGCGCAACCGGCGAACCCGGCCGCAATGGCCCACACCCGACGACTGTTCGTGAGTCGACCCGGTCGGCCACCCGCCCTGCCCAACTCATCGTCACCACGGCCGGGAGCGCCAAAGCGATCATCAGACCGGCGTTGGCCAATGTCCCCGCCCCCGAAGCCTCCACGCACAGAACCAAGCCCACCAGAAGCATGGCCTCCAACATGGCGAAAACCCCGCGTGCGATCAGCAACATCCAGGCGTCTGACGGCAACCCGCGCATCGGGGACTCCATCAGAGTCGGTTTCCCACGTGCAGGGCCCACCGGGCCGAATCGTACGCACCACGACATCTAAAGCCCATAGTCACAGCATAACCTTCCACGAAGTCGTATCCTAGAACCATGTCGTACGAGCCCATGGACGTCGGACCGCTCTATGGCGGGGACCGACCGATACTTCCCACCGACCGCCAACTCGTGGTCGACCTCCTCACCGCCGCTCACGCTGACTCCCGTCTGACCGACTGGGATTTCTCCATGCGCATGAACGCTGTCAACGCCGCTCGGACCTTCGACGACCTCATCCCGTTGACCCGCGACCTGATGACACCATGAGTTGAGTCGAGGAGGACGCAGGAGCGGGATCGGGATGTCGCTTCGCCGACACGTCAGCAACCGTCCATCCATGCCACGTCAACGCCAGGTGCGTCGCCCTGCGGCCTGAGCGAAACGGTCAAGCGCCTGAAAAACACCCGGCGCGCTCCACACTCGTTGACCGCCGATTTTCCTCTCCTGCCGTAGAACACCAGCCGCTACCAGACGCTCGACGATACGGTAGGCGGTGGCTACGGGGACACCCGCCTCCGTGAGCGTACGCGCCGTGAAGGCGCCGTCCGCGACACACAGATTGATGACGGCACGTAGCGCCGGAGTGACCCGCGTGGCGGTGTCGAGAATGCTTCGTCGGACTTGGTCGATGTCGTCGCGCAGAGTTCTCGCGTGAAGGATCGCCGAATCTGTCGCGGCGACGAAACGCGCGACGATCTGAGCGACATCGCCGTTGCGATACGCAGTCAACGCCGCGAAGTACGTGTCCGTGTTGGTGAGCAGTCCAGCGGACAATGGAATTGGCACATGAGGAGCAATCCCGGATCGACGAAGCATAGCCGTGACCAGGGCGCGACCTGTACGCCCATTGCCATCCGTGAAGGGATGAACGGTCTCGAAGTGAGCGTGAGCGATTGCGGCTTGAGCCAAGGGGGGAAGATCAGTACGCCCAATGAAGCGCACCAGATCTTCCATGGCTGCGGGGACCCGCTCCGCTTGGGGTGGAGCATAGCGTGCCACTACCGGAGACACTCCTCCGATCCAGACCTGCTCGGTACGCAGACGACCCGCACCTGCCGGATCATGATCACGCATGATCGCCTGGTGAATTGTCAAAATCGTGTCAACAGTGATCGGGCCCGGGGTTGATGTGGCTTCCAACATCGCCCGAACATTCGCCGCGATGAGCACAGCGTTGGCAGATCGACCGTCTCCGAGCATCGCCAGCGACAACCGCCGGGCGGAAGCAGTCAGCGCCTCAATTTGCGAAGAGGACGCCGACTCGGATCGCAGGAGCACGCTCGCGAAAGGCACCGACCCTAAACTGGAAGCGTCGAACTCAGACACCATCTGTTGAGCGGCAATGACCAGCTGCGCGAGTTCAGAAGTCAGCGTCAGCTGAGCATCGGCGATCGCAGGCACGACGGCCGACTCAAACCCACCTCTCGCCCGACGCCGCTGCGTATGGGATAGATAAGACAGATCAGGTTCCCATAACGCATGTTCCGAGGTCACGACTGGCCAACCGACCATTTCTCGTCACCTCCCACCGAGCTTCTTAATGAGAAAATCTTACCCGATTTTCTCATTACGCCGTACGCCGCCATGGTGGATCGCCGCCGATCCTCAACATCATCTCGGCCCCCGCGCGCGAACCACCGTCGACACGGATCGTACTTTTTGAAATCTAAATGACATCAGTAAACGTTCGCTGTGTCTCATGCCATCCGCGCTATTATTTTCCCATGGTTGCAACGGCTTTCGGCATCGACATCGGCGGATCTGGCGTCAAGGGCGCGCCAGTGGATCTTGAGACGGGCGAACTGACCACAGATCGGGTCAGAATCCCCACACCCCAACCGTCCACCCCCAAAGCGGTGGCGAAAACCGTCGCGAAACTGTTGAGTGAATTCGGCGACGACATCAAGGGTCTGCCGATCGGCATCACCGTGCCATGCATCGTCATCAACGGGGTGACCCAGTTCGCGGCCAATCTGGACAAGAAGTGGATCAACTGCCCGGCGGCCGATGTCATGGCCAGCGCAGTCGGTGGTCCGGTCGACATCCTGAATGACGCTGACGCCGCCGGCATCGCGGAAATGTATTACGGCGCGGCCAAAGGCCACTCCGGTCTGGTGATCATGACGACACTGGGCACAGGCATCGGCTCGGCGATTCTCTACAACGGGGTGCTCGTCCCCAACTCAGAACTTGGTCACATCGAAATCGATGGTTTCGACGCCGAGAAACGGGCGGCGGCCAGCATCCGTACCAATGAGGATCTCAGTTGGGCCGCCTACATCAAACGAGTCCAGCGCTATTACGAGACGCTGGAATTCCTCTTCTCCCCCGACCTGTTCGTCGTCGGAGGCGGCATCAGCCGTGACGCCGATAAGTTCCTGCCCTTCCTCAAACTGCGTGCGCCGATCGTTCCAGCCGAACTGCGCAATCAGGCCGGAATCGTCGGAGCGGCTTGGCACGCCTATCACGTCTGGCAGCCACTGAACGCGTGACCGTCGAGACCGTTCGAGGTTCTGACCCGCTTTCACCCAAAGCTTCAGCGGGCGGATCAGCAGGAACCGTCGCCTGCGGCCGGTGATTTCTCGCCCGTGTGATCCTCCGACTGCGGGGTTGGCGCGGCGACACCATGTGCGTCAGCGACGCCCACACCACCGGACGCGGACGACGTGGGACTAGAGGATGGCGCCGCGGAACCAGAGCCAGGGGTCGTGGAGCCAGTGCTCTTCGGTGTCGACAGAGTGATGTCGGGGACGTCGGATCCATCGGTGGTCGAGCGAGGTCGATCCACCACGCCGTCCGTCTCGTCGTACCACTGAGAGACCTTGTCACGTAGCTGAGCGATGCCGGTGTGATCCTCGTCGATGTGACTGACGACCGCGTCTAGAAAGGCTTCTTCATCACGCACATGGGGCGGAGCGTCACCTTCGCCCGAGTCGTCGCCATGTGGGGTGGCCGCCCGAAGCGTTCCCAATTCTTCGGCGATCGCCGACTCACCTAAGTCGCTGCTGGTCACGGTCAACCCTCCAATCCGGACCCCAGTTTACCCGCGATCACCAAAGAAGGATTGAGAGGTCGTGATCACCACGGTCGTCACTGGGGCGTGCGTCGACAAATCTGGCTTACCCATACTACGAAGCGCGCGGTGACATGTGACCGATGGCTCTGCGACAGAATCACCCGATACACTTGAAAGTAAGACGAACACAGAGAGGTAAGCATGAGTACGCTGACGGCTACCCTGTCGAGTAAGGGACAAATCGTCATTCCGGCACAACTTCGTCGCCGCTTGGGGCTCCATACGGGCGACACAGTCGTGTTCGAAGAAACCGACTCAGGTCAAGGGGCGATTTTGCGCCGCCGCGAGACGTGGGACGAGCTGTCTGCCCGTTTCCACTCATGGATCGCACCAGACACGACTCCCCTTGAGGATGTCCACGGATTCTACAAGACACGCGAACCGAGGTTGTGACCATGACCGCAAGCCTCGACACCAACGTCTTGTTACGTCTCGCTTTGCGCGACATTCCCGCGCAATACGAAGTCGCCCGCGATCTTGTGGTCGCACAGAACTCCCACTTTGTCGTGACAGACACCGCCATCGCAGAGGTCGTCCATGCGCTCATGCACCATTATCACTTCTCACGTGGACAAGTCGCAGCCGTCATTGAGGCGATTCTCGCAGAGCCCGCCATCACCTCCAACGTCCGCCTCATCACCGCCACCCTCAATCAATTCCTCAGCCAGCCGCAGTTGTCGTACACCGATTGTTATCTCGCGGAAGAGGCCAACCTCGGCCATAACATCCCGCTGCTCACTTTCGACAAAGACCTGGCCAAACACCACCCGGCAGCGCAACTCCTCGACTGAGAAGACGGGCCGCCATGGATCCTCGGGCGGTGACCGCGAAACTTGAGGTAGACTCCCTAGGGAATTGATGGTTCATCATGTGTGGGTTGTGGCGTATGAACACGGGCGCGTTGCTTCACTCACGCATCTGGGACGTGGACCCTGGCGGCCCTGATGTGATGGGGCGGACGCCGCCCAAAATAGGTCACCTCGCACTGGATCAAGCATCATTTCCCCAAGACAGTGAACTGCGTTCCTGAACCGGGCCATCGCTTCGACGCTTCGGCTGGCGCGTCGAGACCAAAGGAGACAACATGAGTGAATCCGTCGACCATACCCAAGAACATGCGACACTCACCTTGCCATCAGGTCAGGTTGTTGAGCTGCCTGTCGTGGAGGGCACCGAGAAGGAGCGAGCCGTCGACATCGCGGGTCTGCGCCAAAAGACCGGCTACATCACGTTGGACGATGGCTATACGAACACTGGTTCTTGTGAGTCGAAGATCACTTTCATCGACGGCGAGAAAGGAATCCTGCGTTATCGCGGCTATCCGATTCAGGAAATCGCCAAACGCTGTTCGTTCATCGAGACCGCTCAGTTAGTGATTTGGGGCGAGTTGCCGACTCCTGAAGAACGATCGTACTTCTCCGACATCCTGACTGAGAACTCCGCCCTGCCGGAAGACTTCCGCCGCCACTTCGCCGGATTCCCCGTCCACGCCCACCCGATGTCGATCCTGTCAGCCATGATCAACGCGTTGCAAAGCTACGACCTGCCCAACATGATCATCGACTCGGATGAAGAGTTCCAACGGGTCGCCGCCACGCTGATCTCGAAGGTGCGCACGATCGCGGCAGCGGCGTACAAATCGTCGATCGGCGAGCCGATCATGTACCCCCGCTATGACTTGAGGTACGTCGAGAACTTCCTGCACATGATGTTCTCCCGTCCCTACCGCGACTACGTCCCGAGCGCTGAGGCGACCGCCGCGCTCAACCTGTTCCTGCTGCTCCACGCCGACCATGAACAGAACTGTTCGACATCGACCGTACGGATGGTGGCGTCAGGTCAGGCCAACCTCTACGCCTCAGTGGCCGCTGGGGTTTGCGCTCTGTGGGGGCCGCTGCATGGCGGAGCCAACCAGGCGGTCATGGAGATGCTGACCCTGATTCGTGACTCTGGCATGACCGCTCAGGACTACTTGGCCCGGGTCAAAGACCGGTCGACCGGGATTCGGCTCATGGGATTCGGCCACCGCGTCTATCGCAGCTTCGACCCTCGCGCTCTGCTGCTCAAAGACGCCTGTGACAAGCTGCTCAACTCGATGAACATCGTCGATCCTCGTCTGGACATCGCCCGAGAGTTGGAAGAGGTGGCGCTGGCCGACGACTACTTCGCCTCACGCAAGCTCTACCCGAATGTGGATTTCTATTCCGGCATCATTTTGACGGCGCTCGGGATTCCGACCGAGATGTTCACCGTGGTGTTCGCGATCGGTCGTATGCCTGGCTGGATCGCCCATTGGAAAGAAATCCACGACAACCCAGCGTCACGCATCTACCGTCCGCGTCAGATCTACGTCGGTTCGCCCGAGCGCGAATGGGTCAACCGTTTCCAGCGTGACAAGGGAAACACCACACAGGGCTTCATCATCCCCGAAGAGTTGCGCGCCAAACTGAGTTCGTAGTCGACGGTGCGGTGATCGGCGGTGTCACCTGCCCAAGACGACCAGTCGAAAAGCCAGGCGAATCTCAGATGTCGCGACGCTGGATCGCGCCGGGCACGACCGACGACGGAACCCGGTCGGGTGGCGTCTCAGATGTCGCGACGCGTGATCGCGCTGAGGCTCGCCGCGACCGTGATCGCGCACCATCCGACCAGCACGGCGGCGGCGATCCAACCCTGAGTGGCGCTAGCTTGGGTCGTCAAAGCGTTGGGCCACCAGGGGTACGCGCCGCGGGCGACCGCGAGATTCGAAGTCGCTCCAGCCAAGCTGAGTTGTCCCAGATCCAGCCGGTCGAGCGAACCACAAATCATGACGATCACGGTCTCGACGCCGAGACACCAGCCCAACCCGACGCCGACACCCGCGATCAGACTGCGGGTCAGAACGCAAGCCGTCGCGCCCGCCAGGCCGTACGCCAACGCGGTCAACCAGACACCGAGCGTGCTGACCAGGGTCGGCCCCAGCGGCGGAATGGTCAGGGGCCACCCTTCGACGGCTGCGACCACGACCAGGCCGAGCGCGTCGACCAGGAGTGTCGTGGCGGCGAGCAGTCCGAGGTAGATCGCCAGAGCGACCAATTGGCTGGTCATCACGGCGATCCGGCGTGGTCCTTGGGTGTGGATGAGGCCGACAGTACGTTGGGCGTACTCTCCGCCGACCGCCAAACCGCCGATCACCACTGCGGCGGCTGCGCCCCAGAAGGGCAGTGCCCCGGCCGCGAACGCGGGGAAGCCCGACATCAGGAAGGTCGCCGAAATCTCTTCGAGGTAACCGGCCATCGCGGGATCGGCTGCGGCGGAATGATACATCGCGTACGGCATTCCCACCCCGAAGCCGATCGACATCACCAGCCAACTCGCCCACACGATCCACACCGAACGGCGATGGATCAGCCCTTGCCACGCCGCCCGCCACGGCCAAACCGGAGCGACGAATCGAACCGGCGGCGAACTTGGGCACCGGTCACGGTTGGTCCCGTCCAGCGTCACGGCCAATTCCGCGTCAAATGGTTCAAACGTCATGCTGGGTCCTCCTCGGGTTGAGTCAGGGCCAAAAACGCATCTGACAAGGTTGATTTTCCGGTCGCACGGAGAAGGTCGCCGGGGACGCCGTCGTACGTCAACTGACCCGATGAGACAATGATGAGACGGTCGGCGACCGCCTCGATCTCGCTCAACATGTGGGAGCTGAACAGGATGGTGTGGCCAGCGTCGCGCGAGGCGCGCAGGAGTCTCCGCAGGTCGCGCAACCCAGCGGGGTCGAGGCCATTGCCTGGCTCATCCAACACCACCAGCGCCGGGTCTTTCAACAGCGCGGTCGCCAAACCGAGTCGCTGCTTCATGCCCAAGGAGTATCGTCCGCAAGCGCGCCGACCGACCCCGCTCAACCCGACAAGGGACAACACCTCGTCGACCCGATCCAGCGGGACGCCAGCCCAGGCGGCGATGACGCGCAGATGATCGCGCCCGCTGAGGGCCGTGTGGAGCGCGGGTTCTTCGATCAAACAGCCGGTCAAAGCCAACGCTTCGGGTGATCCGGCTGGGTGCCCGAAGACTCGAATTCGGCCCGAATCTGGTCGGGACAACCCCATCAGACAACGCATGGTGGTGGTCTTGCCTGAGCCGTTCGGTCCGAGGAAGCCAATGATCTCGCCAGGGGCGACGCTGAAACTCAGGTGGTCGACGGCCCGGATCCCGCCGTACCGTTTCGTGAGAGCCTCAACCGTGATCGCGGGGGATGTGGTCATGTCACTCCTTGTCAGAGCCTGAAAGAAGAGCTCGAAGCTCGGTCAGATAGTTTTCGAAGGCGGCCCGGCCGGTCGCTGTCAAGCTGACGTACGTCGCCGGTTTTCGCCCTTCGAAGGTCTTGTCGATCGCGACGTACCCCACGTCGGACAGTTTCGTCAGATGAACCGAGAGGTTGCCCGGGGTCAGATCCAACGTACGAGCCAGCGCGTTGAACGCCAGCTTGTCACCCAGGGCGAGCGCGTTGAGCGCGGTCATGATGCGCAGGCGAGTCGTGGCGTGGATGACAGGATCGAGGTCGTTCATCGGCGCGACCGCCGTCCGATGATGGCGACGATGATCAGCCCCACGAGCATCGAACCGCCGCCGACCAGCGACATCACCAGGTAGCCCACCGGAAGGCCGATGATCGTTCCGACCAGGGCCAACACCACGAACATGACACCGCAGACGAACATCACGCGCTCTTTGAAAACGGCCGCGCCCGTCATATAGAGCACTCCGACGAGGAGGGCCGCCATGGCGTTGGTCAGGGCGCCGACGGCTTCGCCGCTGAGATCGTACCGCTCGGCGGCGACCCCGATCATTGTCGACATGGCGACGAATCCGACGAACCAACTCCACCCCCAAAACGCTCCGGCCAGACGAGAGGGGCCCACCACCACGCTTCCGCGGCGGATGCCGACGACTGCGGACACCATGATCGCTGCGATGATCAGAGCGCCAAAAACAATGAATGACCACGCCGGTGGCATCCCTTCGGTGACGAGCGCACCGACGTAGAGCGCGCCGTACCCGAACAGCCAGGCCACGCCCCAGGCGGCCAAGTTGATGACCGTGATCCCGAGGTCGTCCGCTTTGACCCGTGACGTCTGCTCGGTGACGAGCCGGAGAGCGGCCGCCGGGTCGAGTGGCTCATCGGGCGAGGTACGCGGATCGGACGATGTCGGTGAAGATGAGCGCGGGTCGGGCGAGGCGGATGGGATCACTGAGGTGCGCGGGTCGGGTGAGGCGAGCGACGTCGGTGTGGTACGCGAGTCGACTGAGATCGAGAACGGACGCCAGTCGGGGGACGTCGGCGAGGTGGGTGACGGAGGCTCGGTCGGGTTCATGCCAAGTACTTTACGACACAAAGCACTTGGCGTCAATGGCAGCCTCGACGAAACGGTAGCAGCGCCCTGGTCTGCGCATAGTAAACATCGTAGTCATCATGTCGTTCTCGGTTTCGGTTGTCAGCCATCGGGATGCTGACGAACCAGAACATGGCGGTGTTCACCGCTGGCCCCACCGCGAGGAACCACCACGACGGTGACGTCGACATCATCACCAGCCACACGCCCCACCACATCAGGATCTCGGCCAAATAGTTCGGGTGGCGCGAATGGCGCCACAAGCCCTCCCGGATCAGACCCGATCCGACGGCGTGCGAGGCACGAAATCGACGCAACTGTCGGTCGGCCACCAATTGCATCGTCGTCGCGCCGAGACTGACGATCAGACCGACGACTGTGATCCAAGTCAGCCCACTGGCTTGGAGAAACACCACTGCCGGAGCCGTCACCAGGTAGATGACCAGACTGGGAAAGCCCATGATTCCCACCAAACAGATCAGCGGGAACAAACGCGGATGACGCCGCTGGATCAGGTCGTACCGCCAATCCTGATGAGTCAGGTTTGAGAACGTGGCCGCCCAGTTCGCGGTCAGGCGCACACCCCAGAAGGTGACGACGATCACCAGCAGAACCGCGCCCACTGTCAGCGGACGAAGCGCCACGACCCCGACGCAGACCACGATCGGCGCGACACTCCAATACGGGTCGTAGACCGACGCGTTACGTACGATCAGGCTGATCAGATAGATCACGATCGTGGCCGCCGCTTCGGCGATCCCCAGGCGGGCGAGCACCGGCCACGAGGCTGCCGCAAGGAACACCAGGACACCGACCAGCGTCGCGACGACGTAACTCGCCGTGACAATGATGAAGCTGGCTCTTCGACTGCGACTCATGGGATCACGATGCTGCCAGGAGAGTCGGACATGTCAACGACGTCCGCGGGTCGACACATCATCTCATCGAACACCAGCCAATCATCGTCGGCGACTGCGACAGTGTCAGGTCCGCTGATGTCGCGAAGCCCTCCCCACACGCGTCGCATCCAGTCCGACCCCACTTGGAACGATTGGGCTGACAAACTCATCCGACCTCCTGAAATTCTGGAGCCACTATATCCTCGACATATGCCAATGCTGGTGGTCGCGAAATCTCTGGGATGCCTCATCGTCTGACAGGAAACCTGTCAAAGAAGATCAACTCTTGCCCATGCCCCCGCCTCGAAAGACACACTCGCGTCAGTGTGATCTATGCTCCAGTTCAGACAACAGGCCGACGGGACTGATCGATGGAACCAGGGAACCGACGAAGGCTTGCCGATCACGCGTCACCAGGTAATCGACTGCAGCGATTTCGGCGGCCGCTCGAATCAGACCGTCCTCGACATCAGCTTCCGTACTCTCGAGCGCCAGTCGGCAACACTCGGCGTCGACCGGGAGCACCGCGAAAACGTCGACCAGTTCCTCAATGATCCGACGCGCGAGAGCTGGGGACGAGCGGCGCGAGAGGATGTAGTAGATGTCTTCGAGGGAAGTGGCGACCACACTGATCTGAGCATCTTCCACCAGCAGACGGTCGATGACAAGGATCGCAGCATCGTGTTCTGGACGGGCGGATTCAACCGCGTCAAGAATCACGTTGGTGTCGAGCACAACCTTAACCATATCGGCGTGTCATTTCTTCGAGCAAGAGCCGCTCGTCGTCGGCATCCGTGATGGATCCAGGCGAATCGATGACGCCACAGAGTCCTCGCCAAACACGCCGTTTCCGATCCCGCTCCGCCGCCAGATCCACCGGTGACGGATCAAGGATCCTCGGAAACTCCCGCGTACGAGCGACGTACGACGCGAGCGCCTGAATCGCTTTCGACCAGGTGCGCCCCGTACTCGCCAACACCGCATCAACTACCGCCTTGTCTGCGACGTCGATCCGAGCATTCACCAACGTCGTCGCCACGCCGCGGCACTCCTCGCCCCAGAGGTCGATGATCATTTCGCTTCATGCCCTTACCATGGCGGTCCAGCCGAACATAGTGTGGGTTTCCACAAGAACTCCCAGCGAATGCCAAGTTATCCACAAGGTCGAGCGAAGGCCTCGCGAGGAGCAGTCGACGCTGGATCACCCGCGGAATTCTACGATCAAAGCAGTTGAGTCAGAGAGATCGCATCGGGATCCAGTGGAATATAGCCGTCATATCAAGACTATATTAGTGCTGTGATTTCTTTGGAGAAACCTCTTGACGTCGCTCGACCCAAGCACCTAGGCTTGCATGTAGAGGTCAACAACAGCTCTCACAGATAGTCAAACCTGCGCTGTTTGAGGTGATTCGCAGCCGTCAGAGCCCAGTTGACCGCCGAATTCTGGTCAGTGTCAACAAGGAAGGAGGCTCTCATGAACACTGTCACTCGAAAGATTCTCTTAGTCGGCGCGAGCCTTGCACTCGCAATGGGAGGGACCCTAGCGGCCGACAACGCCGCCTGGGCAGGAGCCCATCCTGGAACCATCGGCGATGGATACGTGCGCTGGGAGCAAGTTGGAAGACCAAGCGAGCTCACTCGGGCAGCGGTGACTCAGTGCCGATCTCGCCTCTTTGACCCATCAGCGGTCGCTGCATACCAGGGCAAAGTAGATATCCAAGGAGCCGTGGCTTTTGGCCCCAAACTGGACGCCATGTCCGGCACTGACAGCACAGTGTCGCTGAGTCAGCGCGGCATCACGTGGGGCGACTGGTACTGTCTGGGGTTCGGATAAACGAGCCCTGTGAGCTACCATTCAACGCGCTGCGCCTCGCTGTCATTCGAAAGCGCTCCGAGCGTACGCGCTTCATCGCCACCAGCCGCTCGTGATCTCACCGGAAGTAGTCAAACTATGCACAGCGCCTTGATCCGAGTCCGACCAGCGCTCCCAGTGATGATCATCCTGGTCGTACTCCTCTCCGGTTGTTCCACCACCCCAGACACTGGGCCCGAACGGCTGGCGGGCAGCTTGCCCGAGTACTACCAAAAGTACCTGGACACCTTCGAGCTGTCGGACTTTGATAAGGAGGTTCTCAACCGAGCCATTCAGAGCGGGCGAATCGCGACCGAAGATTACGAGGACGCTCACGCACATTATGCGAGTTGCCTGACCAGCGCCGGGTTCCAACCAAGCTTTCGAAAGACACCTGCGGGCCTCTACATCGAACTGCCGTACGCACGAGTCAAGGACCAGGAAGCCTTGGACCAGGCCCACGACTCCTGCTCCGAGCCCATCGCGCTGATCGACGCACTCTATGCGCTCCAACAGTCCAACCCTGATTTGCTGGCGGATTGGAGTCTGGTCGCAGTCAACTGTCTCAGAGCGGCCGGCGTGATCGATGAGACGTACACCGTTGAAGACTTCAAACGCGACGACAAAGCGGGCCTCACTTCAGACGCGCCAGGTTTCCCCTTCGACGTGTACGAAGAATCAGCCAACAACTGCCTATGGCAATCGGGACGAGCGTACTTCACGATTGACGAGGAGTGACTGTGAGCAGCGCGACCAGAGCTGGGAGCGTGGCCCCACAGGACGCGCCAGGCACAGCGCCTCAACCAGACGCGACGCCACAGGCCCGTCGCCCCCTATCCTCGTGGATCGGGTTGGGGCTGATCCTCGCGGTCGCGACCGGGATCTCGGTCGGCATGCTTGTCATCCCACCACCGACTCCCGGATCATTGGCTGGAGCAGACCATCCGACCGCAATCTCCGTTGGGCGACAGCCGTTCAGCGACGAAATAACCGTGGGATTGGAGTTGCAGGTCAGTGAGGGAACACCGCTGACCAGCAGACGGGCCGGGATCGTCACTGGACCGACACAGCCCCCACGCCTGCTTGAGTCTGGCGCAGCGGTGATGTCAGTCGATCTGCATCCCGTGATTGGACTCCACACGCGCGTTCCACTGTTCCGTGACCTAGAGCTGGGCGACTCGGGTGACGATGTCGATGCTCTGAACGACGCGCTACGCCGCTTAGGGGCGGCGATTCCTTCCTCACAGACGTTGAGTGCAGCGGCAGTGGAGTTCTGGCAGACACTGATAACAGCCGCCGGAGCGACCGAAATCTCGCATGTTCACCTGGACGACATCGTGTGGTTGCCCGACGACACGGTCGATGTCGACACCTGGCTCGCGGTACCGGGCGCATCAGTCGACGTCGGCCAGACACTGGGAATCACCGGGCCTCGACTCGTTGCCGCGACGGTGCGTCTCGGCCAAGAGCGGAAGGACGCTACAAGGCCTGAAGGCGACCCCGAGGGGAGGGTTCTCCCACCGACCGGGAGCGCGCAAGCCACGGCTCGTACGCTGACCGTCTTTGGAGCGACAACCACCGTCGACGACATCAACTCACCGCTGCCCCAAGATTTCCTCCGTGCAGTAGAGTCCACATCCGATTTCCGTCAGTATCTGACCAGTGAAGCCCGAGACCGCGTCGCCACGGGAACACTGTCGTTGGTCGAACCGATCCAAACGCTTCGCGTTCCGGCGGGCGCGCTCTTCGGAGTCAGCGGTGCTCAAGCATGCGTCCAGGTCGGCGGGGAAGCGCTACCGGTCACCATTGTTCGCGCGAGCCTCACCGGAACGCTCATCGTTGTCGACAGCGAACGGCCCGTCGACCAGGTGGCGGTCGGCCGCGGAATCACACACTCGGAGTGCCAGCGATGAGACTTTCCGCGCTGTGGTCTGAGGTTTGTCGCAACGTTTCCACCCGAACCAGCAGAGCAGTGCTGTGGTTGATCCTGACCGGCCTCATTCTGACCACGCTCACCCTGGCTGACACGGCAACCGTGCGTGCCCTCGAAGCGCGGGCTGAAAACTTCCAAGCAGCGGCCGCCAACGTACGGAAGATTCAAGCCCCTGAACAGATCGAACCGGCCACCTGCGACGCACTGACCACGGTTTCGACGATCCACAGTTCAGGCGCGATCGCAGAAGCATCCCCGTTGTATATCGACCAGGCGCCGAACATGCCCTTGACAATGTACGACTCCAGTGTCGGCTTCGGTGAGATCCTGGGTGTGCATGACCCATATTCGACTGGAGTATGGGTCGAGGCTGCGCTAGCCAAGGCCCTCATGCTCGGCCCGGGAGACTCACTGACCACGTCAGCAGGGCCGCTGTCGATCTCAGCCGTGTTTGACTGGCCTGCCGACGGCCGCGACGCGCGACTCAGCTACGCGGTTATCCAGCCGACCGCCTCGAGAGTCACCTTCGATGAATGCTGGACATCGGCATGGCCCGTCACTCCGGACAACGATACGATCATGGCGTCGACAGCGCGCCTGCCGACGACGACCATGTCAGCACAAGTCGGCCAAGTCAACAAGAACCTTGGGGCAGAGCTTGACGCCAACCGTTTATACCGCGAACGAATCACCCGTCACATCGGCTGGGTCGCGCCGATCACCATGACTCTGCTGGGATTCGTGTCAGTGTGGCGGCGGCGTTTGGAGTACGCCGGAGCGCTTCACGCCGGTCAAGACCGCGCGTCTCTCCTGCTTGGACTCATGATCGAAGCCTTGATCTGGGCGCTGGTCGGTGGAGTGGTGAGCCTCGTGGCGACCGCCGCCGGTAGTCGACTGCTCGGAGTGACAGACTCTTTGGCGGTGTGGCTCGGGAGCACACGGATTGTCATCTGGTCTGCTTTTGCGGCGGCTTTCGGCGCGGCGATCGGGGGAACGATCATCCGCGAACGACAACTCTTCCATTACTTCCGAACCAGATGATGAAGAGGCGAGTCGGCCTGGCATCCGCCAACTCGCCCCTTGGTCATCCCCTTGAGGTTCGCGAACTCACGCCGCAGCGACCGCGACATCGGTCGTACGTTGCCCATCGGGAGCGTACAACTGGGATCCGGGACCGCCGATGATCGCCAAGGCGGCGAGGAAGATCAGACCAGCCGCCCCACAGACAATCGCGATCCAGGTGATGTTGAAATGATCGGCTAGCGGTCCGAGGACTGCCATGCCCAGCGGTTGGCACAGCCCGTTGACGAGGACCACCACAGACATGACCCGGCCCATCATCTGTTCGGGGATGAGCTCCTGCAGCGCAGTGATCAGCGGGGTGTTGATCATCGGCAGAGTCAGACCCATCAGCCCGGCCACGACGATGAAACTCCAGATGTTCGACATCAGCCCGAGAAGCACGGTCAGCGAACAGAACGCGGTCCAAGCGATCATCAACATCGTCATACGGTTGCGCAACCCGCCCCAAGCGCTCATGCCGATCCCACCGACGACCATGCCGATGCAGAAGGCCGTCTCGCTCGCCGCCAACATCCACTGCTGTGAGTCGTACAACCGAACGATGAACACCGGAGTCATTTGGCCGAGTGGAACGACACAGGTCAGGATCACCGCAGCAGCGATCGTGGCTCGGCGCAGCCCGGGAATCTGCCACATGTGAGTGAACGCCTCATGAGCGTGAGCGAAATAGCCCCGAATCCCTTCGCCATGGGTCGCTTGAGGATCGATCTTGAGGCGCGGGACGCGGATGAACACCGTCAGCGTGATCCCAAGGATCGCCGTCATGACGTCGACCATGAGAATCCATCCCAACGGCAGCCACCCGATCAACAGCACGGCGACCGCCGGGGAGAGGACCATGATGCCCGCCTGCAAGGCCTGGTTGAACGAGTTGACGCGCAGGAGCTTGTCAGCCGGGACGATCTGCGGGATGGCCGCGTTGACCGCTGGGCTCTGCACTCCGGAGCCCAACCCGCGCAAAGCCAGCGCCGCCGCGATCAGCCACAACGAGTCGACCCCGTTCAACATGAACACGGCCAAGATCGTCGTGACGACTGCCACTGCGGCGTCCGCCCCGATCATCAGCGCTTTGCGCCAGTAGCGGTCAGCCCACACCCCACCCGGGATGGCCATCAACGCCATGGACAGCGCTGAAGCGATCAGCAGTACGGAGAACTGTGCACCGGAGCCCGTCTTCAGCGTGACGTACCATGTCAGAGCAAAAGTGACCAGCGATGAGCCGAGGATCGACAGCGACTGACCGGTCAGGAACAGCGCGACGTTGGCGAGCCACGAGCGAGTGCTCGAGGAGCCCGGCGGGGCCGGTGGTTCGGAGTTCGCTGACTCCGACCGGTCGAATTCGAGCCCTCTGGTGGCGGGGAGCAAGGGTTCGACGGCGATCGGGTTCGACGGCTCGATGGTGGAGTTGGTCAGGGTCACGGGGGGTCTCCTGTCGTGTGAGGGTATGGTCGATCAGACGCCACCCAGGGATGGATGCGTCGTCGTTGTTGTTGATGAGCTCAGATCACCGCCTCGGGGCGGTGAGCCCGCCGACGGACCACACGCCACCGGTTGACGGCGGATCCATCGGCTGTCGGTCGTCCGGAAGGCCAACAAGCATGCGAATGATTGAGGCTCAACCATCCAGTGACGACCATCCTACATCAAAGTACTGTGCCATTCAACATACTGCCAGACGTACTGTTGTATTGGCGGCGCGATAGTCAGATGCTGCCGGGCCGGGTCTGGGAGTGCAGAGTGCGGGATGTGGCGGTGCAGTCTCGAGCGGTGCGGTGGTGTCCGATCAAACTCCGATAAAATGTTCGAATGAGCAACCGCTGGGTTCCGCGCCAATATGGAGTCTGGGCGATGCTGCTGACCCCGGTCATCGTCGGCAGTGTCATATCAGACATCGACTGGGGACATGCGCTGCTGACCGTGTCGTGGGTCACCGCGTACCTCGGATTCATGGCCGTCAAAGGCTGCTCGCGCCAACGCGGAGGTCGCCGCTACCGCGTCCCTGCTGCCATCTATTGCGGGGTCGGCATCATCAGTGTGGCACTGCTGCTGGTGTGGCGTCCCGGTCTGGCGTGGTGGGCCGTCCCCCTGGGCGTGCTCGGCGCTTCGTCCCTGCTGCTCATCAAGACCAGACGAGAACGCAGCGTGGTCAACGACGCCGTGATGATCGGCGCATCCTGCCTCATGGCCGTGGTCGCGACCAGCGCCCCGAAGCTCACAACCGTGGAGTGGAGCCTCTTCCTCTCCGTCGTGACGACTCCGCGGCCGTGGCTGGTCTTCTCGGTGCTGGCCGCGTACTTCTGGGGCACGATCCTCTACGTCAAGACGATGATTCGTGAGCGCGGCAAGCGCGGATGGTACGTCGCCTCGGTCGCGTACCATCTCGTGACGTTCGCGGCAGCTATGCTGATCAACCCATGGGTCGCCGCCGTGGGAGCCATCGCGAGCGCCCGTGCCATCGTCATCCCCTTGGCCTGGCCACGCGCCAAACCCAAGGTGATTGGAATGATCGAGATGCTCATCACTGTGACGCTCGCGATCGTGGTCTGCCTCACTATGCGATGACCGATTCGAGCGTGCGCGTCATGTCCGTCCGTACGTGACATCATGCTTGTCGACCAGATGCGAATCCTCGTCCCCAAGCGCCGGTCCGTACTCCCGCGACAGCAGGGACGGCCCGACGTCTCACGCTGACGCCATCAAGCGCCGCAGCATCAGGCGTCTCGGCATAATCTTCAGCCACCCCGCACGCCACCCGACACCAACCCCGACCACCGAGCACGAGTGCGCCCCACACGACAACCCGCCCAGCCCCGACCGCGGGCGTACCACCCGATGCCGTGCGTATCCCGGACACTGACTCCGACTGCCGCACACAAGCACCAAGCGCGAGCGCCCCGGGGGTCAAATATCGCCGGGGCACGCGCACCGCCCGGGTACGAGTGCCGCCAAGCCACGCGTGCCCCTCGACAAGAGTCGGAACCCTTGACACAACCCTGCCCAAGTGAGCCCTGACACCGTACGCAGCAAACTCGTGGACGGGTTGTGTCACCCAAAACAGCGAAAACCGGTCGAAACACCGACACAACCCCTCCACGAGACGACACCAAGACCGAACAAGCCCAACTT
>JAITVK010000008.1 GCA_031285845.1 Propionibacteriaceae bacterium
ATCGCCGTCACCAAACTTCGACAACAACCCGACGACATCGAACTCGACCACATCATCGCCGTCAACCTCACCGACGCCCTACCCACCACACTACGACTCGCCCTCCACCTACCCCTACCGTCCTTACGCAAGCGACGCGCCGCCTTGACCGCGCCGGCCCCGGACACGATATCGTGGTCGCGTCTGTTGGACAACCGTGGACTCAAACCCAGTCATCCGCGACCTGACGTCCACGATCTGGCCGCGATTCAGTACACCTCAGGCACCACCGGCCAACCCAAAGGCGCGATGTTGAGCCACTTCAACCTCTACTCCAACGCCCGCCAAGGCGCCGCCTGGATGCATGGCGCCGTCGAACGCCAAGAGGTCTTCTATGCCGTGCTGCCGATGTTCCACGGCTTCGGAATGACGCTGTTCTTGACCTATGGGGTCCTCAAACAGGCTCGCATCCACTTATTCCCGATGTTCGACGTGTCCTTGGTCTTGGCCGCGGCCAAAAAACATCCGCCGACGGTGTTCTGCGCGGTGCCGCCGATCTTCGAGAAGACAGCCGCCACCGCGAAGGCGCGCCGGATCCCGCTGACCAGCGCGAAGTACTGCATCTCCGGGGCGATGACGTTGCCCCAGTCGACGGTCGAATTGTGGGAGTCCGTGTCTGGCGGATTGCTGGTCGAAGGGTACGGCATGACGGAGGCCTCACCGGTCGCCTTGGGTAACCCATTCTGGCCGACACGCCGTACCGGCACCATCGGCGTTCCATTCCCCTCGACACGGATGCGAGTGGTCGACCCCGACAATCCCGCCACCGACGTCGCCCAGGGCGAGCGCGGCGAACTGCTGCTGGCTGGGCCTCAGATCTTCCAGGGCTACTGGAACAACCCCGAAGAGACCGCGCTCACGCTCCTGCCCGGCGGCTGGCTGCGCACCGGCGACATCGTCACCCAGGACGCCGACGGCTTCACCACCATTGTGGACCGCAAGAAAGAACTCATCATCACCGGCGGTTTCAATGTCGCGCCGTCTGAGGTCGAACTCGTCCTCAAGTCTCATTCCGGTGTCGCCGACGCCGCCGTCGTCGGACTGCCCCATCCGCATTCCGGCGAGGAAGTCGTCGCGGTCGTCGTGACCGAGGATGGGCGGACTCTGGATCCGGACGAACTCAACGCCTACTGTCGTGAACGTCTGGCGGCGTACAAAGTACCCCGCCGGGTGTTTTTCGCTGAGACGCTGCCCGTGTCCATGCTGGGCAAGGTGCTTCGAGCTCAAGTCCGTCAGGACTTGCTCGATCACCGGCAGGCTTCAGCCTGAGCAACGTCACCAGCGAGGGGACGTGTGCGGGCCTGTTCGGCCACACCCCCGGCCTATGCGCGGCGATGACCGTCGGCCACAACGTCGATCCTACAACCCAGTGGAAATGGCAGTCGCGGTGCCGTCACGGTTGGAGATGATCAGTTCCGAGCCCGACACCTGATTGTCCGGCACCTCGAACACGACCACGCCGTCGAGGGGCTCGCCGGACTCCAGAATCGCGGCGGCCAGCGGATTCAGTTCTCCGGTGTCCAACCCGTAGAACATCGAAGCGGCCACGTGGACCGTGATCCAGGTCTTTCCACAGCGGCACCAGAACTGATCACCCAGGATCAGGCTAGTCTGACTGGAATTGGGGTTCTCGACCCGAAGCGGGACGACCAGAAAAGTCTTCCCCGGAGCAGCGACGATGAAGCCACCGACGGTGTCTTGGAGAAAACCAGCCGAGGTCACCGACACATCCACACCTTCTTGGACCAGGCGGACCTTCTGACCGATCTCGGCACTCGCCGTCACATCCGGCACCGTGACAGGCAGAGCTGTCGGATTGAACGAAGGCGATGGACGCTGTGGAGCGGGCTCGGTATCGGAACTACTCGGAGCAGGGGTCGGAACCCGACTCGGCTGTGGAGTGTAGACCGGGTTCGGTGTGTCAGCCGGGGCTCTTCCCGGCCCCATGAGCTGCCCGATCGAGAACACGACGATGGCCGCAGCCGCGAACACACACACCACAGTGATCAGCACCGTGCGCCAAGTCTTCTTCGACTTGACCTGCGGCTGGCTCCACCCCGGGTGCGGAACACCGTTGGCGTAGCCCATCGGCGCTGCGCCCAGCTGACCGGTTGGCCCCTTCGCGGGATCGTACGCTCCAGGACCTGGGAAGGCCGCACTCGATCCAAAGGACGGCGTAGCGGGTGAACCAGCCATCGGAGCGGACACGGACGCCGACGAAGCCGACGCGCCCCACGGAGGCCCAGCAGGCGGCGGATACGCTGGCGAGGCCGCTGAGCTCACCGGAGAACCGGCCTGCGGGCCGTCGTTCGCGGCGTACGGGGGCGCTGATGGCGGAACGGGGACCGGCGGCCGCTGACTGATGGTCGTCGGTCCGCTCGGTTGCCCCATCAGGCGAGGCGGGAGCGCGTCTGGACACGACATCGCCGGGTCCGTTCCTGGTGGGCCGAAGTCAGGACCCGGATGATTGGGGTATTCCCGCGGATCACCGTTCGGGTTCTGCGGGGCCCAGCCAAGCCCCGGACCTTGACCGAAATTGTCCGACATCCCACCATCCTCGACTCGTACGACTGCGACCATGGTACCGCGAGCTTTCTCAGACAATAAGGACCATTCGCCGTAGCTCATCAATCACCATGGTATCATGATGGCGATCGACGCCCATGACTCAGCGCGCATGGCCGAGCCGTCCTCCCCATCGTCGGGTGGCTGCGCGGCAAGCTAAGGAAGTGATGATCAAGGCTGTGGTGTCGTCTGAACGCCGGATCGGACGACCTTCGGTTCCCTAAAGATACAGGCCGGCTTCGGTGTGCTCCTCGTCCAGACGAGTTGTCGCCACGGCGTGAACATCACGCTCGCGCAGAAGACCGTACGTGTCAGCCCGCAACTCGACCTCCGGAACATCCTGCGGATCGAACAGCACCCGATCGTCGACTTTGACCGACCGAACTGAAGGACCCACCGCCACGACGGTCCCCCATCCCAATCGACGCCCCAGTTTGACCGTCGCCGGAATGACGATCCCACCACCGGACTTGCGTTCGCCCTCGTCCTCAGTGGTCACCAGAATCCGGTCATGCAACATGTGAATGGGAAGCGGCGCGACCTCAGACGTGTTCGTGGCCACAGTCACTTCTTCTTCACGCCAACGCTGACGACAACGACCACCACGGTCACAGCCGCCGCCGCGATCGCGATCGTCTTTGTGTTCCAGCCCGACTCGTCTCTGAATTGATGGCGCAGCCAATTCCACGAACTGCGCACCCGGGCCGCACCCTCGTCGACGGCCGCTTTGGCCCGCTGCTTGCCTTCGGCGACCGTACGGGCGGCCACCGCCTTCGGATGAGCCTCGCTGATGAGGTCGGACAGGTTCTGAGTCAGACGCTGTCTAGTCTGCGCCAACTCCTGCTCGATCTGCGCGACCGTACGATCGTCTGCCATGGTGCCTCCTCGAATGCCGACGAATCAAGCTTAGCCTGTGCCGCTGTCGTGGTGAGGCCACCCTGCGCCCGAATCGACGACAAGCCCACGGTGGACCGATAGCATGAGGGGATGGACCCTGTCACGGAACCTAGCCCCGAAACTCTCGCCACACCCAAACCCAACCACCGCCCGACCGGTGAGCTGGACGCGCGATCGACCAGCGGGCACGACCACCGCGTGACGACTGGGGCGGGTGCTCGACCAACCTCGAAGCCGGACGCTCGTCCAGCTCCCGACCCCCATGACTGCTTGACGTCCAGGCCGCACGCTCGCGTCCCGGCAGAGTCGACGTTGCGCCCATCCGACCCGGCCCCGACATTCCGCCTGCGCGGCGCCGACGGATCCGCCGTGGCCCTGTCCGACTTCCGCGACACCACGGTCATCGTCTACTTCTATCCCGCCGCCGGAACCCCGGCCTGCACTGTCGAAGCCGTCGAATTCTCGGCCCGTTCCGCCGCCTGGGAACGGGCCGGATACACCATCATCGGAATATCCCCCGACACGGTCGACACCCTGGCGAAGTTCGTACGGGACAATGACCTCCACATCACGGTGCTGTCCGATCCTGATCGCTGCGTCATCCAAGCCTGGGGAGCCTGGGGCGACCGCATGATCTGGGGCAAGACCGTCACCGGAGTGCTTCGATCGACTTTCGTCGTCGCGACGGACCACGACGGAAACGGCACCATCCTCGACGCTCAGTACGGCGTACGAGCCCGGGGCCATGTCGAACGTCTAGAACGCCAACTCGGAATTCTGTGACTGTCAGAAAGCCTAAGCCCAGGGTCTGACATCACCGGATTCAGCTATCGCCCCAACGCTCAGCGTTCCCCACGAAACACCCAACCACATCCTTGACTTCGGTTGTGGGAGCGAACTCCCACAACTCTCAATCTGCGTCGTGGTGTTCCCACGAAACACCCAACCACATCCTTGACTTCGGTTGTGGGAGCGAACTCCCACAACTCTCAGTCTGCGTCGTGGTGCCGGAGAAGGGACTTGAACCCTCACGCCTCGCGGCACAGGAACCTAAATCCTGCGTGTCTGCCAATTCCACCACTCCGGCCGATCGGGCCCAGTCTAGATGATGGAGGCGTCGTCGACCGCCAACGTCTCACTCATCCAACCAGCCCGGACCAACGCTCGCCTCGTCGTCGACCACGACCGGCGTCGAACGCAGCTGGGGATCGTCGACTCTGAACGTGCGAATCGGGCCGGGGCCCGTGGCCGCCGTCTCGAAGCGTACAGTCACCAAATCCAAGCCTGTGCCCCAGACCCAGCCGGGACCATACTGCTCATGCGTCACGTCATCGCCTGGTCGATAGCCTCGCCCCCGGTGACGTTCTGGGACCCGTGCGGCCTCGACGCGCGACTCATCGGATCGGGCCGCACTGACTTCGAACAGCGTCTCCTGCGCCTCACTGGTGAAACTCGACACCGCCACGCCGAGCAGTCGAACCCCTTGGGCCAACAAACGCCCCTGTTCTCCCAACAGGTCGACTGCCACCCGCTCGACCGATTGATCCGAATCCACCGCTCCGAGCAGAGTACGTGAACGGGTGTGGATCGTGAAGTCGGCCAGCTTCAGCTTGACGGTGATCGTACGGGCGAACAGACCTGTCTTTCGTAGGCGGGCGGCGACCAGGGCCGCGTCGCGAATCACCAACGGCTCCAATTGATCCAATCGGGTCAAATCCGATTCGAAAGTGTCCTCCAACGAGATCGATTTCACCTCGCGTGAGGCGCTGACACCGCGGTCATCGCGCGCGCACGCCACTTGTGAGAGCCACTCCGCGGTCACCGAACCCAGCTCACGCCGCAACTCCTGAGCGGTCGCTCGACGCAGATCGACCACAGTCCGGATCCCCAGCCGCGCCAGCCGCTCGGCGGTCGCCGGACCGACACCGGGGATCGCTCGGACGTTGAGGAAAGCGATTCGGTCGGCCTCAGTGCCGGCTACGACGACCACCGCGCCATCGGGCTTGGCCTCCTCCGACGCGAGCTTGGCGACGAACTTGCTCGTCGCGATACCGACCGATGCGGTCAAGCCTCCTGTGACCCGCTCCACGTCGCGCCGCAGCCGAGCAGCCAGCGCCGTCAGCGCCTCGACCGAGAAATCGGTGTGACCGCCAGCGGCCAAATCAACGAAAGCCTCGTCGAGGCTCATCGGCTCGACCAGCGGCGACAGGCCGTGCAAAATGGCCATGACCTGCTTCGACGCCAAGCGGTAGGCGCCGAAACGTCCCGACAGATAGGCGGCATTCGGACACAGGCGACGAGCCTCGTGCATCGGCATCGCCGAGTGGACCCCGAATCGTCGGGCCTCGTACGAGGCGGTGGAGACGACACCGCGACCGGAGATTCCGCCCACGATGACGGGCTTGCCCCGCAAGCTGGGCTTGTCGCGCTGCTCGACGGCGGCGAAAAAGGCGTCCAAGTCGAGGTGGAGAATCGAGGCCTCAGCTCGCATCGGCGATCAGTTCCTCCAACCTCGATCGAGCCGAAGAGTCCCGCCTGGTGTAGATCGTGAAGTCGAACCCGACCCGTGAAGTCGTGGCGACCAAACGCCACTGTTTCGGATCAATCATCGGAAAGGTGACCGGGCCATCAGGGGCCTGGTGCACGGCGGTGATGTCCAGGTCAGTAGTGTACGGCCATGCCAGGCGATAAATCTCACCGCCACCGCAACACCACCATCGCCGACTGGTCGCTTGAGTCAAAACCTTGGCAGCCCCGGCCATGGTGGACACCACTTCCACGGTCTCACGACCGGTGGCCTCGGGCCGCCAGGACCGATCACGGGTCAAAACGATCGACATTCGCCCGCGTAGCGCTGCCCCCATCGACTCATACGTCTTACGTCCCATCACGAGGGCGCCACCCATCGTGACAGCCTTGAACCGAGCGAAGTCCTCGGGAATCCGCCACAACAATCCGCGACCGTCGCCGATGACCAAGTTGGATCCGACTGCGGCGATCGCCGTCAGTGTCAGCCCCTCCGACCGGCGCGGATGACCCGCAGTCACTGGGTCGCTGACGGGACTGCTCGGTGTCATCGGTTCGGACAAGCGCGGATCGTCCACCGATTCGACCATGGGTCCACCTCCTGTCTCACACCGCGATCGGGGCCTTGATTCCCGGATACGAGTCATAGCCGTCGACTCGAATATCACCCAACTC
Organism: Propionibacteriaceae bacterium; assembly: GCA_031285845.1. Lineage (GTDB taxonomy): Bacteria > Actinomycetota > Actinomycetes > Propionibacteriales > Propionibacteriaceae > WQYJ01. The sequence goes on from JAITVK010000008.1 coordinate 6,703, forward strand.
GAACGCGTCGATCTGATCGACCTTCGGGTTGAGCCACAGCGTGGGCGACGGGCGCGGCGTGCGACTCAACTGAAGCTTGGCTTGATCCAGATGGTTGAGATACAAGTGAGCGTCGCCCAACGTGTGGACGAACTCCCCCACCGCCAGTCCGGTCACCTGGGCGACCAGGTGGGTCAAAAGGGCGTACGACGCGATGTTGAAGGGCACCCCCAAAAACAGGTCCGCCGAGCGCTGATACAAGTGGCACGACAGCTTTCCCTGCGCGACATAAAACTGGAAGATCATATGGCACGGAGGCAGAGCCATTTTCGACACGTCCGCCGGGTTCCAAGCGGTGACGACGTGGCGGCGAGAATCCGGATGGGAGCGAATCTGGTCGATCACTTGAGCGATCTGGTCGATATGCCCGCCATCAGGTGTGGGCCAGCTGCGCCACTGGTAGCCGTAGATCGGCCCAAGATCACCAGTCGAATCGGCCCACTCGTCCCAGATCGTGATGCCATTGTCGTGGAGCCAGCTAACGTTGGTGTCGCCGCGAAGGAACCAGAGCAACTCGCCGAACACCGATCGCGTGTGGATCTTTTTCGTTGTGACCAAGGGGAAGCCTTGGCTCAAATCGAACCTCATTTGCGCGCCGAAGATCGACAGAGTGCCCGTTCCCGTACGATCCGACTTGCGCACCCCGTCATCCAAGACCTTCTGAACCAGGTCAAGATACTGTTTCATCGGCTACTCCTTCGCTGCTCGCAACGGGCGCGAAAACTGGCTCGATCTGGCCACGTCGCGTGGCTGAGACCCGGTCAGCCAGCGATCGGATCCACGGTGTGATCGCCCGCAACGCTCGGCCCCGATGACTGAGGTCGTCCTTGTCTTCATCGGACATTTCAGCAGTGGTCGCCGTGAACCCGTTCGGAACGAAAACCGGATCGTACCCAAAACCGTGCTCACCGCGCGGCGACGTCGTCAGCCGCCCTTCGACCACCCCGCGCAAGACCACCTCGTGGCGACGATGCGCCTGATCATCGTCGGTCGGCTGCCCCCACACCAGCGCCATCGCACAAACGAAGCGAGCCGTGCGCCGTGCGGGTTCCACATCGTCGATCTGACGCAGAAGCAGTGCCAAGTTCTCCGCGTCATCGCCGTGCCCACCGGCCCAGCGAGCCGACCGGACTCCAGGCATCTGATTCAACACGTCGACTTCCAAACCGGAATCATCAGCCAACGTCACCACGCCGGTGGCGGCGAAACCCGCCCTGGCTTTCAACAACGCGTTCGCTTCGAAGGTCGCGCCATCTTCCACAGGCTCGGGGTAACTGACCACATCACCTCGTCCCACCACCGTCACTGGCACGCCTTCGCGCGCAAGCATGCGGGTCATCTCGACGATCTTGTGCGCCGAGCTAGTCGCCAACAACAGCATCATCGGGTCTCCAGCGCCCATGTCACTCCTCCAAACCTCGTCCATTCAGGCCCGACCGCGTCGTGCCCGCCACCACCCACCGGGAACAGTCTCACTGCTCCAAGCTGGCCATCTGAATCTTCGTCAACTGTCCACACCCGATCAGCCCCATGTCGAGCAGCTCGTCCAACTGGGCCCGGGAGAAGGGGTCGCCTTCCGCCGTGCCTTGAACCTCAATGATCTTGCCATCCCCGGTCGCGACCAGATTGAGATCGACTTGGGCCCGCGAATCCTCTTCATACGGCAGATCCAGACTCACCACACCATCGATGATCCCGACCGACACCGCCGAGACGGAGCCGGTCAGCGGCTCGCCATTCAGCAGGCCCCGCCCCCGCAACCACGCGACAGCGTCGACCAGAGCGACGTAGGCTCCAGTGATGGAGGCCGTACGCGTCCCGCCGTCGGCTTGAAGCACATCGCAGTCGATCTGAATAGTGTTCTCTCCCAGCGCACGATAGTCGATGACCGCCCTCAAACTGCGCCCGATCAACCGGGAGATCTCATGGGTCCGCCCACCGATGCGCCCACGCACCGACTCCCGATCGTTGCGTTCCCATGTCGCGCGAGGCAGCATGGCGTACTCAGCCGTCACCCAGCCCAATCCCGAATCTTTGCGCCAGCGGGGAACTCCGGGGCTGACCGAGGCGGCCACCAGAACCTTAGTCTTGCCAAACTCGACCAGCACCGAGCCTTCAGCCGTGTCGAGCCACCGGCGAGTGATCCGCACTTCGCGCATCTCATCGGGGCGACGCCCATCTCGTCGTGCCATTGCCACCTGTCTCCTTCACTATCGCGTCACGGAACGCTCAGACTCGCGTCCCACATTCGTGAGCCTCACCCCCCACATGGGGGGCCAATCAACCTCACACGCTAACCATAACCTGACCATACGACAGATTCTTCAGCGGTTCGGCGTGATTGCCGAATTTGCCGAGCAGTCGCGAGCCGATCTGAGCGAACCGGTCAGGATTGCCCGTGGTCAAAAAGCGGCGACAGCCCTGCCCCGATGGGTTGACCCAGCCAGCGCGGGTGAGAGTGGCGTAGGTGGCATTGGCGCACTCCTCGGCCGACGACACCAACGTCACATCTGGACCGAGCACGTAGGAGATGACCCCGGACAGCAGAGGATAGTGGGTGCAGCCCAGGATGAGCGTGTCGGCTCGCGACCGGATCACTGGCGCCAGATATTCTTCAGCCACAGCCAACAACTCGTCGCCGCCGGTGATGCCCTTCTCCACGAATTCGACGAACCGTGGACAGACCACCGTGGTCAGCTCCACGCCCATCGCCGCGCCGATCGCGTCGTCGTACACCCCCGACACCGCGGTCGCGGAGGTGCAGGCCACGGCGACACGCCCAGTACGCGAGACGCGAACCGCTCGACGCGCCGCCGGCATGATGACCTCGGTCAGAGGAACATGATAGCGCTCGCGAGCGTCGGCCAGCACCGCCGCCGAAGCAGTGTTACAGGCGATGACCAGCGCTTTGACCCCCATTTCCATCAGAGTGTCCAGACAGGCCAACGCGAACCGGCGCACTTCAGCGATTGAGCGAGGGCCGTACGGGGAACGCGCCGTGTCACCCAGATATATGATATCTTCACCGGGGAGTTGATCGACGATGGCGCTCGCCACGGTCAATCCGCCAAACCCCGAGTCGAAGATCCCAATCGGAGCGTCCACTGTCTCACTCATCCCTCTATGGTATCGGCGTCAAAAGCTCCCAGGGGACCACCACGACCGCACGATCGCGACCGGTCGCGATCGCCTCAGCGGCGTCGCCCGTTTCAGTCACCGCGCCGCTGGCCGGACACGGCCAAGGATCTGGCTCTGCTCGACGCCGAACGAACGGCCGCGCCACAGCCCCGAGTCAACAACGCGCAGCCACCGCAGGCGTCTGCTGGACACCCCGACGCCAGCGGCTTGGCCACCACCGAACCACGAGCGATCAAATGGTCGAGCGCAGCCGAGACGACGTCAGGATTCAACCCTGTCGCAGCGACGATCTCAGCCACCGATCGTACCCCTAAGTCGAACGTGCTCAACACCTGTGACAGCGGTCCAGCCCCACTCGACCGGGTCGAATGATGACCATTGAGCTGCGCCGAACTCGTCGGCTCGCGACCATCAGACCGCACCGGATTCGCAGGCCGCAGACGAAGTGAGGTCATAGGAACAGACTCCCGATTTGAAAGACGGCGATGGACATGACCGAAGCGACGACAAGTTGCATCACCACACCGAATCCCGTCCACTTCCAGCCAACCTCGCGAGTTTGGGCGGCCAGAGTCGCCACACAGGGGGTGTACGCCAAGAAGAAGATCATCAGCGCAGCCACTGCTGGCAGCGTGTGACCGCCCGAGGAAGTCTCAAAAGCGGCCTGGATGTGCTGGCCCAAGGAGAAGTAGTCGTCCGGATCGGCCACCGCATAGGTCTGACCCCAACTAGAGATCACCGCCTCTTTGGCCACGAACCCGACCACCAGCGCCGACACCGTCTGCCAGGAGCCAAAACCCGCCAGGCTGAACAGCGGGGCGACTTGGCGGGCGAGCCAGGCGTACGCGCTGTCCTCGACCTCGATCTGACCGAACACTCCGCCGTTGACCGGGATCGCCTGCGCCAGCCAGACGAGGACGACCGTGGCCACGATGATCCCCGACGCGGTCTGCAGAAAACCCTTCAGCCGAGTCCACGCCACCGAGCAGGTCAGACGTACGGTGGGGACCTGGTAAGGCGGCAGATCGATGACCAGAGGCTCAGCCATCATCGACCGCCACAGCGTGCTCCGCAGAGCGAAACCGGCCACCACCACCAGCAGGATCGACACGACGTACATGACGAACACAGCCGTCCCGGCCCACTTCCCGAAGAAGACGCTGCCGAGCATGACAAAGACCGTCAGCCGGGCAGAACAGGCGGTGAACGGGATCAACATCACGGTCAGCAGCCGCTGGCGAGGAGTGGAGAGCACCCGTGTGGCGGCAATGCCAGGCACATTGCAGCCAAAACCGACCACCAACGGCAGGAAGGCCCGGCCTGGCAATCCCAGAGCGCCCATGACTCGGTCGGTCAGCACGGCCGCCCGCGCCAGGTATCCCGAGTCTTCGAGCAACGCCAGAAGAATGAACATCAGCGCCATCAGCGGCGTGAAGCTGAGAAGCATGCCCACACCGCTGATCAGGCCAGACACCACCAGACCCTCCACCCAGGATCCGCCCAGGCCGATCTGAACCAGTGCCCAGGTGGCCGCGTCAGCCACGGGCCCGGAGACGATTGACTCCAAACCGTCCTGAAGCGGGGCAGCCACCGTGGTCGTGATCTGGAACACCAGCCACATCACCCCCAGGAAGATCATCGGACCGACCACAGGCGCCAAGACGAAGCGATCCACCTTGTCAGAGAACTGCTGATGGGTCGTACCTTTGTAAACCGTGCCCTGATTCACCGCTTCGGCGATCCACGCGAACCGCTCGTCGGCGTCACTGTCGCCGCTGAGGCGGGATCGACTGGCGGGAATCGGAGCGGCCAGCGCGTCTAGAAACACCCGGGTCAAGGTGTCCAACCCGACGCGGTGACGCGGATCGACCCGTACCACGGGCACACCCAGAGCCTCAGACAAAGCATAGGTATCGACTTCGATGCCGTGGCGTCGGGCGACATCGGACATGGTCACCGCCACCACCAGCCGCCGCGCCTGTTCGCGCAACTCGGCCACCAGGTAGAGGCTGCGCGACAGATGGGCCGCGTCGACCACCGCCACAAACAGATCCGGAGTCTGCGCTGTGTCCGCCGCGACCAGTTCATGAGTCAGCTCTTCATCGGGAGAGGTCGAGTCGAGCGAGTACGCCCCCGGCAGGTCGATGATGGTCGACTCGCGACGACGAGCCAACGTTGAGCCATCTCGGTCCGGCTCGCACTGGCAGGTCTCACAATCACACGTGGTCGCGTCGGCGCGATAACGCCACACCCCGCGAGACACCTCGACCGTGGTTCCAGGCCAGTTCCCCATCGTCACTCGCGACCCGGTCAGGGCGTTGAACAGCGTCGACTTCCCCACATTCGGCGCTCCGACCAAAGCGATTGTCTTCCCGCCGGTGGCGACTTCGTCTTGGGTACGACAACAAGCTCGCCCCGTCGCGATCGACCCGACAAGCTTCGCCGGGGAGACGACTGGATGGGCTGAGGACTCCGAACGGACCGCCGCGTCCAACGTCACACTGACCGAGTCGTCGCGACGGGGTGGATTCGATGGGGTGACAGTAATCGGCAGCAGACGCCGCGAATCGACGCCATCGGTGTTCGTCTGGTTCGACTGGCTCATGCGGCCACCTCGACAGGCAAGGCACGAGCCAGGTTACGACTGACCGCCACTCGGCTGCCGTTAAGGTCGATGATCCTGGCTCCCCCTGACGCCCGCTGGGTCACCTGGATTTGCACGCCGACCCGCCAACCCAGGCTGGTCAATCGCCGAGCCACCACCCCATCGTCACAGGTCGCCGCGATGGTGAGAGTGCGACCGATAGGGGCTTGATCCAGGCTGAGGGTGGAGACGAGGCTTTTCATAGACCATAGGCTAACCCACCGTCAGAAATTTCACAAACTTTATCTTTCGAAATTGCTTGGTGATGGACCCTTGCCGCCCATGAAACCGCCCTGACCGGCTAGCGCAGATGGAAGACGTCCCCGGATGAGAAACTGCGCCGCTGGCCGGCCACCTCGACCTGAAGCTCGCCGGTGTCATCCACCCCGACAGCGACACCATCGACGAACTCTTGTTCGCTCGTCCACACCCGCACGGCCTTCCCCACCGTGACGCAGGACCGCCGATATCGCGCCATCACGGCCGCGCGCCCAGCCTCGTCATTCAAGGTCGACCACAAGGCGGCGATCCGATCCATCACCGCAGCGGCCACGATCTGCCTGGTCGTACACGCGCCACAAGCCGCTAAAGAAGTCGCCTGAGCGAAAACCAACTCGTCTGCCCGCTGCGACACGTTGACCCCAACACCGATCACAGCGACTGAACGCGCGACCTCCACCAGGATCCCGCAAACTTTTCGCTCGTCCACCAAAACATCATTCGGCCACTTCAGACGAACCTGAGGACTGACTTGATCCCCCGGCTGTGCCAATGAAGATTGGCGCGTCTGGGGCTGCGGCGAGTCGCCGCCAACCGCCAGACACTGACCCAGCACGTCGGCCACCGCCACGCCGGCCGCCAGCGGCATAATCCCCCACCAGCGAGTCTGCGCGATCACCGGCACCGCCATCGAGACGAACAACGCGGTTCCTGGAGGCGCCTCCCACCGGCGGGCCAAGCGCCCCCGACCCTCAGCCTGATCCAAAGCGATCAACGCGGTGTACGGGCCTGCCTGTCCGTGGCGGATCCGATCCATCAGGTCGGTGTTCGTCGACCCGGTTCGCTGAAGCACATCGAGGTTCCAGGCCGGCGGGCGCGCGGTTCTCAGCTGCGCCGAATCGCACCGGTCATGCCCCAGCAGTTGACGCACCTGGCGCCGAAACTCCTGCGGTGTCGTCGTTTCGTCGCAGGACTGGTCGTACGAAGGCGCGGCTAGATTGGAGGTTGACTCACTGCTCACACCTGGTACCGTAACAGAATGCGTTTGATCCTCGCTTCCGCCTCCCCTGCGCGCCTGACCACGCTGCGCAGCGCTGGACTGAATCCGCACGTCGTGGTCTCCGACGTCGACGAAACTGGATTCACCGCCGCCACGCCGACCGAACTGGCGAGCCTGTTAGCCCGCGAGAAGGCGGAGGCCGTGTTCGCCAGCCTTGGACAACCCACCGACACCATCGTGGTCGGCTGCGACTCCGTGCTCGACTTCGAGGGCAGAGCCATCGGCAAACCCGGATCGCGACCGGCTGCGGTCGAACTGCTTCGTCGCACCCGCGGACGCAGTGGAGTCCTCACTACTGGCCATCACCTTATTGTGTCGGGCGCCACAACCCAGCGAATCACACGAGCCGCTCGTACGGTCGTCCACATCGGTGACCTGACTGACGCCGAGATCGACGCCTACGTCGCGACCGGGGAACCCGAACATGTCGCCGGTGGCTTCACCATCGACGGCCTTGGAGGCGCTTTCGTCACCGCGATCGAAGGGGACCACCACAACGTCGTCGGCCTGTCATTGCCGCTGCTGCGCCTCATGCTCGCCGACTGCGGCGTGTCATGGACCGACCTGTGGACCGCCGCTCCGACCGGCGCCTAGCCCCCACATACTCGTCGCAACAGCCCACTTCCCGCAGCGGCTCCTCCGGTCGTCAGATCACTCATGAGCTCGCATCACCCACCACAGCGAAAATGAAAGTGTCCCGCCTGACTTTCTCAGACGGGACACTTTCATGAGTCAGATCAGGCTCGACGAGTCCTGAACATCCATGCGACCGCGCCTGCGATCACACCCAAACCGAGCAGGAGCCAACCCACGACGGCAGTCGGGAAGGAATCGGCTCCAGCCAAAACCCCGCCAGTCGGGAACATCACCGATGACACATGTCCATTCCAGACGTCATCGTCGTCCACCGGCTGGGCGGTCAACTTGCCCACGCCCGTGACCGTGGCCACGTCGGTGTGCTTATCACCCGCGCTCAGCGCCGGGAGAGTCCCGGTGCAGGTGAATGACTTGCCGATCTCAAACGGCCCCGCCCAGCTAGTGGCCGCAGCCGGACCGCCCAGAGCTGAGAAGTCACAGGACAAATCGGTGATCTTGCCCGTGGTTCCCGCCGTCGTTTCGTCGCTCACAGCGATGTCCACCAGATCCTCACCACCGGTGTTCGTGATAGTGAAGCTGATCGGCGTCGCGACGCCAGCCTGAAGGTTCTTCGACGAGTCGTTGAAGTCCCCGCTGATGATGTCGTCACCATCGAGCGTGTCGTACTTCTTGATCGTCACATCAGGAACCGGGGTGACAGTAGTCACCTCAGCCGTGTCACGATCCGACTCGATGTCAGGAAGGTCGCCACCCTCATCATTCGGGGATGGAATCGGCTCGCCGTCGTCGTCCACCGGCGTTCCCTTGGCCTTCGCCGTGTTCACCACGTCGTCGCCAGTGGCAGGGCCGCCAACGTACGGATTGTCGTTGCTGATCGCCTCAGTCATGCACTGTGAGGTGAACGCGGACTGTCCAGGAGCCAACAACTCGGACAAGACATCGCCCACTTCGCAGCCAACCAAGTCTCCGTGGCCTTCGCCCGTGAGGAATTCCTCGGTCAACCCGACATTACTCAAAGCGACATCGCCCGTGTTCGTGACCACAATCAGCCATTGAGCATCAGCCAGATAGTCGACTGTCGTCTCCTTGACCCAGTGCTCGGTCGCGGTTCCCTGAGCGAGCAAGCCAAGCTCTTCGGCGGTGGGATCCTCACAGCCTGTTCCTTCTTTGCAGACCCACTTGGTGAGCGTAATCGCTGGGGAAGGAACCTCTGTGTTGACCTCAGCCGTGTCCGGCTCAGTCTCAATGTCAGGCCAGGTTTGACGACCGTCGCCATTGGGCTTCAGAATCGGGCTACCGTCACCATCCACTGGGCTGCCCTTCGCCTTGGCCGTGTTCACCACATCATCGCCAGTCTGGCCACCCACAACGTAATCGGCCGTGTTTGTGACCGCCGGAGCGACGCACTTCGATGTGAAGGCGGACTTGCCCGGCATCAGCATGGCCGACACGACATCGCCCTTGGCACATCCGGTCAACTCGCCGTGTCCGACACCAGCCAAAGCCTCTTCGGTCAAGGTGACATCCTTCAGAGCCACGTTGCCAGTGTTGGTCACCACGACCAGCCACTGCGCGTCCGTGTTGTAGGGCACCGTCGTCTCTTTGACCCAGTGGGCCGTCGGAGTCCCCGCGGCCAGTCCGGCCAGCTCGGCTGTCGTCGGATCCGCGCACCCTGTCCCTTCTTTGCAGACCCATTTGGTCAGCCCGATGCCGGGCTCTGGCGGCGTGGTGTTAGCCTCGGCGGCCGACTCATTCGACTCCACTGGATTCATCGGCTTGACCGTCCCATCCTCGGCCACCACCGGCAATGTCTCGCCGTCGGCCGTCGACGGAGTACCCGTGGCTTGCGCGATATTCACCACATCGTCACCTTGGTTGTACGCCGGCTCGCCGTAGACGTTGTCCGTCTTGCCATCGTCACCGGTCTTGTAGTCATTGGTGTTGATCACGGTCGACGTCGTGCTTGTGAAGACCACCGACTCACCCGGGGCCAGAGCCTGAGTGGCTGTGGACGGAGTGACAGCGCTTGTCGCACCGTGCCCATCGCCGGTCTGCTCATCCGAAGAGATCGCCACTCCAGACAGGTAGGTGTTACCCGTGTTGGTCGCCACCATAATCCAATCGGCCCGACCCGCGTAGGCGACGGAGGTCTCCTTGACCCAGCCACCAGCAGGCTGACCTTGAGTGACGCCCCCGGCGACTGTGTATCCGGCCAAAGTAGTCAGAACATCTCCAACAGGAGCATCGCAGCCGGTGCCCGTGGAGCAAACCCACTTTGTGAGCTTCAGCCCGGGTTCGGGCGCTTCAGTGTTGGCCTCAGCCGCAGAGTCGTTCGAATCGACCACCGGCCACACCTGGCCAGAGCCAGGATTCGAGGCGTCTGAGCTGTCGGGCTTGGGCAGGGCGTCGCCCTGATCATCGCTCGGCTGAGCCGTGGCTTTGGCCGTGTTCACCACGTCCTGACCTTGGTTGTACTTCGGCTCGCCGTACGGATTCTTGGTGTTTCCGTCATTGCCCTCGACCCACTCATTGGTGTTGAGGATCGTCTTCGTGCTCGTCGTGAAGGCGGCAGACTGACCCGGGGCCAGAACCTGCGGAGCATCACTGGCGGCGACTACGGCCGCAGTGTCCGCAGACGAGTCGTCGCCCACAGCGGCGTCGGCCACCGCGACCGAGGACAGTGAAGTGTCACCAATGTTCGTCACGACGATCAGCCACTCCGCATCGGTGTAATACGGCACCGTGGTCTCTTTGACCCACTGGTCACTGGCAGCGCCAGCGGTAGTCGCGTCACCGCCCAGCTGCTTCAGCTCGGCCGAATCAGCGGCGGGCACCGTGCAGCCCGTACCGGTTTTGCAGACCCACTTGGTCAGCTTGACCGCCGGGTTGGGTGCACTGGTGTTGGCCTCGGCAGTGGCAATGTTGGATTTGATTGGTTCCAGTGCCTTGCCATGCAGATCAGGCACCGGAGTGCCCTTGGCATCCAGCGCCGGAGTTCCTTGGGCCTGAGCCGAATTCACCACGTCGTCGCCGTCGACATCAGTCGGCTCCGCGTAGGGATTGGCCAACTGACCATCGTTAGTGTCGTCAAAGGCGCCGGTGTCGGTCACCACGGGGCTCGACAGGTGGAACAGCACCGACTGGCCCGGAGCGACCGAGTCGTATGAAGCCGGGGTCGCATCAGTCAAAGCCCCAGCCGAGCCCGTCGCCACCTCGCGCGGAAGGCTGACATCAGACAGGAACGTGTTGCCCGTGTTGGTGACCACGACCAGCCAATCGGCCGTCGCCGCGTAATCAACAGTAGTGTGCTTGACCCAGCCGCCCGCAGGCTGACCTTGAGTCACACCATCGGCCGTGTAACCAGCCAGCCTGGCCAAGGTCTCACCGGCCGGGTCAGCGCATCCGGTGCCCGTGGAGCAAACCCACTTGGTGAGCTTGATCCCAGGATCGGGAGCGGCGACCTGGGCTGAGTCAACGTTGGACGGAACCATACCCTTCTCACCGCCATTGCCCGTGAAACGAGCTGACAACGGATTGCCCTGAGGATCCTTGAACATTGGGCTGGTCGGGTCATCGAAGCTGGCGTTCAACGCCGCGGTGTTCTGGACGATCCCCGTGAACGGGCCAGACAACGTGGTCGAGCAGGTGATCGACGCCTTGGCGCCAGGAGCCAGACTGTCGACCACGGTCGCCGCCTGGCAACTATTGCTGACCACGGACGCGACGCTCGCCTCGGTCTCATTGCGACCGGGTTGGATGTTGGTCAGTTCCGAGTTGGGAGCGACGTGAACGTTCTTCAATGTCAGGTTGCCAGGATTGTACGCAGTCAGGCGCCATGCCAGTTCGGTCACGCCGCTGGGCACCACGCCCTGCTCGACCCCCGTGGCCACACCACCGTTGTTCACCCCGGCAGCGCCGTCGTCGTCGCCCTTGGTCTCATCCTCGACCCAGCCGGCGTCGGAGTCGGCCGTGCAGGTCGGCTTGCCCGTGGAGTCGTACTGCGTGCAGACCTGTTTGATCAACTGGAGTGAGGGGTTCAAGGCCGAGGCTCGGCTATACCAGGTTCCCATGCTCCCCTGGAGCTGGTTGTTCGAACCAGTGAAGTTGACGGCGTCGATGTTGTCGCTGGTGTACTTGTCGATCATCTCTTGAGTGGCGCTGAGCCCGACATAGTATCCGTTCTCGGCCAGCCGGAAGCCGTCAGCGCCCTCGACCGGGGTCTGCGCCGTCGGGGCCCATGTCACCAGAGCCGTCAGCGGCCCCTGACACCAAGCGTTCCACAATGTGTTGGAGTGGGCTGGCAAACCGTCGTTCTGCGGGACTCGGCCGGCAGACACCTCCTGCGACGTGGCCGCCGGCTGTTGTCCTCCCGAGTTGGTCCCTCCGACCAACCATTGACTCGTCGCGCTGGAGTCGTAGGTCCAGGCCGTGTCGGCGCAGACGCCATTCTGTGTGACGCTGGTCACCGCTGCTGGAGCGTCGTCGTCGGTCAGATTCCCCCCAACGGCTGTGCCGTTCGAGTTCAGCCCGTAGAGGGTCATGTCGCCGTACTTGTGCATCGGTGACCACAACCCATCCTCTCCCGGCATATACCACCCGACCTGATCAGTGCCCGATGAGGCGCTGTCCTTGATCGGATCGGAAGCGAAGCCGTTGGACTCGCCCGGCTGCTGGGCAGCCACGACGGTGGCGCCCCACTCCATCGTGTCCCCGATGAGGATGAAGGCCACCCCAGGGGCCCAGGACGTGACCAGTCCGGGGTTCTCACCCTCCAAGACCTCCTCGACCACTGCAGCCGTGGCCGCCTCAGGCGTGTCATAGCGGTTCCCCCCACCGTCGGTGTACCAGTGATAGGCCTTCGATTCCCCGGTCGTCGGCGGAGTCGGGATTGTGGAATTGTTGACCCCGGTGGCTGCCTGGGCCTCGGCGCCCAGAACTAGCTGGCTGCCCGTGACCATGCCAGCGGCCGTCAAGGCGAAAGCCGAGACGAGTGCTACCCCGCGCCTAGAGCGCGGAACAATGGTGGAATGTGACATTCCGATGTACCCCCTTCATTACATGAGGATGGTCACGAAGCCAGAGAGCACCGCTATATCCCCACACACTCACTGAGAATATCTAATCGACTTCATTGAAGCTTGTCAAACGCCATGAACGACCATTGCCCAAGTCTCAACCTGTGATGCACATTGATGTAGCCAAATCAACGCCAACACCACGACCGAAAGATTACACATTTAGACATGAAACCGCTCGTCCGACGCCCCGCGTGACCGGAACCACCCGGTCTTTCACGTAACTTTCGCAGCGAGTCTGAGCCCACGCTGTCCCTGGATCACTGAGGTGGCAGGACAAAAGGTGAGGGGCCCCGCTCAAGCAGAACCCCTCACCTCTGGAACAATCCCGAGGACAGCCTCAGCCGATCCACGACATGATCAGACCTTGCATGAAGTACACCAGGAACAGCACACCGATGACCCACAGCAGCGGGTTGACCTCGCGCGCCTTGCCCTTGACCGTCTTGATGATCAAGTAGGCCAAGAAGCCCAAGCCCATGCCCGCTGTGATGGAATAGGCGAACGCCATCATCGTCACGAGGAAGAACGCCGGAATCGCCACATCCAGATCAGTCCAATCGATGTCGGTGATCTGCTGCAACATCAAGAACCCGACGAACACCAGAACCGGGGCGACAGCCTCCGACGGCACGAGATTGACCAGTGGAGTGATGAAGGTCGCGACCAAGAAGGCCGCCCCGGTGACGATGTTCGCGAAACCGGTGCGCGCGCCATCAGCCACGCCGGAAGCGGATTCGACGTAGGACGTGTTCGACGAGGTCGAGAACAGACCACCAGCGATCGCGGACACCGAGTCCATCAACAAGATCTCCTGGGTACGCGGCGGGTTGCCGTCATCATCCAGCAAATCACCGGTCTTGCCGATCGCCACGATCGTACCCATGGTGTCGAAGAAGTCGGCCAGCATCAGCGCAAGAATCGTCAGAATCACGACTGCCCACGAGCGGAAGTCCGCATGGAAGGCGCCGATCAAGTCGATGTGGTTCCAGAACTTCAGCAGTTCCAGGTTCGGTAGCCAAGACTGCCCGGCGACCAGCTCAGGGATGTTCAAACGCCAGCCGGTCTTCGGATTCTCCACCGAGCCACCGACTCGTACGATCGCTTCCAAGATGACCGCGAAAACCGTGCCACCGATGATCGCGATCAGCATCGCACCTTTGACCCGCTTGACCCACATGATGATCAACGCGACCAACACGACCACGAAAACCAACAATGGCCAGCCGATGATCGAACCGGCGATCCCCAGCTCACCCATCTGGGAGCCCTTGCGGACGAAACCAGCGTCCACCAAACCGATCAGAGCGATGAACAGGCCGATGCCGACGGAGATACCGGTGCGCAACGACCGCGGCACAGCGTTCATGACGGCTTTGCGGAACTTCGTCAACACCAAGATGGTGATGATGACGCCCTCCCAGAAGATCAGACCCATCACCTGTGACCACGCCATGGTCGGAGCCAAGGTGTACGCGGCCAACGCGTTGATGCCCAAACCGGCCGCGATCGCCACAGGGAAGCGACCGACCACACCCATCAGAATGGTCAGGATTCCGGCGACGACGGCCGTGGCCGCCGCCACCATCGCCATCGTCAACGGGATGTTCGCCCCGTCAGACGCGGACAAACCCGAGATGAGGTTGCCGTTCACGTCAGCGGTGGTGCCGATGATGATCGGGTTGAGGGCGATGATGTACGCCATAGAGAAGAAGGTGACCAGGCCGCCCCTGACCTCCCGTGTCAGCGACGAGCCCCTAGCTGAGATCTGGAAAAAACGATCCAAGCCCTGCGGTCCCGCGGGTGATGAAGCAGGCGCCGTCGTCGCGGCGCGCGGTGAGTTTTGAACCATGGGCCACAGGATAGTGGCTGGCGGTGTCAACCCGATGACGAGCAGATTTCCGCCCACCGGATGACTGGCTGCGTCCCAAGGAAGTAGGATGAGAGATTAATGACCCAGGAAAACCCGACCGTACGATCTGAGGGGCGTCGCGGCCCGCAGGTGACCAAATCCGAACCAAAAGCCCTGTACCCTGGAATAGTGAGCCACGATCCGACCGCCCAGCCCGTCCCCCAGGCGCGCCCGGCCTTGCTCCAACAAGCACCCGTGGTTCCCTTGGACGCTTCGGGATTCACCGCCGCGATCGTGGGGACCATCCTATTCGTGATCGCGACCGTTCTGGCTTGGCAGCGTGGCGTGACAGGCCAATGGCTCTACATCCTGATCACCGGGACGATCCTCGGTGTGCTCCTCGTCGGATTCACCGGGATCCACCGTTGGCGCCGGTCGCGGGCCAACGACGCCGACCAGTCACTCGAACACTGACCGCGTTCCGCTGCGAGCGTCGATCGAGTCATCCCACACGATCGGGGGAAGGTCGATGCCACGACGCTCCTCCACGACATCCGAATGAGCCCCACAGCCGTGGTCGATGCTGACCACGCTCGCATCCGCACCGGAGAATGCGTTGGCGCACACTCCGAAGCCAGCGCCCAACTCGCCACGCAGACGAATGAAATAGCCGCAGGTCGAGCATGGCGCCGGAGCCTGACGAGCCGAAGCAGTGTCAGGGCCATGGGCAGACAACCAACGCACACAGGCCTCGTCACGACCCTGCTTGCTCAGCACCCGAGACCGACCTAACCCCAGTTCTCGTACGACCGCGCGAATCTCGATCGCTTCAGACGGAGTTTTCGGATCGGAGCCCGCCGTATAGCCCGGCACGAGACGCGGATCCTCTGGTGGCGTGGCCATCAGCATCCCAGGGCCGACATCGCCCGGAGCGATTCGATCCGACCATGGCACCCAGCGCGGAGCCAGCAACGCCTCAGCCCCGGGCAAAAGCACCACATCGTCGACACTCGCCCGCCGTGAATGAGGCACACGGGTCACCATCACGGCCCAATGCCATCCCCGGTAACCCGGATGCAAACACTCAAAACTATGAGTCACCAAACGATCCGCTTCGGTCACCGCACCCAGATGCTCACCGACCTGATCCGCACCAGCTTCGGCGATCGCGGCTTCGCGAGCCACCTCGACAGCCTCAATCAGGATGGCATCCACTTTCTGCGCCACTATCACAACTCCAGTTCATCGGCGAAGCCACGCAACATCAGCGCGATCTTCTCCGCCATTTTCGAGTCAGGGTATCTTCCCCGACGGTATCCATTACCGATGGAATCCAACAACTTGATCAGATCCTCGGTGATGATGGTCAGCTGCTCGGTCGACTTGCGTTGCGCCTTGGACAGCGAGTCGGGGACGTCGATCAGCGCCAACGACAGGGCCTGTTCACCCTTGCGGCCGTCCGCGACGCCGAATTCGACACGCTGCCCCGGCTTCAATGTCGCCACGCCGGCAGGCAGCACCGAAGCCCGAACGTACACGTCGCCACCCTCATCTTTGACGATGAACCCAAAACCCTTATCGGGGTCGTAGAACCGCACCTTGCCAGTTGGCATAAGTCCACCTCTCCTTCCATCCCCCCACGTTCGATCGATATTCCCAAGTCCGCCTGTGCAACACCACTACGAACTTTACCGCCCTAAGCCTATCTCCTATCAAGCCTTTTTTGCCATCTGCGGATTCGCCCGCCGGTCGGGGCCCGGTTGTCGCCGAGTTCACCGTGACTGCGCCCGGTTACAATAGACCAATGGCGACTTGGAAAGATGGACCTCGCTACGCTCCGGTGGATCGACCCACCGGCTTTGCGCAGCCAGCGGTCGAGATTGGCTTAACTGCGCCGGAAGCGCCACCGAGCCTGCCCAGCGCGCCACCCACTGCTCCGGAGACGTTCACCGCCACCCCAGACCAGCCAGGCCTGGAGCAGATCCTACCGGCCGAACCGAGCCCCAGAGACCCCCAGACCCCGTTCGCGGTCGCGGCGGCTCAGTTGACGAATGTCTCACAAGCTGTGGACAGCCCCGAGTTGATCGGGAACCGTGATCGTCTCCCAACTCAGCCATTCGCCGTTGTCAGTGCGGACCCCGGGTCGGCGTCGATGGCCAGCGGACCTCGCCCGTTCACCGATTCATTGCCCGCGCCCACAGGTTCACCGGTCAATGCGAATGCCCGCCCAGGCGTGACCATCTCACTGGCAGACTGCTGGAAAGCGGCCTACCCACCATTTGTGATCCTCTTGGTCGTCGTCGGCCTGGTGGCTTCCGTCGAGCCGCTCTTCGCCGTGGTGGCGTTGATCGCGTCGCCTTTCTTCTTCATTCCGCGCGTACGTTATCGGGTGACCCAGCTTCGGATCGGCCTAGGTGTCGTGGGCGCGGTTCTGGCACTGTTGTGGCTCGTCGAAACGCTGTCCTCGTCGTCGATGTACAACACCGATCTTCACCTCAACTGGTGGGTGGCTGCTGGCTGCTGGGCCCTCGCCATCACCGACATGGTCTTACAGTGGCGCGGTATGAGCGTCGGCGACAAGCCGAATCTCACCAACTGACGAGTCGAAGTCTGTACGGCGACCCCCGCGACCATCAACGCTGGTGATCCGCTCGACGTGTCGCGCGGTCGACCTCGTCATCGATCAAGCGCCGCCAGGATCGTACGGTGTCTGGACTTGGCGCCCGGTCGTCGATCAGAAACCGCCTCATGCCCGCGTTGACCAGCCATGGGATGTGTTCGGGTAGCAAACCGCCGGTGACGACCGCCGGAACCTGGTCATCGGCGTGAGTGATCACCCGGTCGATGCCATGCTCGACTCCCCGGGCCGACCCCGCGCTCATGACGGCGTCCACTCGCGGCAGACGATGAACCTCCTCCCACGCCCGATCCTGATCTAGCGCGTTGTCCACCGCCCGATCGAACATCCATGGCCAGGCCGCGTCGCCGGCCAACGTTTGACAGGCCTCGACGTCGATGCCCGACATTGCGTTCAGAAAACCGAACGCGAAGCCGTCGACCCCGGCACTGTGAAACGAGGACGCCAGCCCTCGGAGTCTGGTCATGCGCCCGCCATCGGTGACGTCGCCAGCCTGCAATCGCAGCAAGACCCGTAACTGCACCGTTGTGGCGGCCCTTACCAGGTCCACAGTATGAGGCAAGGGCGACATCGTCGGGTCATCCCCGGTCAACAACACCGCGTCGGCCCCGCCCCGCTCGGCCGACTCCGCTTCGTAAGCGGACTTCACCTGAACCCATAACATCGCTCGCATACTTCTAAGCCTGACTCATCGCTTCTCGATTGCCTAGCGGACGCGCTGTCGATGTCGCCGCAGATCCAACCGACCGCGGCCAACACGAGATCAGGGCGGCTCCCCCGAAAGGGAACCGCCCTGATCAACGTGACTAGCTAGATCAGTAGTCCATGCCACCCATGCCTTCGCCACCGGCGGGCATCGGCGCCGCCTTCTCCGGCTTGTCCGCCACAACCGCTTCGGTCGTGAGGAACAAGGCGGCGATGGACGCAGCGTTCTGCAACGCGGAACGCGTCACCTTCGCCGGGTCGATGATCCCAGCCTTGACCATGTCGACGTACTCGTCCTTCGACGCGTCGAGCCCCTGGCCGGCGGGCAGGTTGGACACCTTCTCCGCCACGACTCCGCCTTCGAGACCGGCGTTGATCGCGATCTGCTTCAACGGGGCTGAGCAAGCGCTCACGACGATCTGAACACCGGTCGCCTCGTCGCCGGTCAACTGCGGCAACTTGGCCGACTTGGCGGCCTGAATCAGGGCGACCCCGCCACCGGCGACGATCCCCTCTTCGACAGCGGCCTTGGCGTTCCGCACCGCGTCCTCGACGCGATGCTTGCGCTCCTTCAGCTCGACCTCAGTGGCCGCGCCGACCTTGATGACCGCCACGCCACCGGCCAGCTTGGCCAAGCGCTCCTGCAGCTTCTCACGGTCGTAATCGGAATCCGAGTTCTCGATCTCACGACGGATCTGCGCGATGCGCCCATCGATCTCGGCCTTCTCTCCTGCACCGTCGACGATGGTGCACTCATCCTTGGTGACCCGCACGGCGCGCGCCCGGCCCAGCAAATCCAAAGTAACAGCGTCCAGTTTGAGGCCGACCTCTTCGGAGACGACCTGACCGCCGGTCAGAATGGCGATGTCGGTGAGCATGGCCTTGCGGCGATCACCGAAGCCAGGAGCCTTGACGGCTACCGACTTGAACGTGCCCTTGAGCTTGTTGACGATCAGACCGGCCAGAGCCTCGCCGTCGACGTCCTCAGCGATGACCAGCAGCGGCTTGCCTGACTGAACGACCTTCTCCAACACAGGAAGCAAGTCCTTCAGCGAGGAGATCTTCGAATTGGCGATCAAGATGTACGGATCGTCCAGCACGGCTTCCATGCGCTCAGTGTCAGTCACGAAGTAGGCGGAGATGTAGCCCTTGTCGAACCGCATGCCCTCAGTCAACTCCAACTCGAGCCCGAAAGTGTTGGACTCTTCGACGGTGATGACGCCTTCCTTGCCGACCTTCTCCATCGCCTCAGCGATGATGTCACCGACCGAGGGGTCGGCGGCGGAGATGGACGCGGTGGCCGCGATCTGCTCGCGAGTCTCGATGTCAGTGGCGGTGGCCGCCAACTGCTCGACGATGGCGGCGACGGCCTTCTCGATGCCCTTCTTCAAAGCCATCGGGTTGGCGCCAGCGGTCACGTTGCGCAGACCTTCGCGCACCATGGCCTGGGCCAGCACGGTCGCGGTCGTCGTGCCGTCACCAGCGACATCATCAGTCTTCTTGGCGACCTCTTTGACCAGTTCGGCGCCAATCTTCTCGTACGGATCTTCGAGCTCGATCTCCTTGGCGATGGACACACCGTCGTTGGTGATCGTGGGGGAACCCCACTTCTTCTCCAACACGACGTTGCGACCTTTGGGGCCCAAGGTCACCTTCACGGCATCGGCCAGGGTGTTCATGCCCTTCTCCAACCCGCGGCGAGCTTCGATATCAAATTGAATGAGCTTTGCCATATTATCTCCGGTTGTACGGGGTTGCCCCGTATGATGAATAAGTCTGTTGCCTGCCCAGTGCCCGCGACGGACGATCACATGATCTCACTGCCCAGACGTAGCACTCCCACGATGAGAGTGCTAATCCATTTTTAGCACTCTCGGGGTCAGAGTGCAAATGCGCCGTGGTCTGTGAACCGCCCCGTCACAGGTCCATCGCCAGTGGGCGAGGCCCCGAGATGGTTGAATTCAGCGGCCCAAAGCGGCTGGAATCGTCGTCTGCCAAGCCGTGCGAGCCTGCTCGACGTCCATCACGAGGTCGCCCTGAGCGATATCGCCGACCGTCGGCCACTCGACCCACAACTGCGGGTCGGCGCTGACCTGACCCAATCGCGCCACCGGGATCTCGCAGTCGGCTGCCAAAGCCTCGACCATGCCACAGTTCGTCGAATCACAGGTGATCAACACCCGGCCGGTGGACTCCGAGAACAACGCCACCAGCGGATCGCCGGCCAACTCCACGTGAGCGCCGAGACCATGGCGGAAACACGACTCCAACAACGCCACGCCCAACCCGCCATCGGCCAAGTCATGAGCCGAGGAAACTAGTCGCGTCTTCGACGCGGTCTGGAAGAAGCTCACCAAACGACGGTGATGAGCCAGATCGACCTGCGGCGGCTGCCCGCCCAACTCGCCGTGGATCACCTCGGCCCAGGCCGAACCATCCAGTTCAGGCGTGGTCACTCCCATCAGATAGACCACATCGTCGGGCTTCGCGAAGCCCGATCTCACCCGGTCGGCCACGTCGTCGATCACCCCGAGCATCCCCACCACCGGGGTCGGCAAGATCGCGGTGTCGCCAGTCTTGTTGTAGAAGGAGACGTTGCCGCCAGTCACCGGGGTTCCCAACTCGACGCAGCCGTCCACCAGACCACGAATCGCCTCGACGAACTGCCACATGACTTCGGGATCCTCCGGCGAACCGAAGTTGAGACAATCGGTGATCGCCACCGGCTCGGCCCCGCTGATCGCCACATTGCGGTAAGCCTCGGCCAGCGCGATCTGCGCGCCACGATACGGATCCAAGTAGGTGAAGCGCGCATTGCAGTCCGTGGCCAACCCGATTCCCAGCCCTGTGGCCTCGTCGATGCGCAGCATTCCGGCGTCTTCGGGTTGCGCCAGCGCCGTGTTGCCGCGCACGTAGCGGTCGTATTGATTAGTCACCCAACTGACATCAGCCAGGTTCGGGGAGGCGATCAGCGCCAGTAGATCATCGTGCAGCGACTGGGAGGTCACCATCTGGACGCGATCGGCCACGTGACGCTCACGTACGTCATCCAACCACAGGGGACGGCTGATCGGACGGTCGTACGTCGGGCCGTCGTGAGCCACGGTCTTCGGATCGACGTCGACCACACGGTCGCCTTGCCAGTCGATCACCAGATGGTCGCCGTCGGTCACCTCACCGACCACCGTGGCCAGCACATCCCATTTGGAGCAAATCGACATGAAACGATCGACGTCGTCGGGACGAACGACGGCCATCATTCGCTCCTGCGACTCGCTCATGAGAATCTCTTCGGGGGCCAATGTCGAATCACGCAGCGGAACAGCCGACAGATCGATCCACATCCCGCCCGAACCAGCCGAGGCCAACTCCGAGGTGGCACAACTCACACCGGCGGCTCCAAAATCCTGGATGCCCTGGATGACCCCGGCTTGGAACAGCTCCAACGTGCATTCGATGAGCAGCTTCTCCATGAACGGATCGCCCACCTGAACCGAGGGGCGCTTGGTCGGACCGCCCTCGGTGAACGTCTCCGACGCCAGAATCGAGGCTCCGCCGATGCCGTCTCCACCGGTGGTCGCACCGTACAAAATGACTTTGTTGCCCAGTCCCGTGGCGGCGGCGCGCTGCATGTCTTCATGTCGCAGCACACCGACACACAAGGCGTTGACCAGGGGATTGCCGGCGTATGACCGATCGAAGACGACCTCGCCGCCAATGTTGGGCAGACCGAGGCAGTTGCCATAACCGCCGACACCGGCGACGACCCCAGGCAGGACGCGCGCGGTGTCCGGGGCGTCCAACGGACCGAATCGCAACGGATCCATCACTGCGACTGGGCGAGCGCCCATCGCCAAAATGTCGCGCACGATCCCACCAACGCCAGTGGCCGCGCCCTGATACGGCTCGACATAGCTCGGATGGTTGTGTGACTCGATCTTGAACGTCACCGCCCAGCCGTCGCCGACGTCGACCACACCGGCCTGCTCACCGATGCCGGCAAGCAACGGTCCGCGCGGCGTGGTCGGCTCAAGGACGGAGAAACGCCCCAAGTGCAGCTTGGAGGATTTGTACGAACAATGCTCCGACCACATGACGGAATACATCGCCAACTCGCATCCGGTGGGACGACGTCCCAGGATCTGTCGAATACGTCGGTACTCGTCTTCTTTCAGGCCCAATTCGGACCAGGGCTGGGACATGTCTGGCGTGAGTTCCGCCTCGGCTACGGTATCGACCACGCCCCTACCCTACCGTGCCGAGTCCACCGTGCCGGGACCTATCCGAGGCTCAAACTAGCCGCCGCCCCCGGTGTCCGGCCTGACAAGATCAGGCCAGGCACCGGGGAGCCAGCGATCAAGCGAGATCACTTCACTGGGGCAGCACGCGACGGATGAGAACCGTGGCACCGATCATCACCAGACTGAGACCGACCACGATCGGCGGCCAGCCGGAACTGATCTGACCTCCGGTGTGGACGACCGCGCCCGGAACGCCGGGAGCCACCACGCTCGGACCCTCAGGGGCGGGCTCCACCGCAGCGGCGTCAACGGTCAAAGCCAGGGTGATCCGAGTCGAACTCGGCTGAGCCACCGACACCAAGACGTACTGCCCAGCCGCAGTGTCGCTAGGAATCGTGACATCAAGCTTGGCGCAACCCGAAGAACTGGGAGCTCCACCGTCGACACCATAGGAGCGCAGATCTTCGGGGACCCCGATCTGGCGACACCCGGCCTCATCACCAGGAGCGGTGACCGGGGTCGACGCCAACTTCACCCCCGTGGTCGGATCGGCGCTGGCAGAAGCCAGCGGCAACAAGTAGGTGTCCATGGTCGTGTTGGCCACGGCCCCCAGCGACGTCAGATCCAGACGGGACACGGCTGCGGTGACCTCCCCTCCCGCGACCACCGGCGTGGAATCCATCGCGGCGGTGGCAGGCGTCAGATTCGACACCACCACCGACGGCCTGGCGAAACTCGGGCTGATGGTCGTGGTCGGCGTGCCACCTGGCGCTGTCAGCCCCGAAGCCTTCTGGAGGTACGAGATCCAGGCGTCACGATCAACCAACCCGGTGTCTTGACGGTTGACGCCCTGCTTCATGATCGTGTAACCGTCCGACCCGTCAGTCAGGAAGCTCAAGGTGATGATCTTGTACGTCTTATCCGGATCCAACGGAACCCCATTGACGAACACTGAGGTCACGTGACTGGACGGATCGTCCCAAGCGCAATGGTCGATCACACAAGCCAAGGCTTCAGGAACGTCAGTGTCGACGGTGTAGGTCACATTCGACGACACCCCTGTCACCAAGAATGGACGACCCGACACCCCTTCGGCGGTGGTCCGCCACTGCTGCTCCAAGAACTGTTTGAGTTGCGCGCCGGTCAACTCGATGGTGTCGAGGTTGTTCGTGAAGGGCAAAACCGCATTGGCTTCGGCGTAGCTGATGATCCCGTCGTCGCCGTACAACAAATCGGCCCGAATGCCACCGCCTGCGTTGACGATGCCGATGTCGGCGCCATCCTCGATGACATCGGAGTTGACAGCGGTGTCCAAGAAAGCGTCAGCCACCAGCGTGGCCAGACTCGACTCGTTGGCTCGCTCGGTCGATCCGCCGCGCGCCGACCCCGTGTCCTGATATCTCAACACAGACTGGCCGTCATAGGATCCCAAGACCCATTCGCCACCGATGTTGGGCGCGGTGATGCTGCTCGACATCGCGCCGACGGTCGGCGCTCCAAGCACCTTGGCTTCATCCAGCGCCGCGTTGACGTGCTCACGAATCGTCCGCATCGAACCCACTGTGTAGTCGATCGCCACCTTCGTGTCGACCTGGACGACCTTTCCGGCACCGGACTGAACCGTCTTGGTCGCCGGATCGTACATCAGGTCGATCTGACCGATGTGGCGTCCATACTGATCGGCCTGCACCACGACTCGACCCGGATGGGTGTCCAACCCTTCGGGATCCTCTTCGCCCAGGCCATTCCAAGCGTAGATCCGATGAGTGTGACCGTTGACGATGGCGTCGACCTGCGCGTTCGAGTCGTTG
Organism: Propionibacteriaceae bacterium; assembly: GCA_031285845.1. Lineage (GTDB taxonomy): Bacteria > Actinomycetota > Actinomycetes > Propionibacteriales > Propionibacteriaceae > WQYJ01. The sequence continues at coordinate 30,722 of JAITVK010000008.1, forward strand.
ACGATGCGGGTGAACGCGGCGTCGGGGACCAAAGCGTCGTCCAATCCCGTGGTGATGGACGTGCCTTCGTGATAGACCGCGACCACGATGTCGGCCTCACCATTGTCTGGATCGCCGTCTTTGAGCTGGGTGGCGTAGCGGTTGACCGTCGCCACCGGATCGGCGAAGTTCACCGTGGACACCCCGCCCGCACTGACCAGAGTCGGAGTCTCCTGAGTCACTACTCCGATCACACCGACGGTCAGGCCGTTGCCAAGATGATAGATCTGATAGGGATCAAGAACCGGCTTGCCGTCGTCTTTGCTCACCACGTTGGCGCCCAGATAGGACCACCCTTCAGCCTTGGCTGTCGCTGGGCTCCCGTCGGCGTTGACACCACCGATGACCCGATCACGCAAGTCCGTCAGACCTTTGTCGAACTCATGATTGCCCACGGCTGAGGCTTTGAAATTCACCTGATCTGTGGCGGCCAGATCGTTGAGCAGAGTCAGTGTCGGATTGTCATTGGCGATGGCCGAGGCGAACAGTGAGGCTCCGATATTGTCCCCAGCGGAAACGATCATCGAATCACGCGGGTCGTTGTCGACCAGGACCGCCTTCTCCAAGGTGTACGCGAACGGGAGGACGTACGAGTCGGAGGAGTCGATCCGGCCATGGAAATCGTTGAAAGTGAAAATGTGCACCGGAACCAACTCGGTTTCGGGCGCTGCTTGGGCAGGTGATCCGTTCACAACCACTGCACCGGCCAGGGCAACCACGATGGCGCTCAGACCCGAGGCCAACTTTGTCGATAGTGTGGGCATGCTGCTCCCTTTCTGAACTGTTTTTCCCTTCTGGCGATGCGAAACGCTGCACACGCCGTCAAGAATGGAGGACGCCTTCATCGTATCGAGAGAACACGATGAACACAATGCGCCTCACCCCTGGCGTCAGTCACCAAGAAAACACTCTCTCCAGCGCGAGCACACGGTCGCCCTGACCGGGTCGATGCCGGCCTCACAAAACCTTCGACAAAAACGCCTGAGTCCTCGGTTGCCGCGGCGACCCAAGAACCTCGGACGGCGCACCCTGCTCGACGATCACGCCGTCGTCCATGAAGATGACCCGGTGGCCGACTTCGCGGGCGAACCCCATCTCATGGGTGACGACCATCATCGTCATGCCCTCGGCCGCCAACCCTCGCATGACCTCGAGCACTTCCCCGACCAACTCGGGATCCAAAGCCGAGGTCGGCTCGTCGAACAGCATCATGTCCGGATTCATCGACAGACTACGAGCGATCGCCACCCGCTGCTGCTGACCGCCAGACAACTGAGACGGATGAGCGTCGGCTTTGTCCGACAATCCCACTCGCTCCAACATGTCCAACGCCACCGACTTGGCTTGAGCGGCGCTGCGATGAAGCACTTTCTCCTGAGCGATCGTCACGTTGCGCAGCACGGTCATATGAGGGAACAGGTTGAAAGACTGGAAAACCATGCCGATCCTCGTACGAATCCGATCCAGGTTCACATCAGGATCTTGGATGTCGATCCCTTCGATCAGCACTTTGCCGTCGCTGGGCCATTCCAACAGGTTGACCGAGCGCAGCAAGGTGGATTTCCCCGAACCCGACGGCCCGATGACACAGACGACCTCGCCCTTGTCCACCGTCAGGTCAATCCCTTTCAGAACATGATTGTCACCAAAACGTTTGTGCAATCCCACAAGCTGAATCGGTGCCGCCCCCGGCACCGGAGTCTCACGCGAACTCATCTTGGTCGAAACGTCGCTCATCGTTTCACCGCCATCCTTTTCTCCAGTCGCGCCACCACGTAGGTCAACGGAATCGTGATGATCAGATAAAAGACGGCCGCCACGATCAGCGGAGTCGAGTTGCCGTACGTGGTCAATCCGTCACGCCCGAACAGCGTGAGCTCCTTCGACATCATGGTGGCACCCACCACCCCGAGCAGCGAAGTGTCTTTCAGCAGCATGACGATCTCGTTGGTCAGCGGCGGGATGACGATACGGAAAGCCTGTGGCAAAATGACCGTCACCGTCGTCCGAAGGTGCGACATGCCCAAGGAACGAGCGGCTTCGCGCTGGCCCTGCGGCACCGCGACGATGCCGGCACGAATGATCTCAGCGGTGTACGCGCTGGTCACCAGAATCAAGCCGACTAGGCCACCGCCGACTGTTCCGCCCGGGAACTTGAACTTGAAGGCGATCGGGACGGCCAGAGCCATCATGAAGATCGTCAGCAGGGCCGGCACGCCACGAAAAAGCTCGATGTAGACGACGGCGAACCATTTGAACGGCCCCTTGGACATCTTCATCAGCGCGAAAACCACAGCCAGCAGCAAACCCACGACGAAGCTCAGCAGCGTGTAGAGAACGGTGTTCGCCGCGGCTCGCAGAATGCCCGGCCACAGTTGGGCGGCCACCGACCAGTTGAAGAAGGTCCGGCCGATCTGCGGCCAGTTGGCGGTCAACGCGACGATGATCGCGATGACGACAAACAAGGCGTACGACCCGACGCGGGCTATCCGCCGACGCACCGTCGGCCTAATATCAGTAAGTGTCATGGAAATCCTTGAGACGACTCGTGGCTGCGACATCGACCGCCCACGACCGGGCGGGGTGAATCAGACTCAGGCGAAATACTTGTCGTAGATCTTGTCGTAGGTTCCGTCTTCACGCATGGCGGTCAACTGAGTGTTGATCGCATCCAGCAGTGCGGTGTGCTGGCCCTTGGCCAGCGCGAAACCGTACTGCTCGTCGGTGGGGTACTTCGCCACCACTTCGTAAACTGAGTCATTGTCGGCGTGCTCCTTGTTGATCGGGTAGTCCTGCAACAAAGCGTCGACTTGACCGGCCTGGAGCGCCGCCCACATCTCCCCATCGGACGGGAAGCTGACCACGGTGGCGTCTGCGGGTTTGTTCTGGTTGGTGTAATTCTCCCCCGTGGTGCCGGTCTGAACCCCGATGTTCTTTCCAGCCAGATCAGCCAGCGACTTAGCCCCGAGCGTCTTGGGCACCAACAACGACTGCAACGAGTCGTAATAGGGCTGGGTGAAGTCAAGGTTCGCCTTGCGCTCGTCGGTGATCGTGATCGCCGAGGCGCCGATGTCGCAGGTGCCCGCTTCCAACATCGCACCAGACTGCAGCGCGTCGAAGTCGGCGTCCATCACGACCTGGGTCAACCCCAGGCGCTTGGCGACTTCGCCAGTGATGTCGACGTCGAAACCGGAGTAGCCGCTCGGGGCCGACGAGTCTTCGAACTCGAACGGCGCGTACGGTGAATCGGCGCAAACCGTCAGCGAACCCGCAGTCACCGTGCCCAAAGTGTTGTCTGTGTTTGAAGTGTTGTCAGTGTTCGAACAACCAGCCAGTGCGGCCAATGCCAGCCCAGCGACGGCGACCACCGATACGAAACGTGCCATTATGCTCATCCTTCCGGAATCTTTTACAGACCTCACATTGCACACGGTCCGTGTTTCACGAATATGACACGCGCATTTCCGCCCACATGGTGGTCAGGGGGCGAGCGGCGAAGTCAATCGCCGCGCCGAACCAGCATCAAGCTCAATACCGATAGGAATCAGGTTTGTACGGTCCATCGGGGTCGATCCCCAGGTACTGCGACTGCTCAGCGCTCAACCGCGTCAGACGTACGCCCAAAGCGTCCAGATGCAGCCGGGCGACCTGCTCGTCGGCGGTCTTCGGCAGCACATGGACCGCCACCGAACAATCGGTGGTGAACAACTGGATCTGGGCCAACACCTGGTTGGTGAACGAGCAACTCATGACAAACGACGGATGCCCGGTCGCGTTGCCCAGGTTCAACAGTCGGCCTTGGGACAGCACGATCACGCCATGTCCGTCCTCGAACCGCCACAAATCCACTTGCGGCTTGATGTTGTGGCAGGTGACCCCGGGATGGGCCGCCAGCCCGGCCATGTCGATCTCGTTGTCGAAATGACCGATGTTGCCCACGACCGCTTGGTCTTTCATCCGCGCCATCTGCTCTACGGTCACCACGTCGCGGTCGCCAGTGGCTGTGATGATGAAGTCGGCCTGCTCGACGACATCGTCCAACCTTGCCACCTGGTAGCCGTCCATCGCAGCTTGAAGCGCACAGATCGGGTCGATCTCGGTGATGATGACCCTGGCGCCTTGCCCGGCGAAGGACTCGGCGCAACCCTTGCCGACATCGCCGTACCCGCATACGACAGCCACCTTGCCGCCGATCAGAATGTCCGTGGCTCGGTTGATGCCATCGATCAACGAATGGCGGCAACCATAGGTGTTGTCAAACTTAGACTTGGTGACAGAGTCGTTGACATTGATCGCCGGGATCAACAAGGTCGACGAGCGCTGCATCTCGTACAACCGGTGAACCCCAGTCGTCGTCTCCTCGGTCACACCCTTCAGCGAGGCGACCAAAGCCTCAAAGTCCAGATCGCGGGCTGTGATCGTGGCCGTCAACTGGTCGAGGATCACGCCCCACTCGGCGCTGTCTTGGGGCCCGGGGCGAGGAACAGAACCCGCCTGGGTGAACTCCATCCCCTTGTGAACGAACAGTGTGGCGTCGCCACCGTCGTCCAAGATCATTGTCGGGTAGGGCGCTTCTGGGCTGGTGGACGAGAAATCGAAGATCTGAGCGGTGCACCACCAGTACTCGGCCAAAGACTCGCCCTTCCAGGCGAACACCGGAACCCCCTGAGGATCCGCCGGGTCGCCGGCCGGGCCGACCGCCACAGCCGCGGCGGCGTGGTCTTGAGTGGAGAAGATGTTGCACGAGGCCCAGCGAACGTCAGCGCCCAACTCGACCAGGGTTTCGATCAGCACAGCGGTCTGAATGGTCATATGCAAGGAACCAGCGATTCTGGCCCCACGAAGCGGCTTGTCCGACCCATAAAGACGACGCATCGCCATCAAACCGGGCATCTCGTGCTCAGCCAAAGCGATTTCTTTGCGGCCCCATTCGGCCAAGTTCATATCTGCGACCCGATACTGCATAGGCCCAGTGTATCCACCTCGGCCCGACAACACCGGGCCGAAACAGCGAATCAGGAATTCGGCACGATCACCGCAAAGACGATCGTGGCCACGCCCAGCCCGTAGTAGAAGCACAGATCAATCCATCGGTGACCGCGGATCGCGAGGATCCCTGGATCCTTCAGCACTGTCCGGAACAAACCGGCCGCCACCATGGCGGAGCCGATCAAACCCGCTCCCCAGCGCCAAGCCCGCAACCCGATCAGAATCAAGCCCAAGCCGACCAGGACCAGCACCACGACCCAGGGCCACTGGCGGCGCATCCGCCCGAGCACACCGGGATCGTCGACCAGTCGCCGCCACCACGACTGCTTGAGCTGTGTGGTCATTGAGCACGACCAGTCACAACGACAGCCGACGGGGCCGCCGACTGAGGCACTGCCACCCGGCCATCCAACTGCCTCGACGCGGCGTCGACCACATTGGCCAACAGCATCGCTCTAGTCATGGGGCCGACTCCGCCCGGATTGGGAGTCACCAACGAGGCGACGTCCCACACCTCAGGAGCGAGATCACCCTTCGGCTTGCCATCGACTCGGGTGACGCCGACGTCGACCAGGACCGCTCCCGGTTTGACCATGTCTGCGGTCACCATGCCTGCTCGGCCCGCCGCGGCGACCACGATGTCGGCTTGCCGGGCCAGACTGGCCAAATTGCGGGTTCCCGTGTGACACAGTGTCACCGTCGAGTTCTCCGTGCGCCGGGTCAGCAGCAGGCCCAAGGGACGACCCACAGTCGTGCCGCGTCCGATGACACAAACGTGCGCCCCATCGAGCGGGACCTCATAATGACGAAGCAACTCCACGATTCCGCGAGGAGTGCAGGGCACCGGCGCGGGCACCCCCAACACCAGCCGTCCAAGGTTCATCGGCTGCAGACCGTCGGCGTCTTTGTCCGGATCGATGAGCGACAGCGCCCGGTTCTCGTCGATGTGGCGTGGCAACGGCAATTGGATGATGTAGCCAGTGCACTGCGGATCGTCGTTCAATTGACGGATGGCAGCCTCCAGATCACGCACTGACGCCTGCTCGGGCAGATCGATTCGAATCGACTGAATCCCCACTTCGGCGCAGTCACGATGTTTGCCCGCGACGTACAACGCGCTGGCCGGATCTGAGCCGACCATGATCGTCCCCAAGCCAGCAGTGATGCCCTCACGCGCCAATTGCGCCACCCGCGCCGCCAACTGCGTCTTGATCTGACCCGCGAGCGCCTTGCCATCCATTTTCCGTGCCGTCATGACACAATCCTAACCCGTGGGCCGCCTCCCTCCTGGGCCGAGCCGGGTTGAGACATGACCGTGATATGATTCCGGTTCATTGGTGAACACCGATCGACAAACCTGGGGGAGAGTCAATGGGGGACGAGACGAACGACGTTGATCCTGCGGTCATGTCGATGCCTGACGCCGGTGTGCTCGACCTCAGCGACGAAGACTTGGTCGAGAACACTCGCGAAGGATCGATCGCCGCTTTCGAAGAGCTATGGCAACGCCACTCCGCTTTCGGCTTGATCGCGGCATCCGCACAGGGTCGCGAACAGGCCGACGTCATCAACACCACCGCGTGGCAGTCGATTCTGGCCCAGATCCACGCTGGCGAGCACCCGAGCGGTGGTTTCCGTCCGCTGATGTACGCCCAGATTCGGCGAGCCGGTTTGGATGCTGGAGCACCCGAGGATCCCGATGACACCATTCAGCGTTCAGCCGTACGCCTGGCCGACGCCCTGTCGACCTTGCCACCACGGTGGCAAGAAGTCCTGTGGTATCTCGACGTGGAGAAGATGAGCGTCGACGACGTCGGATTGCTCACCAACGTCGCGGTCGACGACATCCCAGACATTCGTACGCGCGCTCGACGCGGCTTGTCAGACGCCTGGCTGAAAATGAGCGCTGACGAGGTTGAACCCGACGCTCCGTGTCACTGGGTGCGCCAACACATGCGGGCGTACGTCAAGCAGACTCTGCCACCGCGCGACGTCGAAGCCGTCGATCATCACCTGACGCTGTGTCAGCAATGCCGCAACATCATGACGATCACCCGCTCCATGGGAATCCACGTGCCCGCGCTGTTGCTCGCCGGTGTGGCCGGATCAGCCGCCGGCGAGGCGCTCGACGGCTACCTGGAGGCCAACGGTCCGATCATCATCAACGACGCCGCCCTGCCCGGGCCTGTGGCCGCCGCGTTCGCGGCCGAAGCCTCTGCCCCAGCGCCGGAGAACATCCGCGCCGAACATCGTCCCCAGACCTGGGTCGAACAAGAGAAACGTCGTCGGGGCAAGGGCGCGATGTGGATCGCCGCACTCATCCTTCTGGCTTTGCTGGCCGCGATTTTGACCGTGGCGTGGTTGGGCTCACGTGGAGCTGAACCGGGCGCCGATCCCACCACGGCGTCGACGACTCCCACCACCACAGACAGCGACAGCGCCAGTCCCACCCCAGAATCGACGCCGACCCCCACGCCGACACCAACGCCGACACCCACCCCAACACCGACCCCCACGCCGACACCGACCCCGACTCCCACCGAGGAACCCACACAGTCAGAACCCGAGCCAGCTCCGGAGCCGCCGCCGGCGCCAACCGCCGCCATCGGCTCGATCGACAACGGTGGCGGCTCGCTGATGCCCGTCATCTCCGGTCGGGCTGATCCAGGAGAAACTGTCACCGTCAGCGTCGGCGGCGTCTCGTCGACTGTCATCGCCGACACCGACGGCAACTGGTCAGCTTCCGGCCCCTTCGACGGTGTCAGCGCTGGCCCGAACGAGGTCGTGGTGACCAGTGAGAACAGTCCCACCCCCATCACTTCCACTGTTGACATCGCCGCTCCAGCCAATGTCAACGTGGTCGGCAACTCCGGGCAGGTCACCTTCACCATCCAAGGCCAGCCGAACGCCACGGTTCAGGTCATGGCCGATCAGCTCGGCTCCCAGTTGGTCACACTCGACGGCTCCGGTTCAGGCAGCGCATTGATGGAGGTCGGCGCTGGACAGCATGCCATCACCTGGCGCTACTACAACGCCGGGCGCTTCGGTCTGACCGGTGGACCGATGATCACTGACGTCTCCTAAGAGGTTGTCGATCGATCGTCGACGACGATGACCCTGCCTGGTCGGCGACGACGGTGACGCGGGCTGGCCGATGGCGCCCGCGTCTTCGTGTGTCGCACCACACTCGTGTCCATTCTCGGCTTGACCAAGCCCGCAGGGGTAAAGTGAGCCCAGCTTGCCCAGCGACTGTCGCCAAGCGAGGCGAGGCGATGACCTCGCCCATCCCACACAAACGAAGGGACCATGATGGAACTCAAACAACGATTCTTCCTCGCGGTGGACGATTATCGTCTGCCCGATTTCGCTCACCTCAGCGACGCCGACTGGATGCCAGCTTTCACGGCAGCGATGGAAGTTGAGCTGACGACTCTGAACCAGATCGGAGCCGACACCACTCCCCCGACGCTGGACATGATCCGGCGATGGGAGCTCGCCCACTCCTACTTGGACACCGTGGCCAGCGCCTTCTGGACCGCCAAGGACGCTGACACCAACGACGCCCGCGACCAGATCGATGCTCAAATCACTCCCGTCCTGGCTCAGCACGCGGACGCTATCTGGATGAACCGCCCCCTCTACGACCGCCTCGTGGCGTTGCAAGCGCGCGTCGACGCCAATGAGCTCGAGGCTGACGAACAGGATCGCTGGTGGATCAGCGAACACCTGCGAAGCTTCCGCCGCAGCGGCATTGATTTGTCCGAGGCCGATCAGGCCCAGCTACGCCACATCAATCAGTCGATCGCCACGCTGGAGACGACCTACAACATCGCAGTGTTGAAAGGACGGGCCGCCGCAGCAGTCCACCTCAGCGACGCCAGCCAGTTGGCGGGTTTGAGCCCAGAGCAGATCGCCGAAGCGCGGCGAGCAGCCGCTGCGCGCGGTCAAGACGGGTGGACGATCGAGTTGGTCAACACCACAGGCCAGCCGGTTCTGGCCAGTTTGGATGATCGCGAAGTACGACGCCAGGTTTTCACCGCTTCAGTCACCCGTGGGCAAGCTGGCGACTGGGACACCCGCGCCACGATCCTCGAACTGCTCCACCTCAGACATGCCAAAGCCCGCCTGCTCGGTTTCGACACTTTCGCCGCGTACGTCGCCGATGACGGCTGCGCCAAGACGACTGAAGCCGTCATGGACGTCCTCACCCGGGCAGCCACGGCGGCCGTCGCCAATGCCCGACGGGAGGCGGCCCGCCTTCAGACGCAATTGGACGAACTTATCCCCGGGGCCACCCTCGAAGCCTGGGACTGGGCATGGTTGGCGGAGAAGACCCGCAAGGCAAACTATGATCTGGACGAGTCCACGCTGGCGCCGTACCTCAGCTTCGAGGCGGTTCTCGAACATGGTGTGTTCGCCGCCGCCACTCAGCTCTATGGTCTGAGCTTCCACCGGCGCGACGACGTCGCAGGCTACACCGATCAATGTCGAACCTATGAGGTTCGCGACGCCGACGGCTCACCGTTGGGCTTGCTCGTGATGGATCCGTACGTTCGCTCGACCAAGCAGGGTGGAGCCTGGATGACCTCGCTGACCGAGCAAGGCCACCTGAGCGAAGACCGGCCGGTGGTGACCAACAACTGCAACCAAACCCCGCCGCAGCCGGGTGAACCGTCGCTGATGACCTGGGACGAGGTGACCACTTTGTTCCACGAGTTTGGACATGACTTGCACGGCCTGCTGGCCGACAGCCGGTATCCGAGCTTGTCGGGAACCAACACGCCGCGCGACTTCGTGGAGTTCCCCAGCCAAGTCAACGAGATGTGGGCCTGGGATCCACAGATCATCCGAGGTTTCGCCCACCATGTCACCACTGGTGAGCCGATGCCGCAGCATCTGATCGACACGATCATCACCGCCCGGAACGCCAACGAGGGCTTTGACAGCCTGGAGATCTTCGCCGCCATGTTGCTCGACCAAGCCTGGCATCAGGCCGGTGAGGACCTGCCGACCAGCGTGGACGACATGAACCAGTTCGAGACCACTGCGCTGGCTCGCTACGGAGTCGACTTCCCCCTCATCCCACCGCGTTACCGCACCTGCTATTTCTCCCACATTTGGGGCCCCGGGTACGCCGCCAGCTACTACGGGTACCTGTGGGCGCAGGTGATGGACGCGGACACGGTGGCCTGGTTCGAGCAGAACGGCGGGTTGACCCGCGCCAATGGAGAGAAGTTCCGCCGGGAAGTCCTCGCGCTGGGCGGTTCGGTCGATGTCATGGAGGCCTATCGTCATTTCCGCGGGGCCGACCCGGATCCGATCCACATCTTCCGCCGTCGCGGCTTGATCTGAACTATGCGGCAGGGGCCGGGTCGACCATGGTCGACCCGGCCCCTGCCGCATAGAGCCTGGGAAACTCAGATGAGACCCAGAGCACGCACTGCGGACTGCTCCTCGATCAGTTCGGCGACCGACGCGTCGATCTTGGCACGAGAGAAGTCGTTGAGCTCCAGGCCAGGCACGATGGAGTACGCCCCATCGGCGCAGGTGACCGGGAACGACGACATCAGTCCTTCGGGCACGCCGTAGGAACCGTCAGACACAATGGACATCGACACCCAGTCATCTTGGGGGGTGCCCAGCAGCCAATCGTGCATGTGCTCGACGGTGGCGTTGGCGGCCGACGCCGCCGACGACGCGCCACGCGCCTCGATCACAGCCGCGCCACGCTTGGCGACCGTCGGAATGAAGGCAGTCTCGATCCACTCTTCATCGTTGACCAACTCGGCGGCGTTACGCCCAGCGACCTCGGCGTGGTAGATGTCGGGGAATTGGGTCGACGAGTGATTGCCCCAGATCGTCATCTTCTTGATGTCTCCGACTGCGGCCCCGGTCTTCTTGGCCAACTGCGAGATCGCACGGTTGTGATCCAACCGAGTCAAGGCCGAGAACTGCTGACGGGGAATGTCGGGGGCGTTGTCCATGCAGATCAACGCGTTGGTATTGGCGGGATTGCCGGTGACGCAGATGTGCACGTCAGACGCAGCGACCTCGTTCAGCGCGCGGCCCTGAGCGGTGAAAATCGCGCCGTTGGCGCTCAGCAGATCACCACGCTCCATGCCAGCGGTGCGCGGACGCGCGCCCACCAGCAAGGCGACGTTGACACCGTCGAAGATCGTACGAGGATCGTCACCGATCTCGACCTTGGTCAGCATTGGAAAGGCACAATCGTCCAGTTCCATCACCACACCCTCGAGCGCCTTCAGCGCTGGGGTGATTTCCAACAGGCGCAACTCGATGGGCTGATCCGGCAACAGCGAGCCGCTGGCGATCCGAAACAGCAAGCTGTAGCAGATTTGTCCAGCCGCACCAGTGACGGCTACCTTGATCGGGGTTTTGCTCATAAATATGACTCCTTCATCAGCCCAACGGCGGGTTTGTTCTGACTACGACATTAGCACCTCGACCACGACTGCGCCGCTCCATGGTCGCCAAGTCGTCGCCGCCGTCACACCACCTATGGCACCAGCCTCCACCCCAGACTGCATCATGGTGACGCAAGCAGGCTATGCTTGATGCAAAGGAGACACCATGCCACGCATTCAACTCTCATTGCCACCCGACAAGTCGGCTGGCGTGTTCGCCGATTTCGTCCGTGCATGGCACACCAAGGACAGTTTTATCTTGGACTTCTCGTCCTATGTCGAGCCCGCGATTCGTGACGATGTCGCCGACGACATCGTCCAACAGTCCGCTGTCGTGTCGCGGGTCAGGATCCCTCCATCGCAAGTGTTCGAGCTCATGAAAGCACTCGAACAGCAACTTTCCGCTTGGGAATCCGAGAACCAGTCGAAGTAGTCATCGCCTGCTAGCGGGCCGCTCACCGGAGTTGGCGATCCCTCACTGGGCGTAGATCAAGGCCGTGGCGGTGGCCATGACGCCCTCCCCGCGGCCAGTGAAACCCAGCCCATCGGTGGTGGTGGCCGCCACGGACACGGGCGCTCCGATCACCTCAGTCAACACCGCTTCAGCCTCGCGACGCCGCGACGACATTCGCGGACGATTGCCGACGATGGACACAGCCGCGTTCACGATCGTCCAGCCGTCCTCGCCCAACCGGCGTACGACCTCGGCCAACAGGCCCACACCGCTGGCTCCGGCCCACTGGGGATCAGCCACACCGAAGACCTCGCCGACGTCACCCATCCCAGCCGCTGACAACAGTGCGTCGCAGATCGCGTGACAGGCCACATCGCCATCCGAATGGCCCTCAGGCCCCAGCGGCTCGTCGGGAAACGACAACCCTGCCATCGTCATCGCGCGACCGGCCACCAAGCGATGGGCGTCCACGCCGACACCAGTACGAAAACGCGCCGGTGAAACACCGTGGGTCTGCCCCGTCACGACTCTCCCCGGGCGATGACTTCGGCCAGGACCAGGTCCATCGGTTCAGTGATCTTGAAAGCCAACCCGTCGCCCGGCACCGTCGTCACCGGAACGTCGATCGCCTCGCACATGGTGGCGTCATCGGTGAACTCTTTGTCCCCCGAATTGGCATGGGCTTGGCGCAACACCTCGGCTTCGAATCCTTGTGGGGTCTGCACCCGCAAAAAGGCTGACCGATCAGCGGCCACCGTCAGACTGCGACGGATCCGGCGCAAGGAGTCGACCTGTGGAATCACGGGCACCACGGCCGCCGCTCCGTCTTTGACTGCCTCGATGACCCGATCGACGACGAACGGAGGCACCAACGGGCGCGCCGCATCATGAACGAGAATGATGTCGCATTCACCGCTGTGAGCCAAGCCTCGTCGTACGGAATCTTGACGCATCAATCCGCCGGGAATCACTTTCACCCGGTCAGCGAAAGTCGCTAAAGACGAGGCGAACCGATCCACCCAGGTCTCGGGGGCGGCGACGACCACTCGATCCACGCCACCGCCGAGCATCGCTTGGACGGCCCTGGTCACCATCGGAATCCCAGCGATCTCAATCGCCGCTTTGGGAACCTCGCGCCCCAGTCGCACTCCCGAACCGGCCGCCACCACGATGGCGACAACCTCTGGTTTTGTTCGGGGGATCACTTGGCGACGGAGGCCAAGACTTCGTCAAGAAGCTCCTCCGCCCGCGTCTCATCCACTCGCTCAGCCAAAGCCAACTCTGACACCAGGTTCTGACGCGCCTTGGCAAGCATCCGCTTCTCCCCCGCTGACAGGCCACGATCACGCTCGCGCCGCCACAAATCCCTGACCACTTCGGCGACCTTCACCACGTTTCCGGAGTGGATCTTCTCCAAATTGGCTTTGAACCGACGCGACCAATTGGTCGGCTCCTCAACATCGGCCGCCTTCAGCACGTTGAAAACGTGCTCCAGGTCTTCGCCGCAAACGACGTCTCTGACGCCCACCAGATCCAGATTGCATGCCGGAACCCGCACGACCAGATCAGATTGGCCCACGATGCGCAAAACGAGGTAAAGTTTATCCTCGCCCTTGATCGTCCGAGTCTCAATATCCTCGATGACGGCAGCGCCATGATTGGGATAAACAACAGTTTCACCAATAGTGAATGACATAAGCTTACTGACCCTTTCTGCCTCTGCTAGTTTACCATGAAATCGCGTCAAAACCCCGGGCGGTTGGTCCCGGGGTCCTGACGCGATGATGGATCGGCAGATCGGTGTCGTGCCCGATTTACTTCTTGCCTTGGTTCTTCACGGCTTCGATCGACGCGGCGGCCGCGGCCGGATCGAGGTACCGTCCGCCCGGGGTGATCGGGTGCATGTCATCGTCCAGTTCGTACAACAGTGGAATCCCGGTCGGAATATTCAAACCGGCGATCGCGTCGTCCGAGATCGAGTCCAGGTGCTTGACCAGGGCGCGCAAAGAATTGCCGTGGGCGGCGATCATCACAACCTTGTTGTCGCGCAGATCGGGCACGATCGCGTCGTACCAATACGGCAGCAGACGCTCGACGACGTCCTTCAAGCACTCGGTGGTCGGTCGGGCCTCGGTCGGCAGACTGGCATAGCGCGGATCATGGAACTGGGAGAACTCGGAGTCGGTGTCCAACTTCGGCGGCGGGGTGTCGTACGACCGACGCCACACCATGAACTGCTCCTCGCCAAACTCGTCGCGAATCTGAGTCTTGTTCTTCCCCTGTAGCGCGCCGTAATGACGCTCGTTGAGCCGCCACGAACGACGGACGGGGATCCAGTGACGGTCGCAGCCGTCCAGCGCCAGATAGGCGGTGTGGATCGCGCGACGCAGCACCGAAGTGTGGAGCACGTCCGGCAGAAGGTTCTCCGCCTTGAGCAGTTCAGCCCCCCGCTTGGCTTCGGCGATGCCCTTGTCGTTGATGTCCACGTCGACCCAGCCGGTGAACAAGTTCTTGGCGTTCCATTCGGACTCGCCATGACGAAGAAGAATCAGTGTGTATGTCATGGGACTAATCTAGCGCGAGCCGACCAGGGCGGAGCAGTTGTGTTCACCGCGGCCAAGACGTGACGGGGAGCCCCCAAGATCATGACTGAGGTTTAGGCCGTAGTCAGACTGGATCGACCAAGGCGCGAGCCTGCCATTCGGGTTTGAGCAGCCCGTAGACGCACTGATCGACGATCACACCGTGGCCACTGACCAGATGATGGCGCAGCACCCCCTCCAAGGTGTAACCGAGGCGTTCTGGGACCGCGCGGGATCGCGTGTTGCGAGCGTCGACGGTGATCTGGACTCGTTCCAGCCCCAAATCCGTGAAACAGATCCGTTCCAGTTCACGAACGGCCGCCGTGATCATGCCTTTGCCCTCGTGGGCGGAATCGATCCAGTACCCGATCTCACCCCACAGCGCGTCACGATCGATGACAGGCAGCCCCGCAGCGCCGATGATGGCGTCGTCGTAGGTCAACCAGCAGGACAATCGGGCGTCGGGATCGTACTCGACCAGAGGAGTCATCGACCGGCGCTGGTCGGCAACACAGTGAATCGACTCCACCCACGGCAGATACACCGACAGGCGCTCGCGATCATGGTCGATCAGGGCGTACGCCTGCTCAGCATCGCTCAAACTGAACTGACGCAGGGCCAGATGATCATCAATCGAGGAAGAAAACACCACTGGAGTATAGCCAAGCGAGTTCATGAGCCGCGTAGTCGGAGGGCGCAGGGCTCGCTTGGGAACATTGTCATACCCGCGTCTTAGACTGAACCCATGAAACCTCTAGCTGTTGTCACCGGAGCCTCTTCCGGAATTGGAGCAGCCACCGCTCGTGCGCTGGCTGATCGCTACACCGTGTGTTGCGCGGCGCGCCGGCTGGAGCGAATCGAGGCGCTGGCCGACCAGATCGGCGGGATGGCCGTGCGCTGTGACGTGACCGATCCCGACCAGGTGAACCATCTGGCTGACGCCGTGGGCGACCAGGTCGACCTGCTGGTCAACAACGCCGGAGGCGCGCTGGGTCAAGAGCCTCTGGCCGATGACGATCTAAGCGCCTGGCAGCGGATGTACGACGTGAACGTCGTGGGCGCAGCCCGCGTCACTCAGGCGCTGCTGCCCGCACTGCGCGTCGCGCGTGGCACGATCGTGTTCGTCACCTCGACTGCCGCCGAGGCCGCGTACGAAGGTGGTGGCGGCTACTGCGGCGTGAAGTCGGCCGAGCGTTCGATGGCTCAGGCTCTTCGACTCGAGCTCAACGGCCAGCCGATCCGGGTGTGCGAGATATCACCGGGCATGGTTCACACCGAAGAGTTCTCCCTGGTCCGTTTCGGAGGCGATCATGCCCGGGCCGACGCGGTCTACGACCGAGTGCCCGACCCACTGAGCGCGCAAGACATCGCCGAGGCGATCGCATGGATGGCCGAGCGTCCTAAACACGTCAACATTGACCGCTTGGTGATCCGTCCGTTGGCCCAAGCGGCCAATCACAAGGTGTTTCGAGGCGTTTTCCCCGACTGAGGCCCGAAGTGCCTCAGTTAGGAATGAGCGCGTGGCTGGTGTTGGTGCCTCACGTTGTTTGAGCGCGTGGCTTGCGTTCATTGCTGGGTTGCCAATCGGTTGATTGATGCTTTTAATGGTC
>JAITVK010000028.1 GCA_031285845.1 Propionibacteriaceae bacterium
CCACGGGTGCTGATTTGACGATTGAGTCGTTGACGAGCATTGCTCAGTTCTTGCGGACCACGGCCGCCAAGATGAGCGAACTGGACTCCCAACTCGCCGCAGCCGCCCGCATCTGAAACCAGTTCAGCGGAGGTGTCGGGGTCCATGTGTGAGGATCCCGACACCTCGACAATGGAGGGGCCATGAAGTCGAGTCAGATTTCGGCGCAGATTCGTCAGCGCGACGCGCAGATCGACGACGTTCAGGCGCAGATCGACCGTGTCAGGCAGCAGATCAGCGACTTGGGCGAGTTCAGGCAACGCCATCAGACGGCGACCACGCAGGTGGATCAGGATCTGACGGCACGCCGCGCTCAGGTCAATGGCGCAGCCATCGATGCGACGAGGGTACGATCCTTTGCCAGATATCAAGAGGCGATGATCGGCATTCTGAACGACGGCTACGCGTACCTCACAACCCGCAACGAAGAGGCGCTCGCGATCGGGCGAGCCATCTATCGCAAGCAGGAAGAGTTGGACGGTCTGCTGCGCGACCGCGGCAATCTTCAGCTCGCGATGACTGAGCTTCAAGACGACCTCCGCGCCGCCAAGGCGGCCGAGGCCGCTGCGACCAAATACTGAGGGGGCGACGATGAGTGAGGCAAGGGCACGTGATCGAAGATTCGACGAGTGTCCGTTTCGCGGCTGGTCTCGCGGGTGGGCCGATATCGCCGGGTCTTCCGCCCCTGCCCGGCATTCAGACGGAACCTACCCCGTGGTGCGGCCCGGCGGTGCTCGGCTAGGCTGCGGACTGTACCACAGAGAGGAACAATGATGATAGGTCCAGAAGCTGAGGCGATGGCCTTGTCAGCGGCGTACGCCATGGAGCTGCGTGGCTGGTTGAGGCAACAGGGGATCGCCGAGACCGTCGATCCGAACCCGCTGATCGGAGTGTGGGATCTGGGTGTGGCCGGGAAAATGGAGTTCACGGCCGACACCTTCGCCTGGTATCGCGATCGTCTCGGTGGGGACGCGTATCGGGGTGACTACGCCGTTTACCCCGGGGTGAAGACTCACGCCGGGTTCATCCTCGATCGCGGAGCCGAGTCGAGTCGCTGCTTGTCGATCCTGGCGCATTACACCATCGACGAGGTGGATGGTCACCGCCTCGACGCCGATCGCTACGGCGGTTTCTTCGTCGAGCAGTTGGGGTCACTCGACCGGATGGAGTTTTACAACCAGCGTACGGCGGGTCGCTTCGTCGGACGTCGAGTGGCCGCAGGCGGCGCCAGTGAGGCGTCGCAAGGCTGAGCGCTCTGTGACATGAAAGGGGTTGACGATGCCAGCTGTGGCAAGCTCGATCAGCGGTGGTGGAACTCATCAGGGCAATGTTGAGTGGTCGAGGAGCGGGTCAATCGGGGGCGGTGGGCTGGAGTTGCCCTGGTGGTTGCCCATCGGGCTTCCGTTCCGCCCGATCGCGCCGATGCCGTGGAATCCGTTCAATCCGGCGGTGAGCGGCGACCTGAAAATCAAGGACGCCGAGTATCTGTCCTGCGAGCAGTACGTCGTGGCGTACCTGGATCATCTGCAGACCGCGGGTCTGCTCTACAGCCAGATTCTGATGAAGGTTCGAGGGTGCGCGGTGTCAGACGGGGAGAGCGGGATCGTGGCGGCGCTGGACGCCAAGGCGTTTCAGATGACCCAACTGATGATGGTCGTCTCCCAGATCAGGGGTTCGATCGACGGTAGGGCGCGAGCTTTCATCGAGCGGGTCGACCAACTGGACGATTTTGTGTATGGAGAAGACTGATGAGTGACGGATTGCTTCATGTGGACGAGGCGGCTGTGGCGCAGATCGTCGCCGACCTATCCAGGTTGTCTGCGGGAATCAACGAGATGGCCGGGTCCAACTATGTGCAGGACAACGTGTTTTCGGAGTCGACTGGTCAGTCGGCTGGTGTGATGGCGGCGATGTTGCCGGCGTTGGCGCGGTGCAGCACGTCGATGACTGCTATCGTCGTGAATATGGCGACATATCTTGAACAGGTCATCGACGAGTTCGACCAGGCTGACCTTGCCCTCGCTGTGGAAGCCAGGCATGTCAACAGTCCGAAGACCGGGGGGTAGACGAATGCGGGTCAGGTCGGTCGTCGTCGGTGTGGCGTGGGGTGCGGTGATGCTCGGATTGACTGGTTGCACGACGCCGTGGGAGCCGACCGCAGAGGATTCAGCGGCACGGCGTCAGGAGGCTTGCGCGTCCAGCGAGGGTGCGCTCGCAGTCTCCTACATGGAGCAGCGCTATGGCGTGAAGGCGACGTTTCGATCCTGTGAATTCAAGTATTCGGACTTTCTGAACCACAATGACGGGGGTGTGCGAGCGGTCGTGGTCGACGTGCCAGGGGAGTCGACGGACGAACCCGTTCACATTGAGCCGAACGAGTACGCCGAACAGTGGGGATACTTCGACGACTATCTCTACCTCAAATTTGTGGATGACTATCGGATGGCCGTGTTGGAGGAGATTCAGACGGTGGCGCCGGATGGCCGTACGGTGTTCGAAAGGACGCCGTTCGAAGGCCGGGATGTGTGTCCAGAATCGATGACCGGGGCCACGAGTTTCGGGGAGTTTCTGGACTTTCTGCGATCCGGTGATCCAGTGGAATTGACCGTCTTCACTCGCGAGTTGGATACCACCGCCGTCCAGTCAGCGGTTTCACAGCTGGCGACGGCTTTGGGGACTGTGGCAGACAAGGGGACTGTGGCAGTGATTGGCTCCGCACAGGTCTACGACAAGGTGACGACCTCTCAAGATGACCAGTTGTTGACAGGCAGCGCCACACTTCCGTCGGATCTGCCTCAGCCGGTGACATGGCAGTCGTGGGGCGAGTGAGTCCCACCAGGGCTTTGAGGCGACCGGCTTTGACAGCACAGTGAGGAAGGACAGGGAAGTGACCGAGGAACAGCGACTACTAATTCTGAACACCATCATGTATGAGGACAGCTTCATCACGTGGGGCAAGACGAACAGCGGCTCCGGCTCGATCTACGATTGGGCGAAGACCGTCGTGTTGCCACAGCGCGACACCCACGGCGACGCCTTTATCACCGAACCGACACCGGAACAGAAGGATGCGCTCACGATCTTGGCCCACCCTGAGATCTTCCAGTCAATGGTCGTCCAGGATATGACCGAGCGGGAGTACACCGAAGGAAGAGGGGAATTCGGGACCGAACCGATCACCGAGGACGAGTACGCCATAGGCGCGGCTCAGATGATCGTGACCACACCGGGCGAGACCCTCTTCGTGTTCCAAGGCACCGATGGTTCAACCGAGTGGATCGATGATGGCAATGGCGGCGCGGCGGATGTGACCGACACACTGATTCAGCAGGACGCTTTGAAATACTACCTTGACCATGTCGGCGATTTCCCCGCCGACTCCATCGTCGTCACTGGCCATTCGAAGGGTGGGAACCTTGCGTCCTACATCGCTGTGCTCAGCCAGATGGGTTTCATGGATTCCAGGGGGAACCCGATCCCCGCAGTCGACGATTCGTACAGCTTCGACGGGCAGGGTTTCAATCAGGCGTTCATCGACAAATATCAGGATGAGATCGAGGCGATCCAGGCGCACATGCACACCAGCGCGAATTCGGTCGACTTCGTGAACATCCTGTTCGACAGGATCACGGGAATCAACATCTATTATCAGGATCCTGGTGAGGACATCGTCGGCTTTGAGAACAACCATCAACCGTACGCGATGTTGGATTGGGATGAGCAGACTCAAACCTGGGTGATGCGCCAGGGGACCCCGATCTCGCCACTGATGAGCCTGGTGGATGAGTTCGTCCAGTACGCCCAAGCGTTCATGACGGCGGACAGTTTCGAGACGCTCTGCGACATGGCCATGGGGCTGAAGATCGGCACGGTGGGCATGGGTGATCTGATTGACCCGGCGGGGCTGGCGGCGCTGATCGCGGAGTTGTCCGTTCCAGGTGTCGGGTTGGAGCTCGCGGCTTTGAACGATGGGCTGTTTCAGATCATCAGTGAGCCGTATAGACCGATGATCGAGGAACTGCTGACGCTGCTCGGTGGCTACTCCGACGCCCACGGCATCGACCCCGAGGCGATGATGCAACTGTTGAGAATCATCAACCCTGACTTAGCAGACGCGTTCGCCGCGATCGACGCTGTCCTGCCGGACCCGCCGCCGGGAGTGCCCGGGGCACCGGCCGGCACTGCCGGGACATCCGCGTTGGAGTTGATCCTGTCTGGAGCCCCGGACGTGCCGTATTCGGAGATGGTGCGTGACTATTCGTTGGCGGTGTTGGAAGAGTTGATGCGGATCAGCGACGAGGTCGGTGTGACGCCGTGGTGGGATCCGTCCGGCTGGAACATCTGGGAGCGGATCTGGGATTTGTTCAGTGACATCGACATCCCAGCGGACTCGGCGAGACTGGACGAGTATTATCACCGGATCATTGAGATGAAGAACGTCTCCAAGGGAAAGATCCGTCGAATCTTCGCCGATGTGGAGTCCGAGGAGCGCCGCTTCACCACCGAGATGCGATCGACCCTCGACGAGATCTTGAGCCTGGAAGCCAGTCTGGCCCTGGTGGCGGGTCAGTGATGACGGCGGCGAAGTCGGATAGCGACCCCGCCGTCTACGGCTGACCGGGCCGCGCAGTGCGCCGCCGGTGACGGCGCTCGGGCGGCGGCGCACTTGGAGGAACGCTACGCGAAGACTTCGCCTTCGTCGGCTGTGATTTTTGTGATCGTGGCGTCGGCAATCAGGGTGACGGAGCCTTGCAGGCGGTCTTCGCGACTGGTCCAGAATCTAGTGGGCACGCCGGTGTCACGGTTCGCCTGAGCAGCGGCTCACGCAACTGGAGTTTCACTGACGACTACTTGTTCGCGAAATTCGCACCGCAGCTCGACGCTCAGGTGCGCGCCCTGGTCGAGGCGCGCTTCCCGTCAGCGATCATGGTCTATGGCTCGAATCCGTACGCCCATCCAACCCGCTACCCGGACTCGTTCACCGGCCAGACCAGTTTTGACGAATTCACTCAGGCCGTGCGCTCCCAAGGTTATCTGTGGATCGGCGTGTTCATCCCGGATGCGGCGGCGGACACAGTGACCGCGCCCAGTCGACCCGTCGCGCTGGGTGGATTCGTCGTATGCGAAATCAGGCTAGCTGTCGGTCAATGACGTTGAGCAGGGGTTCGTCGGCGAGGTAGCGAGCCAGGTTGACGCGCAGCAGTTCATGCGCCCAGTCATAGTATTCGTCGAAGCCACCGGATGAGTGGGGGCTGAGCAGCGTGGTGGGCAGGTCGAACAGCGGATGGTCGAGTGGGGGCGGCTCGTGGGTGAACACGTCGATGGCCGCGCCCGCGATCGTACGCTTGGTCAAAGCCTCGACCAACGCGTCCTCATCGATCAGACCACCGCGCGCGATGTTGATCAGGAAGGCGCTGGATTTCATCGCCGCCAATTGTGCCCGCCCGATCAGTTCGGCCGAGGTGGTGTTGAGGGCAGCCGCCAAGACGACATAGTCGCATTCGGGCAAGGTTTGATCCAACTGGTCGATGTGGCGCAGCTCGACTTCGTCGGCCGACATGGGCAAACGATGGGCCAGCCGGGGCGGCTGGTAGCGTCCGGGCGGCAAGCTGGTCGCCGTGATCCGATCCAACGCGATCACGCGCATGCCCAGCGCGCGCGCCAAGCGGGCCACTTCTCGCCCGATCGCGCCGTACCCGACCAATCCGAGAGTCTTGCCGAGCAGCATCGAACTGGATGGACGCTCGTCGGCCATCGTCCAGCGACGCTGATTCTTCCAGTCGAGCACCTGCTGAACCGAGCGGCTGTGCGTCAGCAGCATGGCCGCCACCCATTCGGAGATGGCGGCGGCGTGGATGCCTGACGCGTTGGTGATGACGATGTTCGGGTCTTGCCACACCGGCTTGCCCCGCTCCCAATCGGTTCCAGCGGCGATCAGTTGGACCCATTTCAGGCGGCCGTCGGGTTCCCAGGCCCGCGGCAGCCGATCGGCGAAGAGCACGTCGACCGGGGTGGCAGTGAGGGTTCGAGCCATCATGTCATGCCAGGTGGGGTCGAGGAAATAGAGGTCTTGCTCGGGGCGTACGATCTGGATGCGGTCGGACACCTGGGCTAGCGCGTCGAGTGTTCCGGGCGGGGTGGGCGCGGCTACGAGCACCCGGACGGTGTCGGTGTTCATCGGTTGACTCCTCTGTGAGTGGGGCTTCGTTGGGGAAGCTAGGTTCCGCTGGCGGAGTGTGAGGTCCACGTCGCGAAATCGGGCTCCGCTTCGCGAAGTGTGGACTGGGGACTCCGTTGACCGAGGGTTTATCTCGCTCATGTGAATTATAACAGTTCGTGGTGGGTATTGGAGCGGGGTTGGACGCCGATGCGCTCAGACGTGGCCGCGAAGCGTGTCGTACCGTTGTGATAGGTTCACCTGGTGCCTGTGATTGATGCTCATGATGTGGTGAAAACCTACGGCGAGGTGACCGCGGTCGACCACGTCAGCTTCGCCGTGCGCTCGGGGGAGTCGTTCGGACTGCTCGGGCCCAATGGCGCGGGAAAATCCACCACGATGCGCATGATTGGGGGCTCGACAGTGCGTAGCGGCGGGAGTTTGACCGTCGCCGGATTGGATCCACAGACCCAGGGCCCGCAGGTCAGAGCGATGCTCGGGGTGGTGCCACAGCAAGACAACCTCGACACCGAACTGACGGTCAGAGAGAATCTGATGGTGTATGGCCGCTATTTCGGCTTGCCGATGAGCTATGTCCGACCCAAAACCGACGAACTGATCGCCTTCGCCCAGCTGCAGGACAAGGCGAATGCGAAGGTCGACGAACTCTCCGGTGGGATGAAGCGGCGGCTGACGATCGCGCGCGGTCTGATCAACGAGCCGAAGGTCCTGCTGCTCGACGAACCGACCACGGGCCTCGACCCGCAGGCGCGTCACATCTTGTGGGATCGGTTGTTTCGTCTCAAAGAGCAAGGCGTGACCTTGGTTGTGACGACACACTTCATGGATGAGGCCGAGCAGTTGTGCGACCGACTGATCGTCATCGATCACGGCAAAATCGTCGCCGAAGGGTCGCCAGCCGACCTCATTCAACAGTATTCGTCGCGCGAAGTCGTCGAGTTGCGCTTCGGCTCGGGGCGCAACGCCGGTGTCGTCGATCAGCTTCAGCCGTACGCGCAGCGAATCGAGATCCTGCCCGACCGCGTGTTGTTGTACGCCGATGATGGGGAGGAACTGCTCGACCAGGTCCGTCGGGCCGGCCTGATCCCGGTGACGTCGTTGGTGAGACGGTCATCGTTGGAGGATGTCTTCCTGCGGTTGACGGGAAGGAGTCTCATTGAGTGAGGAGTCTTCCACGCCTGATCCGATGGTGATCGACGAGGTATCCTCTGGTGGAGCCCATGGTGTCGATCTGGCGACTCTGGCCGCCGCCGAGACGGTCACTTTCGGCTTGGCGGCACCCGCGTCAGTCCAAGCTCGGCGGGCGCGTTTGTGGGGCTGGTGGTATTACGTCGAATATCGACTGATCTCGATGAGGGCCTACTGGCTGACGATCGTCGGTTACGGCGTGCTCGCTCCGATCCTGTATCTGGCGGCCATGGGTCTGGGGCTGGGCAGTCTGGTCGACAATCATGTCGGAACGGTCGCCTCGGTGTCGTACCTCGCCTTCGTCGGGCCGTCTCTGCTTGTCACGACCGTTGTTCAAGAGTGCACCGCCGAATTCACGTACACCGTCATGGGCAACTTCGTGTGGCATCGAACGTACTATGGGGTGGCGGCCAGCCCGGTCAGCCCGCGTCAGATCGCGATCGGCGAGCTGGTGGCCGTCGGGTTACGGCTGGCGCTGCAGGCCGGTGTGTTCTGGGTCATTCTGGTGATCAGCGGAGCCACGGCGTCGGGCTGGTCGTGGCTGATGGTTCCGATTGCCGTGGTGGCGGCGCTGAGTTTCGGCGCTCCGCTGCTGGCGTTCTCGGCGACCCGCGAGCGCGACGACTTCTCGTTCTCCTTCATCCAGCGTTTCATCGTGATGCCGATGTTCCTGTTCGCGGGAACCTTCTTCCCGCTGGAATCGATGCCCGGCTACCTGCAATGGATCGGGTGGATTTCCCCGATGTGGCATGGCACCCAACTGGCGCGCGCCGCCTCGTTCGGTCTGCCGCTGAGCACGGTCCAGATTCTGCTCCATCTGGGATTCCTGGTGGCGCTGATCGTGATCGGCGTGTGGCTGGCGTTGAACCAATTCAGCAGGAGGTTGACCAGATGAGCGGGCGGTCGTCATGGCTTCAAGCCAACTCGTCTGGGCGGGTCTGGGCTGTCGTGGAGCGAGGTTTCCGCGCGTGGAAGAGCGGAAACTGGGTCGTGGTCATGACCGGGTTTTTCGAACCGCTGCTCTACTTGGCGGCGATGGGCTACGGCATGGGCGGCCTGGTTGGCGAGGTTCGTGGCCCCGGTGGCGTCGTGATGTCGTACGCCGGGTTCATCGCCCCGGCTATGATGGCGACATCGGCCATGAACGGCGCGATCTACGACTCGACCTGGAACGTCTTCTTCAAAATGAAGATCGCCAAGTTGTACGAGGTGATGCTGGCGACATCGCTCGGGCCGTTGGATGTGGCGATCGGTGAGATCGTCATGGCGCTGTTCCGGGGCTTCATCTACGCGCTCGGATTCACTGCGGTGATCGCGGCGATGGGATTGACCCACAGTTGGTGGGCGCTGGCGATGATTCCGGTGGCGTTGCTGATCGCTTTGGGCTTCGCCGCCTTCGGCATGGCTGTGACCAGCTTCTTCACGCGTTTTCAGCAGATGGACGTTCTCCAGTTGGCGCTCATGCCGATGTTCTTGTTCTCGGCCACCTTGGTTCCGTTGGAGGTCTACCCGCAGGTCGTTCAGTGGTTCATCATGGCGTTGCCGTTGTGGCATGGCGTGGAGTTGATGCGTCAGCTCAGTATCGGAGTGTTCACGAGTTGGGCCTGGGTTCACCTGGCGTACTTCGTCGTCTTAAGTGCGGCGGGGATCTTCTTCACCACGACTCGGTTGCGGGCACTGTTCTTGAAGTGAACGTGGGACCGGCGAGGCCCGGGAGTTCGTGCTATCAATGTCATGGTGATTCAGGTAGACTGGCGTCGACTCGACTGAGTCGTCATCTGAGTGGGGGTAAACATGAGTCTTCGTCGAACTGTCGGCGTGATGGTGGGGTGCGCGGCGATGGCTGTGCTGAGCGGCTGTTCGTTGCTGACGAATTTGGGTGACTCGCCCAGGGACGCTGACAAGTCGATCACCGCCTCCGCCGCCATCGAAGCCACCTCTCTTCGTGCCGGCGACTGCCTGGTGTCGACCGAGTTGTCTGACAGCTTCACCGAAGTTCCTGGTGTTCCTTGCACGCAGGCCCACGACGCCGAGATCACCTACCTGTTCGACATGCCTGACGGTGATTACAGCCAGGAGGACATGAGCGCCGCCGCTGAGCAGGAGTGTGCCACCGCCGCTGAGACCTACCTGGGCCCGAACTGGCAGACGGTGAACGGCGGCGACATTGACACGAATTGGTTCTATCCCAGTTCTGAGAGTTGGACGGCTGGGGACCGCGAGATCACATGTTTGGTCTACACGCCCTCGGGGGACTTGAGCCTGACGGACACGGTTCGCGGCGCGGGCCAGTGAGTGACGGGTTGATCGGCTAGTCTCTACCTATGCCTGATTTTCGACCCTTCCCCGCACTGCGCTACGCGCACGACATCGACCTGTCGGCGGTTCTCTCCCCGCCATACGACGTGCTGTCCGACGCCGACGCTGAGCGATTGCGCGCCAGCGATCCTCACAACATCACACGGATCGACGTGCCTGAGGCGCAGAACTACGACGCCGCCGCTGAGTTGCTGTGGCGTTGGGTCGAAGACGGGGTGCTGACCTCCGATATGGAAGACACTTTGTCGATTTACCGGCTTAGCTTCACGGATGCGATGGGATCGCCTCGCCAGATCGTGGGAGTCTTCGGCGGACTCGAAGTGGTCGACGAGGTGACAGATCCGCTCGAGCGTGCCACTACTGACGCGGTGGGGACCGACCAGGCGATCCATGGCGTCCTGGTCGACGAATCTGACGGATCCGAGCCTACCGACAGTTCGCACGACGGGTCCGAAACCGCCGGCGGTGCACCTGATAATTCTGCGGCCGACGCCACCGCGCCGCGGCGCACGACGGTCCTGCCTCACGAGCGGACAACGCCCAAAGCGAAGACTGACCGCTTAGAGTTGACCCAGGCGACCTCGACCAACCTGTCCCCGGTGTGGGGCTTGTCCCTGGCGCGTGGACTGACCGACGCCTTGGCCGCGCCGGGGCAAATCGAGGGCAGCGTCGAAGTCGACGGGGTCGTCCACACTGTGGAGAAGATCTCCGATCCGGCGCGCATCGAAACGATTCGGGCCATCATCGCCTCCGATGACGTGTTGATCGCCGACGGTCATCATCGCTACGCCATCTCGCGGACCTATCGTGACGAGGTGCGCTCCGCCACCGGGCGTACGGACACCGCAGCCGAACAAACCCTCACGTTCGTGAATGAATTGATCGACGAGCAGTTGTCGATCGAAGCGATCCATCGGCTCTACGCCGGCGTCGATGAAGCCGCTTTGCGAGCCGGATTGGCCACTCGCTTCGACTTCGCACCCCTGGTGTCGGTCACCGAGGCGTCTTTGGCGCGAATGGTCGAGCTGGGGCGGATGATCGTGGTGTGGGCGGACGGTCGGGCCGAGTGGTTGATTCCCCATGTCGACGCTTTCACCGACGTGCGCGCGCTCGACGGAGTGTGGCTGGAGACGGCGCTGGCCGATGTCCCCGCCGACGTCACCTACCAACATGGCTTGTCAGAAGTGTTGGAGCGAGTCGGTCAAGGTGATCTGACAGCAGCGATCCTGATCCGTCCGACGTCGATCGAGGAGATTCGGCGTACGGCCCGCGAAGGCCTGCTCATGCCGCCGAAGTCCACCTTCTTCACGCCGAAACTGCTCACCGGTTGGGTGCTGCGTCCGACCGAACCGTTGCCCGGTCAGTGATGCGAGGGTCCGGTCAATTCGGACAACCACGGCGGATTAGCCCCCGCACGCGAGACAGTGATGCCTGCGATCGCGGCCGCCTGTGTGGTGATCGCTTTCACGTCCTCCGGGTTGTCTCCCAATTCGGTACGACGCGCTGGGTCGGCGTACCCTCGCTGGATCAGCGCGTGGATCAAACCGGCCATGAAAGAGTCCCCAGCTCCGACGGTGTCGACCAATCCATGCGAGGTGTCGGCGGGCGTGGTCACACAACCGTGGCCGGTGATGGCGATCGCGCCGTCACCGCCGAGTGTCACGACAACCAGCGAAGGGCCCGTCGTCGCCCAATGGGTGGCCACGCCGATCAGGTCTTCGCGCCCGGTGGCGTTCGGGTAGAGCCACCCCAGGTCTTCGTCGGAGACTTTGACCATGGTGGACAGCGCGACGTACTGCTCGACCTGGGGGCGCACGCTCGCGGCGGAACCCATGATGGAGGGGCGGCAATTCGGGTCGTAGGTGATGATCGCCTTGCCACGCATCCGTTTGACGTACGACCGAACAGCGGTCCCGCTCGGGTTCAGGATCGCCCCGATCGAGCCGGTGTGGATGATGGCTGGACGCAGGTTGTCTCGCACGGGTGGAATTCGGCAGTCGAGCGCGAAAGTGTACGACGCGTGGCCGGTGGCGTCGATTGTCGCGGCGGCGGTCGAGGTTGTCCGCGCTTGGTCGCTGCCAGGAAGCAGGTCGACGTGGGAGGCGAGGCAGTGTTGGCGGATCATCTGCCCGTCGGTGTCATCCGCGAACCATGTTCCCAAAGTGGCTTGATGCCCCAATCGGCCCAGACCGACGGCGACGTTGAGCGGACTGCCGCCCACCAGGCGTCGAGTCGGTTCGCCATCACGGTCGACAACGTCGATCAGCGACTCGCCTAAGACCAGGATTTCAGGATTCATGATGCTCTTCCGGTAGTGGGGGACGGCCAAGCCTGTGTACGATCCTATCGGGGTTCGGGTCGGGGTGATTGGGCGTGGTCCACGGTGTGATCGACCCGTCGCGAAGAAGGTGCGACTCGCATCAGCGGAGGCTTCACGGTCCGCAAAAGGTGATCCCAATGCGACTCATGAAAGGCATCACCAACGCTTCAAAATCGATGTGTTGTGGCTTGTCAGGTGTGATTTATAGCTTGCGGGGTGGTTCTGTCGGGAGTACTGTGTGAAGCACCCTCAATGGTTGAGGTTTACCGGTCCTGGGGAAGGGCCGTGTGCCACGGGAAAGGAACAGATTATGTCTAAGCGCATGATCATGTCAGCCCTGTTGGCGGGCTGTCTGGCATTGAGCACATTGGGGTTCAGTGGGCCGATCGCTGAGGCGAGGAGCACTCACTATAACTCCAACGGCTGCGACTTCTACCATTCGTATGCGTCTAACGCGAGCACGGTGTCTTCGGCGCAGTGCCCAAGTAACAGGGAGGTTGCTCCGAGCGTTTCGTTCGCCTCTCCAACGGGCGCTCGCAGCACTGGTTGGGGGAGGTATGTACGTACGGGGTACTCGCAAGTCAAGCAGCCCGGTCACCCGTGCACGCCCATCAGTGGGTACTGGGGCACTCGCTAGATCCGCCTGGCCTGCGCGGCGCTGGTTGGTACGGAGGCTCCGGACGGACTGCTTGTGCAACGGTCGAGCAGTCCTCCGGCATAGTGCTGTTCAAGGCTGGCGTCGCGCAGGACCTTCATTTGAGTGAGGTGTCGCTGATGTTACTGAATCGCTGTGTGCGAACTATGAGTTGTCTTCTGGCTTTTGGGCTCACACTGGCGGGTTGCTCGTCCGCTGCAGTGACAGATTTTGAGGCCGCCGACGCCTACGCGGCTGAATTCAAGCAAGAGTACGACTTGTCAGACAGTGACTTCGTCCGGAGCATCCTGGCTGACGGCAAAGTCGAGGTGTCTGAGTTGCAGGATGCTCAGCGACATCTGACGACGTGCATGGCCGAAGCGGGCTATTCAATCCGGCTCGGTTTCGATTCGGACGGTCTTCCGACTGAAGCATGGGAAACCGGTCATGACACCGAGCCGTTCACGGACGCAGAGATGGATGCGATGCAGACGGCGTACGGCCCATGCCGTGACCGGTGGATGGGCCTAGCCGACACCCTGTTTCAGTATGTTCAAACTAATCCCAACAATGAGGATTGGGATGGCCTGGTCGCGGGGTGTTTGGTTCGCCATGGCATGGTGGCTGAGGGTTTCACGGGTCAGGATCACAAAGAGTTGTGGCAGAACGCCAATGATGACGACGACTCCACGGGGATGGGTCCGTATCTTCCTGGTGGCCGTGGTTTGGGGGAGCCGGAAGGACAACAATGCGAAACTGTGCCGCTGCGATGAGTCGACCGGGATGGTGACTTGGCGGTCGTGGACGGGGCGAAAAAGATGGGGAACAGGACGACTGTGTGAGAGAAGGAGCTGGAACGATGATGTCGCGGCGATCGGTCATGGTGATGGTGGTCATGGCGGTGGTGGTGTGTTTGGGCGTCGGCCTCGGCGCTGGGTTGCTGTTGGCTCCCGCACCGATCCCGGTGGTGGCCGCGGATGCGAGCGGTCCCGCTCAGGTCGGCGTCATCGCGCAGGACTACTTGGCGGAGGCGACCAATCCGGTGACGGTGGCGACGACGCCGACCCGGTCCTATCCGACATCAGCGTCCGGAGTCGTACGAGCCACCGCCTGTCAGGCCGGTGTCCCGATCGATTCAGGCTCGAAAGTCATGATGGTCAACGACGAGCCGGTGATGGCGTTGCACCTGGCCACACCGCCGTGGCGCGACTTGGAGTCGGGAATGAAAGGCGAGGACGTCAAAGATTTTCAGACCGAACTAGCTCGTCTTGGCTACGCCGTGACCGCCGATGGGAAGTACTCTTCGCGTACGGCCCGCGCGGTGGCCAAACTGTGGGCGACGTTGGGGGTGAAGGATCGCGACACCTTGCCGCTGAGCGAGATCATCTGGTTGCCGCAAGAGACCGCCATCCCGTCGAAATGCGATTTGACCATAGGAGATTCGGCTGGTCCTGGCACAACGACGTTCACCGCTGGCGGGGGCCT
The DNA here is from genome assembly GCA_031285845.1 of Propionibacteriaceae bacterium. GTDB lineage: Bacteria > Actinomycetota > Actinomycetes > Propionibacteriales > Propionibacteriaceae > WQYJ01. The sequence goes on from JAITVK010000028.1 coordinate 14,164, forward strand.
GACCAGCGCAACCGTGACCGGTTTGGATGACGCGACCCGGCGGGTGGCCGTCCTCGGCGACGACACTGCCACGGCGGCGTTGGGCGCTGACGGCGTCGTGAGTGACCCCGCTTTTCTGGCCAGTCTGGAGGCTTCCCCGCTCTACCAGCAGTGGAAATCTCAAGGCTCTCCAGCGCTCACCCTCAAGACCCGTCTGATCGACCCGGTTCGCGTGGTGGCCGTTCCCGCCTCGTCGTTGTACGACATCCACGGCTCTTCGGCCTGCCTGGTTGATCAGTCGGGTCACGCCGCTTCCGTACGCATTCTGGCGTCGCAGCTCGGCCAAACGTTTGTGACGGCTGAAGTGTTGCCGACCAGTGTGGCCGTCCCAGCGCCGAAGGAGCGTGAGACATGCGGGTGAGGATGGTGGACGTGTCGCATCAGTTCCCTGGGACAGGGTTGTTGTTTCGCGGCTTGAGTCTCGACTTGGTCGCCGGCGACCTGGTCGGGTTGACAGGACCGTCGGGCTCCGGGAAGTCGACGTTGCTATCGCTACTGGCCGGCTGGGAGCGCCCCACTCAAGGCCAGATCGTGTGGGACGGCGTCGGCTCAGTCGGTTGGGTGTTTCAGAATCCGTACGGGGTGCCCGGTCGTACGGCGCTCGACCACGTCGCGCTGCCACTGCTCGCCAAAGGATCGACCAGACGCGCGGCCAACGAGAAGGCCGTCGCGCTGTTGGATCGTTTCGGCTTGTCAGGGTTGGCTGAGCGACCGTACTCCGCGCTGTCTGGCGGTGAGGCGCAGCGGTTGATGTTGGCGCGGGCAATGGCGAAATCCCCGGATCTGCTGCTCGTCGACGAGCCGACCGCCCAACTCGATCCGGCGGCTGCGGCGCGCGTCGACGACGTTCTCGGTCAGTTGGCGAACTCGTCGACCATCGTGGTCGTCGCCACCCACGATCCTCGGACGGCCGCCGCCTGTGATCGCGTCGTCGACCTGGCTGGCTGGTGGAGTGGGGTGGATGGCGGCCGCGGGCTGCGTCGAGCGGACTCCGGCGGCGGGTCGGGTGGAGCGGAGTCTGGACCCGGGTCCGTGGAGGTGTCCGAATGAAGGCGAGACGAGTCCAGGGTGTCGGCGTCGGCAGAGGCGATTCGCCGCGTTTGAGCGTGATCTGGACCGAGGCGTGGCGCAACGTGACCAGCGGAGTGACTCGCGCCCTGTTGCTGGCGTTGGCCTTCGGTTTGGCCATCGGCGGCGCGGGGGTGGCTCAGGCTCGGGTCGTGGTCGACTTCATTCACGAGGCGACCGTCTTCCGTGACTCGGGCGCGGCGATCCAGGTGATCACCTCCAAAGATCAGATCCATGGTGGGCAATGTGATGGTCTGGCGAGCCTGCCTGGGATTCTCGCGTCAGGCGCGTTGCGGGGCGGACCTGACGTTCGAGTGGCCGCTCTTCCGTCGACGAAAGCGACTTCGCTCGAAGTGACGCCCGGGTTCGTGGAGATGCTCGCGAGCCGAAACGTGGCGAAGAACCAGGCGTCCTCAGGAGTGTGGGTCGCGGCCAATCTGGCCGAGCGAGCCGGTGTCGATCCGAATCGCACGGCGATGGCGTTGGTCGACGGCTCGGAGTTGAGCATGGTTGGGACGTACGACTCGCCCAATGACGGACGGGCCTCGACACTGGATTATGTCATCGTGTCGCCGGTCGCCTCGGACGCGTTGTTCGACGCTTGTTGGGTGTTCGCCTGGCCTCGACCAGAAGCTGCCCTCGATGTCGCGATGATCGTGGTCGCTCCCCAGGCGACCGGACCGGGTGTCAAACCGGCGTCGCCGATCATCACTCAACTCAACACGACCCATGGGTTGTCCTTCGATGGTCCGGTCAAATTCGCGCGCTTGCCACTGTGGCCGATCACCATCGCCGCGGTCGCAGTCGGAGCCATTCTCGGATTCACTGCGATTCGCTTGCGTCGGCTCGAATTGGCTGGCGCGCTTCACGCTGGGGTGGCCAAGTCGGCCTTGACACTGCAACTGATGATCGAAACCGCAGTCTGGCTCGGCGTGGCTCTCATCCCTGCGGCCGTCGTGGCCTTGGAAGCCGCGATGGCGGGCAACACTGATTGGTGGCCCGCCTGGTGGCCAGCGGTTCGTACGCTCGCTCTGGCGGGTGTCGCCGCACTGATCGGAACCGGTGTTGGGTTGGCTCTGACCAGGCAGAATCAGTTGTTCCGCTACTTCAAACGGCGTTGACGCTGGCGGAGTGGGCTCAGACGAGCCCTTCGACGGCGGCCTCCGCGCCGACCACCTCTGCGGTCTCGTCAGCCGCGCTGGGCGAACTCGGCGCGCCACGATCATCCTTCATCGCGACACCGGCCAGAGGAATCAACCCGAGCAGCAGCACCCCGGGAACGATCATGGCGTGTTGGATCCCGAGCGTGTGGATGAGCGCCCCCATAGCGGCCGGTCCGACCAGGAAAACTGTGTAACCGAAGGTCACGACCATCGCCAGGCCGCGTCCACCGGCCAGATGCCCGGCGGCGGCGTAGACCTGGGGTGCGACGACGCCGATGCCTAGGCCGACCAGCCCCCAGCCGAGGAGCAACAGCGGGAATCCAGAACCGAAAGCAGCGATCAGATAACCGGTCGCCGCCACAGCGCCGCCACCACGAACGATGTTGCGTCGGCCGACGCGCGACACCAGCAGGTCGCCCGACAAACGGATGATGACCATGCAGGCTGTGATCGCGGTGACCGCCCAAGCGGCGGTCCTCGGATCGACGGCGGCGACGGTTTGGACATGGGGCCCCGACCAGTCGGAGGCGGTGCCCTCGCCGAGACCGAAGGCCACCGCCATCAATCCCATCAGGTACGCCACACGCGGAATCGGGGTCTTCTCGCCGGAGGCCGCGACATGGGTGATCACCTCGGTCTCGGGGGTGATCGCGAAGGCGACGAACCAGGCGACGACGCCGAGCCCGGCGATAGCCAAAGCGCAGACCATCAGGGTTTGGGCCGGGGGCAGTTTGATCGCAGTGCCGACCAGCGAGATCGCCAGCGCGCCGAGGAAGCCGCCGGCCGACCAGGTTCCGTGGAAGAAACTCATGATCGCGCCCTTGCCCTGGTCGAGCCGATGACGTTCGACCTGGACGGCCAAGGCGTTCATCGCGACATCGATGCCGCCGTTGCCCATTCCGAGGAAGACGCCCGTGACAAGGAGCAGGGCGTACGTCGGAACGAGGGCAAATCCCGTGGCGGCGATGATCAGCGGCAGGATCAACGCCAAGCAGAGCCGCCGTGCGCCGTACTTGTCGGCCAATCGGCCAGAGACTTGCATCGCGCAGACCGCGGCGACCCCGGTGATGACGAAAAGGATCGCCAATCGGGTCGGGTTCAGCCCGATTTTGTCGCGCAGGATGGCGATGGATGACGAGTAGACCCCGACCACCAAACCGTTGTAGCCGAACAGGAGGATCACTGCGGCGATCGCGCGGGGCGAGTCAAGGGGGCGAAGACGCATGGTGTTCACCTTATCGAAGTCTCCCGTACGACCGCCGGGACCGCTTGATGCTCAGTCGAGAGATGGCACTGGCCCCAAGGTCCGCCCGGGCAGCAGCCGCCCGGGCAAGTAGAGGTGTCGGGCGGCGGCCGAACTGTCCGCGATCCTTGTCATGACCAGCCGGATCGCGGTTTGACCCAAATCCTCGACTGGTTGTCGCATCGTGGTGAAGCCGAGCAGGGGCGAGGCGAAGACGCCGACGCCGTCGAAACCGGTGACGGAGACCTGGTCGGGCCAGGAGATTCGGCGGCGTTGAAGCTCTTCCAGAACTGAGAGCATGGTCGGGTCGTCGCCGGTCATGATCGCGGTGGCATGGGCCTTGATCGCGGTTGTCACCGCCTGGGCGAGTTGGGCTCCGCCTTGATGGGCCTCACCGATGTCGACCACCGTCGCGCCACCGTCGCGCAGTTCAGAACTGAAGACCTCCGCTCGATCGTACAACGTACGGGACACGTCCGCGGCGGCCGACGTGACAGCCACCGTACGATGTCCGTACGAGAGGACGGCCCGGGCGAGCGCCCGCTCGGAATCGGGGTCGATCACGGTCGAATCGATGTCTGACGAGGAACAACTCAGCCCGACCAAGACGACTGGCGCGAAGCTCGCGGCGTACTGCGCCACCTCCATCGAGGCTCGCCCCGACGCGATGATCACCCCGGCGACCTTGTGGCCGAGCAGCGAGGAGATGGCGCGCATCTGCGTGTCGCGGGAGTCGCCGCCATTGACGATGATCAGATCCAGACCTTGCTGACCGACGACCGTCTGGATCCGGGCGGCGATCTCGCCGTAGAACGACCGTTCCGAGGCACGGAGCATGATTCCGATCGCACTCGCCTGGTTGCTCGCCAGGTCGGAGGCCCGCAGATCACGGACGTACCCCAAGGATTCCGCGGCCCGACGAACCTTCTCGACTGTGTCCGAACTGACCCGGTCCTCGCCGCGCAAGGCTCGACTGGCAGTCGAACGCGACACCCCGGCCGCGGTCGCGATGTCGATCAACCCGACCGATCTGCGTGTCATGAGACTCCCCCAAACGAGTGTTCATCCCTGAGACTACACGGGCTTGGCCGGTGGGCCGTGTCGGCGCGCCCGATGTGGAGCGACGTGTTCGGCGGTGTCACAGCCTAGTTTTCATGGCTGGACGGCGTGGATGAGTCGATCGGGCGAAGCTTCCATGACCGGATGACCTCGAAGGTGTACGTCGCCTCGTCGCGATGCTGGTCCACCGCCACGAGCGCCACGCTGTCGACCAGGAACTGGGTTGGGCGGGCCACAGGTTCCAAGACGAGTCGGACCATGTCATCGGGCACTAACCCGCGACAGTACGCCACGGTGTAGTGCGGACCATAGGGCGGTGTGGTCAGGGTGTGAGACAATCCGTGCTCGCTTAGGCAGCCGCGCAGCGCCGCGACGAGGTCGCCCCACCTAGGGTTGGGATCGCCAACCGCTTCGACGGCGTACGGACGCACAGACGGAGCGGCGAAGGTGGCGTGGAAAGCTGGTTGTCGAGCGATGACCGCGGTGAGATCGGACATCACAGCCTGCCAGCGCTCGTCGGCCAGGTCCTCGGTGAAAGCGTCCAGCATCTGCAAGGTCATGTGTAGGTGTTCGGCTGGCTGTTCGCCCAACTCGGGGACGGCCCGCAATCCTTCGGACATCGCTGTGAAGGTCTCGCGAATCGGCTCACCCGGATTGGGGCAGGCGTAGAAATGCAGGCAACCATTCGGACGCTTCCAGACGGTGTCTTCCCTGGTGAAAAACGGTTTCATGCTTGCTCTCCTGGCAGGATCCAGACCTGGTCGTTCGCCAACTCGCATCCGATGGTGGATCCCGGCTGGCGGGGGGTCTCGGTTCCGGTCGAGTCGACCTGGAGCGGCCCCCACTCAGTGTTGACTCGATACTGTGTGATCGCGCCATCGAAAGCAGCCGTGGTGACCGTCCCGGTGACCGCGCCGCAACCGTCCGTCAGGCGTACGGCCTCGGAGCGGATCATGACTGTCGCTCGACGACCAGCGGCGACATCCGCGTGACATGGAGCGGTCAGCCGAATTCCCGGCAGTTGTACGGTGGCTGTGCTGTCGGGGTGGACGGCCGTCACCTCGGCGTCGACGAAGTTGGCTTTGCCGAGAAAGGCCGCCACGAATCGGGTGGCGGGTCGACGGTAGACCTCATGGGGTGCGCCGATCTGTTCGATCCGCCCGCGGTTCATCACCACGATCACGTCCGACATGGTCATCGCTTCGGACTGATCGTGGGTGACGAACACCGAGGTGATCCCGGCACGGGCCTGAATCGCTTTGATCTCATCGCGCATCCGTTCGCGCAACTTGGCGTCCAGGTTCGACAGGGGTTCGTCGAACAGGAGGATCTTGGGTTCCATCACCAGCGCCCGCGCCAGCGCGACGCGCTGCTGCTGGCCGCCGGAGAGCTCGTGGGGATAGCGTTTGACGTACTCGGCGATGCCGACCTGCTCCATCGCGGCGGCCACCCGACGGATGCGCTCGGCCTTCGCCACCCGCTTGACGCGCAGGCCAAAACTAATGTTGTCTGCGACGTTGAGGTTGGGGAACAGGGCGTACGACTGAAAGACCATCGACATGGGACGTCGATTCGGCGGGACTGAGACCATCGAGGCTCCGTCGAGCAGGATCTCGCCGCTGGTGGGGGTCTCGAATCCGGCGATCATGCGCAGCGTGGTGGTCTTGCCGCAGCCCGATGGTCCGAGCAGGGTGACGAATTGTCCCGGCTCGATAGTCGCAGTGAAATCGTCGACCGCCGTCGCCACCGTGTGTGACGTGGCGAAAGCCTTGGTCACATGGCGCAGTTCAAGCGCCCCGGCGCGTGAACCGGTGTTCGCCGTGGCGACTGGGGAGCTTTCCGATGGTGTCATGCGGATTTCCTTCGAGTGACGAGTCTCAGCGCGGCGGTGGTGACGCCCAAGACGATGAGGACCAATCCGATCAAGACGGTGCAGTAGGCGAAGGCGTTTCCGAAACGTCCGGCGTCGACTTCGTCGAGGATCTGCGAGGTCATGACCTTGGTCTGTGGTGTGGTGATGAAGATGATGGCGGTGATCGTGGTCATCGACCTGGTGGCGCCGTACATGATCGCAGTCAGGATCGCGGGGTTGATCAGTGGCAGTGTCACGGCGCGCATCGTATGGGCCACCGAGGCTCCTAGACTCGTCGCTGCCTCCTCGATCTGCGGATTGACTTGAGACAGTGAGGCGATCACCGATTGCTGTCCGGTCGGAATCGCCCGGGCGACATAGACTCCGATGATCGCGATCGCCCCCGCGCCGACGGACACTCCGCCCGCCAAGGCGGGCAGAATCTGGATTCCGAACAGCCATGTCGGTTTGGCGTACGCCAAGGCGAAGCCCAAGCCGAGGACGGTTCCAGGAATGGCCGATCCGAGCATTCCGAGGAAGTCGAGCACCCGCCCGAATCGTGGGAACTGACGAACCACGAGCCAGGCGATCAGAACGGCCAGGAGCGCGCCCACGGGCGCGGCGACCACGGTCATCCACAAGGTCGTCGTGACAGCAGTGGAGCCGAGGCGGGCGACGAACTCGTAATGAGCGCCAGTGATCGTGTTGTCGACGCCGAGAATGTTGGTCACCCCGCCGACTGCGATCGCGCCATACAACACGACGATCAACGCTGTCCACAGGGTCACCACGGCCAAAACGGGGATCGTGATCCCGTGATCGGTCACGTCGACTCGCGAACCGGTCGGCTTGCCGGTGATGGTGACCACGGATTTGCGCGCGGCCCAGTATTTCTGGACGCAGAAGACGCCGAGGGCGGGCAGGAGCAGGATCAACGCCAGACCGGCGGCGGCCGACACGTTGCCGTTGCCGGCGACAGCGAAGTAGATCTCGGAGGCGAGGACGCGGAAATCGCCGCCTAAGACGAGCGGGTTGGCCAGATCGGCGACGGCTTCGACAAACAAGATGAGGAAGGAGGCGAGCAGCGCCGGTGTCACCATCGGCAGGGTCACGCGGAATAGGATGTACGCCTCGCTGGCTCCGAGCGCTTTGGCCGCTTCGAACAGCGACGGGTCCATGTTCTCCAACATCGCGCGGATATTCAGGTACGCCAATGGCGTGAACGTCATCGCCAACACGATGACCAACCCCTGCAATCCGTAGAGCGTGAAGTCCAGACCCAACAGGTGATAGGTGATGATCCCGCGCCGCCCGAACATGGTGATCATAGCGGTGGCGACCGCGAAGGGCGGGGAGATCATGGGCAACAGCGTCAACCAATGCAGGACACGTTTGCCGGGGAAGCTGAGGAAGACTTGGGCATAGGCCATGAGGAAGCCGACGACTGTTCCGAGGAGTGCCACGAGCAGTCCCAACAGCAGCGAGTTCCACAGCGGGGCCAGATCGGCTGTGAAAGCCCGGGTGATCGCAGCCAGCCCCTCGGGGGTGAGGCCGGCTGCGATCAGCTTAGACACGGGCAAGCCGTGCAAACCGATGATCGCCACGACGACGATCGCGAGCACACCCCAGACGTACGGATCCCGAGCGACAGTGGTGCGCGCAGGAGTCTGGGTGGTGTTGGTGCGCGCCGCCGTGGACGTGGTCACTGGGCTTTCGTCTCCGACGCGACCTGGTCACCGAAGGCCTTGATGAAGTCTTCGCGCTGGTCAGCGGCCTTTCGGGTGTCCCAATCGACCTTTTTGACGGTGTTCTGCGGCGGAACATCGGCTCCGAGCGTGGCGTCGCCCAGCGTCGGGGCGGCGAACGATGGAACGCTGGAGTAGAGGTCCTGGGCCTGCTTGGTGAGGATCCAGTCCATGTACTTCTTCGCGCCATCCTCGTTGCGGGCGTCCTTCAGAATCGAGACCGCGCCCACTTCGTACCCTGTGCCTTCGGCGGGGTAGGTCAGCTTGAGGTCGGACATTCCGGCCTTGTTGGCTTTGACGCAGTCGGAGTCGAACGCGATGGAGACCGCGACTTCACCGCGTCCGGCCATCTCCGTTCCTGTGGCCGCTGACTTCGAATACTGCATGACGTTGGTGTTCAGTTTTTTGAAGTAGTCGATGGTCGCTGCCTGGTCGCCACCTTTCAAAGTGTTGATGGTGAACAGAGCCATGTAGCCGAGTCCAGCGGTCGCTGGGTGGGCCATCGAGACTTGACCTTTCAACTGTGGGGCGAGCAGGTCGTCCCACGAGGTCGGGGCGTCGAGGCCGAGCTTGGCCAACTCTTTAGTGTTGGAGCAGAAGCCGACCGAGTCGGTGTAAAAGCCAGACCAGATGCCCTTGGCGTCGTTGTATTGCGCGTCCAGTTTGCCAGCGTTGGTGGAGATGTAGGGCACGACGAATCCACGGTCGTTGGCTTTGAGATGGTTTTCGGCCTGGCCACCTGACCAGACGTCGAACTCGCCCGTGGAGGTCTGCAACCGCGCCAGCACTTCACCCGCGCCGAGGCGAACATAGGTGGATTTGATTCCGGTGGCGGCTTCGAAGGCGGCGGTGATCTTCTGGCAGAAGTCTTCCTGCTGTGAGCAAGCGATGTTGAGCTCCTGGCTGGTCGGCGCCTCTGTGTTGGCGCCTTCGGGCGCCGAGCAGGCCGACATGGTCACGGCCAGCGAACACGCCGCCATCAAGGCAGCGATCTTCGTTCTCATGTTTAGTCTTTCTTCTTGTGGGGATGATGATCCGGTTGTGGATCGTGATTCGAGATTGTCTTGGGTTGCGGCCCGGATCCGAGAACCGCTAGGTCGCGGGGGCCAGGTCGCCGTCGACCCGGTTGGTCGTACGGTGCTTCGGGGGTGCGCAGGAGTGGTGATCGGGTCTCGGCGATGGTGTCGTCGGCGTCGACCGGCGGTCTGCGGGCGTACGTTCTGGTTGAGCGCACGGTCGGGGGATCCGGCTCGGGTGGAGATCCGTCTGGCTGACGGAGCATCCCCTGCGGGAGCGCTCCCGCAACCAAACGTAAACCCCTCCGATCACCGTGTCAAGCGCCATCGAGGCCGCGATCACACAGACGCAGGTTCCGGGGTCCATCGGTGGGCTCGGGGGCCGGTGAGCCGGGCCGAATCGGTGATGACTCCCCCCGGGCGTTCGGGGTGGGGAACAGCTCTCACCACGATGATCCGCCGTGGGTAAATTACGCTTCGACTAGGTAGTTTTCTCGGACCATCGTCTGCATGAGCCGCCGACGGGTCCACTGCTTTTTGCCGAAAGAATCACCTCGTCGAAACGTGGAATCGCGGTGAGGTTGCGGGTTGGTGAACGGTGTGTGACAGATCGACGCCGAGGTCGCGGACGCGGGGGGTTTCCGACCGTCCGGGAGCCCCGCTGTCGCGCGCTGCGTACGGCCGCTCGAGGGAGGGCCGCACGCTGGCGATCGGTGAGTTCACCAAGTGAATTGGCAGTTCCCGTCTCGATCTGTGGTCACGTTGGTCGGTTCGCGATCGGTGAGATCTGTGTTGTCGGGCACCCGACAGGTCCGGCCGTCGGCGAGCTGATAGTACGTTCCGTTGGTGGAGATGGTGATCGTGTGCGCCTGATCGGGGTCAGGAGCGGATCCGCTGACGGTGGTCGAGTCGCCGTTCGCAGTCTTGGAGCCGACGGCTCCCGCCTGCTCCGGCTCCGGGTTGATTTGGATGCTGACCTGGTTCAGCGGATCGGTGGCCCAGCCTTCATAGCCTGACGGCAGGCTGATCCACTGCCCGTCGACGCCGAGTTCGAACTGTTTGAGCTGGGCGATGGTCGCTGCAGGATCTTGAGTCAGCGCGGCGATCTCCACGGTCGTCAGGCCGGCGGAGGATCCGTCTTGCCCGGTGGCCGCGATGGTTTGGTTCATCGCCAGGTCGTACGGGCTGGTCGGCCATGATGCGGCGGCTCCCGCCGTTTCGAGGTCGCAGAGGAGGAATTGGGTGGTCGCGCCCACAGTGTTGGGATCATCGACGGTGACCGTCGGCGCCTCGCCGTGGATGAAAGTGGTCAGATCGAGTGAGTCGGCCAGGCGGTGCGACGCGCACTGGGACGAGTCGGGGCCAGCGACGATAAGACGATACGCCCCGTCCAGCGCCCAATCGCCAGCTTCGTAATAGCCGACGCCGTCGGTGACCTCACGCAGCGTGAAAGTGACTGTGTCGGGGACCTGTTCCCATCCCCACGTCGTGGATGTGGTGTGATCGGCGAAAGCCAGCCAAGCGCGCTCTACGATGTGAGTCGAAGCCTGATCCGGCCGTGTCGGATAGGGCAGGTCGAAGATCAGGGAGGTCCCCTGCGCGATCGGGGTGATCGCGCCCGGGATCGTCGTCGCGGTCAGCGTGTCGGCGAAAGCGTACGGCGTGAAATCGTCCGACGACATGGTCATGGCGAAACCGAATCCGCCCACGGTGAGGACGGCCGCTAAACCGGGGGCCAGCCAACGGGGCGCGCGAGCTAGACGGGTTCGCGGAGCGTTGGTCGTTCGTGGGGTCTGGTCGGTCAATTCTGGATCGCCGACGAGGCTGAGCAGTTCGGCTCGGGCTCGGTCAGACAGGGTGGTGCCGCGGTCGTACCCGTGAATTCGCGTCGATGAGTCGGCCGCCCGGTCGCGAGACTCGGCGCTGGTCCCGACGCGCCCGGTCGTACGAGGCGAAGGGTCGGCCTGGATGATTCGTGTGGTGAAGTTCATGCTGTTTCTCCTGGTTCGGTCCCCGCGAAGGCTGGGGTGTAGGTGTTGTGAACGGTGGGTCGCAGGGACTGGCCGCGCGGAATCTGGGTCACGATGTCAGGCGATGTGTCGGGCGAGCCCGACTCCACCTGATTCTGCTGCAGGATCGTTCGCAGTTGGCGTCGGGCCCGGTGGAGTCGTACCCAAATCGCCGCCGTCGAACAACCCAGTAGCCGGGCGCACTCGGCGCCGCTGAGATCGTCCCAATAGAACGCCATCAAAATCTCCCGATCGTCTGGCGGCAATCGGTCGAGCGCCTCCAACATGGCGGATCTGTCGTGGTCGGCCACCGGATCGCTACGATCGAGGTCGGCTTCGTTGGCCAGCCGTCGTGACAAGTCGACGAAGCGTACGTCTGCGCGATGACTAGCGTAAATGATGTTCTTCGCCGTCACGAACAACCACCCGACGTCGGGCGTCGACGGCCGTTCCCACGCCAGGCGGAAGACCTCGGCCGCGCAATCCTCCGCGTCAGCCAATCGGCCGACACGACGTCGAGCGTACGAGGTCACCCTGGGGTACTGAGCTTCGTAGAGTTTGACGAACTCCGCTGCGTTCTGCATACCTCATCATGTCAGTTGTGCGGTCGAACCTTACATGGGGTACGAATGCGCATGTCGTACGCTTCGGGCGGACGAGTCTTGTCGGTGGTCGTGCGGTCGGAGTGGGCCGGTTGTCTCTGATCTCAAGACCCTGCCCATATCGCACGGTTCGGGGTCGCTCAGCCGGGCACGGACGGGTTCGTGGCCGTCGCTCGCCTGACTCGGGTGAGGAATCGCGAGTTGGCCGTGTCTTGCCAGGTGTTCGGGGACGCCTGGTGACGGGCTTTGACTGACGGGCCGTACGAAACGGGGCAAAATCGTGGTTCTGTCGGGTCGTTCGACGGTTTTGTGACGATATGACGCGATCTGGGTCTGGAATCAGTGCATAACGGGGCAATATCGTCGCGCCGGTGTTTGGCAGGTCGATTTTGCGCGAATTTGGTTGGATTCGGCGCAGAGCGGGCCGGCGGCCGTACCCCGCGCGACTCCATCACTCACCCAGCGTCATTGTTGATGACTTGCGTGAGTGAGTCCTCACTCACTAAGCTGTGGTCTTGTGGCACGATCCAAACCCCGCTCCGTAGAGGAGCGCCGACGTGAAATCATCGCGGCCACTTTACCATTGATTGAACAAGATGGTCTCTCAATTTCAACCAAGCGGATCGCTGACGCCGCAGGGATCGCAGAAGGCACGGTCTTTCGCGCCTTCCCGACGAAAGAAGCGCTCCTGAAAGACGCGCTGACCTCTTATCTCGATCCGACAGACTCGATCGCGGCCATCAACGCCATTGACCGCAGTCTCACGCTGGAGGACAAAGTGGCCCGCGTCGTCGAGATCGTCTGGGCGTCGGCCTCGCGCATCCACATCATGATGATGGCGTTGCATCGTCAGCGACGCGACGCCAGCCATCTCGACGCGGACCGCGGCGCGTGGTCCGATGATCGCCGCGACTGGGCGACCGGCGGCGACCCTTGGTGCGATGAGGACGACCCCGAATCCTCAGACCATCGCTCCACGTCGCGCACGTCCCCCGCGCGCACTCAATCCCCCGACCGTCGCTCGCCGTACACCACGTCCGCCCTGCGCTCTCGATTGGCCGACCCCGGTGTGTCCACCCGCCTGACCGCCAACTTCGCTGAGTCAACCCGAACCGTCGCGGCTTCGGATCGACCCGTCGGGGCCCCTCGCCGACCCGTTGCGACCTCTGACCGAACCGTCGCCGAGCCCGACAGCCTCGCGGCGCCCAGTCAAGCCCCCGTCTCCGGCTCCTGGCATGTCCACGCGACCCATCCGTTCCGGCGTCAGACGGCCGCTTTCCGTGATGCGATCGCTGATGTGCTGGTCGCGAACCGTGAAGACTTGGCTGTCGATCCGGTCGAGGCCGCGTCGTACCTTTTCACGACCAGTATGGCGTCGGTGATGATGGCCGAGGCGATGCCCATGAGTCAGCAAATGCTGGTGTCGCTGACACTGCGTGCCGTGAGGGGCGTCGCTCCCCTCCATGTTAGGGAAGGAAGCTGAATGAAGAGCCCTCTGAATCGGATGATCCTCCGATTCATCAAGCCGTACTGGCTATGGTTCCTGGTCGTCGTGATCCTGCAATTCGGCGCCACGATCGCCGGCTTGGAGTTGCCGACGCTGAACGCCGACATCATCAACAACGGTGTCATCACTGGCGATATCGGCTATATCTGGCGTTTCGGCGGTTACATGCTGGCCGTCTCGGTCACGCAGATGATCTGCCAGATCTTGGCCGTCTATTTCGGCGCCCGTCTGGCGATGTCTTTCGGTCGTGACGCGCGCAGCACCTTGTTCGCCCATGTGCTCAGCTTCTCGTCGCGCGAGGTCAACAAGTTCGGCGCGCCGTCGCTGATCACCCGCAACACCAATGACGTCCAGCAGGTGCAGATGCTCGTGCTCATGACGTGTGCCATCATTTTGGGCGCGCCGATCACCATGGTCGGCGGCATCGTCATGGCGCTTCGGACCAGTTGGGAGTTGTCGTGGATCATCCTGGCGGCCGTGATCGTCCTCGGCGCGCTGGCAGGCTTCATCCTGGTGAAGATGGGCCCCCTGTTCGCGTCGATGCAGACCCGCATCGACACCGTCAACCGGGTTCTGCGCGAACACATCAGTGGCATCCGCGTCGTACGAGCTTTCGTCCGTGAGCCGTACGAAGCCCAGCGTTTCGGCAAAGCCAACTCCGATTTGATGGACACCGGCATCGGGGTCGGACGTCTGATGATGACGATGTTCCCCCTGGTTTTCTTCATTTTGAACCTGTCACAGGTCGCGGTCATGTGGTACGGCGCGCAGCGCATCGACATCGGCGACCTCCAGATCGGGTCGCTGACCGCGTTCATCACCTACCTGATGCAGATCTTGATGTCGGTCATGATGGCGACGATGATGATCATCATGGTTCCGCGGGCGTCGGTCTGCGCCAAGCGGATCATGGAGGTGCTCGACCAACAGTCGACGGTCGTTCCGCCGACGAATCCGGTCACCTCGCTGCCGAAGATCGGGGATGTCCGCTTCGACGCGGTGGCGTTCCGCTATTCCGGGGCAGCCGAACCGGTCATCTCGAACATCACTTTCACGATGAGCCCGGGCAAGACCACCGCGATCATCGGAGCGACCGGATCGGGCAAGACCACCTTGGTCAACCTGGTTCCGCGGTTGTACGACCCGACGGCCGGCACGGTGTCGATCTCTGGAGTCGACATCCGTCAGATCGACGAGGATGTCTTGTGGTCGAAAATCGGGTTGGTGCCCCAGAAGCCGTACTTGTTCTCTGGAACGGTGGCGAGCAATCTGAGGTATGGCAATCCGAAAGCCACCGATGAGGAGTTGTGGGGCGCGCTGCGGGTCGCCCAGGCCGAGGATTTCGTCCAAGAGATGCCCGGCAAGTTGGACGAGCCGATCGCTCAGGGTGGAACCAATGTCTCTGGTGGTCAGCGGCAGCGATTGAGCATCGCGCGGGCGTTGGTGAAGAAACCCGCGATCTATGTGTTTGACGACTCCTTCTCCGCTTTGGATGTGGCCACGGACGCGCGTCTGCGGGCCGCGCTACTCGAAGAGACCGAGGACGCCATCGTGATGATCGTCGCCCAACGGGTGTCGACCATCCGTCATGCCGACACCATCATCGTGTTGGAGAACGGAACGATCGTGGGCAGCGGAACCCACGAGGAATTGTTGGAGACCTGCGAGACCTACCAAGAGATCGTGGAGTCGCAGATGACCGCTGAGGAGGCGCTGGCATGAGTCGAAAAGCAGCCAACGACAGTGTCGGTTCGAGCCAGTCCGGCTCGAACCAGGCCGTCGACGAGACGACCGAGTCGTCAACCGTGCAGACAGCGCCACCCGTGTCGCCCGCGCCGACCAAGGGCTCGAAGAAAACCCAGAAGTCGAATGAGCGGCCGAAGTACGGTCCCCAGACTCATCGTGGCGGTCATGGGCCGATGATGGGTCACGGTCCGGCCGAGAAAGCGCTTAATTTCGGACCGAGCCTCAAGCGCCTGTTGTCGTATCTCAGACCGGAGCGAGTCCGACTGATCGTGGTCCTCGTCGTCGGTGTGATCGGCGTGGCGCTGAACGTCTACGGTCCCAAGTTGCTCGGTCGAGCCACCGACACCATCTTCTCCGGCGTGATCGGAACCCTGATCGGCAACCAGTTGAAGGATCCGAAGTTCCAGGCCGCTTTGCCTCAGATCTGCGCCCAACTGGGCTGCGATCCGGCGAACCTGACCAAAGATGACGTCATGAGGCTGGTCGACGCCATGGCTCAAATGCCCGCTGGCCAGGCCCCCGAGATCCCCAGCCAAGTGGTCGACATGATCTCCGGAGTCGATTTCACTCCCGGGGTCGGCATCGACTTCCATCAGTTGATGATCGTCATTTTCACGGCCGTCGGGTTGTATGTCGTGTCAGCGTTGATGATGATCGTCATGGGCTGGGTCCTCAACGGCATCGTGCAGCGCACGGTGTTCACGATGCGTCAGCAGGTGTCGGCCAAGTTGGACACCCTGCCCCTGTCGTACTTCGACCGTCAGCCGCGGGGCGAACTGTTGAGCCGTGTCACCAACGACATAGACAACATCGCCCAGTCGTTGCAGCAGACGTTGCAGCAGGTCGTTCAGTCGGTGTTGATGGTGCTCGGCGTGTTGATCATGATGTTGACGATCTCGCCGCTGCTGACCGTCGTGGCCGTCGTCACCATCCCGGTGTCGATCATCGCGGTGATGCAGATCGCCAAGCGGTCGCAGAAGAAGTTCACCGCGATGTGGGCCGACACCGGCCACCTCAACGGTCAAGTGGAAGAGGCCTACACCGGCCACGCGTTGGTCAAAGTCTTTGGACGCCACCGCGAGGTCGAGGAGCAGTTCGGTCAGCAGAATCAGCAGTTGTACGAAGCGGCCTTCGGCGCCCAGTTCCTGTCGAGCATCATCATGCCTGTCATGGGGTTCATCTCGAACTTGGGGTACGTCGTGATCGCCGTCGTCGGCGGCCTGCGTGTCGCCAGTGGCGCTACCTCGCTCGGTGACGTCCAGGCGTTCATCCAATACTCGCGGCAGTTCACCCAGCCGATCAACCAGATCGCGTCGATGATGAACCTGCTGCAGTCGGGCGTCGCTTCGGCCGAGCGCGTCTTCGAGGTGCTCGACGAACCGGAGCAGACCCCCGATGGCACCGCTTCGTTGCCTGATCCGTTGGAAGGACGGGTTGATTTCAGCCACGTCGCGTTCTCGTACGAAGCGGACAAGCCGTTGATCACGGATCTGTCGCTGACCGCCGAACCGGGCCAGACGGTGGCGATCGTCGGTCCGACCGGCGCGGGCAAGACCACCTTGGTGAATCTGTTGATGCGGTTCTACGACATCACGGCCGGCGACATCGCCTTGGATGGCGTCGACACGGTGACAGTGCCCAGGTCTCAGTTGCGCGGCGAGGTCGGGATGGTGTTGCAGGACACCTGGCTGTTCCATGGCACGATCCGTGACAACATCGCCTACGGTCGGCCCGACGCCAGTGAGGACGAGATTATGGCGGCGGCAAAAGCAACGTACGTTGATCGATTCGTCCGCTCACTGCCTGATGGGTATGACACGGTGATCGACGAAGAGGGTTCGAACGTGTCGGCTGGAGAGAAACAGTTGTTGACGATCGCGCGCGCTTTCTTGGCCGACCCGTCGATTCTGATTCTGGACGAGGCCACCAGTTCGGTCGACACTCGAACCGAGGTGTTGGTTCAGCGGGCGATGGGTGCGCTGCGCAAGGATCGTACCTCGTTCGTCATCGCTCACCGGCTGAGCACGATTCGTGACGCCGACACGATCTTAGTCATGGAGCACGGCGACATCGTCGAGCAAGGAAACCATGTTCAGTTGTTGGAGGCCAAAGGCGCGTACTACACGCTGTACCAGTCCCAGTTCGCTGGAGCTGAGCAGGAGTAGAATGGTACGCGTCGCGAAAGCGATGAGGTACGGGGTTTTCCACAGACGCCGTACCAGTGTTCAGGGGATGACTATCCAATGACAAAAGGCCCCCGTCCGGGAGAGACGGGGGCCTTTTGTCATTGGTCAGGTCAGGTTGCCTGTCAGGCGGTGACGCGCAGGTACTTCTGGCGAGCGCCCTGCGGCGACACGCCAAGACCGGCCGCGATCGCGACCCAGGAATAGCCGTCGGCGCGAGCCCGGATCACCGCGTCGTCCAGGTTGCCCTGAGCGGTGGACGCAGCTTGCTTGAGGTTCTGGATGTTCTGCAGGACGCTGGAAGCCCGCAGGGCTTCCTGTCCGCGCGCGCGATTCTTCTCGCTCGCGCTCATGACAACCTTCTGGTCATTGATATCCACAATTATCTCCGTGTTCTTCTAGAGGTTGGGGACTGAGTGTGTCTTGTGTGAACTCAGCCTTGGGGGGTAAAGCGTATCCAACACTTCCTGTCGATCAGCTTAGACTAGAATCTCCTAGGAGGAAACCTTAGTTATGAGATTTCGAGTAAGTCCAATTCCACGCGGACCAGAAGGGACACCCGGTCCTTGGGCTTTGGCTCATTCACTGACTAAGCCGGTTTACTTGGCAACGCAAAGAGCAACACCTCGCTGGGTTGGATGGATACTTATCACATTACCAAGCTTAGCATTGTTAGGGTCGTGGATGCTAGGGAAGTTTCCGATTTTTCATATCGTGGTGATTTCTCTGTGTATAGTCGCCATTTGGGACTGGACTCGCTACTTTGATCGCTCTCGTACGCTGTTCTGCATCGCCGGGCTGAGCGTGGCCCTGCTCGTGTCTGCCACGGTGGCCACCCTCGTTCATCATCCCCAGACCCCAGCCCTGGTCGACCAAGGTTTGGCGGGCGTCGCGCTCATCGGGCTGACCTTGGCCTTGGTCCAGTTATATCGCAGCGAGCAGACCGTGTTGACCATCATCCGAGGGTGGATGTACGCCGTGGCCATCCTTGCTGTCCTCGCCGCCTACCAGGGCCTGACCTCCGATCGGCCGGTGTTGAACGGACCTCTGCCGTCGGCGGCCTACCTCGCCAGCGCGATGGTGGTCGGTGTCCTGTTGATGCCGATCGGCTTCGCGCTGGAGAAAGACCACCGGCTGCGGTGGACGTACCCCTGCATCGCGGTGTTGGCGACCTGGGTGGCCTGGACGACCCATCGCAGTGTCGCCCTTGGCTGCTGCCTGATCGTGCTCGTCATCTGGCTGGCGACCTTCCACTGGCTCACCGCCTCGATCTTGACCGTCATCACGGTCGCCGGGATCGCGGTGTTCCGACGCTACCTGCCGCTACGCTTCGCCGACGTCGGCATGGAACCGCCGCTGGACGCCAGTGTCCACGCCCATCTGATCGGGGTTGGCTGGCGAATCTTGGTCGACTCCCACTTCTTGGGCGTCGGACCGGGCGGATTGGCCGACGTCTGGCCCGAGGCCTGGTCGGCCTACACCGGACCGTACTCCGCTTTCATCGAACTGACGTCGCAGTACGGCCTCGGCGTCGGCGTGGTGGTGATGTGCGCGCTGCTCGGGGCGTTGGTGTGGTGTGTCAAACGGTTGTGGGCGACGCGTGGTCAACCGCTGCGCTCGGCCGATAGAGCGGGGGCGGTCTGGCTCGCGGTCATGATTGTGATGGCTCCGGTCACCACCTCGATTCAGGCCCACTGGCTGAGCTTTCCCCTGTCGGCGTTGGCCGTGGCGACCTGGGCGATGTTGGCCCGCCACATCGAATCGCCCCAAGGCCGGGCGCTGCTGTGGTCAGCCGGACCAAGCGCCGCTGAAGAAACGATTGGCCCACCACAGTTCACATCCGATGATGATGGCGAAACCGACCAAGAAGCCGATTCGGCGCAGACGGTTCGGCCCGGGCTGAGCGAGGCGTCCGGCGACAGCGGCCAGACCGAGACACAACGGATACCACGTGATCATCGAACGGGCGAGCGAGATCAGCCAAGCTTGGGATGAGAACGCCACCAGTTGGACCCCGATCCACGCGGCCCACGGGACTTCGCGGTGCGCCAAACACCAGATGGTCAACAGGACCCCGACCACCCAGGCGAGCAGTTCCCACTGAAAGATGACGGAGACGGAAGTCAGTGGCGCGGTGATGCCCGCGGCGTCGGCCGTCGCTCGGATAGCCTCCCAAGGCCAGTGGAAACTGCGACCCCAGCCCTGCGACTGAGCGTCGAACCACGCCGTCCACGAGCCGAAGCGCCATCGCAAGTACGTCACGTACGCGAACAGGGCCAACACGGGAAGGCCCAGCCATTTCAGGCGCGACCAGAACAGCGACCAGGAACGCGGTCGGGCGAACACCGCCATCAGGACGAGGGTTCCGATGAGGAACAGGCCCGACACCCTGGTCAGGCTCGCCAGGCAGGCCAAGACTGCGGCCGCGGCCCAGCGACCTTCCATCGCCCGCCAGATCGACCAGAATCCGACAGCGCAGAACAACGCTTCGGTGTAGGGAACGACGGTGAAGACCGCCATCGGCGCGAACGACCAGGCTAAGGCGGCGATGGCGCCGGCGACACCGCGACCGGCCATCCGATACAGCGCCCACGCCGCGAACCCAGAAGCCCCGATCGAGATGAGCGTTCCGGTGACCAGCGGCGGGACGCCGATCAAGCCAAACCCGGCCAACAACGCGGGCAACCCGGGGAAGAAGGCCGCTTGTGTCAACGTGGTGTAGCCGTGTTCAGCGATGGCGATGTAGTGGACGACGTCCCATTGGATCATGACGTCAGGCAGCGGCCGCGTCGTCACCGCCGACTGGATCAGCGCGACCAGGATCACCAGCAGGCGTGAGACCAGCCACCCTTGAACCGCCAGCCGACCCGACTGGGCCGGATCGAACAGTGGTCGACGATCGTCAGTGAGGGCGGGGCTTGTCGTGCGCGCGTGACGAGGAACGTACGACGGATCAGCGGTCGAACTCACTGCTCGCGGACGACCACGGGTTGACGAACCAGCACCTCATCGGGAGCCGCCGCCGCAGCGTGGCTGCCGACCTTCGGCTCCGCCCAAGCGCCCCACCGGGCCGGTCGGGCTCCCGTCGGGGTGGCTGAACGGGGAACGCTCATGACGTCGCGGATGACTCGCACACTGATCCAGATGGTCGCCGCCAAGCGGATCCAGATCGCGATGATGTAGAACCATGGGGCAGCGCCCAACCCCATCGTTAGATCGTTGCCGTGCAAGAAAAGCCAGATGGCGACGAAGTAGATCAACTCGGCGACACTGAACACGCTCAGGTCTAGGATTTTGGGTCTGACCAGGACGAGCAGCGGCAACAGCCACAGAACATACTGCGGGGAATAGACCAGGTTGCCGACGATCATGATGACCACGGCCAGGAAAGCGATCTGTTCCGGACTGGGTGCCGCCGGGGCAGCGAAGATCAGGATCGCCAGACCGAGGTACGCCACGATCATGAGCAGACGCGACCAGACGATCGGATGTCCAGTGTCGAATCCGGCCAGGCTGAGCGAATACCACAAGGATCCCAGATCGGCTCCACGCCCGGAGTTGTAGGTGTAGAACGTCGCCCAGCCGTCCCACTGCGCCACCATCACCGGGATGTTGACCAGTAGCCAGGTCGCGGCGGCCGAACCGGCCATGATCGCCCACTTCTTGAGCTCAGCCAGACTGTGGCGGTTGTCCCGACGCAGGCATACGACCACCAGTGCCCCGATGATGACGATCGGATAGAGTTTGGCCGCGACCCCCAGACCCCACAGGATTCCAGCCTGAGCCGTTTTGTCGTTCTTCCAGGCCACCAGACCGGCCATGACCAGGGCGACAGGCAGCAGATCCCAATTGATCAGCCCGGTCGTCCACACCGCCGGCGCGATCGCGGCCAACATCGCCAAACCGGGACTGTTCGGCGCCAGTTTGAGCAGTGAGCGGATCATCCACAGCAGACAGATGAACAACCCCACCGCGTTGATCGCGAAATAGATGTTCATATTGTCGACCATCTGCTGGCCGGAGATGCCTTCGGTGGTGTTCGCCCCGAACAGTCGTCCCAGTCCGTTAGCCAGCCCTGCGAAGTATCCGGTCAACACGGGATACTCCCACTGTGCCGAGGCGTACGGCAATGCGCCGGTGGCCTGCCCGCGGCTGAAGTACAGCGACGTGATGTCTGAGTAGCACATCCATCCGAAACGGTCCGGGTTCGACGAGGCGTCGACGTAGCGGCAGGGCAGTTGTCGTAGCATCGTCACGATCCACGAGATCGTCGCCAGGAGGTACGCCCAGGCGGGGGCGGACGTGATTCGCCCGTCAGCGCCTGGCTTCAGCGGGGCGATGATGTCGGTGAAAAACGCCTTCCAGGCGGGAGTTGCTGCGTGGAGGCCGGTCATGAGCCCATCTTAGGGCAAGCGGCAGTTTGATCACCGGCGCGGCGTCGGGGCTGGACTGGTGATAGATCAGCTCAGATCAGCCGTACATGTCCTCGACGGTCGCGATCCGGCGCGGCGGTTTACGCGTCTTGCCGTCACCCAAGGCGTACGACTCGATGACGTGGTTCCACCCGCATTCGGCGCAGACCTCGACGACGTAGACGGTGAACTCCCCGTACTCGTTCTCCATCTGTTCAAGCTCGTCGATGGACTTGATGCGTCCGGAGTATTGCCCCAGTTGGTCGCCGAAAACGTACCGCAGGATCAACAAGCGGCGACAATTGTTGATCGGGCAGCGACGCTCGCTCAGCGTCCCATGATGCAAAGCGGAGCGAATCAGCAGTGGATCGGCGTCGAGGGCGTCATGACTGACCATGGTTCGCAGCGCCCCCTGGACTTCCTCCAAGGTACGACGGCGCTGAAGGCTATAGTCAACGCTCTTTCTTTTCGACCACATCGAGTGCTTCTGGATCTACTTCCACAGCAGCATGAGGCAGAACGAGATCGCGATCAATGCCACGCCGATGAGGACGTTCCAGTTGCCGAGAGCGGCCATGAAAGGGATGTACTTGATCGCGATGTTCGCCACGACGATCCACAACACGCCCAACAACAGCACCGAACCGAACAGCGGTGGAACCCAGCGCCGTCCCCCGGGGACACCTTTACGCTCCTTCTCGGCCTGAATGTCGGCCACCTGCTCGAGCCGTCGCAGCCGTTTCTTCGCTGCCGCCTCAGGGCGAACTTTTGACTCGGGCACCAGCCCACCGCCTTTCTGGGTTGTTGTACTGATACAGGATACGCCGTTCAGGCAACTTTTGTCCCTTAGCGGTGTCGCGGCCACCTGATCGGTCGGGGGCGGCTCAGTTGAGCACGACCATGACCGATCACGCCGGCCGTTGTCTAGTGTCCCGTGGTGGAAGACGACGGCTTGCCGCTCGGGGTGGTGGCTGGAGTCGCCACGGCATATCCGAAGTCCAACGGGGTTTCGGCGCCTTGAGTCAGGATCTCTCCGGCTTTCGGGGTCTGATACGTGACAGTGTTCGCCGGTTGGGTCGACTCGACAGGCACCTTGCTGGGAATCGATGTGAAGCCCCACGAACCCCAGCGAGTGAGTACGGCGTCGGCGTCCTCTCCAATCAAGTTGGGCATGAGGTTAGCCACAGTGATTGTGATCTTGGTGTCCTTGGAGATCGGGCTGCCTGGGGCGGGATCGATGGTGTAACTGCCCACCTGGTTGGCGGCATCGACTGTCACGTTCGCCTCCGCGACGTTGTTGAACCCGGCGGCGGCCAGTTGAGCTTTAGCCGCAGCCAGATCATTCGTCGGCACGGCGGGCATCGGCACGTTGCCCGTGGCGATGTACAAAGTGATCGCCGTGCTGGTCGACACCTTGGCGCCCATCGCTGGATCGGTCGAGACCACTGTCCCGGCTTGGGCTCCGGCCGCTTCGTCGTCTGGGGCGTCCTTGGTCGTCACATTGGTGAAGCCCAAGTCGGTGAGGACTTTCTTGGCGTCAGCGGCGCTCATCGCTTTCAGTGTCGAAGGGATGGTCACCTTGCCCGGACCGACGTTGATCGTGACTGTCACGGTCGATCCGACCGGAACGAGGGTGTCCTTGAGCGGGGATTGGTTCGTGACCGTTCCGACGGTCTTGTCGTCAGGACCTTGGACCTCCTCGACCTTGGAGACCAAACCCTTGTCCCTCAGAGTCTTGTCGGCGGCGTCTTGAGACATGGAGAACACGTTCGGCACGGCCACCTGACCCGTGGTGGCGCTGACCGGCGGAGCGTTGTTGTCCTTGTTGAGGAACAGGATCAGACCGGCGGCCACCAGAGCGATGACGAGCATGATCCCGACGACGATGCCGATGACACGGCCCAGTCGTCCGGGTTCCTCCTCGTCCACCGGTTCAGCGGCTCGCGCGGGCAGTTTCCCGGCAGCGGCGGCCCGCGCCGGCATGACCTGAGTCTTCTCGCTCATGGGCATGACCTCGGTCGCGCCCTCGTCCACTGGCGGCGGGATGACGGCTTGGACGCGTTGCCCGGCCAACAGCCGAGAGATGTCTTCTGACATCTCGTGGGCGCTTTGGTAGCGGTCGGCCGGATCCTTCGCCAGCGCCTTGAGCACGACCGCGTCCATCTGGGTCGACACCAGCGGATCGATCTGTGACGGGGGCACGGGGGTGGCCCGGACGTGTTGATAGGCCAGCGACACTGGGGAGTCGCCTTCGAAAGGCGGCTTGCCGGTCAGCAACTCGTACAACAGACAACCGGTGGAATACAGGTCAGATCGCCGGTCGACGGTCTCGCCGCGGATCTGTTCGGGGGAAAGATACTGCGGGGTGCCGATGACCGAGGCGGTCTGTGTCATCGACGCCGCTGTGTCGGAGACTGCTCGCGCGATGCCGAAATCCATGACCTTGACCTGGCCGGTGTTCGTCACCATGACGTTGGCCGGTTTGATGTCGCGATGGACGATGCCGTGCCGGTGGGAGTAATCCAGCGCTTTCAGAATCGACTGGGTGATCTCGAGGACCTTGACAGGCTGCAGTTTGCGACCGTCGTGCAGAATCTCGCGCAAGGTGTGTCCGACGACCAGTTCCATGACGATGTACGGGATCATCAACCCGCTGGCCTCGTCGCGGGACTCACCAGTGTCGAACACGGACACGATGTTGGGATCGTTCAGGTTGGCGGCGGCCTTGGCTTCGCGGCGGAACCGCTGCTGGAAGATCGGGTCGCCTGCCAGATCGACTTTCAACAGCTTGATCGCGACGTCGCGCTCCAGCAGCGTGTCACGCGCCTGGCGTACTTCGGCCATGCCTCCCCGGCCCAGCAGAGGGCCGAGCGCGTAGCGATCACCTAAGAGACTGTCGGTCATGACCATCCTTTCCCCGGTCGGGGCATTGTTACGCGGCGACCACGGCCGCTGGTCCACCGAGGTGGGCGACCGGTGGCGTCCATAGGCCGAGACGTCTGAGAGCAGACACACCTATTCTGGCCTGGATTACTGAGAGGAAGCTGAAAACTCATCGGCTGGCCTGCAAGACTTGCTTGGCCAACGGCGCGGCGTCGCCGGAGCCCCATAGGCTGTCAGGGGTCGTGTCGGACTTCTGCAGGAAGACGACGACGACGATGTCAGGATCGAGGGCGAAGCTGACGAACCACGCCAATGTCGGAGCGTCGGCCACCGTCTCGGCCGTGCCGGATTTGCCACCGACGGTCACTCCTGGGATCTTGGCGGTGCCGCCGATGCCGTCGGTGACCACCGAGATCATCATTTGCTGCAGCGTGGCGGCCGTGGCCGGGCTGATCGCCTTGGTCGTCTTCGTCTCATGCTTGTGGATGACACTCAGATCAGGGGCTCGTACCTCGTCGACGATGTAAGGATCGGCCAACATCCCGTTGTTGAGGAAGCTGGAGGCCACCATCGCCATTTGCAGCGGGCTGGCGGTGACGCTGTTCTGACCGATCGAGCTTTGCATCAACTCGGCGTCGGTCAGCTTCTTCGGGAACCCACTGGTCGCTCCGCCCAGATCGGGCAGGGTCTCTGAGTTGAAGCCGAACTGCTCGGCTTGCTCGCGGATGGCGTCGGTTCCCAGTTTCAGACCCAGATTGGCGAAGGCGGTGTTGCAGGACAACTGAAGGGCGCGGGCCAAGGTCACCTGGGTGTTGCCGCAGTTGGTCGAGTTGGAGATCGTGGCTGTGCTGCCCGGCAGTTTGACTGTCTCGGGAGTGTCGATCATCGTGTCGGCGCTGTAACCGGCCTCCAACGCGGCCGCGGCGACGACGAGTTTGAACGTCGACCCGGGCGGATGGATCTCGCGGGTGCCACGGTCGAGCATCGGGCCAGCCGGATCGTTGACCAGTTGGTCCCAGGCGGTCTGCTCGGCGCCGAGATCGTGCGAGGCGAGCAGATTCGGATCGAAGCTCGGTGTCGACGCCAAAGCTTTGATCGCCCCGGAATGCGGATCCATGGCGACGATGGCCCCCGAATAACCTTGGAGAGCGGTGGCGGCGGCCTGCTGCAACCCCGGGGAGATCGTGGTCACCACGGAGGCGCCTTCAGGGGTGCGCCCGCTCATCATGTCGATGATGCGCTGGCTCCACTGCGAGGAGTCGGTGCCGACCAGATAGGAGTTGTACGAGTTCTCGACCCGGCTCGACGCGTAGATGTACGAATAGAACCCGGTGATCGGAGCGTACAACGGACCGTTGGTGTAGATCCGCTGATAGGTGAAGTCACTGTTGTCGGTCGACGGGACTGAGTCGGCGATGACCGTGTCGCCGGCCAGGATCTGGCCGCGATGGATGTCGAATTCGGCTTCTCGGGCCCGAGTGTTGTACGACGAGGCTTCGAGGGTGTCCTGCTGAGCGACATTGAGGTACGTCAAGTTGCCGAGCAAGGCGAACACCATCAGAGCGGCGACCCAGCCGACGTGGCGGATGTGTTTGTTCATTCGGTCCCCCTGCCGAACATGTCATCGGCGAACGGGTCGTCGATGATGTCGTCGACCGGCGTCGGGCTGGTCGCGGTCCGCTGAGAATCCGTGCCGGGCGTCCTGCCCGGTTGCGATCCGACACCTGATCGGTCGGTCGTGGCACTGGCCGATCCACCGACCTGTCCAACACCGAGGTCTTCGTCGGCGAACGGGTCGAAAGGTTGAGTGGCCTGGAGGTTGACGGTGGCTTCGCCGGCGCCGACCGAACCGGTCGCGGCTGCATCCGACGGACCCCGAGTGGTCGGGTCGGTCGCGCCTCGGGTGGGTGGTTGGCTCGTCATCGGAACGGCCACCGTGGGATCCTCGCCCACTGGCACACCGTCGCCTGACACCACCACGGTCAGCTCGTCGTTGCCCGCCGGTTGCGGGTCGAACGCCGACCCGTCGGCGCGCAGCCGTACCTGCTGGACGTCGATCGACTGGACAGGGCGGGTCGCGCCGGTTCCGATCTGGGCCAATTCACGCTGGGTGAGGACTTGAGTCGCCTCGTCTTCCAAGACCGTGATTCCGCCTGGCGTGGTTCCGATCAGTTCAGACTGGGGCTGGCGGGCCTGGTTGGAGATCATCAGCAGTCCGGCGACCAAGATCCAGTTGGCGATCATCGACGAGCCGCCTTGAGACAAGAATGGGGTGGTCAGCCCGGTCAACGGCAGCAGCCGCGTGACACCACCGATGATCGCGAAAACTTGGAGCAGGAAGGCGAAACTCAGACCGGCCCCGAGCAGTTTGACGAACGGGTCGAGCGCCACCAGAGCCGATTTCAGCCCACGGAAGACGAAGACGGCGTACAAGATGATGATCGCCATCAACCCGACGATGCCGATCTCTTCGCCTAGTGCCGCCGAGATCATGTCGGATTGGGCGAAGATGACCAGATCGGGTTTGCCCAAACCCCAGCCAGAGCCGAACAAACCACCATGGGACAAGCCGAACTGGGCTTGAATGATCTGGGTGGCGTTGTCGGGGAAATCGAATGGGTGCAGCCAGAAGTCGAGTCGGCGTTGGACGTGGCCGGCGAAACGCAGCGCGGCCGCGCCACCGGCTCCGAACAGGATCAGGCCGAGAATGACCCAGGAGACCCGGCCCGTGGCGACGTACACCATCATGATGAACATGCCGAAGAAGAGCAGCGAGGTCCCCAAATCGTTCTCGAACACCATGATCGCCAGTGACAGTCCCCACATCACCAACACCGGGCCCAAGTCGCGCATTCGGGGCAGTTCCAGACCCAACACCCGGCGTCCGGCGCTCGACAGAACTTCGCGCTTGTCGGCCAGGTATGCCGCGAAACTCGCAGCCAGAACCAGTTTGGCAACCTCGGCCGGTTGGAAAGAGAACGAACCGATGAAGATCCAGATGCGCGACCCGTACGCCGCCGAGCCGAGTCCGGGGATCAGCGGCAGGAGCAGCAGGATGAAGCCGAGGGCGGAGAAGAGGTACGGATAGCCGCGCAATCGGCGTGGATCCTTCACCAAGAAGATGATGACCAGCAGGGCGGCGACTCCGAGGATGACGGACAGGTACTGCCCGGGGAGCATGGCAGCGACGTCGCTGGTCAGATCCAGACGGTGGAGCATCGCCAGACCGAGGCCGGTCAGCGTCAACACAATGGGCAAGATGATCGGGTCGGCCCACGGCAGGGCCACGCGAGTGCCGAAAGCCAAGATGAGCCCCAGGCCGTACCAACACACCGCAATGGTCGGCCATTGCGCCGGCAACGCGTTGTCGCGATTCAGCGCGGTGAGCAGATACCCGGCGAAGCCGATCGACTGTCCGATGAGGATGAAGATGACCTGGGCCACGCCACGGGAGCGGTAGCCGCGTACGGGGGTGGTCTGCGCGCCGGCCGTCATGTCAGCATCCATCCGCCGGGGTCGGTTCACCAGCCGGTCGCTCGCGGCGTTGCTCGACGCACTGGGTGGATTTGTCGCGCAGCTCTTGGACGGTGCGCTCGGCCTGTTCCAATCCGCCGGAGTCCATCCGGATCGTCGCTTCGACCTTGGTTCGCCACGACACGGGCAGATCGGTCAGCTTGATGGTCGTCTCGTCATACAACCGCGAGGTGTGGATGCCCGCCACGTCGCCGGGGATGCCCTGGTAGACCCCGACATAGCCGTTGGTCTCGGCGATGTAATACTGGTCGCAGACATAGGCGTACGTCCCCCAGCCGCCCGCAGCCAGGGCGAGGATCGCGATCAACGGGATCAGCCAAAACGCTGGACGATGCCGCTTGCCCGACGGCGTGTAGCGTCGGCGCTCGTCATTGACTCGTTTGGTCCGTTCGTCGACCGGCGTGGTTGGAGCCTTCTTCGGGGTGCGGGCCGAGCCCGCCAGGCGGGGCGGCACGACGCGGGACCCGGTGCGTTTGCGCTCCGCCTGATCCAACGCCCGCAACACCGTGGTCAGGTGGGGGTCGGCGGCCGCGCCGATCAGGCCGGAGGTCACGAAGCGTTGTTGTGGAGCGGAGTTGATCGCCTCCAACAGGGCGTCGATGTCGGGCAGGACCTTGGTCGCCTCGGTTCCTGAGACGGCGTTGTCGTCGGCGTCCTCGGTTGTGGGCGTGGCAATCGTGTCAGACGCGTCGGCCTGGCCGGTGGTCGTCACGGCGATCGGTTGGGATGACCCCACCGAACCGGGGGGTGTCTGCTGCGCGGTCGCCGCCGGTCTCGGGTCGCCCGCAGTGGTCGAGTCGGGGTTGGTGACCGCGCCGACCAACAAGCCGACGGTGGGCTCATCGCTGGCTGGCGGGGCGGCGTCGGTCAACAGCGCTGACCTGGAGTCGGGCGCAGGGGCCGTCACTGCGCCGGCCGACCTGCCGGGAAGGGTGGCCTCCACGGGTGTTTCCGGCTCCTCGACCACGTCGGACAGGATGATTGTGATGTTGTCCGAACCACCGGCGGCATGGGCCAGACCGACCAGTTCTTCCATGGCGTCGTCGAGGTCGGGCAGTCGCAGCGCGAGAGCCAGCGCCGCGTCGCGGACCAGGCCACACAGTCCGTCGGAGCAGAACATCAGCCGGTCGCCGGGCTGGAGGTCGACGGTGAAGACATCAGGGTCGACATCAGGCTGACCGTTGAGAACTTTCAACAGCAACGACCGATGGGCGTGGTGGCGCGCGCCTTCCTCGTCGAGTCGTCCTTCGTTGATGAGCGACTGGACGTACGAATGGTCGTTCGTCAGCCGCTGTAACTCGCCGTCGCGCAGCAGATACGCCCGCGAGTCGCCGATGTGGACCATGTTCAGCCGTCGCCCGTCGAACAGCGCGCCACAGATCGTCGTCCCCATGCCATCCAAAGCCGGTTCGCGGACGATCAACCCGGCCAGATGGGCGTTAGCTTGCAGGACGGCGGTGTGGAAGGTGTCCAGCGCCTCGTCGGGATCGACCGGCTCGTCGACCACGTGGCGCAGGTCGAGCACGGCGCAGGCCGAAGCCAGATCACCGGCCGCCGCTCCGCCCATGCCGTCGGCGACGAGCAGCATGTCCGGAGCCACAAAGCCGGAGTCTTGATTGGCTTTGCGGACCAGGCCGATTTCGGAGTACGCCAAAGGGCGAAGCGTGAGTGTCACTTAGAACTCCAGCCTCATCTGAACGTCCCCGATCCGAATCACGTCGTCGGGGCCGACGACGGTCTCGGTGGTGATGCGCTCGCCGTTGACGTAGGTTCCATTCGTGCTGCCCAGATCTTTCAACACCCACGACCCGTCGTCACGGTGAGACAGCAGAGCATGCATCGTGGAGACATAATCGTCGTCGAGAACCAGTTCGCAGGCTTCGGAGCGGCCGATGTGGACTTCGGAGACCAACTGGAGGCGGTCGCCGGCGTGGATGCCGGAATCGATCGCTAAAACCCACGGTTCCTTCTTGCGGCGTTTGGCGGCTTTCTTGGCTTCGCGAGTCGACGGCATCGGCGCTGGCGCGACAGGCTCTTCCTCGACCGAGCCGCGTTGGCGACGACCGACCATGTCAGAGTTGATCACGGCAGCCAGAAGGATGATGAACAGCCACAGGATCGCCAGAAAAGCGATTTTGAGGACCAAGACAGTGAATTCGGCCACTGTCAACTCCCGGACGGCGCGTAGACGAGCATTTGGGTCTTCCCGATGTCGATGCGCGATCCGTCGCCCAGTTCTGCCTCCTTCACTTTGCGGCCATCCACCAGGATGCCGTTGGTCGAGCCGAGATCGACGATCTGGACTCGAGTCGTGCCATGGGACATGGTCACCACGAATTGCGCGTGCGTGCGTGAGATCCCCGGATCGTTGATCCGCAGATCGGCGTCCGCGCCGCGGCCGACCGTGAAGCCGGGCGGCGTCAGCGGATGGCGAACGCCATTGACTTCCACCACCAGGTTGGCCTGGCGTAGCGCGCCGGTGGCTGTGGAAGGTGGCTCGACATCGGCCATGGTCTGAGAACTGACCGCGAAGCGCCCCACGGGTAGATCGGGGCGCTCTTCCAGTTGGATGGTGATCGGACCGTTGAAGATGTACTCGTGCTCGGCGGCGTACTGCCTCAGATCGGAGGTGATCTCGGCAGTCATCGTCTTCGAGTACGGGAACAAGCGCTCGTAGTCGTGTTTGGACAAGGACACGAGAAAATCATTGGGGACCAGACGCTTGTCGTGGGACAGAATTTGAGCCTGGGCGTCGAGTTCGCGACACAGCTCATGGGCGATCTCGACTGGCTGGACATCACCTTTGAATGCGCGCGCGAATATCCCGCCCACAGCGCCCTCAAGCTTTTTCTCGGCGTGAGAAAAAAGACCCATCGCACTGCCTCCTCTCTTCAAGGACGTAAGCATATGTACTCACCATCCTACTCGGTCAGCCAGGAAGACCCGCATGAAACGGAGAACGTGGGAACAATTGTGCCGCAGTCACGATAGCAGTGATGAGCGCCACGCGTCAGTCACCGATGCGGCCAGACCTCGGCATGATTGATTCCAGCGAGGTCACTGTTGGGTACACTCGAAGAGTTCGACGGGCACGGTTCGGCCATCGGGCCGAATGTGTCCACCGCGTCAATCAGGAGACTTCACATGACTGGCTTCTACGACTTCGTGGTCAAGGACGCTCGCGGGGGCGACAACCCCCTGTCGAGCTATGAAGGCAAGGTGGTCTTGGTCGTCAACACGGCCACCGGCTGTGGGTTCACCCCGCAATACGCAGGCTTGGAGGAGCTGTTCGAGAAGTACCACGACCGTGGCTTCGAGATTCTCGACTTCCCGTGTGACCAGTTCGGACACCAAGCGCCGGGCTCGAACGAGGAGATCGTCTCTTTCTGCACCACCACCTATGGGACGACCTTCCCACAGATGGCCAAGATCGAGGTCAACGGGCGTGACGAGAATCCGGTCTACACTTTCCTCAAACGCCGCCAAGGCGGGATGCTCGGCGGCGTGATCAAATGGAATTTCACGAAGTTCCTGATTGATCGATCAGGGCATGTGGTGGATCGTTTCGCGCCGACCACGACCCCTGAGGCGATTGAGACGCGGATCGTCGCCCTGCTCGGGTGACGTGATCGGGGGCTCGTCAGTTCAGACCGGGCAGCAGGATCGAGGAGACTGCGGTCAACGGCTTTTGCATGTCCTCCAAACGTGAGGTCATGACGACGACGGTCTCGTACTGGGGGAGCATTAGGATATATTGGCCGAGCATTCCGTCGGCTCGGAAACCGCCGAAGCTGTTCATCCAGAACTGATACCCGTAGCCAGCGACCCAATCGACGGAGCCGTTGTCCTTGTTGGAGATCTGGGGAGAACTGGCCTGGGCGACGTACTGCTTGGGGACGAGCTGCTGGCCCTGCCACTGGCCGCCCTGCAGATAGAGTTGCCCCAATCGCGTCAGGTCGTACGCGGTCAGGCGCAGGCCGAAACCGCCCATCGGGATCCCATCCTCGTCGGATTCCCACTCCGAACAGCCGAAGCCCATCGGCGCGAACAGCTTGTGACGCAGATAATGATGGACCCCGCGCGGATAGACCTTGGAGAAGACCGCTGACAAGAGGTACGAGCCCAAGGTGTAGTAGTTGAAGACTGTGCCGGGGGCGTGGATGATCGGCTGGGCCAGCGCGCGTTCGGGCAACGTTTGACGGGCCGGCGGGGCGTGCAGGATTTCCGCCTCGTTGTTCTCAAAACCGGAGCCCATCATCAGCATGTGAGCCAGCGTCACTTGGCGCTTGTCATCTGAATCGGCGGTCCAGGCGTACTCAGGGAAGAAATCGTAGAGTTTGTCGTTCAGGCTGAGCAAGCCTTGAGCCTCGGCCATGCCGAAAGCGGTCGACAAGAAACTTTTCGACACCGAGAACAGGGCGTGAGGACGGTCGGCCTCGCCTGGACGGAAATATTCCTCCCAGATCAGCTGGCCGGAGCGCAGCATCAGGAAACTATGGACGTTCTGGTGACGGACCTCGGCGATCGTGGCGCGAATCGCCTCCTTGTCGACGCGGAGATCCTGGGGTGAGGCGGTGGTGTAGGGCTCGTCGCGCATGGCAATCCTTCATTGGTGGCTCGGACGTGGGCCGAACTCGCGTTCGAGCTCGGAACAACAGAAAGTATAGTCACTGCGCGTCGGTGTCAGCTCTGGAAGTGTCGGGATGTCGAGGCAAACGGGCCTCGACCACCCAGTCCCGTCCAACCGCTCCGGCGGTGAACACCCCGCCCATCAGCTTGACTCGTTCGCTCAAGCCGCGCAATCCCCAGCCGGTCGACTGCCACTCCAGGCCGCTGGTGTGATTGCTGCGCAACGGGTTCGTCACCTGAATGTGAACCTGTTCGGTTTCGGCCGCCACAACGAAATGACAGGACGACCCGGGCTCGGCGTACCGCAAAATGTTGGTCGACGTTTCTTTCAGAATCCTGGCCAGTGTGGTCGGCAGAGGCTCATTCAGATCGGTCGCAGCGGCTAGATCCATCGTCGGGTGGAAACCCTGTTCGCGCAGTGCTGTCTCAACCATGGCTGCGGTGTCATCGACTCGGGAGATCACCAGGTCGTGGGGTGGATCGTGGGGTGTCGACTCGTCGGTGGCGCGCAGCACTCCGACCAGCGAGCGCAGCTCACTCAGCGCCGTACGACTGGCCCGGTCGGTTCGCGCCAGCGCCGTACGCAATTCGGTCACATCGTCGGCTTCGACATGGGCCATGACTTGAAGCGAGATGATCGACAACTCATGGGCCACGATGTCATGCAACTCGGCGGCCAGGCGTTCGCGCTCCTCGGTTTTGAGGCGCGTCGTGGCTGCCTCCAGTTCCGCCAGACGGCGTCTCGCCGCTGTCCGCTCGCGGACGAAATAGCGGATGGCCAGCCCGATCAGGACTGTGATCACGATCATTGTCAGGTAACTCCAGGTCACCACTGAGTCGCCCATCAGAAGTCCGAGCCCGATCGCCCAAGCGGAGAATCCCAGTGCTGTGAACCGCAGAGGCCAGGTTGGTGACTTGATCGTGACCGCCAGCAGACAGGCGATGACCACCATCGGTTCGGCTCCCAGACCGCTGCCACGAGCCAGACTCAGGGCCAACGCGAGCGAGCCCACCGCCAGACTGGGGTACGCCAGCCAGGGGGCCAATCCCATCGCGATGTAACACAGCGCCGAGATCGTCAAGTCGAGGGCCGAAGGCTCTTCGACGCCGAACCGGTGGAATTCCATCGGTAGGGATCCGATGTTGAGGCACGCGAAAATCGTGACGACGAGTTTGGCGGTGCGCAGCGCCATCGAGGACATTGAGGACGATCGAACGGGCGGCGGGATTATGCGACCGTGCGGGGGGGTGGTGTGTCGATGGCGCTGGCCTGCCATTCGGTTCCCCTCCGATCGATAATTTCGCTGCTCCAGTGTGACGCCGATCGGATGCTCGCGCTATGGCCTTCTGGCCAGTTTTTGAGAGTTTCTCTCAGGGATTCGAGGGACGTGGGTTTCGCGGATTGTGTGGCGTGGTGAAGACCGTAGGGTTTCGCGGGTGGGGCCGACAGGTGCTGAGGCCATGGTCGGGTCCCGCCCATGTCCCGCTCTCAGGGGGGTGAGCCGGTGATTCCGCGCCAGCTGAGACGCGAATTGGGGCAATATCGACCTGATGAGGTCCGGCAGAACGATTTTGCCCTGCTATCGAGCCTATTCTGGCCCATAGAGAGATGAAACGGGGCAGAATCGTCGGTTTCCCCGAAAATGAGTCGATTTTGCGCCGTTTCATCTCGGCGCCGTCGATCTGATTGACCTGCAGGGAGGGGCCCTCACTGGTTGGTGTGAAGTGCCTTGCCTCGATCCGACTGACCGGCGGCGTCGGTGATCGTGATCGTCGTCGTGACAGTCCCAGACTGTCTCGATCCGACAGGCCGGCGGCGTCGGTTCAGGATTCTTCGCCTCATCTGTCTTCCTTGCTCGGTGACATCATCGGGCACTAGTCCACTGGAACACAAGACCCCTAGGTCAGTTATCCACAAGAATTCACCAAGATTCTTGACGCAGGGTTTCGCGGACAGATCTAACCTCGACTCCCGTGTCATATAGCTTGTTTTTGCTTGTCAGAGTGTGTTTTGGTGTGGTCGGTCTGGTCTCATGGGGTTAGGATGGTGATGTGTCTACTCCTGCGCGGGTGATCGTTGTTGATGATGAGGTCGAGGTGCGTCGGGCTTACCGGGCGTTCTTCGATCAGCGGCCTGACTTTGTGTTGGTGGGTGAGGCTGGTGATGGGGATTCTGGGGTTGGTTTGTGGCGCCAGCAGCGTCCTGATGTGACGGTGATGGATTTGAGTATGCCGGGGATGTCGGGTGTGGAGGCGGTGCGTCGGATTTGTGCGATGGATGCGTCGGCGATGGTGGTGGTGGTCAGTCAGTACGCGGATTCTGAGCGGGTGGTGGCGGCGTTGAGTGCCGGGGCCTGTGGTTATCTGATGAAGAGCGCGTCGATGGCGGCGTTGGGTCAGGGGTTGCGGGAAGCGGTTTTGGGTCGGATGCCGTTGGCGAGTCCGGCCCGGGTCGCGGTGGTCGACCGACTTCATAGTACGACTGCGGCGGCTGATCCGGCGCCTTGGGAACGAGTCACACCCCGGGAGTCGCAAGTCCTCCAAGCACTGGCCACCGGAGCGACCAACGCTCAGATTGCGCAACAACTAGGGGTGTCACGCGGCTCGATCAAGCATTATCTCGCTGTGATGTATGCCCGATTCCAGGTCACCACCCGAACCGAACTGGTGATCAGAGCCCTCGAATTGGGACTGATCCAGCGCTCGGCTGCGTGACTGGTCTGCTGACATCTGGGCGATCAAGCCCCGGCGACGCGGTGCGAACCGGCGCTTTCCGGCAGCCTCCAGATCCCGGGGTGGCGGTCTGTGTCCACCTGCGTTTGACGCCCGGGCTGTTCGCGATTGGCCATCTGGCCGTGGTGGTCTGATGGGTCCCGTCTTAAGGTGGAGGGGTCCGTGTCGTACGATCGGACCGCCGTTGGCCGAGGACCTGGGTCGAGAGGCGACCGGCGCAGGCGGGCACACAGAGTCGAGGTGGACTGCGCCTCGCGGTCGACCGTCGTTGAAAAGGGAGAGCGCATGAAAGGTCGTCGAGCCCAACCGATCCTTCGAACCTCTGGCCCAACGTTGCGGGCCGCCCGAGTCGCGGCGGGGGTCGGGCTGATGTTGCTCGGTCTCAGTTGGGGACTGTCTTGGCTGATGGGCCGCCTCGACCGTGACCTTCTGCCTGGGTGGGGCGCTCACGTGGCGTGGATGCTGACCAGCCAAGGTTTGCCCATGGCTGGCGGCGTTCTGGTCGCCTGGTGGATTTTCGTGTCGACCCAGGTCAGGATTCGTACGCGCCGCGGTGGTTCGTCCACATCGATCAACGGGCGCGCTGCGGCCCCGTCGAGACGCGCCCTGCCCGCTGAGGATGGTTCGTATGACTAGTCGTTCGGCGATCAGACCGTGGACGACGCCGTTGGCGGTGGCCTCCGCGCTGCTCATCGTCGTACTGCTCGGATTCGGGCTGGTCATCGATTGGGGTCACGTCGCCGGATCGGGGGTCGAACTGGCTCATCGGCGGCAGGACGCCACGATGACCGCGCTCGACGAGATCCGAGCGTCCTCCCATGTGGTTGGCGCGTTCTTCGGTGCGATGTGCACAGCGCTGCTGGGGTTGGCGATCACCAGCCAGACTCGACGGCTGAGCCGGGTTGGAACCGGGTTGATCGTGGTCGGTGTCGGACTGGCCGGGCTGGCAGGTGGGCTTGGAGGGTTGGACGGATTCGCGCTGGCCACACCGTGGAATCTGCGGACGCTGGATGGGCTGGCTTGGATGGCAGTGTTGGTCGGCGCGCAACTGATCGCGATCCGGGTGATTCGACGACTCGGCGGAATGCGGTGGGCGGACGACTATTTGCGCGCGCCGAGCAGGAAACGCCAACCGAGATAGATCAGAAGCACGGTCATCACTCCGGCCACCGCCCACAGCCAGCCATAGTCCGGCGGCGCTGCGGCCGCATCGGGGGACAGGGTCGGCGTGGCTGACGGTTCGGCATACGCCCATGACACGGGCCAGGCGACGGTCATGACGGCGACGACGGCCACGCTGATCACAAGGTTCAATCGGCGTGTGAGGTTCGGTTGACGCATGACTCGTACCTTCCTGATGAAGCGACCACCGCAGTTTACTCGCCGAATCCATCGGGTCTGACGGCTCGGTTGGGGCCGGTGTCACTCAGGGCGAAGCACTGACCCGTCGGTGATGATTCCCCCGGGCTCATCCAGCCGTACGTCGCCGATCACTGTCACATCGGAACCGAACGTCCAGTCGCCGGTCACGGTCAGCGTCGAGGCGTCGCGCAGGTGGAGCGGCTCGGGCATCAGGGCTTCGAAACCGGTGATCGAGGTATAGGCGGGGCCCAGGTCGACGACGGGCAGCGGGTCGACTGTGGCCCGAGGAATGAAATCGACACCCAGATTGAAGACATCGGAGCGCAGCAGGGCCAGTTCGTTCGTCTTCTTCACCGGCAGGAAGCGCGAGCGGGGCACCACGATGGCGCGGGCCCCTTCGAAAGACTCGATGGCCGCGCCCATGGCCGACTCGATCTGGTAGACCCCCGGACTGGTCGCATCGGTCGGATCGACCGTCTTCGAATTGCGGATCAGCGGCAACCGCAGAACACCACCGGTCTCGGTCAGCTTGTCACGCAGGGCGACCAGGTCGAACCAGAGATTGTTGCAGTGGGCGTACGGATGGATGGCGGCGTCGGTGAAGAAGCGCATCTCGTCTTTCGGTGTCTGGGCGGATTCGCGCAGAATCAGTCGGCCATCGGCCTTCCGTCGAGCGATGTGGCCGCCCTTGACGTCCATCGGCGTGCGCGGGGTGATCTCGGTGGCGAAAGGCGCGCCCGTGGAGGCGAACCACCCCGCCAGTTTCGCCGAGGGCGCCGCGCCAAGGTTGTCCGAATTGGACACTGACGCGTAGCGGAATCCGGCCGCGATCAACCCGTCCAAGATGCCCGAGTCGAGCATCGTCGGGTAGAGGTCGCCATGCCCCGGAGGGCACCATTCAAGTTTCGGGTTCTTCGGCCAGGCGACAGGAGTCAGATCGTCGCGCAGCAGTTTGGGCTCCTCGGATTGCATCATGTCCAAGGGCAACAATCCCACGGCGAGTTCTGGGTAGGCTTCGAGGGCTTTCAAGACGTCGGCGCGGGTGCTGAACGAATGCAGAAAGATCAAAGGCAGTTGGATGTCGTACGCCTTTCGGGCCCACAAAACCTGTTTGACGATGATGTCGAGGAAGGTCATGCCGTCACGAACCGGCAACAGAGTCTTCGCTTTGCTCAGCCCCATCGAGGTTCCCAAACCGCCGTTGAGGCGGATGATGGCGGTGGCGGCGAGGGCCTCGCGGTCAGCGGCCGTCTCAGGGGTGTCATTCAAACGGTCGGGATCGGTCAACGGGTCGATCGTGTCTTCTGGAATCAGCCCGGTGGCTCCGCTGGCCAGTTGATCCCAGTAGTACTCGAAGATGGAGATCGCCGTCGGACTGACCCCAGCGGCACGCATCTTGTCGACCGCTGACTGCTTCCCAGTGCTCATGCTGGTCATTCTATCGAGGCGGTGGGAGCGGCTCCGTCGACAGGCGCAGATTCTGGGCGACATGTCGGCGTGGATCGACCACCTTCACCCGGGCGAGCCCGTGCTGGTCACGCACTGGCAGTCAACGCAGTGATGACTCACCGGCTGATCGTTGAAGAGATCACACTCGGGAGTCTATCGCGACGGCTGCGTCAGCCCGTGGAAGGAGGTTTGGTGAGTACGAGCCTGAGGCCTTGACTTCGGTCGTCGCCGTCAGAACGGCCTCGACTCTACGTCGAGCGCAGTCGAGAGGGGTGAAACCCAATGACTCGCAACGCCAAGCCCAATGATTCGCAGATCATAAGTCGTCGATGCGCCGAATGAAACCCGTTGATTCGCAGTGGCAAGCCTGTTGATTCACAGGGCACGAGTTCCGGCTGGGCCCCGCGCTCATACCCTCGCTGACCAGGTCAGGAACGTACGAATCGTATCGTCGTGACTTCGAAGGGGCGCAGGTCCAACTCGACGTTGGCGCTCTGGTCAGTTCGAGTCACCTCCATGGGCGCGCCCGACCGTTCGATCAGATCGGTGTGGTGGGCGCTCGCCACCCGGCCATCGACGCTCACCCGGGTGTGAGCGCGCGCGCCCTGCGACTCGTAAACTCTCACGATCAGGTCTCCCGACTGGTCATCGGCTAGTTTGACCGTGCTGACAAGGACTGACGGGTGGGAGGAGGTCACCAGCGCCCCCATTGGCCTTCCGTGGCCGACGCGGGCTGGAATATTGATCAGCCAGCCGTCGGCGGTCGCGGAGGCGGTGTCGGCGCCCAGCAGGAGGCCGAAACGCATCGTCTGGATTCCCTGGTCAGTGTGGGGGTCGGGGAATCGTGGAGCGCGCAGCATCGAGAAGCGGGCCAGCTGGGTGATCCGTCCGCCGATCTCGACTCGGGTGACGTCGAAGCCCGGGGTGGAGTCGTTGAGGAACGCCACCCCGAAACCGGGTTCTTCGACCAGGAACCACTTCTGGGTGTGCGTCTCGAACCGGGCCCGGTCCCAACTAGTGTTGGTGTGGGTCGGGCGGGCCTGGAATCCGTACTGACTCTCGGCCACTGCGGTATCGGCGAAAACGTCGACTGGGAACGCCAATTTGAGGAATTTCTCGGTGGCACGCCAGTCGATCGTGTTGTCGATCAGGAGCGTACGGGCGTCCGCGGCCAGAGACAACCGCTGGCTCAGCGTCGAATCCCCGAACCGGCGTACGACCACTAGCGCGTCGTCCTCAATCCGAACCGACTCGGCACTGGTCAGATCCTGTCGCATCCCGCGGTAGGCCGCGTCGACGTCCCAGGCGTCCCACACGTGAGGGAAGTCGCCGTGCAATTGCGGCAGGTTGCCGACCGTCCCGGCAGGGATCGCTTCGCGTCCACTGACCACATCGACCGCCGACGTCATCAATCCTGCGGCGTTGAACTGGAAACGGACGAACGCCGATTCCACCACGAAGTCGTCGCCGAGTCGCCCCATCGTACGCGGCAGTGCTGGTTCGGGCTGACCGATCGCGGCGGGCGCGACGCCTTGACGGGTGACCGGCGCGGCGTTGATCAGAACCGTCGGACCGTCTGACTGGGTGTCGCTCACCCCCAGCGCAGCCAACGCCTCAGCGATGATCGCCTCCAACTCCGATGTCACCCGTGCGTGGCGTTCGGCGGCCTCCTTGTGAACCCACGCGATGGCTGAGCCGGGCAGGATGTCATGGAATTGGAGCAGGAGAACCTCGCGCCAGGCCTGGTCGATCCGGTCGTAAGGATACGGGTGGCCGACCCGAATAGCGGCCGTGGCCGACCACAGTTCCGCCTGGCGCAACAGCCCTTCGTTGCGCCGATTGCCCTGCTTCATCAGGTGTTGGGTGGTGTACGTCGCACGGTGGCGTTCCAGATAAAGTTCGCCGCGCCAGACCGGTGGATCAGGCAACTCGGCCTTGGCTTGGGCGAAGAATTCGTCAGGGGTTTGCCATGCCACACGCGGACTACCTTCAAGGTCGGCCAGGCGCGCTGCCCTGGCGACCATTTCGCGCGTCGTGCCGCCGCCACCGTCACCCCAACCGGTCGGGGCCAGTGACACGGTGGCCTCATCCTTTTCGCCGAACTGGCGCTCGGCATGGGCCAACTCGCCACCGGACAACTGCGAGTTGTAGGTCTCCATCGGCGGGAAATGGGTGAAGATCCGGCTGCCATCCAATCCCTCCCACAACAAGGTGTGGTAAGGAAAAGCGTTGCGCTCGTTCCAGGACATCTTCTGTGACAAGAACCAGTCGAACCCGGCCCCGGTCAGAATCTGGGGCAGGCTGGTCGAATAGCCGAAGCTGTCGGGCAGCCACGCGCCATGGCATTCGACGCCGAACTCTTCACGGAAGAACCGCTGGCCGTAGGCGATCTGACGGATCAGCGACTCGCCGCCGGGCAACACGGCATCCGCCTCGACCCACATCCCACCAACCGGAACGAAGCGTCCTTCGGCGACCGCCCGCTTGACCTGGGCGTACACCTCAGGACGCTGCTGCTTGATCCAGGCGTACTGCTGCGCGCTCGACATGGCGTAGACGAACTCGGGGTGCTCGTCGATCAGCGCGACCATCGACATCGTGGTGCGTGCGACTTTGCGCACGGTCTCCCGTAGCGGCCACAGCCAGGCCGAGTCGATATGGGCGTGACCGACAGCGGTGACGCGGTGACTGGTGGCCGAGGCGGAGGATCCCAACACTTCGGCCAGTTCGGCTCTGGCGGCTGTGGCGTGGCCAGCAATGTCAGCCAGGTCGATGCGATCCAGGGCCCGATCCAGCGCGCGCAAGATGTGGGCCCGGCGGGTCGAACTGTCGGGCAACTGTTCGGCCAACTGCAGCAGAACTTCGACGTCATGGACCAGCTCGAAAACCTCGGTCTCAACAACGACGAGGTCGACCCGGGTG
This sequence comes from Propionibacteriaceae bacterium, assembly GCA_031285845.1. GTDB lineage: Bacteria > Actinomycetota > Actinomycetes > Propionibacteriales > Propionibacteriaceae > WQYJ01. Next base: position 55,320 of record JAITVK010000028.1, read on the forward strand.
AGCCGGTAGAGCAGTTCCTCACCGGCGGTGTCCCATTCTCCCTTGTCGGTGGGAAGGAACGGGTGGTAGTCGAGCACGACGGGGTTCGAGGCTGCTTCGATGTAGAAGTCGACCGGCTCACCACCGACCGCTTTGCGGACCACCGGCAGCCATTGGGCTCGCGGATGCAACGAGCGAACCGGGGAGCCGTCAGGCCGATAGGCCAATCCCTCGGCTTGGAAACCAGTCATGTTGACGTCGAACCCCAGATCGATCAGCGCTTCAACTCGCTCCTGGGCGAAGTCGACCGGGATTTCTCCAGTGACGTGGAACCAGGTGGTGTCCCAGGCCCTGCCCCAGGAGTCGCCGACGGCGGCCGGCTCGTACGTCGCCTGGAGCGCCTGAGCGACCGGGATCGGTTCGCCACCGACGCGATAGGCGTGAATCATCAGCGGGTGGGGATGGGAGTGGATGGCTGGGCGCAGCCGCTCTTCGAGGGTACGGTGGGCGCGGGCCAAGGTGAGGTCAGCATAGTCATGCATGGGGAGCTCCTTCGATCACGATGCGCGGATGGGCGGTTCTGGCTTGTCGCATGTACATTGTCCAGAAAACTCCGCCCGGGGCCAAACCTGTCCGTCCACCGACCCTGTCCAAGTCGAGCGGCAGAATCGGACGCGGGTCCTCGGTCGGGGGCTCAGGCCTCGGTTCGGCTGCGGCTGAGGCCGTACGACGAGCGTGGTCGATCAGCGCGGCGAACTTGCGTCCCTCGGGCTTCACTTTTCCAGCTTGATCGATCAAGCCAAGACTGTATTCGAGGGGTGGGAAGTCTTCCAGCGCCGGGTCGACGTCGTGCGAGGCCCACCAGGTGATCCCGAACAGGTCTGGAGCGCCATTAAGGTTGGCGAAGGTGGCTTCCATGAAGGCGTCGGCCTGTTCGGGTGCGATGACGTTGCGGGGGACGCCGACCTCCTGGAGCCACACCGGCCGATGGGGGTCGACCTGGAAGGCCCGGGCCAATTCGACCAGGTAACGGGCATGGGCTTGAGTGGGGAAAGAGTCGGCGCCGTAGAGTTGGGCCGTTCCATTGAAGACCCAGGAATGCACGGCTGTGATGTCACCGATGGTCGCCGCCTGAGTCGGGGTGAACGGCTGGGTGGGGTTGTACCAGGTGGCGTCGTAACATGCTTGGAGGGCGGGCAGGGCGGGTGCTCCTTCGTGCAGAGCGTCGATCATGGTCTGGGCCCAGAGCCCGGCTTGTTCTGAAGTGGCGGGAAAGGGCTGGGGATGAAGATCCCCAGTGAACTGATTGACTTCATTGCCTATTGTCAGGGCGAACACATTGGGATGTTGGGAGCAGGCTTCGGCTAATCGGCGAAGATAGGCTGCTGTCGACTCGATCACAGTCGGATCGGTGAAGAGGTTGCGGCGATGCCAGGTGCTCAGCCAGGCCGGAAGGAAATCGAAACTGGACAGATGCCCCTGCAATCCGTCGACGCTCACGTCCAGCCCCCGCTGACCAGCCACCTCGATCAGAGTCTCGACATCGGCTAGCGCCCGCTCGCGAATCAGGGTGCGATGGGGCTGGATCACGGGCCATAGCGGAAAGATTCGAATGTGGTCGACGCCTAGTTCCGCCACGGTGTCTAAGTCTCGCGCCAAGTCGTCGGGGCGGAAGTCGAGCCAGTGGTAGAACCAGCCCGTCGATGGGGTGTAGTTGACGCCGTACCTCACGGTCGCGCACCTTTCTGGACGTTGCTGTGGATGATGCCCGGGGATGGGCCGGACTGGTCTGGTGTGGGCCGACGGGGCTGACCTGGCCCGCTGATCCGGCTCGTACGCGAAGTGTCCGGGGCCGGACTTGACTTGGCGTGCCAGCTACTTTATCGTTTGAGTCAGCCGGTGACAAGTGCAGATTTCCCAACGGGTGGTGGGATCGGGATCTGGTCTCAAGGTCAGCTGTGTCGCGAGATCAGTTGCGTCGCGATCGTGAGTGCCGAAGGTCCAGGTTCTGTCTCATGGCCTCAGCGGAAAGGTTTTCGCCGGCGGCAGCTCATCGTGCGGTCTGCCCAGTTGGTCAGACCTGCGGTGAATTCAGATCAAAGGAGAGAAATCTATGCACCGGCACCGTTACCTTATGACATCGGCCGCTGCGGTTGGCGCAGCGTTGGCCCTGTCCCTGTCTGGATGTACGGGTGGAGCCCCCACCACCGGCGGCGATTCGCAAACCCCTGCGTCAGGCGAACTCAGCGGCTCGATCACCTTCCAGACCTGGTCGCTCAAGGGTGACAAGTTCACCCCGTATTTCGAGAAGCTGGTCTCCAGCTTCCAAGAGGCTCACCCCGGCACGACGATCAACTGGATCGACCAGCCAGGCGACGGCTATGAGGATAAGCTCCAACAGCAGGCCGGTTCGGGAGAATTGCCAGATGTTGTCAATCTTTCGGACACGTACGCCTACACGTTGGCCAAGGCTGGGCAGCTAGTCGACCTGGCGACCGCCGACACCAAAGCCATCAAGCTCTACGTCCCAGGAGGCCTGGCTGGCTACACCTTCGAAGGGCTGAGCGGCACCTGGTCGTACCCCTGGTATTTGGGAACCGACCTCAGTTGGTGGAACACCGAACAACTGAAGAAGGCCGGACTCGACAAGCCGCCGGCGACCAACGACGAATGGCTGGCCGACGCGATGACAGCGGCGAAGGCGAGCAATGGCGAGATTCGTCTGATCTCATCGATGCCCGACCAGGGCACGTTCGAAGACGCTGGCGTCACGTTCTACAAGGACGGCAAGTTCGTGTTCAACACCGACAAGGCCGTGGAAACCCTGCAGAAGTACGTCGACCTCTACAAGGCCGGCGCGATGCCTCCCGACGCGCTGAATGGCGATTACGCCGGCAACACCGCGCTGTTCACTCAGGACAAAGTCGCCTTCACTACCGGAAGCTCGTCACTGGCCAACCAGTTGGCCACCGACGCCCCATCGCTGGTCGCGAACGTGGATGTGACCAAGCGGTTGGGTGTGCCGCCGCTGTTCGTTCAAGGGTTGTCCGTCGCCAAGGATTCGAAGAATATGCCTTTGGCGATGGCTTTCGCTCAGTACGCCACCAATGACGAGAATCAGACGGCCTTCGTCAAGCTCGCTCAGGGTTTCCTGCCCGGAACGATCGCGGCCAATGAGAACCCGTCGGCGTTCATCGACACCAACGCCAGCCCGCTGATGAAGAAGGCGGTCGGATTGGCCGCCGAAGAAATGAAAGCGGCTCGTCCCAACCAGGCCACGAAATACACCGACGCGATGAAGAAGTACCTGGCTCAGCAGTTGGCTCTGGCGATGCAGGGGCAGATCAGCGCCAAGGACGCCTTGGATAAGGCCGTCGACTTCTGCAACGAGAACATGTGACCAAGGAGCAGTGCGATGAGAGCGAACCGATGGTTCACCCCCTGGCTCTTGCTGGGGCCAGCGATCATCTGGGTGTTGGTGTTCAGCATCTGGCCGTTTCTGAATACGGTCGTCTTGGCGTTCACCAACGCTCGTCCGCTGCAAGCGGCGCAGTTCGTCGGTGGAGACAACTTCGTACGACTGTTCGGCGACGATCGCTTCGTTTACGCCTTGCAGACCTGCGCGGTCTACGTCGTGGTCTGCATTCCGCTGTTGACCTTCCTTCCGCTGCTCATCGCACTGCTCGTCAACTCCCGGATTCCCGGCATCGGGTTCTTCCGGACAACCTTCTACTTCCCGGTGGTCGCCTCCGCTGTCGTCGTGGCGATCATCTGGAAGTGGCTGTTCGACTCTAGCGGAGTCGTCAACGAGGCCTTGGCGTGGATGGGCCTGCTCGACCGGCCGTACGCCTTCTTGGTCCATCGGTGGTCGCTGACCTTTTGTGCGATCGGGCTGACGGTGTGGAAAGGCTTGGGCTACTACATGGTGGTCTATCTGGCCGCGTTGGGCAATGTCAGCCATGAGCTCCACGAGGCGGCCGCGCTGGATGGCGCGGGTCGGTGGTCACGCTTCTGGGTGGTGACCGTTCCTGGAGTGCGCGGCGGGATGCTGTTGATCGCCGCCCTGATCGGGGTGTCGGCGATGCGCGTCTTCTCCGAGATCTACGTCCTGTCCAACGGCACCGGAGGCCCCGGTGGCCAGTCGATGACGGTGGTGATGATGATCCAAGCGGTCGGCAAGGGGCTCAACGGTCAGTTGGGGTACGCCTCGGCGATCTCGGTCATCCTGTTCCTCGTCACCTTGTGGCCATTGTTGTTGGTGGCCCTGGTGAACTGGGGGCCGCAATTGGGCGCGATGCGCCGCCAACAGCGGGCCTCGGTCGAAGCCAACCGTCTGCTGAAACGCGGTCAGGCCGCTCGACGCCAGGTGGTGACGACCCGATGACGCGTACGCCCACTGACTCTTCCTCGTCGCCGACCATGCGCCTGTTCAACCGTCCCTGGCGTCAACGTGGCTCCTCGGACATGTTTAAACCGACCATGTCGGTCATGATCCTGCAGTACGTCCTGTTGGTCGTCTTGTTGCTCATCACCGTCTTTCCGTTCGTGTGGCAACTGTCGACCTCGCTCAAAGGCGCTGGGGAGGACATCTACGTCTTTCCGCCGCGCCTGATTCCCCAGGCGCCGACTCTGGAACATTACGCCACGGTCGCCAGGACGATCCCGATCCTCAGCTACGCCTGGCATTCGGCCCTGGTCGCCGCCGCTCAGGTCGTCTCGAACGTCGTCTTGGCGACGATGGGAGGGTACGCGCTGGCGCTGATGCGCTTCCGAGGCAAGGCGATCGTCATGGGTCTGTTGCTGTCCACCATGCTGTTGCCCGGCGAGGTCACCCTGACATCGCAGTATCTGACCGTCAAGGCCCTCGGTTTCCAGAATTCGTTGGTCGGGGTTTTTCTTCCCGGCGCGGTCGGAGCGATGAACGTCCTGTTGATGTGGACGGCCTGCCGGATGATGCCCGAGTCGATCCTTGACGCGGCCGTCATCGACGGGGCCAACGCTTGGCAGAGGTTGCGATACGTCGTATGGCCCAACATCCGTGGCATGGCCTCAGTGGTCGCCCTGTTCAGTTTCATCGGGGCCTGGGACGATTTCCTGTGGCCGTTAGTGGTGTTGTCCGAACCGGCGAAGTACACCTTGACGGTCGGGATGCAGTATCTGTCGAGCAATTTCGGCAGCAATCCGCGCGTCGTGGCCGCTGGTACGATGATCTCGCTGATCCCTATCATCATCTTGTTCGCCGCCTTCCAGAGGTTCTTCTTCCAAGGTGTGCAAGAGGGCGGTGTCAAGGGGTGAAGCCCGGATGCCGTGCGGTGGAGTGGACAGGCGTGCGGATCGGACCATCGTGAAGGAGGGTGACGATGGTGGATAGTCGTGGACGCACTCAGCGTGTGACGATCGCGGATATCGCGAGTCGTGCTGGAGTGACCAGTTCGGCGGTGTCGCTGGCGGTCAACGGAAAACCCGGAGTGTCTGACGCGACACGCGACCGTGTTCTGCAGATCGCCAGGGAATTGGCCTGGCGTCCCAACCACGCCGCTCGTACTCTGCGCGGCGTCAGCACTCATGCCGTCGGCTTGGCTCTGACCCGTCCCGAACGGGTCATCGAGCAGGAGGCCTTTTTCGCCCGTTTCATCACCGGGGCCCAAGCCGCGCTCAGTCGACAGCATTTCTCGCTGCAATTGCAGATGGCGCCAGATTTGGCCAGCGAGTCCACCATCCACGCCGAGTGGGTCGCCGCGAACAGTGTCGACGGGATCATCGTCCTCGACCCGAGATCCCACGACCCCAGGGTCGAACAGTTGGAGCGGTTGGGCCACCCAGCGGTCATCGTCGGCGGCGAATGGAACAGTGCGACGATCGCGTCGATCAGACCTGACGACGCCGAGTTCATGCGGACGATTCTGCGCCATTTGACGAGCTTGGGGCATCGTCGCATCGGGTACGTCACTGGCGAGCAGAGCTTTCTGCATATTCGGACTCGCATCGACGCGTTCAATGGGTTCATGGTCGACGCTGGAGTCTGGGGCGCAGTGTTGGCGGGCAATTTCACTCCCGAACGGGCTGTGGACGCCACCGATCGACTGATGGCCTCGCCCAGCCGTCCCACGGCGGTGGTCTACGACTCGGAGCTGATGGCGATCGCTGGAATGGGCGCGCTGTCGACGGCTGGGCTCGGCGTTCCGTCCGACGTGTCCGTGGTGTCGTGGGAGGATTCGCTGGTCTGTCAGGTGCTCCGACCCAGTCTGACCACGTTGGATCGTGACGCGGTGTCGCTGGGCAAGAGGTCGGCCGCCGCACTGCTGAGTCTGATCGGCGGCGAGCCGGTCGATCAGCCTACGACGACCGCGTCGGTGATCCACCGCGACTCCACCGCCGCGGTGAGCGACGCCCCGTGACAGACGCGGCCGTCGATCGATCCGGATCGAGTCCGTGCGACGGCGGGGGTCTTCATACCGTCGATTCGCCGCCCGTCGAGCCTCGGTGGGTCGTGACGGGTCGTACGCGCCGTGTCCGCTTCACTCAGGCTGATGGCCCGGCTGACCCGCCGTCCTCGAAACCACGGTGTGGAGTCTTGGGCGGCCAGGTCTTCAGTTTCTCCCACCGTCCCGGACGCGGTGTGACCACGGTCTTCGTCCGGCTCGAAGCGCCACTGGTCGTGACCGAGCGGTCGAGGTGGTCATGGGCGACCTACGCCGACGACGACACGGCGCTGTCACCCCCGTGGTCGTCGTTGGCGATCATGCCCGATCTGGTGTTCGACGACGGTTCCCGACTCAGCGGCGGAGTCGCGGGGCGGCTCGCGATCGATCGCTACGGCTTCGCGGCCACCCCGTCAGCCCAGTTCTCCGCTCGCTGGCAGTTGCCTGAACAATGGAACGCGGACACCTGCGAATTGGCCGCGTGGGTTGGTCGTACGGTGGTGGGTTTCGACGCGGTGTTGGGTGATCCGTCCCTGGTCGGGGTGGCCGGTGAGGCTCGGGGGCACGTCGAGGTGAAGCTTGAGATCGACCGACCTTCTGAGACGGGTGACCCGGTCGACCGGGTCGACACTCGTCGCGGCAGTCATGCTGGGTTCCGCTTCTCACGCGGGAACACCGTCCCGCTGTGTGGGGTTCCCCACGGATTCGCCTACATCACCCCGGCGACGAACGCCTCCGACGAGCGCTGGCCTTATCGCCCGTACGTTCACGATGATCCACTCGGACGCCGTCTGGAGGCGCTCCAGGTCTGTCACCAGCCGAGCCCGTGGATCGGCGACTTCGGCGTGCTGCACCTGATGCCGTTCACTGGTCGCCCGTTCAGTGCTCGCCCCGCGCGGCGACGCCACATTCGTCCCGATAGCGAGGTCGCTCGTCCGTGGGGTTATCGCGCCGACCTGGTCGGCGAACCGTCGAGTGGGAACGCCTGTCAGGTGCGCGTCACCGCGACGAGCCACGCGGCGGCGTTTCAGATTGTCGGCGCCGGTCCGATTGGTGTCATCATCGACCAACTGAACGATCGCGGTGAGCTTCATTTCGACGACCTGTCCGATGGCCGAGTCGGCTTCCACGGGTGGGTCGGTCAGCGTGAGGATCAGGCCTGGGGCAACGCTCCTCGGCTCTACTTCGCCGGATCCAGCGGCCAGCCCGGTTCGGCCGGTGGTCTGAGCGACGACGGTCGTGGCTCGGTGGCGGGGTTCATCGGTTCGACCGCCGCTGAGTCTTGCGAGCTGACCAGCGGCGACAGACCGTCGGGGGAGCGAGGTCTGACCTCGCCCAGCGAGGCGGCCAGTGGTGATGATCCGCCGGGGGAGCGGATGTTCGAAGTACGACTGGCGACCTCGTACATCAGCGTCGACCAGGCTCAACGCAACCTGAAGCAGGAGGCCGACTGGACGGTCGGCTTCGCCGAACTCGAAGCCACCGCGCGACGTGCCTGGGATCAAGCCTGCTCGCCGATCGAGGCGGTGACGACGGGCCACCCGGCTCGGCGCTTAGCCGATCAGGAACTGCGAGACACGATCGCCGCCGATCTCTACCGGCTCCACCTGTATCCCAACCAGCTGTGGGAAGACACCGGCGAACCCGGGGCGGTCGAAGCGCGATTCGCGGACGTGTTCAACTCGCCTGGGACGTCCGGGCCGCGCCACACCGGGTTGGAGGTGGTCTCGGGGCGTGCGGTGGTCACCAACGGCTACTGGGACACGTATCGTACGGTGTGGCCGATGCTCGCACTGTTGGATCCGCAGCTCACCGGCGAACTGTTGGACGGGCAACTGGAGCAGGTCCGCCGTGGCGGCTGGATGGCGCGGTGGAGCGCGCCCGGTTATGTCGATTCGATGGTGGGAACCTCGTCGGATCAGATCTTCGCCGACGCCGCCGTCTGGGGTGTGACCGGTTTCGATCGTCAGTTGGCGTTCGAATCGGGTTGGCGGAACGCCTGCGAACCGTCGCGGGATCCGCGGGTGGGACGGGCAGGCATCGCCTCGGCCCGCTTCACCGGTGTCATGCCTGACAACGTCGAGGCCGGCTTGTCGTGGACGATCGAGGCCGCCATCAGTGACGCCGCTCTGGCGCGTTTCGCGCGGCAGTTGGCGACCACGACCGATCGCGAGCAGCGCTATTCCGCTTTCGCGCGGTATTTCGACAATCGCAGGTTGTCGTACCGTCAACTGTTCGATCCGAGCGTGGGCTTCTTCCGTGGTCGGAGCCACCCTTCGCGCCCGGGCTTTGACCCTGCCCGATGGGGCGGGGATTACACGGAGACCAATGCCTGGGGGATGTCAGTGTCGGCGGTTCATGATCTGGCCGGATTGCGCGACCTCTACGGCGGCCCGGTTGGGCTTCGTCGCCATCTCGACCGGTTGTTCGCCACCGCGGAGCCTGGCCGTGACCCTGGAGGGTACTCCCAGATCATCCACGAGCAGCGCGAGGCTCGGGCAGTACGGGCGGGCATGTGCGCCATCTCCAACCAACCGGCTCACCACATCCCGTACATCTATTCGGCGACGGATCAACCCTGGCGAGCCGGTCAGATCGTCCATGACCTGGCCGGGCGGCTGTTCACCGGGGGTCAGATCCTTCAGGGCTACCCGGGCGATGAAGACAACGGGCAGATGAGCGCGTGGTGGTTGTGGGCCCTGCTCGGGTTGTACCCGCTGGAGCTGGCTTCGGGGTCTTTGCTGATCGGGGACCCGCTGGCCGACGAGGTTCGTGTGACCCGAAACGGTGGCCAACGGGTGAGGATCGTGTCGCGGCGAGCCTCGAATCGGTCTGTCCTGATCGCGGCCCGGCTCAACGGCCACGAACTGGCCCAACCGCTCATCCCGGTCGACGCTTTTCGCGACGACGTCGACCTGAGACTCACCTTCGGTGAGGATCGGACCGGATCCGCGTTGTGGGCCTCGTCGAACTGCGCTGGACCCGCGCCGGTGTGGCGTCCCGACCTGGCGCGGGTCGATTCTGCGGTCGGGTCGTCGCCCGTATCGGCGACCGTGTTCGACGACGGATGGAGTGGGCGAGAAGTTGTCTTGGAGCCAGGCCAGTGGGTCGGGCAGCGCTTCGGATCCCCTCAAGCAGTGACCGACCTGACGCTGACCGTGTCGACCGAGCTTCGCCAAAGCGGGTTTGTGGTCGAAGCAGGTGACGACGGCGAGCATTGGCAGGTCTGTCCGATGACGGACGTGGCCGTCGTTCCACCGGATCGTACGACCCCATTCAGCCTGCGACCGAGCCCACCCGCCTTGTGGTGGCGGCTGACCGCCATCACAACGATGAGGCTCACCCAGGTGGAGTTTTTCGCTCTAGACTGAAGAAGCGGATCCGCGTCAAACCGGGCGTCGTCGACCCGTTCACGAAGGAGAGGACATGAGAACTTTCACCCTAGGAGCCAGCTCACTTATGGTGCCGAACGTCGTCGCCGGCATGATGCGCATCGCGCAGATGGAAGACGACGACATCCGAGCCCTCGTGCGCAGTGCTTTGGACCATCAGATCAACTTTTTCGATCACGCCGACCTTTACGGCGGGACGACGCATCACTGCGAGGAACGGTTCGCGCAGGCGCTGAAGTGGGGTTCCACCGAGCGGTCGGAGGTCATCCTCCAGACCAAGTGTGGCATCGTCCCAAGCCCGAACGGGACGTACTATGACTTCAGCCATGACCACATCATCAGGTCGGTCGAGGGCTCGCTCAAGGCGTTGCAGACGGACTATCTGGACATCCTGCTGTTGCATCGCCCTGACGCGTTGGTCGAACCTGAAGAAGTCGCGCGAGCCTTCGACGAGTTGGCTCAAGCGGGTAAGGTCCGCCACTTCGGGGTCTCCAATCACACGCCGGGCCAAATCGAGTTGCTCGCGAAATATGTCTCCCAGCCGTTGGTGGCCAATCAGGTGCAGCTGTCGATGACCCATTCGCCGCTGATCGCCCAGGGGTTGTCGATGAACATGGCGGCGGAGGATCAGTCGATCAGTCGCGACTGCGGCCTGGTCGACTACTGCCGTCTCCACGATGTCACGCTACAGGCCTGGTCACCGTACCAATCCGGTTTCTTCACCGGCGTCTTCCTCGGCAATCCTGACTATGCCGAGCTCAATCAGGTCATCGACCGTTTGGCCCAGGAGTACGCCGTGACGCCGATGGCGATCGCCACCGCATGGATCACGCGGCATCCGGCTCGGATGCAGGTCGTGTTGGGAACCACTCGGCCCGAGCGGGTCGCCGAGGCGGCCGCCGGATCCGACCTGGAACTGACCCGCAGTCAGTGGTACGAGTTGTTCCGCGTCGCCGGTCACATCATTCCCTGAGTGTCCGGGCTGAGCTAAACAATCACCTTTTGTGACATACTGGTTGCTGCATGATTGATCGGATTCTCGTCGGCCCCTGCCTGACGAGAATCGGTCGGTCAAGTCTAACCGTCCGGCGATGTGCGCCGCGACAAGAAAGGATGAACCATGGCTACCAAAGATGACGTGCTCCAGGCTTTCGCCAGCAGTGACAAGCCGCTCAAGTCGGCCGAGGTCGCCGCGCTGCTCAGTGTGGACAAGCCCGAGGTCGACAAGGCGATCAAGGCTCTGAAAGCTGAAGGCAAGCTGGTGTCGCCGAAGGTCTGCTTCTACACCGTGGCGAGCTGAGCTGCTGCGAGATTTCAGGCAGTCAACGACGCGTCGTCCGGTTTCGGGCGGCGCGTTGTTGACCGAGGCGCCGTCTGAACGTGGACGGCGCCTTCTTCACATTTGGGGCGTGTTCTGTGGATGCCTCGCCAGGGCGCGCTCCACTCGCCAGGCGGTGATGTCGGCGATCAGGTCGAAGTCGACCGGCTTGTCGTACGGGAATTGCAGCGTGCCCTTCGACGTACGATAGGTCTCGACCCGTTCTGGGAACGGGATGTCGGTCATGTCGCCGGGGAAGATGCCCAGATGGTTCTTGAAACTGGCGAAGTGGATCAGGTTCTCTTCCTGCCAGAAGGTGGGCATACGCCAGGAGATTCGCTCGCTGGCTTCAGGCGCGGCGGCATGGATGCAGGCGCGAACCTGCTGCAGCAGCGGCCGACGAGCCTCGGGCTGAGCCGCGATGTAGTCGTCGATCTCGGGGATCTCGTGGCAGAAATGGTGTTGGTCGGTGTGAGCGAACTCGCGTCCGCAGGCGGGGCAGGTCCACATGGTCGTCCTCGTTCCATTCGGTGATGAGCCACAGTGTTGTCTGTGGCCATGTTGATGCGTACGCTACCGTGTTGCAAGCGCGCGGTCCAACCGGTGTCGGTGGCGATCGGTTTCGATCCTGCGTGCGACCGATCTGGGCTCCATCAGGCGGAGGTGGTCCGGGGTCGCCTCCTGACCGGGTCTGGTCGGTTCGAGGTTCACTCGGCGCGGCTGGCGCGGCTGCTGAGGTAGAATCGGTCGGGTCATCCAGACGGGCATCGGGGCGTACGATCCGGCTGGCGACGACAACCCCCATCTGATGGCTGACTCCCATCTCGACTCGCATCCAAGGAGGCATGATGACCGCGCTCGACACGGCTGTCGAACTGTTCACAACCCAATTCGGCGGTGAGCCCGACGGGGTGTGGGAAGCGCCGGGACGGGTCAACCTGATCGGCGAGCACACCGACTACAACCAGGGCCTGGTCTTGCCGATCGCCCTGCCACAGCGGACGTACGCAGTGGCGCGAGCGCGAGCCGACCGTGTGGTGCGTTGCGTCTCCGACGGCATGGATCCGGGGATCCCGGTCGACTTGGACGACATCGCGGTCGGCCATCCGAGCCAGTGGGAGCGCTACCCGGTTGGAGTGATGTGGGCTCTGCGCGAGGCTGGCCATGAGCTCGCGGGCATGGACGTGGCTTTCGCCTCGGACGTCCCGGTCGGGGCCGGACTGTCGAGCTCGGCCGCGATCGAAGGCGCGATGGGCGCGGCCGCCTCCGACCTGTTCGGATTGGGTTTGCTCGATGACGACGAGGGGCGATCCGTGTTGGCCACGGTCTGCCAGCGGGCGGAGAACGTCATCGCCCAAGCGCCGACCGGCGGGATGGATCAGGCGGCCTCGATCCGGTCGAAGCAGGGTCACGCGCTGTGCCTCGACTGCCAGGACGGCTCGGTGGCCCATGTGCCTTTCCGCTTGTCTGAAGCGGGTTTGGCTCTCCTGGTTGTCAACACTCGGGTGTCGCATTCCCACTCTGACGGGGAGTACGGCTCGCGGCGCGCGCAATGCGAACAGGCCTGCGCGCGGCTGGGGATCGACAGTTTGCGCGAGATCACCCCGCAGACGCTGCCGGTGGCTTTGGCTCGCCTGAACGACGATGTGCTGGCCCGACGGGTGCGTCATGTGGTCACCGAGACCGAGCGCGTACGGCTGGCGGCGCGGGCTCTGGCTGACGACGACTTTGTGGAATTGGGACGGCTGTTCGTCGACTCGCACGCGTCGATGCGTGATGACTATGAGATCTCCTGCCCTGAACTGGATCTCAGCGTGGTCACCGCCTTGGAAGCGGGCGCGTTGGGCGCGCGGATGACTGGCGGTGGTTTTGGCGGTTCGTCGATCGCTGTGGTCTACGCCGCCCACTTGGAGCAGACGATGAACCAGGTAGCGTCGGCGTTCGACGCGGCCGGACACGCCGCTCCGGAGTTCATCGTGGCCCAAGCGGGCCCGCCTGCTCGTCGTACTGCTTGATATCTGAAGAGCTCGGCGAATTCCTCGCACGATCTCGCGCCGATGTCAGTGGCCTGTTCTAGGATGGAAGAACAGCTCAGGGAGGGCTGCTGTGTCGGAAGGACAGAGTTGATGGCTGGAACATTCGAAGTCTACAAAGACAAGGCTGACAAGTATCGTTTTCGCCTGAAGGCCGCGAACGGCCAAGTGGTCGCGAGCAGCGAGGCGTACGAATCCAAGGCGGCGGTGATGAATGGTTGCGACGCGGTTCAGCGGGCGGCCGACGGCGCCAAGATTGTCGAGGTCGACGCCTGAGGTGGGCCATGCCGGGCGCGGTCGGGAGGTTCAACGCTGATCGCGCGGTGTGAGCCACCGACGAGGCGGTGAGGAAGCAGGTGGGGTGTGTCCCGGGTGGGTGCGGCAGTCAACCAGACTTTCGCCTCGCTGCGGATCTTCAACTATCGCCTGTGGTTCATTGGTGCGCTCGTGTCCAACATGGGCGCGTGGATCCAGCGCATTGGGCAAGACTGGTTGGTTTTGCGTGAGTTGACGCAGAACTCGGGTTTGGCCGCAGGCATCGTCACCGCATTGCAGTTCCTGCCCGTCCTCTTCTTGTCAGCTTGGGCCGGGGTGCTGGCCGATCGGTTGCCCCGGCGCAAGCTGTTGATGTTCACCCAGGGTGGGCAGGGAGTTTTGGCTTTCGGACTTGGCGCGCTCGTCCTGTTCGGACATGCCCAGTTGTGGCACGTCTACGTGTTCGCTTTCCTGCTTGGCTGCGTCACCGCGATCGACGCGCCGGTTCGTCAAACCTTCGTCGCCGAGATGGTGCCGATCGATTCACTGCCCAATGCCATCGGCCTCAACTCGGCCTCGTTCAATTCGTCGCGACTGGTCGGGCCAGCCCTGGCAGGCTTTCTCATCCAAGCTTTCGGGACTGGGTGGGCTTTCGTCATCAACGGGGTGACTTTCGCCGCCACTATCGCTGGCTTGGCCCTCATGCGACAAGCTCAGTTGCGCGTTTTGCCGAGCGTCCCCCGGCAGAAGGGACAGATCAAGCAAGCCATCGCCTATATTAGGCATCGACCTGGAATTTGGTTGATTCTGGTCATGGTCGGGGTCATCTCATGTCTGGGGTTCAACTCGCAGTTGACGATCGCGATGATGGCCACGCAGGTTTTCAACCGCCAGGCCGGCGATTTCGGTCTGCTCAGTTCGATCTTCGGGATTGGCGCATTGATCGGCGCGTTGATGGCGGCTCGACGGTCGCATCCGAGGTTGCGACTGATCATCGCTGCGGCGATCGGGTTCGCGGCCGCGTCGGCAGTGTCAGCGGTGATGCCGACGTACCTGACCTTCGGATTGGCGGGTGTCTTCGTCGGCCTGTTCACTCTGACGCTGCTCACCGCCGCCAACGCCACCGTCCAACTCAGCACCACCGAGTCGATGCGCGGGCGGGTGGTCGCGTTGTACATGCTGGTCAACCAGGGCGCGACGCCAATCGGCTCGCCGATCATCGGCTGGGTGTCTCAACAGTTCGGCGCTCGGTGGGCCATCGGGTTGGGCGCGATCGCCGCAGCCGCAGTCACCGTGTTCGCTCTGATCTGGCTGCGCCGCAACTGGAAACTGACCGGTCATCTCCGCGGTTTCCCGCCCCGGTTGGTGGTGACCCGAGGCCCCGAACGCAAGGCGGTGGTCCGCGGAGCGTCCGATTCGTCATCGGTCGTGATTCGACGCCCGATGTCGCCTGTGGCCGATCCGAACTCGTCTGTCACGATTGATGACGACGACTCGATCGGTGACTATACTCGCTAGCGAGGCCTTCGTCGACGATTCGAATGGTCACCCCGGGCTGGGGTCCGGTTCCACTGGATGAGCCCCGCTGGATGTCGTCGACTGTGCCGTAGCGCCAGGTGGCGCAGGTCGGGCGTCGTTGAGCAGTCGTCCGTCAAAGTTGAGGGCCGCGAGTGCTCGTCGGTGGGGCGACGAGTGGGGTGAACCAGGATAGAACGGCGCTACGGACGCTGCCGTGATCCCGTGGCGCTCGGTCATTGTCGAACGAGTCCATGGGGAGATCCGATGAACACAACAGACCTGGCCCTTCATGACAGGGCCAGTCCAACGCCGAAGCCCGTGTCGCGTGCGCCTGGTCGACGTCTGCTGCTGACCGGATTGGCGGTCGCTGTCGGCTGTGTCGGCCTGACCGGTTGCGGTCCAGACCTGCAGAAGGCGTCATCACCGGAGAGGGCCGAACAATCGGGAGCTGAAACAGGGGTGGTCGCGGGAGATGGTCGTACGTCGGTGACCGCGAAGCATGTCAACTGCGCGCCACCTGAGGATCTGGAGATGAGCGCCGAGGATTATCGTGACGCGCTCACGGCCGTCGACGAGCAACTCGGCGCGTACTCCTGGTCGGGGCAGGCGCCGTCAATCTGCCAATTCGACGCGATCATGATCGTCGCCGAGGCCACGGCGAACGTTCCGGCGCCGAAGCTGACTGCGGGCGTGAGACAAATCGTCAGCAACGGCATCAGTTTGAGACTGCCGATCGGCGTCGTCAAAGCCGACGGCCATCCCTCCGCCGTGCCAGTCCCCCAGAAGCAGGTCCGTGGCGAAGGCAAAGGCCGGCAGCGGAGGGTTCTGGCCAACATGGACCGTCTTGACACCGCCTTGGCTGGGATTCGACCCGACTCCGATGAGATGGCCGTGTTCGAGGCTGTCTTCGTCGCCGTCGATCAGGCGGCCTCGTTCGGCAAAACCCATCCGTTGATCATCCCGCTCGGTTCGAGTCTGGATTCGACTCGGGCGGTCGGATTCGTCGATGGCGCGCTTGGGGCCGAAGCCCAGGAGATCGCGGCGGCGCTGAAACAAGACAATCCGGCCAGGAAACTGTCTGGCGCGGCGATCCTGTTCGCTGGCGGCGTCGGGTACGGTGCTGGGCCTCAGCCGCCACTGAACGACCGGCAGCGTCTGATTCTCGCGGCGGCACTGGTGACCATGGCCTCGGAATTGGGCGCGTCGGCCGCCGTCGATCCAGGGCCGGTCAGGGGCGATCCGATTCCCACGACACACACGGTCACGCCAGTGGAGTTCTCCACCCCCGACGAGCGCCGTTGGGATCAGCCCACCCCGCCCGTGGCGTGCGAGCCGACCGTCCACGTCTACGACGCCACCAGCGATCTTCGCTTCCTGCCCGAGTCAGACCAGTGGTACGACGCGACCGCCGCTCAAACCGCGCTGAAACCGATCGCTGGCTGGTTGGCTGCCGACCCGAAGCGTCACATTGACATCGAGGGACGCACGATGAACCACAAGTCGATCGAGGATCAGCGTCGAACCGGCATGGACCGGGCTGTCGCCGCCGGAAAGGAGCTGATTCACCTCGGCGCGAGCGCCGAGCAGCTGTCGTACGACGGGGTGGGTTCGCAGTTCCCCGGATACTCCTTGCCGGATTTCTTGCCCTCTGGCGCGGAGGTCCCCCAAGCGGCAGCCCACAATCGCAACATTCAGCTCACCGCGTACGACAACTGTTGACAGGAGAAGATCGTGAGAAGACAATCCCGAGCCGATCGGCGATACACCTCCTGGTATGAGTTGACCCCGCCTGACGCCCACAACCCCGATGCGGTCGAGGCTTTGCAGCGACCGATCACGATCGACTTGGTCTATCCGCGGCGGATGCGTTGCTGGGATAAGCGTCATGGCCGCCAAGACGCGCTCATCATTCAGAACGCGGTGGCCACCGCGAAGGCTGACGGTGGTGAGTTCACCACCCCATGGCTGGAAGCGATCGGTCAAGAATGGTTGGCGGGCTGCGAATTGGAGCGCAACCCGAGCACGGCGATGTTCGGGGTTCATGACCGGGAGATCGTGGCCCTCGAACAGCGGCGGCGTACGCTCGTCCGGTCCAAAAAGCTGGCGATTGCGACGGCCGACGCCATTCAGGCGCAGGGTCCGGCTCACGGGGTGCAGACGGTTCAGGAGGTGGGCGCGCCCGAACAGGTGGTGGAGCGTCGACGTGGTCGTGAACATGCCGCGCGCGTCGCCCAACAGGAGTCCAGCGCTCAGTCGGCCCTGAAACAGATCGGCGACATCGATCAGCGGCTGGCCGAGTTGCAGGCCGATCGTACGACCCACTGGCGAGGCCTGTTGGTCCGAGTCGCGGCCACGATGGCGTTCACCGAGCGTCGGCGTCAGACGTACCTGCGCGCTGGGCTACGTAAGGCCCAGGTGAAGGCGCCGGTGCCCGACCTGGTGGTGCTGCCCGCGCCGCAGTGGTTCATTGAAGGAACCGAGCCGCCGATCGCCGGCCTGGAGGAAGGAGTCGATCATGATCAGATGGCTGCGTGACTGGTTCAGGCGTCGCAAAACTCCGTCCATGAGCCGCGCCCAAGGTCGTGGGCCCACTCATGACACCAGCGGGCGCACCGGCCTGGAACCGTCCACCCCGGTCCTGTTCTGGGACGCGAAGACCTACCTGCCCTACGACTATCCCGATGTCGTCGAAGCTGAACGTGAAGTGTTGCGCCGCCTTCAAGCCCACGCTCAGGCTCATGCGATCGACGAGGCGCACGGCGACGTCGTGGACGTCATCGTCGAAGAGTGGAAGCACGCCGCGCAGAAAGACATCGACACGCAATGCTCGGCCCGACTGGGCAGTCTGCTCATGATCTACGAGCAAGGGGTGGAACACACCCGTCGGTTGCATCGCGAATGTCAGGCGGCGATCAGTGCGGCCGACAACGCCAACAACCTGTGTCGGGAACGGTACGAGACACTCTACGGCGTCGAGTTCTCCGACATCAGTGACGAGCCACTGTCGGCGATCAGCGTCACGGCGTACGACGGACTGCCTCACCGCCCGATTCACGATCGTCTGGCCTCGTGGATTCCTGAGGCGGGCAGGTCTGATTCGCTGGATGGGGGCGACGGGGCCCGAAAGACCACGTTGGACGGGGATGATCCGGGCGGGCCCACATCGGACGGGGATGGTCCGGGCGGGTCCAGGGGCACGGCCGGCGTGCCGCAGACCGATCCGGAGTCGGTCGAGTCCCCGCCACCGTTGACGGACAGCCCCGCGGCCTTCCGCCCGCGTCGACCGTTGGATGATCGGAGACTGCCATGAGAGCCACACAGTTGAACGCAGTCGGCGTTCATCCGTCGGCCAACCGGGTCGAGATGGACGCGCCGGTCTTTCCGCGCTTCGTCCTGATCGGGCTCATCGCCGGGTTGCTCGGTCAAGCGGCCGATCCGATCATCACTATGGTGTCCACCGCCAATATCATCGGAATCCAACACAACACTTTCCAAGTGTGGATCATCGCCTTGGGCATGACGCTGGCGGGCGCGCTGTCCGCCTACGAGGCCGGGCGCCACACCACCGGATCTCATGTTCCGACTGGCATTGGGTGGGTAGCCGTCGTGGCCTGGGTGGCGGTGGGTGGGCTGATGGTTTATGTGCGCCTGAATGCGGGCTCGCTCAGTGACACCGCCTCAGATTCGGCTCAGATGGGCGGCGCGTCTGAAGAACTCGCCCAGATGCAGTCCGAGGATGTCGTGGTCGGCCTGCTCATGGCCGGACTTTACATCGCTGCTGGTGTCGGCATTTTTCTCAGCACTTCGGCATTGGTTCATCACCCCTGGTTCGCGCTCCGCAACCATCTGCTCGACATTCGGCGCAAGAACCAGGCGCGCGCCGAGGCCGAGGCCGCGCTGCATCGCAGCCTGGTGTCGATGGATCACCTGAACGAGACGATGGACCTGGCTGTCCGTGACGCCGAGGTCGCCAAACAGTGGATCGCCCATCAGGCGCTGCGTCTGAAGCAGATCGCTCGCGACGAGCACACCAGATTGGGCGGCGACCCGGCAGGAGCCTCCTACGGTCAGCCCCACGCTGCGAACGTGCCCCATCCGGATGACCTGGTCGAGCAGGGCGCGGTGGCATGAGGTCTAGCGGCGTCGATGGGCGCGACCGGTCTCGTCTGCGCGATGGGGTGATCGGGCCGCGACCGCAGCGGCATCGGACGAAGTCAGACCATAAAACCGCTAGTCGTCCTGGTTTTCGAGCCAGGTGAGCACGGCCAGAACTCGTCGATGCGCCCCCGTGTCGGGCGGAAGGTTGAGTTTGGCGAAGATCGAAGAGATGTGTTTCTCGACTGCCCCTTCGGACAGGAACAACGCGCCACAGATCGCTTGATTGGACCGACCTTCGGCGACCAGTCCCAGGACTTCGCGTTCGCGCGGGGTGAGCCGCTCCAGCGGTGACGAGGTCGAATGGACGAGCATCTGGGAGACGACTTCGGGGTCGATCACCGTCCCACCGTCGGCGATGCGCTCGATGGCGTCGTTGAACGCGGCCAGATCGGCGATCCGGTCTTTCAACAGGTAGCCGACCGAGCCGCCGCCGTCGAGGAAGAGTTCGCGGGCGTACGACTGCTCGACGTAGGCTGACAAGACGAGAATCGGCAAACCCGGTCGCCAATGGCGCAACTCGACCGCGG
Organism: Propionibacteriaceae bacterium; assembly: GCA_031285845.1. Classification (GTDB taxonomy): domain Bacteria; phylum Actinomycetota; class Actinomycetes; order Propionibacteriales; family Propionibacteriaceae; genus WQYJ01. Next base: position 74,922 of record JAITVK010000028.1, read on the forward strand.
CCCGCAACCCGTCGTCACGGTTGTCCGGCGGCATGCGCACGTCGGTGACGACCAGATCAGGCACACTGCGATGGACGGCGTCGACCAAATCGTTCGCGGCGCCCACACAGGCGATGACTTCGTGGCCGGCCTCCTCCATCAATCGGACGAGCCCTTCGCGCAGCAATGCCGAGTCTTCGGCCAAGACGATTCTCACCCGGCCAGTTTACGGGGCCGCGCTGGGCGGCACACCCTCCCGTCGCAGTCGCTCGCGTGTCAACCCAGGTTCAGCCGACTTCCGCCGAAGAACTCGGCTTCGACAGGCGAATGGGTGACGAGGATCGTGGCGCGTCCGGACAGACGCTCGCGAACGTACGCCATGGTCTGGCGTGAACTCCTCGAGTCGATGCCGGTGAACGGCTCGTCCAAACAGATGAGTTGAGCCGGAGGCATCAGGGCCCTGACAAGGCAGATCCGGCGTCGCTGTCCACCAGAGAGCAGGCGCACGGGCCGATCGAAAGCGTCGGAGCTCAAACCGGCGCGAGCCAGCTCTGTTCGGATGGAGTCGCGACTGATGCGGCGATCCAGGGTGATCGCGACGTTGCCGACAGCGGTCAACTGTTCGCAGAGCCGATCCTCCTGGAACACAGCCGCACTCCCTCCACGGTCGGCGGCCGGAGCGCTTCGCTGAGTGAATCGCCGCGTCGGGATCGTCGCGGGTCGACCCCGCTGGCGGGCATGGTCGCCCCGCTCATCACGTGGTCGCGCGCCGAGCCCGCCGGTTGATGTGATCCTGCCCGCGTCGGGGGCGAGCAAGCCCAGCGCCAGGCGGATCAGGGTCGACTTTCCGGAACCGTTCGAGCCGGTCACCACCATCGTCGCCCCATCGGGAACAATGAAACTGAGGTCGTCGAGAACCACGCGTCGGTTCAGTGCGACGCTGACATGGTCGAACTGGATCATCAGCCGTAGATCACCTCCAACCGGGACTCTGTGGCGGCCAGTCCGGCCAGCAGGATTCGCTCACTGACGAAGGCCAAGACGACGATCACGACCGTCCAGGCGAACAAGTCGCCGGTGGCGAGGAAAAGTTTGGCCTGTTGCAGGCGCTCGCCGATGCTGCCTGAGGTCGCCCCGATCACTTCGGCGCTGATGCCCGCCTTCCAAGCCAATCCGACACCGATCCGGGTGGCCGAAGTCAGATGGGGCATCAGCGCAGGAACAGTGATCGCCCACCAGCGTCGGGTCCATGTCAGATGGAACACAGCGGCCATCTCGATCAGCTTCTGATCCCGCGAAGTCATCGCGGCCAAGACATTGGCGTACGCCACGGGGGTGACCATGATGACCGCGATGATGATCGACAGCGAACGGCCGTCGCCCCACACCAACACCAGCAGCACGAAGCTGACCACTGGCACAGCCCGCAACACTCGAATGAACGGCGAGCAGACCGCGTCGATCCACGGCCAGCGCGCGCCGGCCAGCGCCAACACGGACCCGAGGATCATTCCGAGCAGGAATCCGGCCAGAATCCGCCAAGTCGAGGCGAGAATCGCCAACCAGAACCCTGCCGTCGGCGCGAGTCGGATCAGCGCGATCAGACTGTTCCACGGGGAGGCCAACAAGACTTCGGAGCGTACAGCCCAGGCCACGAGTTGCCACACGACCAACCAGGCGAGGATCACCATCGCGCCGCGCGCCCATCGAGGGATCCGCGACCACAGCGTACGGGTCCGACTGGGCGACGGGTCTTTCACCGCTGCACCGTCCACGCGCGCTCCCGTCGAGCCGGTCCGGCCCACCGGGTCCTCGTCTGCCGTCTCGGGTCTGGTCATCAGGCTCACAGGCTCAGATAGAACTCGGGCGGTGGCATCGACCCGCCGACGGATTCCGGCTGGGCCTCATACAACACTCCGAGATACCCAGCCAGCGCGCCTCGCATCGCGTCACCCGTCAGATCGACGATGTGACTACGCCCGATGGCGTCGGCGGCGACTCCAGGATCGGCCACGATCCCGGCGGCGGCGATCTCAGCGCCCGCCTGTTCCGGGTTCGCGTTGGTGAACTCCACCGAGTTGGCGTAGGCGGTGGCGAATTGGCGCACGGCCTCTGGTCGGTTTTGCACGAACTCTCGGCGCACCGCCAACACTGCGCTCACGATCTGCGAGCCGGGCACGAGGCTGGCCCACTGCTCAGTCAAGTCCACGCCGACCCGCAGGCCGGGGTCTTTCGCTAGGACAGTGGAGACGTACGGCTCGGGCAGGATCGCCAGATCGATCAACCCGGCCACCAGTCCAGCGGCGACCTCTGAGGCCTCGCTGCGATACTCCACCTGGACTTGACCGGACAACCCAGCGACGTCCAACAGATGCTCGGTGACGTGTTGCGGAGTGGAGCCTTTGCCGGTCGTCACCACGGTTCGTCCGGCCAAGTCGGCCACGGCGTGGATCGAGTCGCCTCGTTCGACAACTGACAGCACCCCCAACGTGGTGACCGCGAAAACCTGGATCTGATGGTCGGTCTTGGCCGCCAGCACCGCCGCCAAGTTGGCGGGGATGGCCGCGATGTCGAGGTCGCCTCGGATCAGAGCCGGGGTCACCTCGTCAGGGCTGCCATGCAGACTGATCGACCAGCCGTCAGCGATCATGTGGGCCAGTCCCATGCCGGTCGGCCCTTTCATGCCAGCCGCCCGCAGGTCGGCCACCACCGGATCGGTCGCAGCCGACTCAGTGCTGGTCGAATCCTCACCGACGATTCCTCCCACACTTGTCGCTTCAGTCGGAGCCGGGGGCACGACACCGACGCCCCCGGTCGGCCCTGTGGTGTGTCCGTTCGGGTCGGTGGCGCAGCCGACCAGCGCCACGAGCAGGATCATCGAGACGATCCAGGCTCGCCCACGGCGTCTGCGGCCCGAGCCGGTCACGTGTTTCGCCCGCGTCGAGGCGGTCAAGGCCCGCCGGTGGCGTCCAAACCTGCGTCTCATCGGACGAACGGGGCGTACGTCGTGTGAAGCAATTCGTGAGCCAACGGTGAGTTCGGCTCGCCGTAGAAGTCGTCGTACAACCGGGCGATGTCGGGGTTCTCTTGTGATGTGCGATAGGTCGAGGTCTTGTCGATGTCGATCAGGACTTCTTGACGTTCACGCAACTCGTCGACCAGTTCTGGCGCGGGGTTGCCCGCCCCGGCGATGCAGCCACCCGGACAAGCCATGATCTCGACCAGATCGTAACCGACGTCCTCACCGGCCAACACCCGTTGGATGAGCGGCTCGGCGTTGCTCAGCCCAGAGATGACCGCCACGTTGATCGTGGTGTCCCCGGCGGTCACCGCCGCATGTTTGAACCCTCGCAGCCCACGCACCTCAACAAAGTCGAGGTGGTCGGTCGCCGGCTCACCGGTCAGTTTCTCGACCGCCATGCGCAATGCCGCCTCAGCCACTCCGCCGGACGCGCCGAACAGGACACCAGCGCCGGTCACCCGGGAATACGGCTCGTCGAAAGTCGACGGGGCCACGGTGAGCGGATCCACTCCCAGCATGTCGAGCATCTCGACGAATTCGGTCGTGGTCACCACCGCGTCGACATCGCGCACCCCGTCGGTGGCGAACTCAGGCCGGGCGGCCTCGTACTTCTTCGCCAAACAGGGCACGATCGACACGACGTAGAGGTCGTCCAAACTGACGCCGTACTTCTTCGCGAAATGATTCTTGACGGTGGCTCCCATCATCGCCTGGGGTGATCTGCAACTCGACAGATGGTCGATCAGGCCGGGATAGCGTTTCTCCACCAGGTTGACCCAACCAGGGCAGCAGGAGGTGAACTGGGGCATGACCCCACCGTCTCGCACTCGGTTCAAGAACTCGGTCGTCTCCTCCATGATCGTCAAATCGGCGGCGAAAGAGAAGTCGAACACCTTGTCGAAGCCCACTTGGCGCATCAGCCCGGCGATGAAACCGGAGGCCTGATCGAACGGCACGCCGTACTGGGCGCACAACACCGACCGCGGCGAAGGGGCGATGAAACCGACGACGACCTTGGTCGGATCGTTGATCGCGCGGAACACGGCGGGACGTTCGCGCTGATAGTCGAGCGCGCCGCAGGGGCAGGCCGCCACGCATTGCCCACACGAGACACAGTCAGTGTCGATCAGCGGGCGGCCGTCGCTGGTTCCCACACGCATGATGCCGTCACGGAATTGGTAGGCCAACACCCCTGGTCCTTCGATCTCGGAGCAGGCGGCGATGCAGCGTCCGCAGGAGACGCATTTGTTCGGATCGCGGATGATGAACGGATGGTCATGGGTGATCGACTTGTGCGGGCGGACATGCAACGGCGGGCGGTACGACACGTTCTCACCGGTCGCCGTCGAACGCAGGTCGCAATCGAAACGGGCCTTGCAGCCACATTTCAGGCAGCGGCTGGCCTCGGCCCTGGCGGTGGCCTCGTCGAAGACCACCTCGACTTCGGTGAAATCGGATCGGTTGGTCAGCCCGAGTTCTTCGGGGACGTGACGTCTCAGCTTGGGCAAGGACTCGAATTCGGCCCGCGGCAAATCCTCCAACGAGCCGCGTGAGCAGTTGTACGGCTCATGATGCGGGCGGGCGTAGCCCATCGCGACGAATTGATCCATCGCCTCGGCGGCCCGGCGTCCCGCCGCCACAGCCTGGATGACGGTGGCGGGACCGGTCACACAGTCGCCACCGGCGAAGATCTTCGATTCGGAGCACTGCATCGTCGCCGGGTCGACGTCGATGTCGCCGTACTGGTTCAGGCGCACAGGCAGATCGTTGTAGAGGAAGCTGGTGTCAGTGCGTTGACCGATCGCTCCGATGATCGTGTCAGCGTCCATGTCGAACTCGCTGCCGGGGATCGCCACCGGCCGACGGCGGCCCGACCGATCCGGCTCGCCCAACTCCATGCGCAAACAGCGCATCCGCAGCCGACCGTCGACCATGGTGATCGACTCCGGAGCGGTCAGGAATTCCATCTGGACTCCCTCGGCGATCGCCTCGGCCACTTCGTAAGCCTCGGCGGGCATCTCCGACTGGGTGCGGCGATAGACCAGCGTGACCGACGTCGCCCCGCGTCGCAAAGCGGTGCGCACGCAGTCGATGGCGGTGTTGCCGCCGCCGACCACGAGCACCTGGTCTCCGATCGGGGCGTCGGTGCCGGAGACCACCGAGTGCAGGTAGTTGATGCCCAGGTGGACGCCAGGCAGATTGTCGCCGTCCAGGCGCATCGGCGTGGCGCTCCATGACCCGATCGCCAGATAGACGGCGTCGAAGTCAGCGCGCAAATCCTCCAAACTGATGTGGGTTCCCAACGCGATGCCGCAGCGCAGCGTCACACCCAAGGATTCGATCAGCGCGATCTCAGCGTCGAGCGTCGCCTTCGGCAGGCGGTATTCGGGAATGCCATAGCGCATCATCCCGCCCGGCTTGGAGCGTCGGTCGAACACGGTGACTGCGTGGCCTTCGATCGCGGCGTAGTACGCGGCCGTGAGACCCGACGGACCGGCGCCGACGATAGCGATCCGTTTCCCGGTCGAAGGCTTGACTTCAGGAGTCCAGGGGTCGGCCGAGAAGAGGTCGTGGTCGGCGGCGAACCGTTTGACGTGGTTGATCGCCACCGGCTCGTCGACCAGATTGCGACGGCAATGGGCTTCGCAAGGGTGGGGGCAGACTCGCCCGCAGGCCGATGGGAACGGGTTGGACGCTTTGATGACTCGAACAGCGGCCTCGGTGTTGCCGTCGGCGACCAAGGTCAGGTAGCGCTGGATGTCGATGTGGGCCGGACAAGCCTGTTGGCACGGTGGCAGGCAGTCTGCGTTGTGGTCGGCCAGCAGTTGTTCCATCCGCACATTGCGGAACGCGTCGATGGTCGGGGAGTGGGTCGCGATCGTCATCCCGGCGGCGACCGGGGTGATGCAGGCTTTGACTGGGCGGTCGTCGTCGCCGACTTCGACCATGCACAGCCCACAGTTGCCGTTCGAACGCTTCAGCCGTACGTCATGACACAGCGACGGAACGTGAATTCCGACCTGCAACAGCGCTTGAAGGATCGTCAGGCCGCCCATCACAGACACCGGGCGACCGTCGACCGTGACGTCGAGGCGTTCCTGAATGGGTTGGTCGTCACTGATGATGGAGTTGTACGTCATGATAACCTCCTGCCGACAACGAACGTACCTCCTGTCGCGGTCAAAGGCAACTGGGTCTGACCAATGGTCAGACCCAGTTCAGCAGGTGTTCGTGTCGGTGTCACGACGCGCGTGTCCAGCTGGTCGATCAGTGGTACGACACCGAGATCGACACAGTGGTTCCTTGGCCAGCCGGGGAGGTGACGACGATCTGGCCGCCGACGGCGCGCAAGCGGTCGGACAAGCCAGCCAGGCCATGACCTGGCAACGGGATCGCACCGCCACGGCCATCGTCGATGACTTCGGCCACCAGACCGTCCGGGGTTTGCTGGATGTTGATCTGGATCGCGTGGGCTCCCGAATGCTTGGCGGCGTTGGCCAACGACTCGCTGATGGCGAAGTAGACCGCTCGTTCGACGGGTTCGGGTGGACGGTTCGCGCCCAGGTCGATCGCGACTGACGTGGGGATGGGCGAGGTGGCCGCCAAGGACGCGACGGCCTGTTTCAATCCGCGTTCGGCCAAGATGGGTGGCGCGAAACCACGGGACAGGAAACGGATTTCGGTCAGTGTCTCGTCGTTGCGGGTGCGGACCTGGTCGAGCAGTTCACGCGCGCCGACGGTGTCGCCTTCCGTCAGACGGCGATCCAGGCTGGCCAGGTCCATTCCGGTACGAATCAGCCGCTGCTGGGGGCCGTCGTGCAGGTCGCGTTCGATCCGGCTCAGGTGGGTCGACTCCGCCTGAGCGCCAGCGGCTCGGGCCTGTTCCACCCGCTCCAGCCGGGCTGCCATCGCCTGGCGGCTGGGCGCCAAGAAGGCCCGCGTGAGTCCGATCTGGATCTGCGAGGCCACCAGAACGAGCGGAACCGCCAGCGCGAGTAGAGCCACGCCGATCGGCAGGTCGAGCCATCTGGGCAACCGGGAAAGGATGACGCCTTCTGAGACGAGCGATTCGAGGATGCCGTTGGTTGTGGCGAAGAATGGCGCCAGAATCTCGGCGACGCCGACCGCGAGCAGAGTGACGCTCAGCAGGGCGATCACCCAATCTGCCAGGCCGCCGATCGCGGTGTAGGCGAATTCGCGCCAGCGCTGCGCGGTCAAGAACAGGGCTCGCATTCGACCGATTTTGGCTGGGCGTGGAACCGGTGGCAGGTCGACCCAGTCTTCACTGCCTTGCCACACGGCGAGGCTCTTCTTCAGCCGGGCGTACCCATGGCTGATCAGCAAAGCGAGCAGCACCATCGGCAACCCGACCCAGAGCAGCATCATGGGCAGACCGACCACGCAGAAGGCGAGGGCGATCATGGCGATCGGCAAGCTGATGACGATCGAGGCCAGGTGGACAGTCAATGCGCGGCCCCAACGATTGGCCAGACTCAGTCGGATGGGTTGGCCTGGTCGCGATGGCTGGTACGGGGAAGTGTGTGTCATGGTCATGTCCTCCATTTCACCGTACGCGGTGTTTTTTCACAGCCCGGCGTTCCCCCGAACCGGGGTGGGGGTAACCCTACCGTGCCCGCGACAACCACGATGGGACAGTGTCGCCGATCCAGTCAGCGCCTCGCCATATCGACAAGATATTGTGATGATTTCCCTTGTCGGAACGGAACTACCGGACCATGATCGTGACCGGTTCGAGCTGCGCGCCGACGGCCTCCAATCGGTATATCCTTATGACTGACAGGCACAGGGACGTGCCGTACAAGAGAAAGGTGCGAGCAGATGACCAAGGTTTTCGCTCACCGTGGCGCCAGCGCTTATGCCCCCGAGAACACTGCCGCGGCGTTCCGTTTAGCGATGGAGATGGGCGCGGACGGCGTGGAGCTCGACGTGCAGATGACCAGGGACGGCGAAGTGGTTGTGATCCACGACGAGACCTTGGACCGTACGACGACCGGACATGGTTGGGTCAAGGACCACACGCTGGATCAGCTGCGTGGTTTGAACGCCTCGATGGGCGATGATGCCTTCCCCGACGAACGAATCCCCACTCTCGACGATGTGTTCGATCTGCTGGCCGACTCCTCGATGATGATCAACATCGAAATCAAAGACTCGCTGATCGCCTATCCTGGCCTGGCCGACAAAGTGTTGGCGATGATCGATCAACGCGATTGGGAATACCGCATCATCGTCTCCAGCTTCAACCACATGACCTTGGCCTACATTCGTCAAGTCGGCTCGTTGATGAACACCGGCGTGCTGTTCCAAGACGTCCTGTTCGAGCCGTGGAACTACGCCCATCAGGTCTGGGCGACCGCGTTGCACCCGAACCTGGCCTACGTCGACGCTGTGCCGGATTTGCTCCACGAGTCCCGCAACTCCTTGTTGGAAGTCAACGTCTGGACGGTCGACGAAGTGACTGACATCGATCGGATGATCGAGCGCGGCGTCGACGGGATCATCACCAATTACCCGGATCGCGCAGTCGCTCGACGGGATCGCGCCTGACCGATCATCGCTGGCGTGCGCCGATGCCACGGAGGTGCTCCAGGGCTCCCGGTTCGCTTGATCGGGACGCGAGGTTCGTCGCCTGGATGAGTGCCACCATCGTCCAGAAAACACTGTGTCCCGTGTGAAGCCTAAAAAGGCTTGGCTCCACACGGGACACAGGGCCTGGACCAGCACCAGGGGGGAGTGTGGCCCAGCGGTGGTGTGCCTCAACGCGGGGTCGCCGTCCGACGAGTTGGGGTTTCGGCCTTCCCGCAGTGTCGGGCATGGCTCGTTTCACCAGTCATCGGGCCAAGCCTCGGCAGGGCAGGTCGGCCCGTGGAGGACTCGTCAGCGGTGTGAGTGAGCGTTGAGGCGCACTCGATGCTCCATCCTGAGATGGGCTTGGGTGGCCCAGGTGACCGTGGTGGGGGATCTGGGTCAAGTTTTGGCGGGAGACTTCGGTGACGAACAGGATTCTCGCTGACGCGGCGGGCCTTGTCCTGAGAGCCATCGGGGTCTTCCTTCGGTCGATCCGATGCGTATGAACGTACCATCAGTGTGGTTTTCGGATCAACGGAAAGGTATTTGTTTCAAGGAAACTCCTGCACTGTGTTTGTCAAGTCACACGTGACAAGCAATGTTAAACAAACAAGGGTCGATTTTTCGGTCCGTTTAGTGGCGGGACGGCGTAGACTCGTTCTAGGCACATAGAATGCCTGTGACTGATCCAGCCGAGCGGGTCCCTCGCCGTCGACACGGCGAACAGACTCGACATCGGTGTCGGGGGATAGGGGGAAGTCATCGAACCAGGGCGTCGACCGCCGGTCGGCGTTGGGGAATGGGCTGGCCCGGGGCGGTCGCCCATCGGGAAGGTTGATGGGGACGATGGACAAACCAGTCTTCGACGGGGTGACGGGACGAGGACGCTACGCTGGCCGCCGCATCCATGTCATTCAACTGCTGCGCGACAGTCATGAGCCCATGTCTGTGGAGCAGGTCGCCCGCAAGGCGGGAATCCCCTTGGCGACGGCGCGGTTCCATCTGGAGGCCCTCGTCGACGCGGGATTCGCCGTACGAGAAGCTGAGGATCGTCCAGTGCGCGGGCGTCCAAGATTGGTCTACGCAGGGCACATGCCTGATCGGGCCCACGAGCGCGGGCAAGCCTACCGTGTGCTGGCGGCCACTTTGGCCCAGGCGGTCGGCCAATCCAGCGAGGATCCTGGTCCGTGGATGTATCGGGCCGGCCAAGAAGCCAGTCGCAGCCAACTGCCGCCCAAACCTTGGCCGACCGACGACGTTCAGATCGTCGAAGCGATGCTCGACAAGATGGACGCCATGGCTTTCGCGCCAGACGAGGTCGACCCCTGCCTGCGTCACGTGGTGATGCATCACTGCCCGTTCGCCGATGCCGCCTGTCGTTATCCGCAGGCGTTCTGTCAAATGCATGCCGGGATGATGAACGGCCATCTGGAGGCCTTGGGCGCGGAGTTGCGCGTGGTCAAAATCAGGCCGCAACTGCATCATCACCTGTGCGACGCCACACTGGGCAAACCGAAGGCCCGGCTGACGAGTGTCGAGTTGGACGTCCCGGCCAAAGTACGCACGACGTCGGTGCGAGCCGGTGTCAAGAAGGATCAGATGTCGACCTGAGAGGCTTGTGGAAAACCTCACGGGATGAGAAGGTGAGAAGGGGATCAAGGAGGACGTGGCCATGATGTGGGAGAATCGCCAGACTGCGACCGGGACTTCCGCCCGGGATGCCTTGAAGGATGCCGTGGTGTCCGACCTGTCCAGTGGGTTGAGTGTGATCGTGACGGGCCTGCCCGGCTCGGGGCGCTCGCATCTGTTGCGCATGGTCGCCGACGAATTGGGTAGCCAAGGCGTCCATGCCGTCATGATCCACGGCAATTCCGCCTATTCGGATCGACCATTGTCAGCGCTGACTCTCGCCGGTGTCGACATAGAAGTGTCTTCGACGAACAACGCCGCGATGGGCAGCCTCGCCGCAGCGGTGGCCGGTCTGGAGTCGATGGTCGCCCATCGTTCGAGTGTGATTCTGATCGACGACGCGGAAGATCTGGACTGGGGCACTGCCGGAGCGATCGTCGAACTGCGCCACCGGCGCGACGTGCCGATGCTGATGGCCGCCCCGCGTCGACTGGACATCGCTTCGACCATGCATGCTCTGCTGGCGGCTGCGCAACCAGGCATCACCCGACCGATGAACGAGATGCTTTTCGCTGAGGTCAGCCAAGTGGCCGCCGGACTATTGGGGGGAACTGCCAAAGCTAGCACCATCTCCCGTATCGCGTCGATGTCGGGCGGCCTGCCCGGCGTGGTCGGAGCCGTCGTCCGCGTCGGACTGGCCACTGGTCGTCTGATCCGTTCAAACGGCATGTGGCAGGCTGTCGGCGACTTGTGGGATCCGGGGCTGGGCTTGGCGTTGGCGCCGTACCTTCGAGGTCTGGGAGATGAAGAGATCAACGCCTTGACTCTCCTGGCGGGTGTCGACGGCGCGCCTCAATCCCGAGCCACCGAGCTGGTCGGAACCGATACCACAAACCGGTTGCTCCAGCGTGATCTGCTCCGACTGGATTCGATGACCCCCGAGCCGGGGGTCCATGTCTTCCCGCCCCTGCTGGGAGAGTTGATGCGCCGACGTGCGCCCGGAGCGGGCGCGCAGTTCGCCGATCGGGAAAGTCATTTCATGGTGGATCCGTGGCCTTGGATGGTGTCTGGGGTGGAGGCGGCTTCTCTGGCCAAACGCATCCTGAACCATTGGCAGAGCCGGGTCAGCCACGAGTGGCAGCGGTGGGAGTCTGATCGTACGACACGCAATGGCATCGCCGTGCTGCTGTCACTGTTCGCCGGTGTCATGAACACCGAGATGATTCAGGCCGTGTTCGACAGGACACCACTGAGCTCGGGTGATGATGACGACGCTAGCCGCTTCGTCGTGCTGCGCTCGACTTATCAGGCGATATGGGAAGCCGATCTGCCTGGCGCGCTCGACGCGATCGCTGCCCGCAGGGCGGTCACCGCCTACTTGGCTCCCCGGCTGAGCGCGCACGCCGCTCACCTGACCCTGGTCTGCTCACGGGTCCCAGACGAGAAGATGATCAAGGAATTGAAGAACTCGTCGAGCAAAGACGACATGGTTCTGGTCACCCAAGCGGAGATCCTCGTCGCCCAAGGTCGAGTGGTCGACGCCCGCGCGATCTTGGAACGCGTGGACCCGCGCAGTCGTCGGGTGAGTGTGCTCAAACAGGTTCTCGAAGGTCTGGTCCACGTCCTCGATGATGATGTGGAGGCGGGTGTGGAGCTGGCGCTGGAGAGGCTGCGTGAGGCCATCGCTTTGCTGGATCCGCGTCAGATCGCCAGTCACGCCTATGTCGCGACCTTCGGGTTGGCCATGCTGGGTCGGTTCGCGGAGATCGAATCGGTGGTCGAGATCGTCTACCGTCTGGCCGAGACCGACTCCTTCGAGTCGTACTACAAGATCGGGTTGTTCTATCTCGGCTCATTCGTCGCCGGCTGGGAGGGTCGCCGGGAGTACGCGACCACGTTGGTGTTGCAGGCCAGGTCCTTGGGTGGTCAAGTCGGTCCCTTCCCCGGCATGCTCGGCACCTTCGATATCGCGAATCCTCCGTCCAAGGACGGGTCGAAGATCTGGGATCGAGTCGATGAGCTGGTCGAACGTGGATACGTCGCGTCCGCGATCTATCTGGCGATCGAAGCGGCCGAGGTCGAACCGGATCAGGGCCGAGTCCAGGTGGTCCTTCGGGCGGCGCGAGACATCCAGGGCCAGGTGCTGTCGGCGGTGCGCGACTACGTCGACGTGGCCGCGCGCGGCGGATCGCAGGGGTTCGCCGAGGTGGTCGAAGAACTGGGTCGAGTCTCTGGGGCCTTGGATGTGGTCAGGGCTCGGGTTACGTGGGCGCTCAGGCTGCGTCAAGAGCAAGACATGGCCGGTTGGCTGGCTCAAGCCGAGGCGGCCTGGGACGCCGCCGCGCGGGTCAATCGATCCTGCACCGGATTGTTCGCCCGGTTGGTCAGTGCCGTCGATTTGAGCACTCGTGAATCAGAGGTGGCCACCTACGCCGCTCAGGGGCAATCCTCGCCGGGAATCGCGGTCGCGATGGGAGTTTCGACTCGTACGATCGAAGCTCATCTGCAATCGGTCTACCGCAAGACTGGGGTGTCCAACCGCGAGGACCTTCGTCACCTGCTGCGGACTTGGCTCGCCGGTTAGTCAGGTGGAATCGGCCCCCGAGGCCGTCACGCGAGGGATTCGTTCTCCCACGTGAACGAATCCCTTGGAGCGGGTGGACCCACAGGTGATCTGCCGGAGACCAACCTGCGACGCCGGTTGGTCAGCAATTCGGCATGAACCGCGTACGGGTTCGGCTGTTGGCGTCTACGGCTTGGTCTTCCTCCGTCTACGAATGCCTTCATGGTCTCACCTAACCTGAGCCACATCGCCAGCTTTATCGGGCTGACGAGCGCAGTTTCAAGTTTGGAGAGTTCATGCAGGCCAGACCACCCTTCTTTCACCGTGTCAATTCGCGCCCTTCGCGTCGCACAGGCGATAGCGAACCCAGACCGCGACCTGGCCTCCCGCGCCGAGTCCTGCGGCCAGTGTCGTGGGTGTCCGCTCTGGCTCTAATGCTGATGGGTCTGGTCTCAACGTTGAGCCCAACCACGGCTTCGGCCGCTGGTCCGGTCGACTTGTCCAAATCCACGATCAGTGTGGAACAGAACGTGGTCAACGCTGATCAGAAGATCAAGGCGACGATCACGGCACGTGACGCTCAGGGTGCGCCAGTGTCAGGTCAGAAGGTGGATGTCACCGGGAATCATGTGGTGGTCTCTGTCACCCCGCGCGGCGGATGCACCACGGGCACTGATGGCTCCTGCCAGGTGGAGGCCTTCATCACTGGCTCGGCCGTCGTGAACGGCAAGGACGGCGCGTTGACCGCCACGATCAATGGACAGAATCTGGCTGGCTCACCCTACCCCGTGCTGTGGTCCAATCAGCATGGCAACGCTCGTTGGGGATCAATAACCGCTCCGACGAACATGGTCGTAGGACAGGCCTATCCGGTGACGATCTCGGTGGCCTACAACCAAGGCGGAGCGCCCTTCGCCGGCCAGGACGTCTGGCTGAAGTGTGGCGCCGACGCGAGCATTTGTTCCTTCTCCCCTGCGGCCAGCGGCAAGACGGGCAGCGACGGGACGTACCACGCCTCAGTCACCCTGAATCGTCAACCGACAGCCCCTGTGGGCCTGGTGGGGTACTTCTCGGCGGGCAACGATCGCATCCCCGGCATCTTCGTCCATGACTTGCCGATCATCGCCGGAGCCCCCGTCGTGACGCAGCCTCAGGCCTCGCCGGCCAACTCCGAGTTGAGCGTCACCCCGGACAGACCGCTGTATGTCGGCGAGCAGGCCGCGAACCAGTACGCCGCCACCGTGACTGTCCGGGATCAGGCCAATCAGGCGTTGTCTGGGGTCCCAGTGACTTTCGGCGTCACCCGCGGTGACGGATCTCCGGTCGACGGGTCGAAGACCCGCTTGTCGGCGACTTCCTGCACTTCGGAAGCGAACGGGCAGTGCGCCTCCCCAGTCACCCTGACCAGCACACAGGCCGGTGACTTCATCATCACGGCCAAGATCGCCGATCCGGCGAACAACGACGCCGCCACCGATGTGCGCAACTCAGGCTGGGCTGTGAAGTACGCTCCAGGTGGCATGACACCCAACCCATCTTGTGATGGGACCAATTTCACGGTCAGCCGCACGAGCGCTCCCGTGGGAACGTGGGTGACCGCGCAGGCGTACATCACCGACGAATACTGCAACCCGGTCGGGCCTGACCGGTCGGTCTCGATCACGCTGACCGGAGACGCGCGCTTCGAGAATGGTTTGACCATGGCCAACCGCGCCACGGACCCCGACAGCAAAGTCACCGTCAAGTTCACGGACACCACGGCTGAGACGGTCACCGTCTCAGCCACAATCCCCGGTCACATCCGCAACTCACCGCAATCGGTCCAGTTCACCGCCGGTGACTTGTGTGTCATCGAAGACGGCTGCGACCCGGGACCTCAGGTCCCAGCCGAGCGGCGCACCAGGGTGGAAGTGACTTCCAACAATGCCACGGCCGACGGGGTCGCCACGAACACGATCACGGCCCACGCTTTCGACATCCTCGGCAACCCTCTCACCGGTGGGGCGACCTTCACGCTGACCCCGCAGGACGCCGACTTGATCGGTCTGCCGGGCCAGATCCGCACCGGGGACACCGGCACGGGCACGGCGACCGCCGCCTCGGCGGTTCCCGGTGAGCACTTGGTCAAGGCGTTCATCGGTTCGACGGAGTTGAACCAAACCGGTTCGCCTCTGAAGCTGAATTACCGTGCACGTGCCGCTGACAAGGCCGCCTCGTCTCTGACGCTGCGCACAGTGGATTCAACCGGTCAAGTGGTGACCGGCAACATGGTGTCTGTCACCGCGGGCCAGGAAGTCACCGCGATGGTGGCTGTTCGTGACGCCGCCCATGCGCCGATCGACGGGGTGCAGGTACGGATCCAGGGCAACGGCAATGTCGACGACGGCGCGATTTTCGCCGACACCGTCTGCACCTCGGGCGAGTCTGGGCCGGGAGAGTGCTTCGTGCCGTTCACCAGCGCCGTGGCCCAGGTGGTCGACGTGTGGGCGCTGATCAGTGTCGGCAACGACTGGGTTGACGTCGCCGACTCGCCGTCGACCGCGGTTTTCGCCGCCGGGTCGGTTTCCGCCGATCAGTCGAGTGTGACTGTCGATCCGTCTCGGACGACGGTCGGAGCACCGGTGACGGTGACTGTCATGGTTCGTGATGAACACGGCAATGCGGTCGACGGGCTCACTGAGGCGGATTTCAAGCTGTCGGGGATCCCGAGCGGTTCCACACCACCGCTCCAGTTCAGCGACTTCACTGCGCGGGGCGACGATCGCTACACCTTCACCACGACATCACAGTTCAAAGGCGGGTTCACCATTGAGACCGTCGTCGACGGGGTCGTCCTCGACCAGAAGCCCGAGGTGGTGTTCGTCTCCGGTCCGGTCTGTGTCACCAACTGCGATCCGAGGGACAACCCTGCCACTGATGACCAGGACGAGTCGACCAACCACACCCGGTTCGAAGTTTTCGCCAATGGCGCTCATGCCGACGGCTCCTCGGCGGACGCCGTGACCGCGCTGGCGTTCGACCGGCTGGGCAACGTCGTCGATCTGATCGACGCTGATGGAGCCCCGGTCGTGATTCCGGTCGAGCTCACGGACACCACGGCGACCCCCGGTCTGACCGGTATGCTCAGCCCGGCCAAGGCGACTGGCATCATCGGCGCCGCCGGATCAGTCACGCTGGGCTTCACCTCGACCGTCGCCGGGACCTACGACGTTGAGGGCACGATCAACGGTCAGAGGCCGAGCACCTCTGTCATCGCTCCGCGACTGTTCTTTGTCCGTGGTGGGGTCGACGCGTCGCGCTCGAGTCTGACGGTGAGCGCCAACGCGGCGGTGGTTGGGGGCCCGGTGCCGGCCACCGTGACCGTCCGCGATCAGCAGGACAACCCGGTCGGTGGGATCGTCGTGGCACTGGAGAACGATTTCAAGAGTGGGCAGATGCCGTGGAGCTGTGAGACCAATTCCACCCCTGGTCCCGAATTCGGGACCTGCGAGTTCGAATTGACCTCGTACCTGATCGGTGACTACCAGGTTCGCGCACTGATCGGCGGCGTGGACGTTCAGGACTCCCCGGCCCAGATCCAGTTCGTCGCCTCAAACGTCTGCTCGTCGGACTGTGCGCCGGTCGACGATCCGACGACGCAAGACGAGGACGAGTCCCAGACTCACTACACCCATGTTCGTGTCACCACGGTCGCGACGCCTCCGGCGGACGGGCGCACCCCGAACGAGGTCACAGCCTGGGCGTACGACCACTACGGCAACCCGGTGAGGAACGCGACTGTCGCCACCACCACAATCACCGACACGTTGACAGTGACGAAGGGCGAGGCGCAGACCGGGCCCGATGGCACCGCCACGTTGGAGTACACGTCGCTGACCGCCGGCGAGGCTCAGGCTCGGGTGATGATCGACGGCGTCGAGGTCAAGAACCAGCCAGGACGCCCTGCGCTCGGTCATTCACCGGTGACGATGGAGTTCACGAACGGCACGGCCGTCGCGGACCGCTCCTGGGTCGAGATCCGGCCAGCGACCTCTCAGCCAGTGGATTCCACCTTCACTATCACCGCCCATGTCTACGACGTGCATGACAATCCGGTTCAATTCGAGCAGGTGAAGTTCGTCAGCTCGAACCCGGCCGACGCGGTTCTGACCGGAGCGGGCGGCACGGGCACGCAGGCCGATCCCGTGACCTGTGTCACACTGGCCGACGGCACGTGTTCGGTGTCCCTGAACTCGACCAAGGCGGGAACCTACAGCGTCGCCGCGACACTGAAGGCGGGCGACAAACCGACCGAGTTGAGAAGCTCTCCTGTGTTCGCGACCTTCACCCCGGGTCCGCTGTGTCTGCCAGCTGACTGCTCGGCCGATCCCGGCGCGCCGGTGACGAGCGCTCGCGTCGTGACCAACGGCGCCAAGGCCGATGGCCAGGCGCAAGACCTGGTTGAGGTGTTGGCGTACGACCGTCATGGCAACCCGATCCCTGGGATCGACGTGGGTTCGACCACTGCTGACGCTGACCTGATCATCCAGCCAGGGAACACCATCACCCCGACGGACGCCAACGGTCGCGC
The DNA here is from genome assembly GCA_031285845.1 of Propionibacteriaceae bacterium. Classification (GTDB taxonomy): domain Bacteria; phylum Actinomycetota; class Actinomycetes; order Propionibacteriales; family Propionibacteriaceae; genus WQYJ01. The sequence goes on from JAITVK010000028.1 coordinate 92,274, forward strand.
CACGGTGTGGTACGCCTCAACGGTCGCGGGCAAGTACGAGGCCCAGGTCACGACCACGGACCCGCGCGATCCGGCGACACCAGTGACTGGTCAACCTGACGGATCGCCGGTGACGCTGAGCTTCGGCGACGGCGTCGGAGACGCATCCAAGTCGAGTTTCAGCATCACCCCGAAGGTCGCCGGACTGACCAGCCCGCTGGTCGTCGGGATCGACGACCCGAACACCTATCAGGTGACGGCCACTGTTCGTGACGCTCACAACCAGCCGGTTTCTGGCGCGGTCGTCAGCTTCGCCAATGTCGAAGCCGGACCGGTGTGGGCCCAAGGCGAGACGACATGCACCACAGTCGCCGACGGCGCCTGTTCGGCGTACATCTCTTCGACGGTGGCCGGAACCTACACGGTGACGGCCGCGCTCGCAGGCGACGTCATCGAGTCGGGCAAGCCCGCCGCTTGGACAGCGGACGAAGTGTGTTTCACGCAGGACGGCTGTGAGCCGGAGGACCCGGACTCGTCCCTGATCAGTCGGGTGAAGGTCACCACCGACTTCCAGGTGGCTGACGGGATGACGGCCGACGTCATCAGCGTGTGGGCGTACGACCGTTGGGGCAACCCGAAGACCGGGGCGAGTGTGAACCCTGACACCACCGACCGAACCCTCCGCATCGATTCCGGCGCCCACGCCGGCGTCGACGATCAAGGCACGGCGACGGTGAACGCTCGTTCGACAGTGGCCGGCGCTCATCCGGCGACCGTCCAGATCGACGGGCGTCCGAGCGGAGGCGTGCCGGTGACACTGAACTTCGTGGCCGGCGCGGTCGATCCGAACACTTCCAAGCTGACGGTGGATCCTGTTCGCCAGGTCGCCGGATCCCCGGTGACTGTGACTGTCGCGGCCAACGATGTTCAGGGCAATCCGATCCTCGATCTAGCGGTCGATGACTTCGCCCTGACCGGTGTGGCGGTCGGCGGCGACCTGCCCGAGTTGGTGTTCACCGGGTTCGCGTCGCCGGAACCCGGGGTCTACACCTTCACCACGACCTCCAAGCTGGTCGCAGAGTTCCAACTCGGCGCGACTGTTCGTGGCGTCCAACTGGCTGATACCCCAACCGTCGAGTTCTACGCTGGCGCGGTCTGTGTCGCCAACTGTGAACCGGTCGACCCGAACAATGTCACCCGGTTCGAGATGGCCGCCAACGACCAAGTGGCCGATGGTTCGGCTCAAGACACCGCACGGGCGTACGCCTTCGACCACTACGGCAACGCGGTCGACCAAGCGAGTGTCGAAGTCGCCGATGTGACGACGGCGCCCGCCTTGGTCGGCAAGCTCACCCCGGCGAACCAGTCGACCAGGTCCGGTCCTGATGGGACGGCCCAGGTCGCGTGGAGCAGCACGGTGGCCGGAACCTACTCGGCGCTGGGCAAGATTGACGGGTTGACGCCGGTCACCGGAGCCTTGGACAAGATCCGCTTCAGCAACGGCGAAGCCGATCCGGACAAGTCGACGTTGGAGATCACTCCGACCGGATCCCAGGTGGTGGACTCGCTGTTCACCGCCAAGGCGACGATCCGTGACGCTCAGCGCAACCCGGTGGCGTCCGCCGTCGTCAGCTGGACGACCGACGCCCCGGCGGGCTTCGGCGATGGCAAGACGACGACCACGTGTGAGACTGACCAGGATGGAGTCTGCTTCGTGACGGTGACCAGCGCGCTGGTGGGCGTCTACGACGTCCATGCGACCATCCCGGTGGCCGGTGCGCCAGTCGACTTGGGTGGTGACCAGGATTCAGCCAAGGCCAGCCCGCAGTCGGTCGAGTTCACCCATGGTGATGTTTGCGTCACCAACTGCCATCCGGTCGACGATCCGAGGACCCCTGAGCCTGAGGATGAGACCAACGTCACTTGGGCTGAGGTGACTCGCGACAACCAGGTGGCCGATGGCCGTTCGACTGACGAGGTGACAGTCCATGCGTACGACGCCAACGGCAACGTGGTGCCCGAGGCTGTGGTCGTCTCCACGCCCGCGTCGGGCATGACCGCAGTCAATACCACCGACAAGACCGGCGGCGACGGCACTGTGGTGGCGAAGTTCACTGCGGAAACCAAGGGCACGTACGCCGTGGATATCACAGTGGACGGTCAGACAGGCTTCCCCGGGGCGCGATCCCAGTTGACTTTCGTCAACTCCACGCCGGCGGCCGACAAGTCGAATCTGACGATCACTCCGAACGATGGCGACCCCACGATGGGCCGCGGACTGGAAGCCGGGTCGACGTACACCGTGACCGCGACGGTCCGCGACGCCCATGACAACACTGTCGACGGCGCGACGGTCGGCTTCGTCCTGCCGAACGGCGTCACCTCGACGGCGACCGACCAGTCCACTGGCACGACCTCGTGTCTGACCCTTGGGTCGGGGCAGTGCTCGATCGCGGTGACCTCGACGATCGCCGCGACGTACGAGATCGCCGGTGAGATGTCGGGAGCGGCGTTGGCGAACACGGTGACCGCGCCGTTCGTGGCCGGTCCGGTCGACGCTTCGATGAGCTACGTCGAGGTGACCCATGACGGGGCACGCGACGACGGCACGCAGCGCAACACGGTCACGGTCCATGCGCTCGACCGGTTTGGCAACCCGGTGGCAGGGGCCACCGTGGGATCGACCTCGGACGAGTCCGCACTGACGATCCAGCCCGACATCGCTCAGACTGGCACAGCGGGCGCCACCACCGTGTGGTACACCTCGACGGTGGCGGGCGCGCATGACGCCGATGTCACGGTCGATGGCTTGACGCCGAAAAACTCACCTGTCACCCTGCACTTCGGTTCGGGCAGCGGCGATCCGGTCCGGTCTGACTGGGTCATCACTCCCGACGGTCCACTCACCGTCGGCGTCGACACCGCTTCGCAGTACACGCTGACCGCGACGGTCCGCGACGTCTTCGGTGACCCCGCCGATGGCACGGTCGTCCAATTCACGACAGACTCCGACTCGACCTCATGGGGCGCGGCGCGGTCCGCGACCTGTGTCGCCGGTGAGTCCGGTGAGCCAGGGGTCTGTTCGGTGACGGTGTCGTCGACGCGCGCTGGGACGTACCCCTTCGTCGCTCAACTGACCAACGGCCAGATCGGCCAGGCCCAGAACCGGGCCTGGCAGGCCGACGAGGTCTGCGCCGACGGATGCGCTCCGGAAGATGGTGTCACTGCCACGACCATGGTCACAGTGACGACTCCTGACGGCGTTCGCGCCGACGGTGTGGCCCGCAACCGCGCCCAGGTGGAGACCTATGACAAGTGGGGCAACCCGGTCGCCGGCGTGATCGTTCAGTCGAGCGCCCGCCAGGAGGGGACGCTGACTGTGCAGTCGGGGATCGACGCCACCGACGCCACCGGACGCAGCACCATCTGGTACGCCTCCACCACAGTGGGCACGCATCAAGCCGATGTGACAGTGACCGACCGTACGGCTGCCTCGAAGACCCCGACCGGGTCGCCGGTGGACTTGGTGTTCCTCCCCGGAGCTCCAGACACGGGCCGATCCGGCCTGACGGTGACCCCATCGACACAGACCGTCGGTGAGACTGTGACTGCCACGGCGCGGGTCGTCGACGATCGGGACTACCCGTTGAGCGGGGTCCAGGTCTGGTTCGACGCCACCGGGGCCGCCACGGTCTCCGATCAGGCGACCTGCACCACCGTCGACGGTGAATGCTCGGTCACGGTCAGCGACCGTGTGGCCGAACGGATCGACGTCGACGCGAAGATCGACCAGACCAACCCGCTGACGGGAGCTCCCGTGAAAGTCGCGATCGGTGTGAAGCCGGTCGAGTTCGTCACCGGCTGCCTGCCCGGCATCGACCCGAACTGTCGCTATGACGACTCGGTCGACGACGATCACCGCACCCGAGTCCAGGTCACCAAGGACGCTCAGCCGGCCGGTGGCGGCGTCGACCTGGCAACGTTGTGGCTGTTCGATCTGTATGGCAACCCGGTGTCCGAAGTGACCCCGGCGACCGTGCCAAGCGTTGACAGTCTCACCGCCTCCGCGGTGGCGACCACCAATGTCGCGGGCTTGGCTGACCTAGAGTACGTCTCGACGGTCGACGGCGCGTTCACCGCGACGGTCACTGTCAAGGGCGAGCCGGTGGTGTTCGTCCCGCAGCCCGGCGGTCCGTTGGACGGCGACGCTTCCGAGATCGCTCAACGGTCGAGTCCGGTGACGTTGGCGTTCATGGATCGTACGAAGCCGAACCCGCCGGTGATCACGGGACCGGTCGACGGAACGGTCACTCGTGACCAGCCGGTGATCGTGACGGGAACCGGCGAGCCGGGAGCTTGGCTCGACCTGCGCGAAGGCGACGAGGTTCTGTGTCACGTCCAGGTGGATCAGGCCGGGACATGGTCGTGCGATCCTGGACTGCGTGAAGGAGTTCACACTGTGGTCGCCGACCAGACGGACCCTTCAGGCAACGTCTCCGACAAGTCGAACCCGGTGACGGTGACCATCGACCGTACTGCTCCAGGCAAGCCGATCATCATCGAACCGAGTCCCGGTGACGTGACCAATGACTCGACTCCGGTCGTGTCTGGAACCGGTGACGAGCCTGGCAACACCATCATCGTCTCGGATGAGAACGGTGACGAGCTCTGCCGCGCGGAAGTCGGCGACGACAAGACCTGGTCGTGCGCGGTTCCTGACGACAAGGCGTTGACGGATGGCGACCACGTCATCGACGCGGTCGAGACTGACCCGGCGGGCAATGTGTCCGATCCGGCCGAGGTTCCGTTCGTGGTCGACACGGTGGCTCCGCAGGCTCCTGTGATCCAGGTGGCCAACGGGATGGAAATCACTGGCACGGCCGAGCCCGGGACGACTGTGACTGTGACAGTGCCAGGCGTGAACGATCCGGTCACTGGCGTCCCGGTGGACGACCAGGGTCGTTGGACGATCCCGACACCGGAAGGGGCGCGCAACGGCGTGGTCACCGCGGTGTCGATCGACGACGCGGGCAACGTGTCGCCGCCAGCCACCAAGGATCTGGTGATCGAAGTCGACGCGCCGGTGATCGAAGTCGCCAACGGCACGACCATCTCGGGCACGTCGAAGCCGGGCACCGCCACGGTGACAGTGACCGTGCCGTTGGAAGACGGGACCTCACAGGTCGTCGTGGCCACTCCAGACGCTGAAGGCGACTGGGCTGTGCCCACCCCGGATGACGCGCTCGACGGTTCGATTGTGACCGCTGTGGCAGCCGATCCGGCGGGCAACACGTCGGGCGAGACACAGAAAGTGATTGACACTTTCACGCCTGATCCGGTGATCGAGATAGCGAATGGCACGGTGATCTCAGGAACAGCTGAGGGTGGGGCGTCGGTCGTGGTCAAAGTTCCACTGACTGACGGATCCGTGGCCACGGTGACGGTGACGGCCGACCCGGATGGGGCTTGGTCGATTCCAACACCTGAGCGGGCTGTGGACGGTTCGACCGTCACCGCTCAAGCGACCGATCCGGCGGGCAACGTCTCAGGAGAGGCGAGCAAAGTCATTGATCTGGGCAAGCCCGACGCGCCTCATGTCACGTCCCCGGCTCCTGGGGATCAGATCAATGACGCCACTCCGGTGGTGACCGGTGATCAAGGTGAGCCGGGCAACGAGATCGTGGTCCGCGACGACGATGATCGTGAGTTGTGCACGACGACGGTGCTGCCTGACGGCACGTGGTCCTGCCAGATTCCGGATGATCGTCCTCTGCCTGAGGGTCCTGCCAATCTGGTGGTGACCGAGGAGGACCCGGCGGGCAACGTGTCGGACCCGACCGAGGTTCCCGTGGTCGTCGACACGACGCCGCCGGACGCGCCCCACGTGGTGGATCCTGGCGTCGGTGACCTCATCAGTGACGCCACTCCGGTGGTGACTGGTGATCAAGGTGAGCCGGGCAACGAGATCGTTGTTGAGGATGATCAGGGTCGTGAGTTGTGCACGACGACTGTTCAAGCCGATGGCACGTGGTCTTGTCAGATTCCGGATGATCGTCCTCTGTCTGAGGGTCCTGCCAATCTGGTGGTGACCGAGACTGATCCGGCGGGCAACGTCTCCGATGAGACGCGGGTCCCGGTGGTGGTGGACACCATCGCCCCGGACGCTCCGGTGATCGAGGTGGCCAACGGCGATCAGATCAGTGGAACTGCGGAACCTGGGGCGAGGGTCACCGTGACGATCCCTGGAGTGAACGATCCGATCGACACGGTCGCCGACAGTCAGGGACGCTGGAGCGTGCCGACCCCGTCAGAGGCGGTCGACGGTGACGTCAAAGCTGTGGCGACCGATCCGGCGGGCAACGTCTCTGCTGAGGCGACCAAGTCTCTGGATGTGACGCCACCGGCTCCGCCGCGCATAGACATCGCCGATGAGATCGAGGTCACTGGTGGGTTGGATTCGTCCGAACCAGGGGCCACCATCACCGTGACCTGGCCGGACGGCTCCACCAGTCGTACGGTCGTGGATGACGAAGGGGGCTGGAGTGTGCCGACCCCACCGGGAATGATGCCTGGTGAGATCTCGGTCACGGCCACCGATGAGGCGGGCAACGTCTCTGACCCGAGCCTGGGCGATCTGGTCTTCCATGGGCCGGTCGACGCGGCGGGAATCGCTTTGGCGGTGTCCACCAAGGCGACCCACGTCTGGTATCAGGGCGAGGTTGTGCCGTACGCCTTCACGACCACCAACACTGGCACGGTCGCGTTGGCGGATGTTCAGCTGAGCGAATCCGTCAAATACATGGAACTGGACGAGACCTGCTCCGACTACATCGGAGTGATCTTGCCCGGCGAATCTGTGACCTGTACGGGGAACTACACCGTTCCCCAAGAGGACATGGATCATGGCGACGTGACTCATGAGGTCCGCGTCGTCGGAGTCCCTGTGGTGGCAGTCCCGCTGTCGACTCCGATGGCTCGGGCGAGCGTGAACCAGGTGTTCGCGTCCGCTGGGGCCACACCGGAGGTCGTCTCGACGATGGCTTCGGTGGAGGCGACCGCCCGGGTGACCACCCCGGTGGTCCAAGCGCCGGCGATCAATCTGGTGAAATCGGTGCCATCGGGCTCGTACGATAAGGCGGGCTCGCTGGTGACGTACCTGTTCACTGTGAAGAATGTGGGCAACGTGACCTTGCGCGACGTGGTTGTCAGTGACCCCAAACCTGGGGTCCAACTGGACGGCACGTGCGGTGCTCTGGGCGCGATCGCTCCTGGCTCGACTGTCCAATGCCTGGGCACCTACGTCGTGACTGACGCGGATGTCCAAGCGGGGCAGATCATGAACACGGCGATGGCGGAAGGCATGTCGCCGATAGCGCCGGATGATCCGACGCTTGGTTTGGTGACCGATGATTCAACGGCGGTGGCCGTCGCTAACACCGTTCCCCCCCAAGTGGCGGCGCCGGCCGCCCCAGTGGTGGCTCCAACCGGTGGATCATTGGACACTGCCTCAATCCCTAGTTCCGCGTGGTTCGCGATCCTGCTCCTCACGGCCGGTCTGTCTGTGGGTTGCCTGATCCGGAGCCCAAGGAAAGCCTCCTAGGGTTTGAGGGGCCCAGCAACCGCCTTTCGTGACCTCACCGACGTGGTCGCGGAAGGAGGTTGCTGGGCTTTTTCATTCGGTACGGTCGACGTCATTCGGTACGGTCGGTCCGCCTGTTTGGTCGCCGTGTGGTGGGGCGATTGGAGTCGTCATCGGCGCCCCTTTTCAGCGCGGTCCGGGTGGAGTGCGTGTGAGATGGATCCTGCTGCGCCACGTGGTCGGGACGCGGTGGTGTGTGGGCGCCTTGTTGGGTCGTCGGCGCGGTGGGAGTGACGCGTTCGTACGCCGCGTCCAGTGCTGCGAGATTGACGCGATGACGCCGGACGAGATCGCCCACACCCCACCTCCTCGTGTCTTCTGTTTGACAATCTGACCCCGCTCGGGGAAGAATTCTGACAACCGCCTAATCATCAGTAGACGGATTATTGAATGGAGTTGATGTCATGTCACTGTCGAACGAGGCATATGAAGCTCTTCGCGTCAGCCTCGGAGCGAGCGCGATCGTCGACGAATCGGCGGAAGCGCTGGCCGCCAGCAGCCACGACACCTGGCCGGTGGCGACAAAACTGGCTTTGCTGGATGAGCACCCGTATCAAGCGGACGCAGTCGTTCGCCTGGCGTCCTTCGACCAGGTTCCGGAAGTTCTTCGGATCGCGACTCAGTTCTCGGTGCCCGTGACGGTGCGAGCGCTCGGGTCGTCGGTGACCGGGCAGCCTTTGCCGGTACGGGGCGGCATCGTGCTGGATGTCAGCGCGATCCCGGCGCAGTTCGAGGTCAACGAGCGGAACATGACCGTGACGGTGACCGCCAGCATGAACGGCGGCGAGCTGGAAGATGCTCTGGTCGAGCGCGGTCTCACCTTGGGGCATTCTCCTCAGTCGCTCTACCGGTCAGCGGTCGGCGGCTGGATCGCCACACTGGCCACTGGTCAGTTCTCGTCGATGTACGGCGGAATCGAAGACTTGGCGACCGGATACACGGTGGTTCTCGCCACCGGCGAAGTCGTCGAATTGAAGGCGTCGCCGCGGGCCGCGATGGGCCCGGATCTGCGCCAGCTTTTCATCGGCTCCGAAGGCACTTTGGGCGTCATCACGTCCGTGACGTTGAAGGTCTTTCCCCTCCAGTACACCCGGTTGACCGCGTTCGCCCTGCCCAGTGTGGAGGCGGGCTTGGAGATCATGCGCGAGCAGGCTTTGCTCAGCCTTCACCCCATGTTGCTGCGCTTGTATGACACTGACGAGGCTCGCCATGCCATGGTCGACCGCGAGTTCGCTTCCCCGGTGCTGTTCGTTGGAACCCGTGGTCCCCAGGAGTTGGCCGACGTCGAAATGAGTCTGTTGACGGATATGGCCCTCAAACGCGGCGCGACCGATCTGGGCCCAACCTCGGTCCAAGCCTGGATGGATCGGCGGTACGACTTCTCGACGGTGGAGAACTTGCTCGCCAGCGAGGGAGGCTACGCCGAGACGATCGAGGTGGCTCACAACTGGGACGGTATTCAGGGGCTTTACCATGATTTGAAGCGGGCGCTCGCCCCACTGTCAGACGAAGTCTTGTCGCATTTCTCTCACGTCTACACCCAAGGCACCTCAATGTACATGATCCTGCTCGGCCGGGCCGGGTCGAATCGTGAGGCCTTGGAGCGGTTGCGCACAATCTGGAGCACGACGATGCAAGTCTGTTTGGACAATGGCGCGGAGTTGTCCCATCACCATGGGGGCGGGCTGGCCCGCTCGCCGTACTCCCGTCGCTCTTTGGGATCGGCCCATCTCGTTTTGGAGAAGGTCAAGGCCGCGCTCGACCCGGCCGGTATCCTGAATCCCGGAAAGCTGGGGCTTTAGCCGAGATGGGGGCTCGGCGGCGTCGGGTCCCCATCGCCCACGACAGAAAGGCGCGCCTCATGCACATCGACGTGTCAGGCCCCAGTGGTCCAACCTGTGAACATCCTCAGTCGACCCTCGTGGCTGAACATCCCTGAGCCTGTCATCATCCCCCACCCCCACCCAAGGAGAAACAACGATGTCCTCTACTCACATCCTCGTCATCGACGCTGGAACCACCGGAATCCGGGCTCTCATCTACGACGAAACCGCCCAGATTCTCGCTCAGGCCTACACCGAGTTCCCGCAGTATCACCCGCTGCCGGATCGGGTTGAGCAGGACGCGAACGAGATCTGGGCCGCCGCCACGGCCATGATCACACAAGCGCTCGCCAGCGCGTCACTCCAGCCTGGCGACATCACAGCCATCGGCATCACCAACCAGCGAGCCACCACGATCTTGTGGGATGTTCGTACTGGCGAGCCAGTGACGAGAGCGATCGTGTGGCAAGACACCCGTACGGCCGATCGCGCGGCGGAGCTCAGCGCCCTGTGGGGCGACACGATCTATTCGCGAACCGGTTGGGCGATCGCGCCGGTGTATTCGTCGTTGAGCATCGAGTGGGTGTTCGCCAACATCCCCGGAGTGCGCGAGCTGGCCGACGACGGCTATCTGCGGTTCGGAACGATCGATTCCTGGCTGATCCACAAGCTGACTGGGGGGCGTACCCATGTGATCAGCGCCTCCAACGCATCGGTCACCGGGTCGTACGATCTGCTGGCCGACGAGTGGTACGAGCAGTGGCTCAACTCGTTGGGGATTCCGGTGTCCATCTTTCCCACGGTTTGTGACGATTCAGGGGAACTGGGGGTCACCGACGTGGCTGTTTTCGGCGCGGCTGTGCCGATCGGGTCGGCCATCGCCGATCAGCATTCAGCGCTGTTCGCGCAAGGCTGCATCGAGCCTGGCATGGTCAAATGCACCCACGGCACCGGCACTTTCCTTGACATGACCATCGGCACCACACCAGTCATCGACCCGGCGTCAGGTTTGACGTCACAAATCGCTTGGCGCAGGAACGGGCGAACGGTTTATGCCTTGGAGGGGTACGCCGGCTCGACTGGAGCGGCTGTTCAGTGGCTGCGCGACGGGATCAAAATCATCGAGACTTCCACCGAGTCGGAGGAACTCGCCCGCAGCGTGCCCCATAATGGCGGGGTCTACGTCGTTCCGGCGTTGACGGGTCTGTCCGCTCCCTATTGGGATTTGTATGCTCGCGGCACGATTTTCGGCATCACGCCAGGCACGACCCGGGCCCACGTCGCCCGAGCCACTTTGGAAGGCATTGTGTTTTCCGTACGCGACTTCGTCGACGTGATGAGTTCAGTGTCGGGTTATGCGATCACCCGCATCGCTGTGGACGGGGGAGCGTCCAAGAACAACCTGCTGATGCAATTCCAGGCTGATCAACTCGACGCTGTGGTGGAGCGCCCGCGCAACACGGAAGCCACCAGTCTGGGGGCGGCGTTGTTGGCCGGGCTGGCCACCGGGGTGTGGTCCACACCTGCCGAAGCGTTGTCCACGCTTCAGATCGAGGCGACGTTCAGCCCACAGACCACCGCACAGGTTCGCGACGACCAGTATCGGACGTGGCAGCGGGCCGTTGAGCGTGCGCGCGGCTGGACCCGAGGTCTAGCGGCGACGGAATAAATCGGACCGTGGAAGGAAAGGACTGACACGATGGGACAGGCAGACGTCATGAGCCGCCCGCAAGCTGGAGAGTTGGCTGGCAAAGAATTCGACCTGATCGTCATTGGCGGCGGGATCACCGGGGTGGCGACGGCCAGAGACGCGGCGCTGCGAGGCCTCAGCGTCCTGCTGGTCGAGAAAGACGATTTCGCTGCGGGGACGTCCAGCCGGTCGTCCAAACTGATCCATGGCGGCTTGCGTTACCTGGAGACCTATCAGTTCAAATTGGTGGCGGAGTCGTTGCGCGAGCGGGAGCGGCAATTGCTCATGGCTCCGCATCTGACCCAGGTCAGACCTTTCCTCTACCTGCTCTACAAGGGTTGTCCGGAAAGCCGTTTCTTGCTCAACCTCGGTCTCACGTTCTACGACGTGGCGTCAGGGGAGTGGCGCAAACGTCACCACAAGATGCTGAGCGCCCGCGAGGTTCTCGCCCGCGAGCCGCATCTTCGACCGGATGGGCTGCTCGGCGCTGGGCAGTACTTCGACGTTCTGACCGATGACGCTCGTTTGACGGTCGACACCGCCAAAGGCGCGGCCGAAGCCGGAGCACGACTGTTGAATCACGCAGCGGTCACCGGCCTTGTTCTCGAAGCGGGTCAGGCCAAAGGCGTGACGATCACCGATCTGATCAGCGGCCAGGTCTTCGACGTCCGTGCCCGCCAAGTGCTCAGCGCCACTGGTTCGTGGACCGAGCAGGTTCGGGCGATGGAAGGCGGGGGCACGGCTGGACGGCTACGCCCGACCAAGGGTGTGCACATTGTGTTGAAGAAAAGCGACTTTCCGCTGAACACGGCGGTGTTCCTGCGGTCCCCCGACGACAACCGCGTCGTGTGGCCGACTCCTTCTCTGGAGGACGACCTCGTCTACATCGGCACGACAGACACCGACTACAGTGGGGATCCCGACAACGTGTGTCCTGATGAGGCCGACATTCGCTACCTGCTCAATGTGGCCAACCACACCATCCCTGACGCTCACCTCGATGAGAGCCACGTCGTGGGGTCGTGGGCCGGATTGCGCCCGCTCGTCGCGCCTGCGGAAGGCACCTCGACCAGCAACACGTCTAGGGAACACGTCATCATGACTGGCCCGAGTGGGCTGCTGACCATCTCCGGAGGCAAGCTGACCAGCAGTCGACTGATGGCCAAACAGTTCGTGGACGCGGCCGAACGCCGACTGGTCGGCCATCCCACCCGTTCCATCGCCGGTCAGACGCCCATCTCTGGTGGCTCCATCCAGGCGTACGACCAGGTTCGCGCCGAGGCTGGCCAGGCCGGTGTGCCTGAGGCTATCGTCGAGAAGTGGCTGGCGCGCTACGGAGCCAATGCCGCCAAGGTCCTGAAGAAGTGGCAGGAGTCCGCTGACGCTGGCGAAGTCATTGGGCCTCGCCACCTGACACGGGCCGAGGTTCGCTACTGCGTCGACGAGGAGATGTGCCGGACCCTGAGCGACTTGATGATCCGACGCACGTCGCTGTTCTTTTGGGATTCGACCGGTGGGACGTCGAACGACGACGCCATCGTCGCCGAGTTGGGCGATCTGCTCGGCTGGTCGGCCGCTGAACGGGAGCAGCAGAAACGCGGCTACCGGGAGCTCGTCGAACGGCATCGTCCCCATCCGGTGCGCGCCGCCGCCTAGTCGTCCGCCGCGCTCGCGTCCGGCGCGCTCACTGATCCAGGCTCATGGCGTAGTCGATCGCGCCGTCGTGGAGCAGCGTGGCTTGATGGACTCCGTCGTCGAGCAGGTCGGCGAACATGTCTTTCATCCAGGCTTCGGCCGCTTCGCGCGTGGCCCATCCGTGGGCGACGTCCTCAGCCAGATCGGGGTCGGTCAGGGCTGTGGCGACATCCCACGTCCAGGTCATGACAGACCACCTTGGGGTGGCCAGACGAACTTGTCACCCCGCTTGACTCGTGGGGCGGGGATCCGCGAGCGCCGCATCAGCATGGTCCGCGAGAAGGCGTAGTTGAACTTGCCTTTCAGTGGCTCGTCAGGGAAGTGCAGTTTCAGCTGTCGGCGCAGTCCGATCCACATGACGACCGTGTCGGCCACCACGACCAGGAACGCCACCCAGATGACGTACGGCGAGTAGAGCATCAGGCTGGGCAACAGGTACGATCCGACCAGCGTGAGGATGAACAGCAGAACCAACACGGGCAGCGCGAATTCGGCCAGGTTCCAGCGGCGGTCGACCCAGTCGCGGGTCATCACGTTGTACGGGCGGGCGTGCGCCTTCGTCATCGCGGCGTCGCGGGCCTCGAAGCGGGCCTCGCGTTCACGAGTGCGAGCTTCTTTTCGGGTCAAAACCGGCTGGATTCGGTCGCGACGGGCCTGCTCGGCGTCGCGGCGTTTGGGGGTCGGAATCGTCTTCTTGGTCGGTGCTTTGGCTCCGTTCGCGGTCCCTGTCGTCTCGGTTTGGCCGCTGGCCACCGCGGCTTCGGGTGTGGCTGGCTTGTCGGCCGAGTCGGAATAGGGTTTGAAGAGTTTCACGTCCTCCTGCTTTCTGCGTCATCCCCGGTTTTGGCGACCGTGCCGGCTTCGAGACACTCAGTCGCTCTGTCAAGGTTACCCGATGTCGTCCAGTGGTTCGGCGGCGCGGGTTTTGTGGGCGATGGGCTAGAGGCGGCCGGTCGCGGCTGGGTGCGGTCAGTCGTGGTGTCGCGACCGGTAGTCGTGCGTTCCCGACGGGTCAGAGGCGCTCGACCCCACCGGGCCAGGCCCGCTCGGTCGCATCGGCCTGAGACACTCCACCGCATTGGGTAGTCTGACCCCCATGACCGTACTGATTGTGACGACGACTGATCGGCCTGAGCCTCTCACTGACTGGGTGGGCGAGGGGTTTCGGCGGGTCGGGGCGGCAGTCGAGGCCCTAGTGTTGCCGGACGACTTGGGCGCAACCGGTTCCGTGCCATCCGCTGGGGCGACCGTGGGTCTGCGGTCTGACCTGCGGACCTATGCCGGACGCTTTCGCGGGGCCGAGCTGGTGGTGTACGTCACTGTGACGCTGTCGTTCGCCGACACTGGTGGCCCGTACCTGCGTCAGGTCTCCACCTGGGCCGAAGCCTGCGCCTGCCCCGTCATCGTCGCGGCCCAGACAACGCAGATCTCGACTCGCGAGTTGCGTACCGTCGGTGTCGAAGCCGCTTATCAAGCCGAGACCGAAGCCGACGTCGCCCGAATGGTGTCCACGTGGATGCCGGCCGGGTCGTCCCGCCTGAGGATCGCCCGCGCCGGGGCCCCGGCCTGAGACGGTAGTGGAACCCGGCGGTAGGATGGCCGTCATGACATCAATGACAACCCAACAGTGCGTGACGCTGACCGACGCGGCCGTGACGAAGGTCACGCAGTTGCTGGCAAGCGAGGATCAACCGCTGGCGTTGCGAGTGGCTGTTCAACCGGGCGGTTGCTCTGGTTTGCGCTATCAGTTGTACTTCGACGATCAGGCGTACGACGGTGACGTGGTCTCGACGTACGGCGAAGTGAAAGTGGTGGTCGATGAGAAGAGCGCGCCCTATCTGAGTGGTGCGACGATCGATTTCGCGGACACCATCAGCAAGCAGGGATTCACGATCGACAATCCGAACGCCACCGGCACGTGCGCCTGCGGCGACTCCTTCCACTGAGTCGCGGGGGCTCGACGTCGTCCCTCGGTGGCCAGTTGCCCCAGAGTGGGAGTCAGGTCCAGTCGACCTGCGATGGCCGCGGCGCCTCGACGGGCGTCGTCGCCCGCTTGCCGATCACCGGAGCTGGCTGTAGGGGCGGGTTGGGTGTGGTGACTTTGACCGACGACGGGAATCAGGCGCGGTCGACCCGCGCGATGGCCGTAGGATGGGTTCGACGCGAACTGATCGGTTCTGCGTTGGCGAGGCAGGAGGGGCGGTCATGGGGTTGCGGCGTCCGCGGCAGTGGTTCGACGCCTACCTGTTCGACCTGGATGGGACGGTCTATCTGGGCGATGAGGCCCTTCCAGGCGCGGCCGCCACGATCCAGCGGTTGCGCGAAGCTGGTCGGGTCGTACGCTTCTTGTCCAACAATCCGACCCATAGCCCTCAGGTGTACGCCGCGAAGCTGACTCGGATGGGCATTCCAACCCCGGTCGAGGAGGTGACGACGACGATCGCAACCACCATCTGGTGGTTGAGGCGTCATCATCCTCACGCGACGGTTTTCGCGATCGCCGAGGAGCCACTGCGCGAGGCGCTGGCGCTGGCTGGGTTCACATTGAGCGACGATCCGTCACAAATCGACGTGGTCATCGCGTCGTACGATCGCGGCTTCACCTATGCCAAACTGCAGATCGCCTTCGACGCGCTCTGGTTTCACAAACGCGCGGTGCTGATCCAGACCAACCCCGATCGGTTCTGCCCCTTCCCGGGTGGGCGCGGTCAGCCGGACGCCGCCGCGATCACCGCTGCGATCGAAGCATGCACCCAAGTCAGGTGTACGGCCAGTATGGGCAAGCCGTCGTCCGCCCTGCTCGAAGCGGGGTTGGCTGGCGTCAACGTGCCGCTGGAGCGGTGCCTGATGATCGGCGATCGGCTGGCCACCGACATCGCCATGGCGATGAACGTGTCGATGCCCGCCGCGGTCGTTTTCACCGGCGAGACCCATCCTGGGGACATCACCGACCAGTACGCCGGAATCTACCAAGTGGACAGCATCGATCAAATCCTGCCCGACTGACCCGGGGCGTGACTGAGGGAGTCGGAGTGTCCTGCTCTCCTCCACAGCTCCCCGTGCAGTGGGTACGACTGAACCGGGTTGTGACTGACCAAGCGGGGGGATGGGCCCTGGGCCGCAGCTCGAACCCGAGGCGTTGGATGAAACTCCGCAATATCGACCTATTCCGGCGTCGGGTGTCGATTTTGCCCCGTTCTAGCCGGGATTCGGGCGCGTACCGGCCAAAATCGGCGCAATATCGTCGACGGGCTTGAAGCACTGTCGATTTTGCGGGGTTTCATCCCTTCGCGGGTGGCTGGCAGTGGCCGGCACACGCGCGGGGTGGTCGAGGCCCGCGTCGGTGTCATGCGTGCCGGTGGGGACTGGCCGGCACACGCGCGGGGTGGTCTGGACGCGGGTCGCGTGACTTGATGATGGCTGGCACTGGCCGGCACACGTGCGGGGTAGTCCCTGGGGTGACGCGGGGCGGCCCGGCGAAACTGTGCAGACGCTGGGGTCCGAGTACCCCCGGCCTCCGCGAAGCTGCCCAGGTGCCCGGAGTCTGAGTACTTCGAACCCACGAAGGACTGCCCACCTCTCGAACCGTGCCCCTCACACCTCTCGGGCCGCCAGGCTCAATCCCGTCTCTCCTGCCCAGCCGCACCCTCTCGACCCCCGTACCGCCCTGCGGAACCGCGCTCAACGATCCAGCACACCCCCGATCAGACCGTCATCACGACCGCATCAACGACATATCTTGTTGAGGCAAAGGCTCTTTTGCCGGGTGATACAATGAAGGATCGTCCGTGTGGTAGGCAAAAGGGAGGACAATGTCATACCAGGATCCGGCGGCAGCGCCTGAGGCGCAGCCCGAAGAAGAGAAGAAGAAGCGTCGTGGCGGGATTCTCGTCATCCTGCTGTCGGTGTTGCTGATCGCCGGCGGTGTGACGTTCGGTGTGATGTCGTTCCTGCCGTCGGGAACAGCCGCTGGGCAAATCAGAGACATGGAGGGGCGCATCATCGTCCCCGATGATCCGTCGGCCACGTCGTCGGCGTTCATGGAGGAAGCCAAGATGGTCGAGAATGACGGTGGCGAAGGCTTCGTCGTTCCTGTGATCAACCTCAACGTTCCGGTGGGCTCGGTCAACGAGGTCAACGGTGTGATGAATCCTCCGAGCTTCACTTCGGTGTTCTGGATCCGCAACCGTGGGGTCAGCCTGGCCGACGCCGCGCAGGGCACGGTTTACATGGTGACCCATGCGATCGCGGGCGGTTCGGCGCCGGGCAACTTCCTTCAGACCGATGGTCACGTGGCGCTCAACCCTGGCGACGTGATCATGGTCAATGACAAGGAGTATCGATTCGAGTCAGCCCAGAGCATCCCGAAGACCGAGATCGCCGACCATGCCGAATTGTGGACCGACGACCCAGGCCGGTTGATCCTCATCACCTGTGTGGTGCGCCCTGAAGGCGGCATCGCCATCAACAACTTGGTGATCATCGCGAAACTCGTCTCCTGAGCCCCGCTGCGCGAGCCCAACAACGCCGCGAGCCCAACAACGCTGAACGCTTGACCACATTATGCGCTCAGCGTGATCCGGTTCGGTGTGCGGGGCGACGGGGCGAGCGGAGAACGATCGCTCCCCAGACCATTCGATGTTCGTCCTTGTGAGAGAGGTGTTTCGTGACTATCGACTCGGCCACGGCGCTATGTTTCGGCGCTCACGCGGGCAACGACCCGTCGTACGCCCATTATCACGACACCGAATGGGGTCGTCCAGTCCATGACGAGACGGCGGTGTTCGAACGGATCTGTTTGGAGAGCTTCCAAGTGGGCCTGTCGTGGCGGACGATCTTGAATAAGCGGGAGGCCTTTCGCGAGGTCTTCCTCGGGTTCGATCCGGCGCGTGTGGCCCGCTTCACCGACGACGACGTCGAACGCTTGTTGGGCGATCCGCGGATTGTACGTAACCGGGGCAAGATCCGTGCCACGATCACTGCTGCTCGCATCGTCGACCAGATGCATGCCGACGGGCAATCGCTGGCGGAGTTCTTGTGGTCGTATCAACCCGCGGTTCACGTCCGGCCGACGGTGGAGTCGCGGGCGTCCAGCAGCGTCGAGTCCTCACAAGCCGCGGCCGAGCTACGCAAACGTGGGTTCCGTTTCGTCGGACCAGTCAATGTGTACGCCTCGATGCAGGCGTGCGGACTCGTCAACGACCACGTCATCGGCTGTGTCATCGGCGATCAGATCGAGCGACTCGGGAGCCCCCGCTGAGCATGGGTCTCATCGGATCACAGTTGACGCCGCGCCCCGCCTTTGTCAGCTGATTGGGCGAGCAAGGCGTAAACCTTGAGCGCGTTGGAGATCGGGCGCACACGTTGCCGTGGCGTCCATCCGGCGCTGTCTTGGTCAGCTCGACGCCGTTGAAGCTCATCGTCGGTCACCTGCAGGTTGATCGTACGATCGGGGATCGAGATGGTGATGATATCCCCGTCGCGTATCAACCCGATCGGCCCTTGGTTGGCCGCTTCCGGTGAAATGTGGCCGATGCTGAGGCCGGAGGATCCGCCGGAGAACCGTCCGTCGGTGATCAGCGCGCACTTCGGGCCCAATCCGACGCCTTTCAAGTAGCTAGTCGGATAGAGCATCTCTTGCATTCCGGGGCCACCCTTGGGGCCCTCGTACCTCACGACGACCACATCACCGGGGTGGATCCGGCCGTGGAGGATGGCGTCGACTGCCTCTTCCTGTGACTCGGTGACACGGGCCGGGCCGGTGAACTCCCATTGATTTTGGGGGACCCCGGCCGTCTTCACCACACAGCCGTTGGGGGCGATGTTGCCGGTCAAGATGGCTAGTCCACCGTCAGCGGTGTACGAGTGTTCAGCGTCGCGGATGCAACCGGCAGCGGCGTCGGTGTCGAGGCTGGGCCACTGCTGCGTCGACGAGAACGGCTCAGTGGTGCGTACCCTCCCCGGCGCGGCGTGGAACAGCTCAATGGCAGCTGGGGTGGCTGTGCCGCCGCGAACATCCCACTGGGCGAGCCAGGCCTCAAGGCTGTCGGAGTGGATGGCGTGGACTGACCGATCGAGGTGTCCAGCTCGATCCAGTTCACCCAAAATGGCGGGTATGCCTCCAGCCCGGTGGACGTCTTCCATGTAGTAGGAGTGGGAGTTGGGCGCGATTTTGGCCAGACAAGGGGTGCGGCGCGACAGGGCGTCGATGTCGGTCTGCGTGAAATCGACTCGGGCCTCTTGGGCGGCGGCCAGCAGGTGGAGGACGGTGTTGGTCGACCCTCCCATGGCGATGTCCATCGTCATGGCGTTGAGGAAACTTGCTCTGGTCGCGATCGACAGGGGCAGCACATCGGCGTCATCGTGGTCGTACCACCGCCGACACAGGTCGACGATCAACGCGCCGGCCTGTTCGAACAGTGTACGACGGGCCGCCGAGGTGGCCAGTGTCGAACCGTTGCCGGGCAGCGCCAGACCGAGCGCTTCGACCAGACAGTTCATCGAATTGGCGGTGAACATGCCGGAACACGAGCCGCAGGTCGGGCAAGCCGCCTGTTCGATCCGCGTGATCTCGTCGTCGGAATAGGAGTCGTCGACCGAGTCGATCATGGCATCGATCAGGTCCAAGCTGGTGGCGCCTTCCCCGGGGCGCACCACCGTACGACCCGACTCCATTGGACCGCCGGAGACGAACACGGTCGGAATGTTGAGCCTGAGGGCTGCCAGGAGCATCCCTGGGGTGATCTTGTCGCAGTTCGAGATGCAGACCAGGGCGTCGGCCTGATGAGCGTTGACCATGTATTCGACCGAGTCAGCGATGATTTCACGACTGGGCAGGGAGTAGAGCATCCCGGAGTGACCCATCGCGATGCCGTCGTCGATCGCGATCGTGTCGAACTCGCGCCCGACCCCGCCTGCGGCGGCGATGGCGTCACAGACTAAAGATCCGATGTTCTTCAGGTGCACATGGCCGGGAACGAATTGGGTGTACGAGTTGGCCACCGCGATGATGGGTTTGCCGAAGTCGGCCTCGGTCATGCCGGTCGCCCGCCACAACGCGCGCGCTCCGGCCATGATGCGACCTTGGGTGGTGACAGTCGAACGCAGTTGGGGCATCGGTCCTCCTTGGATGGTCGTGTCCACTATACCTAGTGGTTTGTCACGCTTGGTCGGGGGCTCTGACTCGTGGTCGCGCCCTCGGGGCTCGTGGTCGGGTCGTTCGACGAGGGGACTCGACCAGTCGGTGGTTCGGGCTGTCACCCAGGTCGGGCGGGGGCTGGTCTCTCGGTGGCGCGACCGCAGATCGGATGGGGCGGGCTCACGCCCACGGGCTCAAGGTGGCCCCGATCGGGGCGTGGATGACCAGGTCGGCATGGCGATCGGCTGGCGTCGGTTCCTTGTTGATCAAGACCATGTGGTCGCCGTGGAAATACCGGATCAGTCCCGCCGCCGGGTAGACCACCAGCGAGGTGCCGCCGATGATGAGCAAGTCCGCCTGGCTCAGCGCGTTGAGCGCGCCATCGATGACGCCTTCGTCCAGCGACTCCTCGTAGAGCACGACATCAGGTTTGACGACCCCGCCGCATTCACAGTACGGCACGCTCGACGTGGAGAGGATCGCGTCCAGGTCGTACGATCGGGAGCATCGTACGCAATGATTGCGCCAAATCGAACCGTGCAACTCCCACACCACGTGGGATCCGGCGCGCTGATGGAGCCCGTCGATGTTCTGAGTGACGACGGCGCTGACTTTGCCGGCGCGTTCGAGGCTGGCCAGCGCGCGGTGGGCCTGATTGGGCTGTGCGGCGGGGTAGACCAGGTGGCGACGGTAGTAGTCGAAGAACTGATCGGGATGGGAGGTGAAGAAGCTGTGGGAGACGATCTCTTCGGCGCTGATGTCGCGTCCCAGCGTCTGGCTGTAAAGCCCGTCCGCTGAGTGGAAATCAGGGATGCCAGATTCGGTCGACACCCCGGCGCCGCCGAAAAAGACGATGCGGTCGCACTGATCGATCATCCGGGCGAGGGCAGCGGTGGAAGTCATGTCTTCATCGTGCCAGATCACAGGGTATTCGGCGTGATCGCGCTCAGTCGAACACTACTTCAGCCAGTCGGGGCGTGTCGTTGGTGATCGGTGCGGTCGGACCGGTCAGGCCGACCTCGGCGATCGGGGTGGCCGCATGGTCGCAGTCCCAACCGATCCAGACCTGGACGTCGCCGGGCTCGACCACACGCCGCATCGACGCGTCGTGGAAGCCGAAGCGAGCGGCGGGGATGCGCAGTGTGACCGGGCGCGACCCACCAGCGGCGACCTCGACTCGCGCGTACGCCAGCAACTGCCGCAGCGGGCGGGTGACGGATGCCGCCAGATCGCGACCATAGACCTGAACCAGGGTGGTCCCATCGCGGTCACCGGTGTTGTTCACGGTGACGCTGGCCTCGATCCAACCGTTCGTGGGAACCTGCTTCGGCGCGGTGAAATCGGTGTAGTCGAAACTGGTGTAGGACTGGCCGTGACCGAAACTGAACTGGGGCGTGGTGTCGATGGAGGACACCCCAGATGGATCGCCCAGCTTCGGATGCAGATAGGAGTACGGCAGCACACCGAGTGTTCTCGGGACAGACACGGGCAGATGGCCGCTGGGGTTGATCCGTCCGCTGATGACTCCCGCCAGGGCCGCCCCGCCCTCTTCACCAGGGAAGAAGGCCTGGATGGTGGCAGCGGCCCGATCGCTGAAACGTCCGATGGCGTAAGGTCGCCCGGTGACCGGAACCAGAACGAGCGGGGTTCCGGTGGCCAACAGGGCTTCGAGCAACTCGGATTGGACTCCGGGCAGTTCCAGTGAGTCGACGTCGCAGCCTTCGCCTGAGGTGCCTTTGCCGAACAGTCCGGCCTGGTCGCCCACGACGGCGACCACCACGTCGGCAGAGGCGGCGGCGGCCACGGCTTCGGGGATTCCGCTGGTGTCCATGTCGCGCACAGTGCAGCCTTGGGCGTACGTCACAATCGCGTCGGGGTACTCGGCGGTGATCGCCTCCATGATGGTGGGGGCGGCGATGACCGGGTCGACGCCCGGATTGTGCATCAACACGTGGTTGACGAAACTGTAGCAGCCGAACAGGGCCGCTCCGCGATCAGCATTGGGCCCGACCACGGCGACGCGCAGACCGGCGCGTGGGGCCACCGGCAGCAGACCGTCGTTGTCGAGCAGGATGATCGACTCTGCGGCCAATCTCGACGCCACGTCGCGATGGGCGGGCGGGTCGAGGGTCTCGGGGACGTCGGCGAGCAGCCTTTCCAAGCGCTCGATCTCGGCGTCGATGTCGAGCAGTCCCAGGGCTTCCTTCTGGTTCAGCACCCGCTCGACGGCGGTGTCCAGGGCCTGAGCGACAATCGGATCCTCAGCGGCGGCTTGAGCGAAACCGGGGGCGCGGAAGGCGTCGCCTGTGGGCAGTTCGACATCCAATCCTGCCACCAGGGAAGCCACTGCGGCTTGGTCGAGTGTGCTGGCGATGCCGTGTTCTTTCATCAGGAAGGCGACACCGAAGTAATCCGACACGACGGTTCCTTCGAATCCCCAGCGTTCACGCAGGACTTCGGTCAGCAGGTGATGGTCGGCGTGAACGGGAATCCCATCGATTTCGACATACGCCGGCATGACCGATCGGACGTGGGCGTCCAAGACGGCGACCTCGAACGGCGGCAAGAAGACGTCTTCGATCTCGCGCGGGCCAGCATGGACTGGCGCGAGGTTGCGCCCGGCGCGGGAGTTCGAATATCCGGCGTAGTGCTTGAGGGTGGCGATGATCCCTTGCGACTGGAGACCTTCGACGTACCCTTTGCCGAGTGTCGCGATGACGTACGGGTCTTCGCCCATCGTCTCTTCGACACGACCCCAGCGGGCGTCACGGACGACGTCGAGCACGGGCGCCAGACCTTGGTGGACGCCGATCGCGGCCATGGATTGACCGATCGCCGCGCCCATCTCGTACGTCAGACCGGGGTCGAAGGTGGCCGCCCAGGCCAAGGGCGTGGGAAAGGTGGTGGCGGTCCAGGCGGCCAGTCCGGTCAGGCACTCCTCATGGGCGAGGATTCCGATGCGCAGGCGAGTATGGTCGCGGATCCATTTCTGATAGCCAATCAGCGTGGCCAAACCTTTGGCGGGCAGGACGGGTTTGGTTCCGAAAACTCGGGTCAGTTGGCTGATGCCATTGGCGGCGATGTCACCGAATTCTGGAGCCGAGTCAGCCGAGGTGTCCATCTCGGGCGCGACGACTCCACCTTCGGTGTAACCGAGCCATACGCCGTACAACTGGGCGATCTTCTCATCGACGGTCATCGTCTTGAGGAGGGTGCTGACACGTTCGGACTGAGACATCGTTGACTTTCCTTCCCATGGGGTCTGTTCGAGGCGAAACCGGACCGGGACCCGTTGAGAAAGGTGAACATGTCCCCGTGTCTGGTTTTCTCTCGACAACACTATGGCCGAGTTGGGCAGTGACGCGATAGTCTGAGAAAAACTGCGTTACTCTCTTAGAAACTTTCGTACAAAAGGGGTTGGAAATGGCTGAGACGAGGATGACTTTGGCTGAGATCGCTCAGATGGCGAATGTGTCGCTGGCGACGGTGTCGAAAGTCTTGAACGGGCGCACTGGGGTCTCGGAGGCCCGCCGCGATCAGATTCTTGGACTGCTCGACGACCATGGGTATCGTCGGCGCGGCACCGGGGGTCGTCATCGGGCCGGGTTGATTGACATCGTGTTGCGCGGTATCGACACGCTGTGGGCGACACAAATCCTGGTCGGGGCCCAGGAAGAGGCGTCCAGGGCGGGGGTGGGCCTGGTGGTGACACCGACTCACGGGCGGATGCTTGGCAATCGACATTGGATCACGTCGCTGGCGCAGCGGCATTCCGACGGCTTGGTTCTGGTGGTCTCCCGGCTTCAAATCGGCGTCGATCAGGAGTTGGGCAAGCTGGGGATTCCATACGTGTTCGTCGATCCGATCGGAGTGCCCGATCAGGACGTGCCCGTGATCGGGGCCACCAATTTCCAGGGCGGGGTCGAAGCCACCGAGCACCTGATCGGGTTGGGGCATCGCCGGATCGGGATCGTCACCGGCGATCGTGGTCTGGCCTGCTCTCAGGAGCGGTTGGACGGCTACGTCGACGCGCTGCAGCGCGCTGGGATCCCGGCCGACGAGGAGTTGATCCAGTTCGGCAATTTCCAGGTCGAAGGCGGGTACGCCGGAGCGAGTCGGCTGCTCGGTTTGAGTCGGCCGCCGACGGCGATCTTCGCCGGGTCGGATCAGCAGGCGTACGGGGTCTATCAGGCGATCAAAGCGGCCGGACTGAGCGTGCCCGGCGACGTCTCCGTGGTCGGATTTGACGACGTGCCGCTGTGCTCGTGGGTGTCGCCGCAGCTGACGACCGTGCGTCAACCGCTGACGGAGATGGCCTCGGAGGCGACCCGCATCCTGGTCGAGATGGCTTATCGCGGCATCGAGCCGCCCCACAAGAAGATCGAACTGGCGACCCATCTGGTCATCAGGGAATCGACCGCGCCCGCCCGATAGGTCCTTGGTCTGAGAGCGGAAGGCGCGGCGGCGACTGCTGTGCGCTAATGTGGCGATCATGCAGATGCGACGGGCCGATCGAGCCATCACCGATCCTGACCACATCGACATCATCTTGGCCCGCGCCGACGTCGGCCACCTTGGGTTGACCGACGCTGAGGGCGTCTACGTCGTGCCGCTCAGTTTCGCCCATGCGACCTCAGGCGACGGGCGGGTCACCGTCTATGTCCACGGCGCTCAAGCGGGTCGGAAGGTGGCGGCGATCACCGAGGCTCCCGGCGCTCGGATCTGTTTCGAAGCCGAGATCCGCCACGCCACTTTTGGCGCCGACGACCTTCAAGCCTGCCATATCGGGGTGGCGTACGAATCCGTCATCGGCTGGGGGACCGCCCGCGTCGTGACCGATCCGGGTGAGGCGCGATCAGCGCTGTCGATGATCGTCGAGAAGTACGCTCCCGGTCGCGGTGGTGACGTTCCGGAGGCGCTCGAGTTCGTGGCTGTGCTGGCTTTCGACCTGGACACGATGACCGGCAAGCGGCGCACCGCGCCGACGGGGCCGGTGTCGACCGCCTGAGCCCGTGGCTGCTCGTGGCGATTCTTCGGTGTTCAGCGCATCGGGAGTCGGTCAGGGTGTTGCGGGAACCGCACCCAGACCTTGGAATCAACCACTGAG
Organism: Propionibacteriaceae bacterium; assembly: GCA_031285845.1. GTDB lineage: Bacteria > Actinomycetota > Actinomycetes > Propionibacteriales > Propionibacteriaceae > WQYJ01. The sequence goes on from JAITVK010000028.1 coordinate 117,345, forward strand.
AAGGAGGAGGAAGAAGTCAAGTCTCGGCTACCATGGCTAGACAACCGGTCATCTCGACCTAGACATGGAGGCACACATGCCCGACGCCACAGATTCTCTCCCGACGCCCGACGCGTCGCCGACGCCTGACCAGGACGTCAACCCACCGCTGGCTGACGGCACGCCTGCGACGATCAGCGAGGTCGCGGCCAGTGGTCCGGTGACAGACCAGGGCCTCCCGGCTTCAGTCGCCCCGCTGGCCGATGCGGCAGTCGTCGCCGATGCGCCGGTTCCGACATCGGTCGAGCCCGCTTCCGAGAGCCCGGCCGTCCCGGTGGCTCCGCCGCCGTCCGATTTGAACATTCCTTTCGCGCCGCCTGTTCCCCTGAATCCGACGGATTTCGCCGCCGGAGTGTCGGCGTCGGCGTACGGCGCACGCTCGGCCGCCGAGAATGCTGTTCCATCAGCGATCGCTTCGTTCGGCGCCAACCCGTGGTCACAGAACCCGATCGCGGGGCTGGATCGGCCCACTGTCGAATCGGTGTCGAGCACCCCGACGCTCGAAGCCGAGTCAGGCGCGGGATCGGTTCCCGCCGCCACTCCGTCCGAGCCGGTGGCGACGCCGGTGACCGCTGCCGCCGAATCCGATGCGCCCTCGACCGCCTTCGCGCCGAGCACGCCGGCTGATCCCTTCGCCGTCCCGGCCGCCACAGTGGCCGATGCGGCGTCGGTGACTCCTCAGCCTGAGGTGACACCGGCGACTCCGTGGGCGGCCCAGCCCGATGCGACTCCCGCCTCGCCAGACCCGGTCGCTAGTTTGGATCTGGACGCCGCGCAATGGAGCCCGACCGCCCCGGCCGGTCAGTACCTCGGTTTGACACCGGATCAGCCACCAGCGGTGGCCCCGGAGCTGCCCGCGTACGGACAATCGGCCTACGGGGCCAGTGATGGCTACCAGCCGGCCCCCGAGCCCTACCCGTCGGCTCCGAACGCCTATGACCCGGGGGCGTACGGCCAACCGCCGCAGGCCTATGGCGCGACCACGTCTTATGGCCAGCCCGAGAATCCGTACGGCACGCCGAACCCGCAGTACGGAGCCACCGGCTATCAGACCTACGAGCAGCAGCCCGCCGCCGCGTATCAGGCGCAGGCGTATCCCGGTCAGCCGCAGGGCTATCCGCAGGGATACCCGACGACGGGCTACCCGGTCCCGTACGCACCGGGAGTGATGGTTCCAGGTCAGGTCGTCCCGACCCCGTACGGCCCGAAGATGGTGGGGCCGAAGTCGAAGCTGGCAGCCGGCCTGCTCGGCATCTTCCTTGGCTCGATCGGTGTCGGCCAGTTCTATCGCGGCAACGTCGGGTTGGGCATCGCGCAGATCGCGGTCACGCTGGTGACTTTCGGTTTCGGCGCGTTGTGGGGATTCATCGAGGGCATCGTCGTCTTGTGTTCCAAGCCGGGCTCGCCCTACTCGTTAGATTCCGACGGCAACCTGATGTCCTGACCACGCGCTGGTCCACTTCCGGCGCGGCTCGTCGGCCCGCTCGCCTCACCAGGTCTGGTCGATGGTGACCGAGCCGACGACCACGGCGTCGTCGTAGATCACGGCTGCTTGGCCTGGGGCGATGCCATAAGCGGGCTGGTCGAGCGTGATGACGACTTCGTTCGCGTCGTAGTCGACGTGAGCGGGCAGCGCGTCGCCGTGGGCCCGCAATTGAACAGTGGCGGCGAAGCGTCCCTGCGCTGCGATGGGGTCCTCACCCGGTTGATCGGCGCAGGGGAGTTGGCCGTCCGCCTGAGCGGTCGGTCGCGCCTGACCGATTCGTACGTCGGGGGAGCCGGAGCACCAGATCGGGTCGCGACCTTTCAGCCCGGTGATCTTCAAACGCTCATGGCTGGCGACGATCACCTGGTTGTTGGCCGCGTCCAGGCGCAGAACGTAGCGTGGACGTCCATCAGGGGCGGGTCGGCCCAGGTGGAGTCCTTTGCGCTGGCCGATGGTGTGGGTGAACACCCCGTCGTGGCGGCCGAGCACGGTCCCATCCTCGTCGACGATATCGCCCGGGCGACGTCCGAGCTTGTCGTGGAGGTAATCAGCGGTGTCGCCCTCGGGGATGAAACAGATGTCGTACGAATCGGGTTTGTCGGCCACGCGCAGTCCGCGCCGGGCGGCCTCTTGGCGTACTTCAGATTTGACCATTCCGCCCAACGGGAAGACACAACGACGCAACTGTTCGCTGGTGAGGACTCCGAGGACGTAGCTTTGGTCTTTGGCGGCGTCGACGCTGCGGCGTAACTCGATCCGACCAGCCTCGTCGTAGGTGACGCTGGCGTAGTGCCCGGTGACGACCGCGTCGAAACCGAGCGCCACCGCCCGGTCGCAGAGGGCGGCGAATTTGATCTTCTCGTTGCAGCGCAGGCAAGGATTGGGGGTACGCCCGCGGCGGTATTCGTCGAGGAATTGTTGGACGACCTCGTGATGGAATTGCTCCGAGAAGTCCCAGACGTAGAACGGGATGCCGAGCTTGTCAGCCACTCGCCGGGCGTCGTTGGCGTCTTCGAGCGAGCAGCAGCCTCGTGATCCGGTCCGGTGGGTTTGGGGCGTACGGGACAAGGCGAGATGGACTCCGGTGACGTCATGGCCTTGGTCGACGGCGCGCGCGGCGGCCACCGCGGAGTCGACGCCACCGGACAATGCGGCGATCAGGCGGGCCATCAGCGGCGCCTCGCGATCGCCACGACCTCGGGCAAAGCGGCCTGGAGCGCGTCGAGGTCGTCGTGGGTGGTGGTCCAGCCCATCGAGAACCGCAGCCCGGAGTTGGCCTCATCTTGGCTGTGTCCCATGGCGAGCAGGACGTGACTGGGTTGGGGCACGCCGGCGGTGCAGGCCGATCCGGTGGAGACGTGGATGCCGCGGGCGTCGAGCAGCACGACGAGGTCTTGGCCCGAGCAGCCGGGGAACAGCGCGTAACGAATCGCCCCGACTCTGGCCAGGTTTTGGCCGATGATCTGCGCGCCGACGCTGGTCAGAATCGATTCGAGCCGCGCGGCCAGCCCGTCTATGCGTTGGTTCTCGACCGATTCGGTCACGGTGGTCTCGCGTACGGCCTCAGCGAAACTGGCGACGAGCGGAACCGGCACTGTGCCTGATCTCAGGCGGGATTCTTGACCGGCTCCGAAGCTGATGGCTTCAATCGGCGTGTCTGGGGGAATCACGAGGGCACCGGCTCCTAGTGGGCCACCGATTTTGTGGGCGGAGAACGCGGCGGTGCAGGTCTGGAGTGACAGTGCCGGGCCGAGTCCGTGAGCTTGGACGGCGTCGCAGTGGAAGGGCACGCCCAACTCGGTGTGAGCGACTTCAGCCAGTCTGTCGGCTGGTTGGATGATGCCGGTCTCGTTGTTGACGGCCATCAGTGCGACGACGGCCAAGGTGTCGGCGTGGACCCGCATCAGGTCGGCGGTCGCTGGGTAGTTGACGATCCCGGCCTCGGTCAGCGGCATCTGAATGACGGTGAATCCTTCGCTGGTCAGGCTGGCGGCGGCGTCGAGGACGCCGTGGTGTTCGATCGGACTGACCATGACCTGTGTGGCGGCCGGGTTTTTCCGGCGTCGCGCCCGGGCGACGCCGATGATGCCGAGGTTGTCGGATTCGGTCCCGCCGCTGGTCCAGATGATTGTCGATGGTGGAATCGACCAGGCGTCGGCGACGGTCTCACGGGCCTCTTCGACGACGCTGCGGGCTTCCCGTCCGGCGCCATGGATCGCCGACGGGTTGCCCAACCGGCGAGCGTTGGTCTCCCAGGCGGTCAGGGCCGCGTCCCGCATGGGGGTTGTGGCGGCGTGGTCGAAATAGTGTCTCACGAGATCCATTCTGTCACTTGGGCTGTCGTCGACGTCCTCGATCGACCCGACACCTCGATGGCCGCAAGCCGTACGGGCGGCGCGACTCGGCGCGACTGCCACCAGGACCCGCCGCGATCGTTGTGGGCGGTCCCCGGTTCGGTGGAGCCGCAAGCCGTACGAGTTCCGCAGGCCGTACGCCGTGAAGTTTGAGATGGGGATGCCCGTGATGTGTCGCTCACGGGCATCCCCTCCAACCGGTGACGTCATCTTCAGCCCCCGTCAGTGCCAGATGGATAGCAGCATTCCATTGGCTAACCTGAAGACGCCGTCTAACTTACGGCTGGTGGATGATGGCCGACGGTGTCAGCCATCAAAACAATGGTAGCTTCCTTCGCGCTGGAGTGAAGCCAGTCGGGCAACGCGCGCTCGCCAAGTTCGTCGACACCGCCTGGCGCGGGCCGGTGGTCCCTGGTACGCATAGTCACCTCTGTTCGACCAAGTGGAACGTGGTTCAGCGTTTGCTGCTTGCGGACGAAGTTACCAGGGGTGTTCAAGCGGATTGTGGGCAGTTTTCCTGTTCTTGGCCGCGTCGGATCGCACTGTGAACTCATTGCGGTCTCAGCGTGTGAGAATGGTGGCATGCTCTACGCGTCGACGAAAAAGGCGATTCCTCAAGTGCTCGCAGATGCTGGTCTGGTGGCCTGGATCGGGTTGTGGCTTTTCTTGTGCGTGAAGGCGCGTGACGCGGTGATGCATTTCGCCGATCCGGCCTATTCCGCGCAGGACACCGCCAAAGGCATGGAGAGTTCGCTGTGGTCGGCGGCCAGTTCGATTCGGGACGTGCCGCTGGTCGGCTCGGTGTTGTCTCCCGCGCTGGGGACGTTTGGGCTGTCGGTGACGGGCTTGGTTGTCGCGATCCAGCAGTACATCGACATGGTCAAGGTGGCGTCGATCGTGGTGGCTGTGATCGTGGCTGTCATTCCGATCGGGGTGTACCTCTGGAAGTGGTTGCCGTGGCGATTCGCTTTCGTACGGGAGGCGGCGGCTGGTCGAAAACTGTTGCCGGCTGACGCCAGTGCGGAGTTGTTCGCGTTGCGGGCGATCGCGCATGCGCCGATGCGAGACTTGGTTCAGATCTCGGTCGATCCGTTGGGGGCGTGGCGACGGGGCGAGATGGAGACGATTCGACGCTTGGCGAATCTGGAGTTGGCCCGTGACGGCCTGAAATTGCCGACGGGCTCGTCAAGCGTCACGGTCTCGCCGGACATGGATCAGGTCGAGTCCGTGGGACAAGTGGGGTTCGCGGCCAGTGTCGAGCGTGTGGATCAGGTCGAGGCCATGGGGCAGGTCGAGAGTGCGGATCAGGCTGAGGGCCTGGTCCAGGTCGAGGCCGAGGATCAGACCGGGGCGGTGGAGCATCTGGTCCGACCGGTTGGCGTCGATCTTCCGTCGCATCGCGGCGCGTCCGGGCTATCGGGGTCGCGGTTGGCGCAGTTGCGCTCGAAACGTTGGAGCTCATACCGTGAGGAGTTGTCGTCGAGTGCCGCGGGCATTCGCTCGAGCGAGGATTCTCAAAGTTGAGCGTGGCAGACTCAACTTCACTTGACACTGATACCTTGAGCGTATTACACTCAAGTTTGCACGCGCCACTGGGGCGCGTGCCGAGTGTTTCACTATGGAGGAAAACATGGCTCGTGCAGTAGGCATCGACCTCGGCACCACCAACTCATGCGTCGCCGTTCTTGAGGGCGGCGAGCCCACTGTCATCCCGAACGCCGAGGGTGCCCGCACGACACCGTCAGTCGTCGCGTTCGCCAAAGGCGGCGAGGTTCTCGTCGGCGAGGTCGCCAAGCGTCAGGCTGTGACCAACGTCGAGCGGACGATCCGCTCCGTCAAGCGTCACATGGGAACCGATTGGACCGTGGAGATCGACGGCAAAACCTACAAGCCGCAGCAGATTTCGGCTTTCGTGTTGCAGAAGCTGAAGAGGGACGCCGAGGCGTACCTGGGCGAGAAGGTCACCAACGCTGTCATCACCGTCCCGGCGTACTTCTCTGACGCCGAGCGTCAAGCGACCAAGGAGGCCGGCGAGATCGCTGGGCTGACCGTGGACCGCATCATCAACGAGCCCACCGCCGCCGCTTTGGCGTACGGCCTGGACAAGGGCGACAAGGAACAGACTGTTTTGGTGTTCGACTTGGGTGGTGGCACCTTCGACGTGTCGCTGTTGGAGATCTCTGACGGCGTGTTCGAGGTCAAAGCGACCAAGGGCGACAATCGTCTGGGCGGCGACGACTGGGATCAGCGCATCGTCGACTGGATGGTCAAAGAGTTCAAGAACGCGCATGGCATCGACCTCAGCAAGGACAAGATGGCGCGCCAGCGTCTGCAAGAGGCGGCCGAGCGGGCCAAGATCGAGTTGAGCGCGGCCCAAGAGACTCAGATCAACCTGCCATACATCACGGCCGGCGCCGACGGGCCGTTGCACTTGGACGCCAAGCTGACCCGCGCCGAGTTCCAGCGTCTGACCCAGGATCTGTTGGATCGCTGTCGCGCGCCGTTCAACGCTGTCATCGCTGATGCCAAGACCGCTGTCAAAGACATCGACCAGGTGATCCTTGTCGGTGGCTCGACCCGTATGCCGGCCGTGGCCGACCTGGTCAAGGAGCTGTCGGGCAAGGAGCCTCACAAGGGCGTCAACCCCGACGAGGTCGTGGCCTTGGGCGCGGCGTTGCAGGCCGGTGTTCTGAAAGGCGAGGTGAAGGACGTTCTGCTGTTGGACGTCACGCCGCTGAGCCTGGGCATCGAGACCAAGGGCGGCATCATGACCAAGATCATCGAGCGCAACACCACCATCCCGACCCGGCGTTCTGAGATCTTCACCACTGCTGACGACAACCAGCCGTCGGTGATGATCCAGGTCTATCAGGGTGAGCGTGACTTCGCCCGCGACAACAAGTCGCTCGGCAACTTCGAACTGACCGGGATCATGCCTGCGCCTCATGGTGTTCCGCAGATCGAGGTCGCGTTCGACATCGACGCCAACGGCATCGTCCACGTCTCGGCCAAAGATCTGGCCACGGGCAAGGAGCAGTCGATGACAGTCACGGGTGGTTCAGCCCTCGGCAAGGATGAGATCGACAAGATGGTTCGCGAAGCCGAGTCCCACGCCGAAGAGGACAAGAAGCGTCGCGACGCGGTCGAGATGCGCAACACCGCCGATTCGCTGGCCTTCTCGACCGAGAAGCTGCTCGACGAGCACGACGCCATTTTGACCGACGACGTCAAGGAGCCGGTCAAAGAGGCGCTGGCGACGTTGAAGGAAGCGCTGAAAGGCACAGACAACGACGAGCAGATCAAGTCCGCGATGGAGGACCTCAACCAGAAGGCTTCGGCCATGGGGCAAGCCGTGTACGCGGCGGCTCAGGCTCGTGAGTCTGAGAAATCCGAGGCTGGCGCGACCTCATCCGACGCGACGGGTTCCGGTGACGGCGAGGATGTCGTCGACGCCGAGATCGTCGATGACGACAAAGATCAGAAGTAATCGCTGACGCCATCGCCGACTGGTGTGGGTGTGGGGCCAGACCCCCACAACCACACCACTCCCCGGCACGGGGTGGCCGAAGGCGCGCCGTCGGCCACGGCGATGGTGGCCAGTGGCGTGCGCCCGGATGAGCCCGTCGCGGGAGAGTCGATGTCGGGGGGCCGGGGGGGGAGGTGAGTCCAGGAATGAATGAGGAGGGGCCTGACCA
>JAITVK010000009.1 GCA_031285845.1 Propionibacteriaceae bacterium
CCGCCGATAGGTGCTTCGGATGAGGGGATGGTTCTAGGGGACAATCTGGCAAGGCGGAGGAAGGAGGCGGGCTGGACGCCCGTCGACCGACGACAACGCAGTCCAGATTGGTTCCTAGAGACATCACCCCGAATGACCTATCGGCGGAACCTCTAAGCCGTACGCCCTGGAGGTGTCGCCAGGCCGCGACGCGCAGGCTCACAGCAGGGTGATTTTCCCTTGATGCTCAAGGATGGCTCGACCGCCGCGAGCGGTCGAGTCGTTCCACGACATGAAGGCGTACACCTCCAGCTTGGTGAAGTCGAGGTTCTGCGACACGGACAGGCCCGAGTCTTCGATCCAGTTCAGGGTGAAGATGTGTTCACCTTGCTGATGCAGATGGTAGGTCTCCACTCCCGTCATGGGCGCGCCATCGGTGCGTTTTTTGAGTGAGGTCCATCGCATCTGATGGTTAGGCAAGTAGTCGATGCGAAAATGATATCCAGTGTCGTATTTCACTTCAATCGAACGTCCTGTGTAGGCGAACATGAGCCTTCCCTCCAGTTAGAGATGATCACTATGATATCTCTGTTGGGAGTGGTGGCGTCCCTTTGTGGTGAGGCGGCCCCTTCCCAACGAGGGCCACCCGGACTGCGCCGTCGATTCCCATCCGGTCACAGGCCACCCCTTCCCAACGTGAGTCACCCCCGCTGGACACCTACCAACTCGCTGGTCAGTCCTGCCGAGCAGTCCAACTGACGTACCAATTCTGATCAGAACACTCGCTCATCGTTGTCCATGATGCATTATTCCAAGTCACAGAGTAATACAATGTCGAGTCAGGGAGTCTCTGTTCAGCCTCCCTCATCCCCAATGAAAGGTAAACAATGATCACGAACATTAGTACACGGCGTGCCCTGACCAGGGTGCTCATCGCCGGTGCGGCCAGTGTCGCCATCCTCGGTGGCATCTGCGTCGCCCCAGCGCAAGCCGCCGCCGTGGACGGGACCGCCGCCGTTCAAACCACGCCAGCGATCGACGCCATCACGTACATCGGATCCGGCCTCGGAACCGCCGAGGTCAGCAACGACGGTCAAGGCAACTTCGTCGCCAACCGCTACACCGATGACGCCTCGATGTGGCTCAGCCCCGAATTCCGTTTGAGCGGAGTGCCTGCCGACACTCGGGTCAGCATGCGCATCACTCTCGACGGCTCCGCCTCCCGGGTCGAGCTGACCCAGAACCGTTTCGGCTTGTGGGAGCAGTTCGGCTCGACCGCACTGTCGCGCCCAGGCGCCAAGCACCGCGTCGTCGGCTTCGACGTCCTGGTCGGAACCCAGGTCATCGGCTCGCTGACGGTCAACTTCGCGCCGAAAGCCGATGAGCCGCAGGACTTCAACCCGAACGCCATCGATGGCCAGCTCACCGCCCCCGGCAACGTCCGGGTCACCGGTGACACCTTGGCTTGGGACGCAGTCGCCAAAGCGGAGCGCTACCAGATCACGGCGTACCGCTATGCCGCCACCGGCAAAGCCGTCGACCTGTGGAAGGTTGACTCCGACTCCCTGGCGACGACCCGTGAATCGGTCAGTGAAATCGCGGCGTTCCTTGACCTCCCGGCCGGTGACTACCGCTTCACCATCAAGGCCTCCACCCTGCACAACGGGTACTGGAACGGCACGCTGGCTTCGCCATTCAGCAATAAAACCGATCTGGTGACCATCGCTTGATCACCGTCTGGGGTCCGTCGCGCCGATGAGTCGGTGCGGCGGGCCCCGTCCACTGATCAGCCAGCCCGAAAGGTCGCTGCGGTATCATGAGGAAATGGTTCAGCCTCAATCCCGCGAAGTCCACGCCGACGACGCGACTGGAGAACCCCGCCAGTCCCGCCCATCCAGGCGGGCGAACCGCGACGATGATGCCGCCAGGCTCGCGAAAGGTTCCAGCGGAGCCGCGCGACAGCCTCACTTCGAGCCGGGACACCCCGGGCCCGAGTTCGTCGACCCCCCAGGCGACCTGCCGGATCTAGAAGACTACAGATCGAGCGTTTCGTCCCGCCAGATCCCAGTCGGCGACGACGCCCAGGTAACGTACGCCCCACCCGATCAGTTCACCGGCCCCTCGTTTCCGCCACCGGACGGGGTCACCCCACCCACATCCGTCCCACAGACTCGGCTCGCCGCACCATCGCCGCTGCCAGACCAACTCACCGCGCCCGCGTTCCCCCCACCAAACCCACTCACCCAGGCGGCCTGGGTCCCGCCCATGCCGCCTGGCGTGCCACCTAGGCGGCGTCGCTCCATACCCAAGTTGATCCTCGGCATCGTCTTGACAATCATCGGAGGCGTCGGAACGCTGAACATGGGTTCGCTGACGTATGACTACATCGTGGTGACCTCTATGGGTTTCATCACCCCGTCCACTCTGCTCCCCTCGCTCATCTTCTTCGACGCACTGGCGCTCGCCGCTCTCATCGGCGGTGTCATGATCATCTTCAGTTCGCGGCCGCGACCCGCACAGACGACCGTGACCCCCATCCAGCGTCTGCGCAAAAGGCGTACGACCTCCGCGACGAGCACATCGAAGCGCTATTCGGCCCAGTTCAGAGCCGAAGCAGTGCGGATGGTGGTCGCCGATCAGAAGACGATCGCAGAAGTCGCGAGGAACCTCGCAGTCAGCCCTTCGACCTTGAGGAGATGGGTCGCCTCGCAGAGATCTGCGGACTCCGGCCACGCCAGTTCCAGCACGTGAAGGAGTCGGTCAGTCTGAGGTCACACGACCACAGGCACAGCGCCGGACGCGTTCTCTCCCTCGACTGGCCAACCCAGCGACCATCTGGCGCAGACACCGCGCCCGTGACGGACCGCCTCTTTCAAATTCAACCCGGCGGCACAACCGCGACCCCATTCACCGCCTCGCCAGGGTCGTCCGATCCTGAGCAAGGCTTCGCCCCACTGGTCACGCCAGCGCCGAACCGAGCCGTGAGATCACTATGAGCCTGAGCCAAGCCGCAAGCATCGTTTATCGACGGCCCACCGACCGTACTATCCTGTCATCATGTCACTATCGCCGCAATCCTGGAGCGACATCACACCCGAAGAGGGACCTCAGCCCTATTCGCTGTACTCTTCTGAGAGCGTGCCCAACATCGATCGCCCGGTGGTTCCAGTGAACCCCCCACCCTGGCAGGCGGCTCCTCAGCCCAACATCGCCCGCCTGGTCGTGGGCGCCGTGCTGACCACGCTTGGCGCTCTCGGATGCCTGTTCATGGGCGTGGTGGTCCTCATCATCTGGGGATCGAACGCCCCCGCCGGGGTAGCGGCACTCTCCTCTGGAACCGTCACGGCCTTGCACGTCGGCATGTTCATTGGCGTCATGCTCGCCATCGGATTCCCCGTCGCCGCGGCGATCGGCCTACTCAGTGCGGGCATCCACCTCGTGCGTACCTCACGGAAGTGAGGGGACGAACCGACATACAGCGATGATCCTTGTCACTGCGAGTGTGGCCAAGTCGAACGGAAGCCGCTTGGCCTCGTTCCCCGGACGAGTTCCCCCGGGGGTTGGGGGAGCGAGCGACGGGTCGGACCGTCAAGGAGTAGGCCCGGTGGGCCTACGAGTAGGCCGGACTGAGACCGCGCGACAGCGCCTGGTCGAAGTGGAAACCGGGTTCGATTCGCGTCGAGAGCGGAGCGAGCGACGGGAATCGAACCCGCGTTATCAGCTTGGGAAGCTGATGTTCTACCATTGAACCACGCTCGCATGGCCGTGAGGCCACCTGAATTCTACAAGTGGTCCTCAGCGTTCTCCAACTTCGACTTCACCTCCTGCGCGCTCATTCCTCACTGAGGACCCCGCTCTGAGGATCGGCCCAACGGTCCATCGGGGATGTGGATCGACCGACGGACGGATCGGGCGCATGAGGCGAGTGTCGCAGTGATCCTTCAGCGACCCAGATTGTCCCCTGACCTCATTTCGACGTGCCAGGTCTTAGGGGCAGGCTCTCGCAAGCCTCACCGTCTCCATTGCCGTCCAGATCGGCGGCCTCAACCGGATGCGCGTCGAACCACGCCTGCGCGTCCTGCTGATAGGTAAAATCTGAACAGTTCTTGTCCTCCGGCGTCGGGTCGACCGGGGTCGGATTGGTCGGCGCAGGGCCACCCGGCGCGGTGGCGTACCACGCGATGCCTTCGTCTTTCCAACCCAGACTGGTGAGGTTGTGCTGTTCGCCCCAGTTGGTCGTGTAGTTGTGAGATCCTGCCCGGGCATTGGGATTGTACGCCCGATACAGCGGCACGCGGGCGGCAGCATCCGTGCTCGAAGCCCAGCCCACGCCTTCGTACTTCCACCCGACTTTGACCAGGAAGTCTCGTTCGGCGACCGCAGGCGTGTAGTGGTGATCGCCCGCATTCGGATTGTAGAGCCGATACACCGGGTCACCGCTGGCGGGCGCGTACCAACCGACACCTTCGGACACCCATCCGACGCTGACCAGATGTCGCCGCTCATTGTCATCGGCGGTGTAGAAATGCTCGCCGCTGTTCGGGTTGTAGACCCGATACATCGGTACGGACACGACCGCGGCCTCAGCCTGCGGCGACGCCGCCACACCCCCGGCGATGAACGTCGCCATGACGACTGTGAGCCCGATGAGCGATAGGCGGATTCGATTCTTCATGGCTTTCCCCTTGCCTCCCGCCGCGCCGCTTCAATTGGGCCGAGCAGTGACGAGACACCTGCTCGATATCGGCATCATACAATGCGGGATGTGAGATATCAAAGCCATACATGGTGGGGCAAAATCGGCTCTCCTGCGACACGAGGAACGATTGTGCCCCGATATACGACGCCGAGAGGCCCCTGCCCGGGCGAGCCTAGCGCAAAACCGTCGGACGAGGCGAAAAGCCGACGGTTTTGCCCCGTCATGCACAGCGGCCGGCTGGACTCCAACATCCGATCATCAACAAGCGCCAGCCCGCTGCCGCGCGCGTACGAGCAGGCCGCAGATGATCTGTGTCCCAGCGTCGACCTGGGTACCCGCTGCGGCGCGCCTACGAGCAGGCCGCCCGGCCGCACGAGCACGTCGCCGGACGACGAACCACCCACCCGTCACAGGACACGTCGGCGGAAGATCCCGATGGCGGCGGCGACCAGTACGACGATGAGTCCGAGAGTGATGCCGATCGCGGGCCACAAGTCACCCAACGTGACCGTACCCGTGATCAGCGCCATGTTCTGGCTGGCCAGAGACAACGGATTGTAGTGGTACGCCGCAGGGATGATCCCCGCGACCAGCCCGACGGCGACCACCGCCACAGTGATGAGCAGAGCCACCCAGTTGTTGGAGCCCAGCGTGGCCGCACAGACCAACAGACTGAGCAGAAAGACCCCGAACACCCACAACAAGACCACCGACACCACCAGATGCGGCAGGGCGTTCGAGCCGAACAAGTATTGGGTGTAAACCCACGTCAGACCGGCCGCCAACACCAAGGACCCCGTCCAAATCGCCACCATCGAGGTCAGCTTGGCGAGAATCACCGCCCCACGCGACAGCCCCTTCGTCACCACGTTGACCAACGTCCCTTTGCTCAGCTCGTTGGCGAGCACGCCGGAGAACATGATGATGAGGATAACCAGGCCGAGTTGGCCGACGTTCTTGTAGAACTGAGTCCACGCGTCGACGGCGCTCGGGGCGGGGATCGTCGCCGCCAGTTCGGGCGACACCACCGACGCGATCATCTGAGGGGTGAGCTTCGCCAGCAGCGGGCTCGACATTCCGAACACCCCGAAGATGACGAGCATCAGGAACAGTTTGTACGTTCTGACCGCCTCGATCAGTTCCTTGCCCAGGAACGCGGCGTACCCTCTCATTTCACCACCTCCGCGAACAGGCTCTCCAGCGTCGGCTCCATCTGCTCAAAACGTACGGGCGTGATGTCAAGCCTGGTCAACGCCCCCAGCAGCAGCTGACCGCCAGCCTGATCTGACCCTGACCAAGTGGACGGAGCCGACCCGGCCGACTGAGAGAACTGTGGCGACGGAGCCGCCGGGGCGACCCCGGCCAGCCCGGTCACCGACGGCGCCACGAGACCCGCCGCACCGTCCGCCCGTGGCGCACCGTCACCACCGGCGTGCTGGGCGATCATCACGGTCAGGGTCGCACCCTCAACCGTGGTGTTGATGCCCATCGACTTGAGTTCTGCGGCCCCGGCCAGCCGATCTGCGTCTGCGGGATTGGCGCACTCGACCACGAAACCGTGATGACGATGCTGAGCTTTGATCTCGGCGATTGTGCCGGCTAGAGCGATCCGACCCCCGTGAAGGATCGCGACCTGGTCGCAGATCCGCTCCACATCGGACAAGACATGGGTGGAGAAGACCACCGTCGTACGATCTTTGAGCGACGCCAAAATGTCGAGCACCTCTTTACGGCCGATCGGATCCAGCGCCGAGGTCGGCTCGTCGCAGATCACCAGTTCAGGCTGGTTGAGCAGAGCCTGAGCGATTCCGAGCCGCTGTTTCATGCCGCGCGAGAAACCGCCGATGCGCCGCTTCACGCCTGCCAAACCGACCATCTCCAACAGTTCGCCGCCGCGAGTCGCGATCTGACCAGACGACAGTCCGGTGACCTGACCACACAACCGCAGATATTCCATTGGGCGCATGTAGCCATAAAACTCGGGCACATCGGGCAGATAACCGACATGGCGGTTCGTCCGCGAGTTGCCGTACGTCACCTGCTCACCACACACGCGTACGACACCGCCATCGGCTTTGAGCAGGCCCAACGCGATCTTCATCGTCGTGGTCTTTCCGGCGCCATTCTGCCCGACGAAACCGAAGACGCAGTGCTCGGGGACGTCCATCGTCATCTTGTTCAAGACTTGATGGCTACCGAACGCCTTGTCGACGTGGTCGATCTCCAAAACGCTCATTCGTCGCGGTCCCGTCCGAAAACGAAATAGACCACGGGTCCGATGAAACCGAAGACGACAGCGACGACGATCCACAACGCCATGCTTCCGAAACGATAGTGTCGATGCCGGACGATGTGGACGATCGCGACGACCATCAACACGACCTGCGCGATCGCCAGTGGGATCAGAAACGGGATGTATTGGCCGATCTCATTCATGGTGTTCTCCTCCTGTTGTCATTCATCATGTTCTCTTCGGGTCGGGGTTGGAACTCCTTGACGCCGGGAAGCGCTCCCCGACCGCGGCCTCAACTGTCGCGCACATGCTTGACCAGATCGCGGTAGCCGACCAGGTCAGCCAATCCAGCGAAAGCCGGACTGGTCAGCAGCTCCAAAAAACTCTGTTTGACGAGGGTCTGGTCACGCGGGGCCTCGATCCAGATGTCGGCCTCAGTGAGCCACTGGTCGATAAGGTCGAAGTAAGTGTCCCCGTGGACCACCAGCGGAAACTCGAAGTTGTCGTACGCGGCGACCGCCTGCTCCAAGAAACCCAACGCCCGCTCTGCCTGTCCCTGCTCCGCCAGACTCATGGCCGCTGATACCGTCAATTGCATGAACGCGTTGGGGTGGAGGTGAGCCAGGTCGTACGCCTGCGCCACCGCCAGTCCACGTTCCAGCGCGGCGTCGAAATGCTCCGGGTCGTCGCGATACAGCGACAGCAGAGCCGCTTGGACGCCGACCAGACGCGGCACGTATTGATAGCTGGCGACCTGCAACGTCTGCCGGGCGGCGCCAAGGTCACCGAGGCCGCTCTGGGCGCTGGACAACAGCAGTTCGTCTGAGGTCTCGAACTGGGCGGCATGCCGCCCCAACAGATCGATCACTTCCGACCAGCGGCCCAGCATCAGGTAGGCCACCGCCTCGATCGAATTCGCTCGACGCGCCAACACGAGGTCGCCCGTCTTGGCTTTCACCCGGGAACACAACGCCACTACTTCCTCCAACACAGCGCGTTGGCCTGCCGGTGGCGCGGCCTCGGTGTCCTCGCCACCGCTGGACGCTCCCGGGTCCCCTGCGGGTTCGACGGCCAGATTGGCGTGATTCACTAGCAGCACGGCCATCTCCAGCAGGAACGGGTAGCAGGCGTAGTAGCGCTGGATCATCTCGTGGATCTCGTCGATCACCGACTCGAACGGGCGGGTCGCGAACGCAGCGACGTACTGTCGACCCAATGCACGTATCTGCGCCTCGGACAATTGAGGGTCGTATCCCATGAGCTCGTCGATCGTCACCCCGAAGAACGTGGCCAGCCTGGGCAGCAGGGCGATGTCGGGGTAGCTCGCCCTGGTCTCCCACTTCGACACGGACGCTTTGGTGACGCCCAGGAAGTTCGCCACATCGTCTTGAGTCAACTCCAGGCGGCGACGATGATGCAAAATCGAACTGCCGATGTTGATGTCCACCATGTCCTTCCTCCTTCACAAGTATTCTGTCAGTTGACGAAATCAACCACAATCACGTGGCAGTTGATTTCCTATGACAAAGTCAACCGCCACGACACACCCGGTCCGCGCGCCGAAGCTAAACTGGATCGCATCACCCCACACTGCTCGCCACCAGAAAGAGCTCGCCGTGAAATGGACCTCGGATGTCACCTTGGGTGACTGGATCGTGGAGA
This sequence comes from Propionibacteriaceae bacterium, assembly GCA_031285845.1. GTDB lineage: Bacteria > Actinomycetota > Actinomycetes > Propionibacteriales > Propionibacteriaceae > WQYJ01. The sequence goes on from JAITVK010000009.1 coordinate 8,574, forward strand.
ACACCAGCGGAGAGCTCGGTGCGGGCGTGCCCGACCTCGTCCCGACAGTGTTCCCGCGGTACGCCCGTGTCTTCCATCCGATGCAGACCTCGAACCCCTCCGACCCTGACGAACCGGTGACCGAAGCTCGATGGAGCGAGACGGCGGCCGCCTGCGGAACGACGATGACTGCACTGACCCAGTCCGCCACAGTCCGCGGACTGGAACCGGCCTGGTCACAACAGGACGCCCTCGGCACGGATGGACGAATCTACTCCGACCCCGAGGACGGCACGCTGACCCAGCTCGCCCCGCTCGTACGTCTGTTAGCTCAACACACGTCCACCCCGCAGTCCGCCGTCGCAGGAATCTGGAACGGCTGGGGAGGTCTGACCGCCAGCGAAGGGCAAGTTTGGATGAGGCTCGAGTCGGGCCACGGCCCCACGGCGAAACTTCGCAACGCCATCTTCACGTTTCGGGCCGAGTTGGCGAGCCGAAGAAAGCCAGGTCCCGGCGTCTTGCCCGTTGTCGTGGCACAAGGACCCACGCTTCACCTGCCCGGACGCGACTATTTCCTGGCTCGACTCAGTCTCGACGAACTCATGCACGACGATTGGCGGGACACGGTGGCTTGGGCTGGGGCGGGCTTCACCCCCGGCCCGGCGCTGCTGTGGCCCGACGACCAGGCCTGGGCGCTGGCAACAGAGATCGACCTCGACTCAACCATCGTCGGCGGTTCCGGTGAACTCATCGAGGCCCTGGTCGCCAGTGAGGACATCGAAGCGCTAGAGATTCCGGCCGACGCAGACCTCAGATGGTGATCAGCACGGGTGCGCGGGCGCGCCATCCGGGCACGCGCGACATCGAGGACTGGCGACACTGAGCCAGGAACACCTGCCATCACGAGGCGACCTCATCGCCGTTCGAGTTCGCGTTGGGCTAGCCAAGATTGGAGATTCCACGCCGTCCACGGGGCCTGACGATCCCAGTTGACCTGACCGGATGGACCATCCGCAGTCAGCGGGACGCCGTAGATCGTCGCGGTGCTCAACTTGTGCTCGACCTGGCGGTGGACCGTGGGATCGCTGGTTCGATCAGCTAGGTCGATCAGGGCTGGAATCGAAGCCTCGCTGAGTCCGTCGCTCAGATAGTCGAGGTCGATCTGGCTGACTTGCCCGCTCAGATAACGGTCGACGTTGAAACGCGCGACCAGGCCGTCGATGTCGCCCCAACACAGCCCGACCAAGGTCACGACCGTGAGAATCACGACGACCCCGCTGACCCGGAACGCTTTGACATGCCAAGCTGCGACAAGAATGAACACCACCGCCAAGAAGACCATGAACACCAATGTGATCAGCCGCAACCTGGTCAGGCCGTACGCCGAAACGTACAACACCATCTTGGAGATCGCGGTCGCGATCAGCAGTTCGGTCAATCCCGACAGGCAGGCTCCGACGACCCGCAACACTAGCGGATAGGCCGTCTCGCGGCGCGCGAACAGGTAGGTGAAGCCGATGACGCCGAGATTGATGGTGGCGACCCCGGCCAGTTCGAAAAACCCTCGGCGGGCGTACCCAGAGTAGGTCAGATCAGCGGGAAGCGCGCCCGAAAAGGCAGAGAATAGGTACGTCCCCATGGCCGCGAAGAAGACCAGGTAGATCAGGCACAGGATCATCGTCGGGGCGGCGACAAGCGTTGGCGGCACGCGCCGCAGCAGGGCGGCCACACCATGGGCCGCTTCACGCGACACGGCGCCCCGTCCACGGCGGTGGGCGTTGCCCCACGCCAATCCGACCAGATACATCGAAGTCGGAATCGCCATAGCCAGACGCCACCAAACCGACACGATGTCGACCCCAGCCAACGCCTCACCGACCCGACTCAGCAGGGAGTCGAACCCCTGATCAGCCGACGCCAGCAGTGACACCACCACGGCGAAGACCGGCAAACCGATCAACACTCCGACGACACCGATGACGACCTGTCCCAGACGGGCACGCCCGCCAATCAGTTCTTTGACGGCGGCCGGGGCCGCCCCGAAGTTGCTGAACGGAACAGCCAACCCCTGATTGACCAGGTCGATCACCAGATCGGCTCCCGGGCGCTCGGCGAGCAGAGCTCCCGCCGCCAGGCCGTGCCACAACACAGTCGCGACCAGAATGAGCCCGAACAGCGGTAGGAAGATCGGCTGCGTGGCGTAGAGCGCGAACGGCAGGCTGGCCACCATGATCGCGACCGCGCCGACGATTCCGGCCCATGTCAATCGCAGACCGCGCACATGGAAGTATGTCAGTGAGGCGGCCAACGCCAGTCCGAAGAACAACGGCACGACCACCCCGGGGGCGTGCACTGCTGTGACCGCCACGCTCCCCGTGGCCCAATCGGCGGCGTAGGTTCGTCGACTTGGCCACAACCACCACCAGAACAGGAACCCGAGACCGAACATGATCAGCGCCGAAACCCCGTCTGAGCGCGTCATGGAGTACGGATTCGGCAGGCGGGGACCGGCCCCGCCGGTCGAGTTGGAACCAAGCGCGTCGACTCCCGACGCGGGGGCGAAGCAAGGCGAAGTGAACTGTGACCTGGCAGGCGAGCTCGACGCAGGTTCCAGCGTCCCGCCGAGGGGGACGAGGACAGTCAACGAACTAGTCATCGTCAGCCTCCCCCGGCTCGTACTCCAGCAAATCAGCCGGCTGACACTCCAGTTCGCGACAAATCGCGTCCAAAGTCGAGAAACGGATCGCCTTGGCTTTGCCGTTTTTCAGTATCGACAGGTTGGCCGGGGTGATCCCGACTTTGGCTGCCAAATCGCCGACGCCGATGCGGCGTTTGGCCATCATGACATGCAGGTTCGTGGTGATCATAGTTCCTCCTCAGATCGTGTAGTCGGCGTCTTCTTTGAGCAACCTGGCGGCGTCGATCACGTTTTTGACCACGCGCATCACTAGGCCGAGAAAGCCTGCCACCAGGGCGACGAACAAGAACACCGGACGCGGTTGAGTGATGATCGCCCCGATCACGCAGACCACCATAATGGCGAAACCACAGTACGAGATCAGGCGCAGTCGGGCGACGTTGGCCGCGGTGAACACCTCACCGCGTCGGATGCTGGTGAGCAGTAGTAAGAGGATGATCAGCGCCGCCACGCCGATGGCCAAACAGCAATACAGGCAGACAGCGGCTCGTACGACAACCGCGTCGCTCAACGGGCCGGAAGGGGTCCCGAACTGGTGCAGGATCGGAACGATGGCCGGGATCAGGGCGACAGCGCCACCCAATCCGATCCATGTCACGACCAGGGTGACCAGCGTCGAAACGCTCGCCTGGGGAGGTTGATCTGAGTTCATGGATCGATTCTAGCCACTCGACCCATCGATTATCAATATTCATCATCTGCTTATCAGACTCTTACTTCCCTTCAACAATGCCATCCCGGGCGAGACACGGTCGTGATTAGGTCAGCGATTGGCCTTGTCAGTAGACTGGGACGAGACTGTTTATAAGATTTCGTCGGTGGCCACACTGGTTCGGGAGGTGGCTCTGAGCGGGACACGGCGATGATGACGATGGACGCGATCGTCCACTGACTCCAAACCGTGACCCATCCAGGATTCGTCCCATGGTGGCTATTGATGAAGTCTGACCGCACCCATACCCCCGAAGGGATGCACCGTGAACCTTGAACATCCGTCGACCCCAGATCCGGAGCACACAACCCAGCCCACCACCGTCGTGTTGAGTTCTGCCCCAGCACTGCCCGCCACATCCGCCCCAGACCCGGCCAAACTCAAACTCGGGGCCAGGCTACGACGCCGCTGGCCGCTGTTCACCGGCATCGCCGCTGCCGTGATCGTGCTATCCCTTGTCGCGGGTGTCTCCTTGTGGCACGGTCGCCAATCCGAAGCCCAGGATTCCACCAAGACCCTGCGTACGGCCAAGGTCGAACGAACCTCGCTGGTGGCCGGTTTCGTCCTGTCAGGCAACCTCGGATATGGCACGACCAGCTCGCTCGGCGGTGGTGGCGGCGTCATCACCAAAGTGCCCCAAGCCGGTCAAACCGTCAGTGCCGGTCAAGTCGTGATGGAGATCGAAGGCGCGCCAGTCTTCCTCCTGCAAGCCGACCTGCCACTGTGGCGTGACATCGCCCCCGGGGTCACCGGCGTCGACGTGGCCATGTTGCGGGCCGCTCTGGCCAAACTCGACATTCCGGTCGGCGATGTGGCCGCCCAAACCTATGATCAAGCCTTGTCCGACGCGATCGGGCAACTCTACGCCAAAGCTGGGTACGAACACCCGCCGCTGTCCGTTGAACAGCGGGAATCCCAGGAGGCCGCCAAGACCAGCCTGACGACGGCGAAGAAAGCGCTGGCCCAAGCCCAGACCATGCTCGACCAGAAGAAGAACCAACGACCGGGCAAAGCCGAGACGATCGCCGCCGACGCGAAAGTCAACCGGGCCCAAGCCGCGCTGGACGCCGTCGTGACCGGTCAATGCGCCAGCCCTCAAGGCGAGACGATCCCCTGCTCACCCGGGGACGTCACGGCCGCGCGCGACGAACTGAACTTGGCCAAAGCCGAGCGCGACGATCTGAACAAAGAACCCGACACGACTTCGGAGAACGCCAGTGTCGCCGACGCTCAGACAGCAGTCGACGAAGCTCAGACGGCGTACGACAAGACCCTCGGCAACATGGTCGGACCGAAATCGGTCGTCCTGGTTCCCGAGCCACAGATCCGGGTGTCCAACGTCACCGCCAAGCTCGGACTGCCCGCCACCGGCGAAGTCCTGACATGGACCAGAACCTTGCTCTATGGTCATGTCGACCTGTCCAGCGCTCAACGGCAACTGCTCACCACCGGCGCGAAAGCCGTCATGAGCATGCCTGACGGGACGAAGGTCGAAGGCACGCTCGGCGAACTGACCGACGCGAAGACCGACCCGACATCGGGCCAAACCACCCCGGCCGGGGCCCGAATCGACATCCCTGACCAAGCGACAGTGGCCGACATCGGGCCGAACGCCATCTCGGTCACCTTCATCCAAGAGACCGCCGAAGACACCCTGGTGGTTCCCGTCACTGCGCTGATGGCGCTGGCCGAAGGCGGTTACTGCGTCGAACTGCCCGACCATTCACTGGTTCCGGTCGACGTCGGTCTGGTGGCCGACACCCGCGTCCAGGTTTTCACCGATCAACTGCAGGTCGGTGACGAAGTGATCATCCCATGAGGCGCGATCGGCGCGAATCAGATGTGGCGACCGCTGCTGTCAGCGGCGCGCCGGAAGCGATGAGTGGGCTTGAGAACCCTGCCGTCACACCGGGCGTCGCCGACGACTCGGGCACGCTGGGGACACCGCTCGACGCGGACGGTACGATGCCGGCGTCGAACTCGGCACTGCTCAGCCTGCGGTCGGTCACGAAGACCTACCCTGGCACACCACCACTGACTGTGCTCAACCATGTCAACTTGGAGATTCGCCCCGGGGAGGATGTGGCCGTGGTCGGTCCGTCGGGTTCCGGAAAGACCACCATGCTGTCGATCATGGGCACGCTCGACCAGCCGACCAGCGGGCAAGTCTGGATCGACTCGGTCGACGTGTCGAGCTTGAATGAGGCCGCCCGCGCCCGGTTGCGCGCCGAGACCATCGGCTTCGTCTTCCAACAGTTCTTCCTGTTGCCCACTTTGACCGCGTTGGACAACGTCGCCGAAGGAATGCTCTATCGCGGCATCCGCCGTCACGAGCGTCGTACGAGAGCGATGGAGGCGTTGGAGCGGGTCGGATTAGCCAAACGCGCCCATCACCGCCCGGGCGAACTGTCCGGTGGTGAGCAGCAGCGGGTGGCTATCGCACGCGCCATCGCCGGAGGCCCGCGCGTCCTGTTCGCCGACGAGCCGACCGGCGCGCTCGATCAAACAGCGGGGCACCGCGTGGTCGACTACCTCCAGTCGATCGCCGCCGACGGAACCACGGTGGTGGTCATCACCCATGACCAGGGTTTGGCCGCACGATTCTCGCGCCGAGTCAGCCTGCTCGATGGCACTGTCGTCGACAACACGGTCAGTTCGACCAGCCTCGTCGATCCACGGCTCAACCTGATCCCCGAGACTCCAGCCGGGTACGTCGGTGTGGCCGCGCCCGACTCGACGATGGGAGGATCACGATGAGCGACATCCCCGATTCTGGACTCGACACGGTCATCGCCGCCTTCGGTGACGATCCGACCACGACCACCGAGGAGGTCGGCGCGGGCACTCAGCCTGATCGAGGCGGCCGGTCGAACCGACACAGAAAGGCCGATCGGAATGGCAAGCTCGGCCAATCGTCGCGCCGAGCACACCGTGATTCATCCCACCGGGCAGGTGAAGGCGCCCCAAGCGCTCGCCGCGGGCGGCGTCAGCGTACCCACTTGACCCTGTTGGACACCTTGGCCACCGCCACGCTCGGACCGCGCGGACGCCCGCTACGCGCCGGGTTGTCGGCGCTGGGCATCGCCATCGGCATCGCATCCCTGGTCGCGATGCTCGGCATCCCTGCCTCGTACCAAGCCGAAGCCGAGGCCAAATTCAACGCCTGGGGCGCCAACATGGTGGTGGCCAGTCCGGCGACGGATCGACGCACCAGCGAGGTCAGCGTCCTGCCAGAGAGCGCGCCAGCGATGGTGGATCGGATCTGGTCAGTCAACTCGGCCTTGACCGTGAGAGCCGTCCCTGACGCTTCCGTCTACCGCTCTGACAAGATTCCACAGGCTGAGTCGAAAGGGCTGACCGCGGTGGTCGGCGAGGGCGATCCGTTGAGCACGCTGACCACGACGATGGCCTCCGGACGCTGGTTCGACAACGCCTCGTCCACGTTGCCGACCGTCGTCTTGGGATCCAACGCCGCCGCGACACTGCGCGCCGGCCTCGGTCAACGCCTATGGATCGGACAATCCTGGTGGGCGGTCATCGGGATCCTCGACCAGATGCCAGGCTTCGCCGGACAGTACGACTCGGCCGCTTTCCTGGCGCCGAAAGCGGCGGCCAACCGTTGGCCGGGCCTGCCGATCAGCCAGATCCTCGTCAATGCCCATCCCGGCGAAGTCGACTCGGTGAAATCGGTCTTGGCCGAGACGATCAACCCGGCCAAGCCAGCCGGTGTGGACGTCATGAAACCCACCCAGTACGGCTACGCGCAGGACTACTTCTTCGAACTGTTCGCCAATCTGGCTTTGGGGTTGGGCGGCATCGCGCTGCTCGTCGGTGGGATCGGGATCGCGAACACCATGGTGGTCTCCGTCCTCGAACGCCGCGGCGAGATCGGTCTGCGGCGAGCGCTTGGGGCCCGCACCGGTCAGGTCGGACTGCAATTCGTGGTCGAGGCCGCCATCATCGGACTGCTCGGCGGAGTGCTCGGTGTGGCTTTCGGAGCGTACGCCGTCTTCTGCTTCACCGCCTATTCCGGCATTCATTTCGCCATCCCGGCGTGGGTGTTTGCCGCCGGGCCGGGGATCGCGATCGTGGTCGGCATGTTGGCCGGATTGTACCCGTCGCTGAAGGCCGCCCGCCAATCCCCCACCGTCACCCTGCGGGCCACCTGATCGCGCCCAGACACCGTACTTCATCATCAACGACACACAGAAAAGGAGAATCACGACCATGTCGAATCACGACCAGCGCTCCCCGATGGGGAAGCGCTTGACCGCGGCGGCGCTCATCCTGGTCAGCTGTGCGACTTTGGCGGCCTGCACGGCCCCGAATCACTCGCTGCCTTCCATCAACCAAGGGGGCGACAAAGTCGGCGACAAGCTCGTCCAGGCCGCCCAGTCGTACTATGACTGCATGACGGCCGGGGGTGTCAAAGTCGAAATCCAGAAGGATGACGCGGGCGAGCCGACTCTGGTCCATTTCACCGACTTCAAGTCTTCAGTCCAGTATCGCGCTCCGGATGGGGTCGGCGGTGGGATGTACGCCGCCGACCGTGCGGGCATGGAACCGTCGGCGGCAGAACAGGAATTCGCCAACAAGAATGAGCCAGGGCTGCTTGTCGACGGAGTGGATCAGTCTGAGTTGTATCTGCGCTGCCTGAAAGAGTCGGGTTACAGTGAGTCGGCGGTGTGGGAAGCACATCCGTATCAAGCCGATCCGAAAGAGGTCGAACGCCAGGTCAAAGCCAACAACGAGTGGGCAGCTTGTGCTCGCGCCCATGGCTGGCCGGATCTGAAAGACGTCTCGGTTCCAACCGACCTGTCCAATGGGTACTCTCCGATCTTGTTGCCCGCCACGATCACCCCGGAGCAGATCGGCCAACTGCTCGACGTCTGTCCGAACTGGGACCCGACTCGCGATGAGGCGATGCAGAAGTGGTGGGACGAACATCCAGGCGCCACCGAGATCCCTGACGTCGCCCCAGACCCCGCCATCAGCTTCGACTTCAACTACGACTCTTTGGGGATCGGACCAAGTGAGACGCCCAATCCGGAGCAACAGGCCCAGCTAGACAAATGGAGCAAGTTGTGGGACGCCCTGAATGCGAAACAGCAGGCGTACTACGAAGACAAGTTTCCCACCTCCGGTGGTGTCGATCTTCCGATGAGCGCCGAAACAGCCAAGTGACGCTTGGTTTCTCACGATCGTCAGTAGTTCGTGAGGGGTCGTTTCGGCTGATCAGCGCCGAAGCCACCCCTCACGTTCGCACGCTTCACAGTCGCAGAGCCGGCGACTCTCGACGCCGCGCGCCCGGTGCTGACCAGATGGCCGCCCCCGCCCCAGGCGCCCCGCGCCAGAGGCCCCCGCCCCAGACGCCCCCGCCTCCCAGACGCCGCGCGCCCAGGGCTGAGCTCTGCGTGATTCAAACACCGGCTGATCATCGAGACAATGCCACGGTGGTGAGCTTGGCGTACGCGGTCATGTCGTAGGCCACAACCGCCTGACTGGTGACGATGTAGAACTCGTCGCCGATCCGCACCCCTCGCGTGGTCAGGTCGATCGCCCCGGTGGCGGCCTCAGAACTCGTCACGCCCATGTCGGCCACCAAGTCGATGGTCGTCAGATGCGTGAACTGGGCGCCGTCCCACTGATAGAGCTCGTAACGCCACTGGATCTGTGGCGTCTCGCCGCCCGATCCTCCCGCCGGTTTGGCGTCGATGGAGGCTGGCCACGCCGTGACCGGGAAACCGATCAGCCCACGCTCGACGTCGAAGAACCCGGCCTTGTGATCCCGGGCGACTTCAGTCTCGTCACCGGTGATCCGGGCCGTCGTGATCTCCCGTACGTCGTACGGATCGGTGACGTCGAACATCGTAAGCTTGAGGCCACGGATCACGCCGTCGCTGTCGGCGTCCGTCCCCACGCCGACCAGCAGATTGTCACCGAACGGATGCAGATATGACGAAAAGCCCGGGATTTTCAGCTCGCTCATGACCGTCGGAGCGGTCGGGTCGCTCAGATCGATCGTGAACAGCGGATCAACCTGTTCGTACGTCACCACGTAGGCGATCGACCCAGCGAAACGGACCGACTGAACTTGCTCATTGGACACCAATTGCGGAATCGATCCGACCACGGCCAACTGGGAATCCAGAACCCACAACGCCGGAACCGTCTTCCACCACCCCGGATCAGAATCAGACCCGGTCGTCCCGTAGGCTGTCACCACGCGAAGATTGCCATCCACCTCGTCGAGTGAGAACTGGTTCAACAACGATCCGGGCAATTCGCCCTGGGCCTCGACGGCCAGCGCGCCACCGTTCAGACCGATCCTGGTCAGTTGGGTTCGCCCGCCGACGAAACTGCCCGCCCCACCGGGCAACGGTTTAGCCTCGTCTTGACCATCAGTGTTGTACGACCACCGATCAGCCGACAAATAGATGTTGGACTGACTCATATAGACCGTCGCTGTCCCGCCGAGCACCACCTGCTCACCCAGTCGTGACCCCGAAGTCACGTCCAGCGAGGTCACCACCGAGTAGGTCGGCTCGGTCGCACCAGGAAGAATCTCGATCGTGTCAGGCGGGACAGGAGCCACAGTGGAGCCTTGCCCGACTTCGGGAACGAACGTCGCCGGAACACCCGGATCGACCTTCGCCGGACTGACGATCTGATTGGACACCAGATACAACACGCCGTCGCTCAACCGCGAGTCGACGTACGATCCGGACTGCGACAAGGTTGTGATGTGACGGGGCGCGGTCGGGTCGGCGATGTCATAGATCGCCGCTTTGAGGCTGGAGGCCTCCATCGAGATCCACGTCGGCGAACCCGACGCCCATTGGTCGAAATCAGCCTCGAAACCATGGGTCAGAACGATCAGCCGATCGCCCTGAATCATCAGATCGACCACCGGGCCAGTGGTGACCTCGTCACCGGCGGTCAGCCCTGACACGTCGATGGCAGCGACCTCGTGAGTGTCCGCCCCCGCGCCCACCACGATCGCGACCCGACGCTGGTGAGCGACATAAAGGTACGATCCGTCCGTTTTGACAATGTCACCCTCGTCGATGCCTGCCACTTGGGTATTCGTGGCCGAGGCGTTGGAACTGGACGCCGCGCCGCCGGCGGACTCCATCGCGCCGTCGGCCGCGTTCGCCGTCGAGGCGGGAGCGGATCCGACACTGGTGTCGCCGCCTGTGGCGCTCGCCCACCCGGCGTCCGCCGCTCGCCCGGTGTTCGATGTGGCCACCAGCGCCGCATAGACATCAGCGTACGCCGTCGGGTCAGCGACACCGGGCTGCGCGGGTGCCGTACGTCCAGGGTGGTCGGAGACCACAACCGGCGCAGGCCACGGGTTGACGGCCGGTGATCCGGAACCGGGGAGCACGCCGCTGACAACCATGGCCACAGCCATGAACGCCGCAAGACCGCCGCCGCCGACGATGCCGATCCATCGCGTGCCACGAGGTCGGCGACCATCCCTGGGGCGAGCCCGGCCGGGACGAGTCGAGTCAAGGCGTGGACCGGTCGGGCCAGTCGAATCCGTGCGAACCGAGGCCGATGAATCATGTTTCAGGATCGGATTCCCGTCGGTGGCGGACGGCGACTCTCTCACCGACGCGTCCGCCGCTTCCTGAGCCACGGCTGCCGCCACCCGATCGACCAACTCCGGCGGAGGAACCAGCCGAGCCCGTAGAACCTGGAACTGTTCCTTCAGTTGTTCGTCATTCATGAACCGTTACCTCCTTGGTCACAACCGCGCGCAGCATCTGCCGTCCACGGGACAACCTCATCTTGACTGTGCCTTCTTCCAGCCCCAGGATGTGACCGATCTGAGCCACTGACAGGTCTTCGAAATAAAACAGGTGGACCACGCTGCGGTAGGTCGGCGACAGCCCGGCCAAGCCGGTCAGCAGCGCGTCCAAGCGCGGATCGTCCACATGGGTCTGCTGGTCGGCGTCGATCAGGGTGGCCACTGCCTCGTCAGACACGACATCGACTCGTCTGGCCCACGAAGTGGATCCAGCATGACGACACACATTCAGAGCCGTGGTGATCAGCCAGGCTTTGCGATGCTCTTCGTCCACACAGTCCGGCTGACGCCGATGATACGTCAAGAACACCTCCTGGAAGGCGTCGTCAGCGTCGTTTCTCGACCGCGTGTGGGTCACACAGATGGCATAAACCATCTGCTGATGACGCTCGATCACGGCACGGGTCTGATCGGGATCAGCGCTCACTTGAGCCTCCTGGTTGTCTGCGGCGGCGTCGCCGTGGTCTTCATCATGGCGTACGCCCTGGTCGGCGCGCCACTGCGTTGTCGGCGCGTCCCAGACCGAATCGAGGTCGCCCTGACCGGTCGGAGTCGACCAGCTCACCGTCGCGACCGGATCCGCCCGCGGATCGACCGCGTCCAAAGGCTCGGGTCGACTGACGACGAGAGTGGGTCCCACTTCGCTGCTCATCCGCCTGCTCCGTTCTGCTCTCACTGGCTCTGGATCCCCCGACCTGTCCGAGCGTCGATCCATTCACCACCAACTGCTGCCAGCGGAGGAAAAGGTCACAAACAAACACCTGCCGCCGTCTATGAAACTGGATGCAGAATGACCTAGAATGCTATCCATGTCTGAAACTGACGCTATATCGCCACAACGACGTGGGACCCGTGGCCCTGCCCCGACCGCGGAGGTGAACCTGCGCGATGTCGCGCAGCGCGCCGGAGTGTCAGCCGCGACCGCCTCCAGAGTCTTCTCTGGCCACACTGTCGTCCGCCCTGAGACGCGTGACAAGGTTCTCCATGCCGCCGAAGAACTGGGCTACGTGGTCAACGGGTTGGCCAAGGCGATGCTGGGCACAGCCGCTCGACCGCTGGCCGTGGTGTTGCCGAACATGGAGAACACGGCTTTCCCTCAGTTGCTCGCCGGAGCCGAACAGACTGCCAGTGAGGATGGCCGCGGCCTGGTTTTATCGCTGACCCACGGTGACGCTGAGCGCGAACAGGCGATGGTCAAAGCGGCCTGCGAACAACGAGTGGCCGGTCTGCTGCTGGTCGACGCCACCGACGCTGGACCTGACGGCGACGAGCGGATCGCGGCGTACGTCACAGCGCTGGCCGCAGTCGACGCCCGCATGATCCTCTGCTGCCACCAGTATCTGCCGAGCCAGCCCCACATCCTCACCATGAATTACGACCACATCTCGGGCATTCAGCAGATCGTCGAAGACCTGGCCGCGAAGGGGCATCAACGGATCGCTTTCATGGGCTGGGCCGCGACGACCACCGCCTCACAGCATTTCCTCGGCTACTCGCTCGGCCTGCGCAACGCTGGGCTGCTGATCGACTCGTCGCTGGTGGTCGAATGCCCTGACGGGGCGGTCGACGCCCATTTGGCGGCGTTGTTCCTGCTCAACCGACCGGCCCGACCGACCGCCGTCGTCTGCCTGAGCGACGAGATCGCGTTGGGTGTCTATCGCGCGGCCCGCGCCTTCGACATCGACATTCCGACCCAGTTGGCCATCTCTGGTTTCGGCGACGCGCCCTGTTCAGCCGATCTGACACCGAGTCTGACCTCAGTCCAGGTGCCTTACCACGACCTCGGCGTACGGGCAGCCCAACTCGCCCTCGGTCTAGTCGATGTCAACGCCCGCGCCGACCTGGCGACCAAAGTGATTCTGCGCGAGTCCACCGGCTAAACGGCGCATGGGGCCTAGGATCGGCCAACCGGCGCATCCAGCCGAGTCAGCGACGTGTCGCCCAGCTCAGTGGCGCGATTTCCCCACCAGCCGACCGACACCGCATTCTCAACCGTGCCAGCCGATTGGCCTCACTCAGCGTTGGCCTCCACCAGACCGCAGACCGTCTCAATGTCGGAGGCCACCTTCACAGCAGTCGAACCGCGCAACTGCCACTTCTCCGAGCCTTTGCCCATGACCAGGACGACCCCGTTCGGCGCCGCGTTGGCGATGGCCTGCTCGATCGCGGCTGGCCGGTCGCGAACCACTCTTCCTGGGGCGTGCCCGACCGATTCGATGTGTCGATTCAGGTCAGCGCAGATCTCTTCGATCGGAACATCGCCTGGATCATCTTCGGTCAGATAGATCTGATCGGCGTGCCGCCCAGCCAAGACGCCGAGTTCCTCTCGTCGGTTCAACCCCTTGTTTCCGCCGGCGCCGAACACCATCGTGATCGGCGAGTCAGGGTAGCCTGAGTGGACAGTGTCGAGCAAAGTCTCGACTGACAGCCGCTGATGCGCGTAGTCGACGATCACCGTGGTGCCTTTGGCGTCGTGGAAGACTTCCATCCGTCCAGGGACCCGAGCCCGAGCCAAACCGTTTCGCATATGCTCGACAGGAACGCCCATCACCCAGGCGATCGCGATCGCGGCGACCGCGTTCTCGACGTTGAAAGCTCCGGCCATCTGGATCGCGAACCGATGCGCGACCCCATCCAACTCGACACTGAACTCCTGGCCCGATCCGACAGCCGCGATGTCACGTCCAACCACATCGGCGACTGTGTCGGTGTCCGCCGAGAACGTGACCACCCGCTCGCATTGAGCCGCTGCCGCCATCACCGCCTCGCGTTCTTGGGTTCGCGCGTTGACCACCGCTTGACGCGCTTGAGTGAAGATCATCAGTTTAGCGGCGAGGTAGTCCGCATAATCCTCGTGTTCACTAGGTGAAATGTGATCCTCGGACACGTTGAGGAACCCGGCGACCTCGAAGGTCAGATTGGCCACCCGTCGATATTTCAGCCCCTGGCTGGAGACCTCGACACACATCTGGGTCAGCCCGGCGGTCACCGCGTTGTGTAGGTGGCCGTAGAGCTCCAAAGTCTCAGGGGTGGTCTTGACCGAAGCTGTGGCCTCGACCCCATCCTCGTACCTGATCGACGACATGATTCCTGGCCTCGGTTTGCCCTGACTGGCCATCCACTGCGCCAAAATCGACTGCAGAAAGATCGTCGTGGTGGATTTCCCTTTCGTTCCCGTGATCCCGATCAGGGTCAGCCGATCCCATTCCCGGTCGTAGAACGCCGTCCCCGCCGTCGCGATCGCCTCGCGCATGTCAGACACCAGGATGTACGGAAGTCGTACGGACGCGTCATCGAATTCGTAAACCTGCTGACTGAGGTAGGCCACTGCGCCGGCCGTGATCGCCTGCCGCAGGTATTCTGAGCGGAAGTGTGCCCCCTTGCAGATGAACAACGCGCCGGGGCGGACCTCACGAGAATCGTAAGTCACCTGTGTGATGACAGGATCGTCCAGATCGTCGAGGCCGGATCGGGTGACGACGTTGGCTCCCAACGCGGTCACGTAGTCGCTCAGCCGATGAGGCCTCATCATGATCCTTCCTTCAGTCCCGCCCGACAGTACCATGGAGCAGTTTGCGGCGAAACCGACCCGCGCGGGATCGACCCGCTCGGGCGAACAGGGTGACAAACGTCACTGTTCATTCATCAACGCGGCGACCGAGCCATCTTCGAACACCGCTGAGATGGCCTTGGCCAACAGCGGAGCGATCGACAAGACGGTCAGTTTGTCGATCTTGAGGCTCGGATCGATCGGCAGCGTGTTGGCGACGATCACTTCTTCGAAAGCGGAGCGGTTCAGACGATCGGCGGCCGGTCCGGACAGAATCGGGTGGGTGGCCGCGGCGATGACTTTGGCCGCGCCACGCACTTTCAGAGCCTCCGCTGCCAAACAAATCGTCCCAGCGGTGTCGATCATGTCGTCGACCAACAAGCAGGTCTTGCCCTCGACGTCGCCGACCACTTCATGCACCGCGACCGTGTTGGCCACGTTCGGGTCGCGCCGCTTGTGGATGATCGCCAACGGACAGCCCAACCGATCCGACCACATGTCAGCGTTGCGAACCCGACCGGCGTCCGGCGACACGACGACGAAATCGTCCAGATCGTACTTCGTCTTGACGTAATCAGCCATAAGCGGCATGGCGTAGAGATGGTCGACCGGGCCGTCGAAGAACCCCTGAATCTGCGCGGCGTGCAAATCGACCGTCATGATGCGTGTCGCTCCGGCCGCCAGGTAGAGGTCAGCCACCAGCCGAGCCGAGATCGGCTCACGTCCGGCGTGCTTCTTGTCCTGACGGGCGTAGGGGTAGAAGGGCGCGACCACGGTGATGCGGCGGGCAGAAGCTCGTTTCAGCGCGTCGATCATGATCAGTTGTTCCATCAGATGATCATTGACCGGGGCGCAGTGGGCTTGCAGGACGTATGCGTCGCAGCCTCTCACCGACTCTTCGAACCGGACATAGACCTCGGAGTTGGCGTACGTCACCATGCGCGCCGGCACCAATTCGGTTCCGAGCAGGGCCGCGATCTGGGCCGCAAGTTGAGGGTGCGACCTTCCCGCGAATAGCATCAAATGCTTGACGTCCTTCTTGGTCAGGTCAGTCACGTCTCACTCCTTCTCGGCCGATGTCGAAGCGCTGGCCGACGGTAGATCTTGCCCGGTGCTCGACTGATCGGAAACGCCACTGGACGCCCCGTTCGTGGTCGAAGCCTGCGGTGTGGCGGCCGATTCGCCGCTCAGTTTCTGGAGGTCCTCTTTTTTCTTCTTCGTACGCTCCCGGAAGGGCCACACCCACTCGGGAATGTTGCGCTGCCGACCACGGGCCACGGCCAACTCTCCGACAGCCACGTCAGAGATGATCGCCGACCCGGCCGCGACGAAAGCGTCGTCACCGATCATGACCGGCGCGATGATGACCGAATCCGAGCCGATGAAGGCGCGCTTCCCGACCGTGGTGTGATGCTTGTTCGTCCCGTCATAGTTGGCGAAGATCGTGCCCGCGCCCACATTGGTTCCCTCGCCGATCTCGGCGTCGCCGCAATAGGTCAGATGCGGCACTTTCGCTCCAGACCCGATCTGCGCGTTCTTCGTCTCGACGAAGGCGCCGATCTTCCCGGCCACACCCAATTGGGTGCCCGGTCGAAGGTACGAGAAAGGCCCGACGTTCGCGTTCTCGCCGATGACGGCCAGCGTCGCCTCCGAGCGGATCACCTGCGCCTCGGGACCGACTTCGACATCGGTCAGTCGAGTGTCCGGACCGATGACCGCTCCCTGAGCGATCGACGTCGCGCCGCGCAAGATTGTTCCCGGCCACAACTCCACGTCCGGTTCGATCGACACCTGGGCTTCGATCCACGTGGTCGCCGGGTCGACCACCGTCACACCTTCACGCATCCACCGGGTCACGATCCGCCGATTCATCTCGGCCGACAGCGCCGCCAGTTGCGCACGATCGTTGACCCCCTCGGTCTGCCAGACATCCGATTCGACGTAAGCTCCGACCTTGCGGCCCTGACTGCGAGCATAGGCCACCACGTCGGTCAGGTAGAGCTGATGCTGATCGTTGTTCGGGGTCAGATGGCTCAATCCGTCTTTCAACGTCTTCGCGTCGAAGACGTAGATCCCCGAGTTGATCTCGTTGATGACCCGCTGGGCGTCATCGGTGTCACGGTGTTCGACGATGCCCATGACATCCTCACCCGAGCGCAGCACCCGACCGTAGCCGGTCGGATCCTCGACGACGGCGGTCATCACTGTCACCGCGTTGCCCGCCTGGCGGTGAACCAGGACCAATCGACGCAAAGTCTCAGCCGTCAGCAGTGGGACGTCGCCGTAGGTCACCACGATGTCGCCGGTCACATCTCCGACCACGTCCAAGCCACAGCTGACGGCGTGGCCTGTGCCTTCAGGTGAGTCTTGAACCGCCGTCAACGCGCTCGGGGCGATCTCGCTCAAATGAGCCGTCACTTGGTCGCGCTGGTATCCGACCACGACGACCAGCTTGTCCGGGTTGACACCCTTCGCCGCTCCCAAAGCCCACGACAGCAAAGACCGACCTGCGATGGTGTGAAGCAGTTTGGATGTGCGCGACTTCATTCGTGTGCCGTTCCCCGCTGCCAACACGATGACCGCCGCCACTGAAGAGTCACGCTCGGATACCATCAGACCGTACTTTCATCTCGGTGCCCGCTGTGTCATGTGCCAACGAACCCCTGACACAACAAACTGGGGCAATATCAGATGCAGACTATCCTATCGCCTCGATCAACACAGTCTCGCGGGAACGACACCACGCGACATCGACGCCGATCGGTGGTATTCGCGATCCGACACAGAGGGATTCACGACCCGATCCGGTGGTGTTCACAACACGGTCAGACCGAGCCGACCGCGTGTCACACGTTCCCCGGGCAGGAGTCGAACCTGCTTCGCTAATCCTGATTCAAAGTCAGGCGGGCCCTGCCGGAAGACCAACCGGGGAGCGGCCAGCCCATTCTATCCGCTACGACCGCGATCGGCATCTTGACCAGGATTTCAGGTGTACGGCGCGCCGCGCGAAAACCCGAGTCTGGCACTGGCCAGACCGAAATGCCGTGCCCGGCGCGGCCTCACCCTCTCAGGAGGTCATGACAGCGGCCACGGCCTCGATCACACGGTCGAGGTTGCCGGGGTTGAGGGCGGCCACACACAGCCGCCCCGAATCCAGACCGTAGACATGGAACTGCTCCCGCAACCGCATCATTTGTCGCGGACTCAGTCCGGAGTACGAGAACATGCCCGCTTGGGTCGTGATGTAGCTCAAGTCTTGGGTGACTCCGGCCGCTTCCAGACCGGAGCGGAACTCGGCGCGCATCTGCTTGATGCGACCGCGCATGCCGTCGACCTCCTGCTCCCACAACGCCGCCAACTCGGCGGTGGTGAGAACCCGCGCGACGATGGCAGCGCCGTACGTCGATGGACTGGAGTAGAGCGAACGGATCACGGTCTTGGCTTGCGATCGTACCCTGGCGGCCTCATCCGAACTGGCGGCGACGAAGTGGACCGCTCCGACCCGTTCGCCGTACAAACCGAAGTTTTTGGAGAACGAATTCGCCACCACGAAGCAGGCGTCCGCGCGCACCAGGGCCTCGACAGCGTAGCGATCCTCGACCAGTCCCTGGGAAAGCCCCTGGTAGGCCAAATCGACGAATGGGACCAAACCCCTTCGGACAAGCACCTCGATGACCCGATCCCACTGCTCGGCGGTCAGATCGGACCCAGTCGGGTTGTGACAACAGCCATGCAACACGACGATCGAACCCGGATCGGCGGCCTCCAGATCGGCGACCATGCCGTCCACATCCACCCCTCCGGTGCCCTGATCGTAGTAGCGATACTCTTCCACGGCGAAGCCCGTACGCTCGAAAATCAGCCGGTGGTTCTCCCACGACGGCGACGAGATCAGAACGGTGACCTGCGGATTGGCCAGACGCAGCAACCCGGCGCCGACGCGCAGCGCGCCAGTTCCACCCAACGTCTGCGCCGTGACGACACGACCTGCCAGACGGGCGGGGGACGACTCGCCAAACACCAGTTGCTGAACAGCGTCGTCGTACGCCGCCATCCCCTCTTGCGGAAGGTAGGCGTGGGCGCGCGGATGAGCGGCGATGTCCTGTTCAGCGGCGCGCACGCAATCCATGAGCGGCAGCACGCCCGTCTGATCGGTGTAAACACCCACGCCCAAATTGATCTTGTCGGGATGCGGATCAGCGTTGAACGCCTCAGTCACACCCAAGATGGGATCGGCGGGAACGGGCAAAAGAGACGAGAAGACAGACATGGCTCAATCTTAGGCCGGGCTCCAAACCTGGCCGATGGCCGCCATCCACTGACACGGGCGGCACCAGCTCTGGCTGCTGGCGACGGGGTCACCGCAATCACTTGGCGCCAGGCCAGAGCAGACCTGCCCGACCTCTACTGATCCGAATCCTGGTCGAGCATCGAAGCCAGCACTTGGGCGATGTCATGGGCGGCGTCAGGACGGGCCAAAGCGGCGCTGGCGGCAGCCATGTCGGCTCGAACAGCCGAATCCTCAGCCAGCAGCCTCACCGCGTCGACGACACGGCCCACCTCAGGGGCCCACAAGCCCGCCTGACCATCCAACACGTAGTCGACGTTGCCCTCCTCCTGACCGGGCAGACAGGCGTACATCACAATCGGCAGCCCACAGATGAAGGCTTCCGAGATCGATCCTGGTCCGGCTTTGGTGACGAAAATGTCGGCCGCTTTCATGAAACGGGGCATCTGATCGGTGAAACCGTAGATGTGATGCGGGATCTGCCAATCCAGACGTTCGACGTGGCGATAGAGTTCCTCGTTGCGCCCGCAGATCACCGCCAGTGTGATAGGCAACTGCGCCGCATTGATCGCTTTGGCGACCCGACGCACCGGCCCCATGCCGTCACCGCCGCCGACGAGCAACACCACCGGCAGATCTTCTTTCCAGCCCAATTCGGCACGCAACCGCTCTTTCGGCTCGGTCAACGCCGCGAACGCCGGAGACACCGGCTGGCCGATGACACGGATCTTCGACGGGGCGATGCCTAGCCTGATGCCCCGGTTGCGCGCTTGAGTCGTCGGTGTGATGATCAGATCCGCGGCCAGGGAATACCAAAACGCATGAGTGGAGACCATGTCGGTCACCACGGTCACGAACGGCACCGGGTTGGCGCGCATCGCGCGTGGGATCACCGCATTGGCCAGCGGATGGATCGATACGATCAGGTCGGCCGGGTTCTCCGCGATCAGGCGTTCAGCCGAGGCGCGTAAGTAGGGGTACGCCAGACGGTTGGCCGCTTCACTGCGCCGCGGACCGTTCGCCGCCTCGTAGGACAGCTTCCACGCTCCTTTCAACTTCGACAGCGGTGGATAGATCTCCGGGGAGTAACGCCACGGGCTGGGTGAGTAGTAGCGCAGGAAGTCGACCATCTCCGTGTCGAATTGCCCGGGGTACGCCGACTGCAACGCCTCGATGATGGCGTTCGTCGCCGCCCGGTGGCCTCCACCGGTGTCCGAGAAGAGGAACAGTATGCGCTTGGACATCTCTAGCCTCCTGATCCGACCCGACAAGTCGCGAGCCGACGATTTCTGGGTTCCACCCTACTATGCCCTTCTGGCTAGGGAAGTGATGATGAATGACGTGATGATGAATGTGGTGGCGCCGGATGGGCGTCGGGCGGGTTGAGACTCGTTCCTCGGGAACCGGCCACCGCCCACGGCGCGACGGACTCGACCCAAACCCGACCGGGCGAGGTTGAACACCCCGGGTCGAGCTCGGGCAAGGATCATTCCGTGGTCACAGATCCGCTCGTGTCGGTCGCGGTCGTCCGCGCCTCAGCGTTCGTACGAGTGCGATTGACGTCATCAGCCATGTTCGCGAACACCATCATCATGATGGTCGCCACTGCGCCAGTGAACCAGGTCATGACCATCGCGAGCAGCGACAGACCGACGTTGGCGCCACGCGTTCTGTAACTGGCCGCGCCGAGCAGCGCGGTGAAATCCCAGGCGACGAAGAAGTTGACGATGCCGAGGACGAGCGCCAGCCCGGCGACGACCCAGGCTGCGATCCGAAGCAGGGTCACCCACAACCGTTTGTCAGCCAATCGGCCACCGGCCACCCGGTCCATGAAGAACTCGCCGTTGGCCAGACGATGGAGCGAATGCGACGGCGTCGACAGTTTCCCACGGGTCCCAGCGCTTGGCCCCGGGCGGCCGAACGGCGCAGCCGACCCAGACGGGGCAGCCCACGGGGCATCCGCCGGTGGGCCGGAGACTTGGGCGTACGATCCTGGGACCGCCGGCGATAGAGCAGGAGCCGACGCGGGCCGATCGGGCGAGATCAGCCCGGCGGGAATCGGCCCCGGTGGGATCGAGCCGAGATTCGCAGTTGGAGCCGACGTCAAGGTCGGCCCGCTGTCCGAGGACGACTGGTCTTGAGACGATCCCTGGATGACTGAACCGATGGGCAGCGCGGTCGAGCCGACGGGAGCGGACGAACCGACGGCTGGTGAACCTGGGGGCGCAGGCACACTCGCAGGCGTGACTGATCCGTTGTCGGGTGAACCGGCGGCGAGAGCGGACGAACCGCGCGGCGCGTCGACCTGCCCGAGGGAACCCACCGCCGCTGAGGAACCCGCTGACACGGGCGGCACAGCGAACTGCCCGACCGAACCGGTGCGCTCGGATGAACCGACGGGAGCGGACGAACCGACCGGTGTGGCGAACGCGTCGAACTGCGCGGGCGCGGCGGGCTCTGGCCCCTGCCCGACCGCTGGGCTCGGCTGGATGCCGCTGGCGCGGTCGAGCATCTCTTGCATCGCCGCCATCTGCGATGGCGCTGCCGCCGGGTTCGGTGACGGCCGCTCCCCAGGCGCGTAGGGCGAGTCCACGGTTCCAGCCCCTTCGGCCCGCAGCGGATACCCCGCCGACGGTTGGTCAGGGGTCGTCGAATGAACCCCGGAGGCAGGCTGCGGCGTCACCACAACGTGGTGCTCGTCAACCGCCCCAGCCGCCGGAACGGGAGGCGCGAACGGAGACCGTTCAGCCGACGATGTGGCTTCGTCGGCAGACACCGGCGGAGCGTACGCACTGGCTTGATATCCGGCTGGAGCCGGTGGGAAGGAGGTGGCGGTCCTGGCTGGGATGATGCGAGGGCTGACGGCGATGCCAGGTTGTCCGGACGCGATCGAACCGTACGGCTGCTCGCCCGCGCCTGGAGCTGCTGGCGGTTGTGACCAAGCCGCGAAGCCGCCTGACGCCTGTGACTGAACAGTGGGCTGATTTGACAGCCCGGACACGGCTGACTGAATCACAGACGCCGCCTGACCCGACAGAGTCGCCTGAGCCACGGACCCCGGCTGACCT
The DNA here is from genome assembly GCA_031285845.1 of Propionibacteriaceae bacterium. GTDB lineage: Bacteria > Actinomycetota > Actinomycetes > Propionibacteriales > Propionibacteriaceae > WQYJ01. The sequence continues at coordinate 30,682 of JAITVK010000009.1, forward strand.
GGCAGAACCGAACCGTACCCCGCGATGATATGCGCTGGCGCGTTCACATGGCCGGACGCGTCGAGACTGGGCACACCCAGCCCCTCGCGACCCATTCCGGCAGGGATCGGGCTCGTAGCGGGGTCGGCGGCGGGCGCCCCCGCAGGAGCGATCGAACCGGCCGCACCCGCGAGGTCCGAACCGGCCACTCCAGCCGGAGCCGTCGAATCCGGCCCACCGGGCTGGCCTTCCGCAGGCGAGAATGGGTTGAACGCGTCAGACATGATTCCTCCTTGCCGCTGACGCACGCGGCTCGTCCACGTGGTCGCCCCTGAACCGGTCAGGCCGTGATCTTGGGCGAAGTTCCGCCAGCGGAACCAGTCTAGGTCAGTTCCCCCTGATAGTGCTAACACTTGACGAAACTCGGCTAGTCGTCGCATCAGATGCTTCCGGCGTGACCGCGCGGCGGCGGGCGGACCGGCCGACGTGCCCCGCCCCGTACACTCGTGGTGTGAATAACAAGGTCGACCGTCGAGGGTTGGTCGCGGCGTTCGGCGCGTACGGCCTGTGGGGAGTCTTTCCCCTCTATTTCCATCTTCTGTCGCGTTCGTCGGCGCTGGAGATCGTCGCCCACCGGATTTGGTGGACGCTAGTGTTCTGCGCCATCGGGATCACTGTCATGGGCGCATGGGCGAAAGTGCGCCAGGTGTTCGCTGATCGTCGGCTGTTCGCTGTGCTGCTCGGGGCCGGAGTCTTGGTCAGCCTCAACTGGCTGATCTACATCTACGCCGTCGTCACCGACCAAGTGGTCGACGCCGCTTTGGGCTACTTCATGAACCCACTTGTCACAGTGGTCATCGCCATGTTCGCTTTGCGTGAGAGGATCAACCGCGCCCAACTGGTCGCCCTCGGCGTCGGCTTGGCGGCTGTCCTCGTGATCTCGATCGGGGTGGGCTGGATCCCGTGGCTCGGATTGGGGCTGGCTCTGACGTTCGGCTTCTACTCGCTGGCGAAGAACAAGGTCGGCCGGCGAGTCACCGGGTTCATCGGCCTGGGCGTCGAAGCGCTGGCCCTCGCACCGCTGTCCGGGGCGTACATCATCTTTCTTGAGGTCACCGGACGCGGCAGTTTGACCACGATCAGCGTCGGGTACGCCTCGCTGCTGATCGCGGCCGGTGTCGTCACCGCGATCCCGCTGCTCTGCTTCGCTGTCGGCGCGGCCCGTCTGCGACTGGTGTCGCTGGCGCTGATCCAGTACGTCACCCCGGTGATGCAATTCCTGATCGGTGTGATCGTGTTCCACGAGTCGATGCCGCTCGTGCGCTGGATCGGATTTATCCTGGTGTGGATCGCGCTGGTCGTCCTCAGTTGGGACATGGCCCGCACCGCCCGCCGATCGGCGTCGGCTGAGCTGACACAGTGACGCGTCCCGGACCCCGGCCCGCCGCTGCCCCATCCCGGTGGAGTTGCGGGCCGATGACGGATCGCGTTGCCGCGGGGTCTGGCCGTGCTCCGGTTTCGGTGGAGCTGCGGTCTCGGACCAGTGGGTGCGTTGTCTTGGCGCAACCCTTATGCTGTGTGAATGGCACAAGTCGATCTGAAGAACACTGAGGTTGCCGTACCCGGCTGGGACGGATACTTCCTCGGCATCGCCCAAGCCGTCTCCGTACGAGCGAAATGTCGGCGACGCAAAGTCGGGGCCGTGTTGACCGTCGATCGCCGCATCATCGCCACCGGCTACAACGGAGCCGCGCCAGGCGAACCCGACTGCCTGGAAGGAGCTTGCCCGCGCGGGCGGCTCGACTACACCCAGGTTCCCGGATTGGGCGACTACGACCGACCCGGGACGATCGGATTCTGCATCGCCATCCACGCCGAAGTCAACGCCCTGCTGTTCGCCACCCGCGACACGAAAGGGGCCACCGCCTACATCACCGACCCGCCCTGCCCCGGCTGCCGCAAGGCTTTGGCCGCCGCCGGAATCCAACGCGTGGTGTGGCCCGACGGTGAGTACGACCGCGCGGCCCTGACCTGCTGGTGAGTTCGGGCGGGCGCCGCGTGTCACCCGGAGGGGTGTGACACGCGCCACGTTGGCCCAAGACGCGCGCCACACCCCGCTCAGGGAGTTCCGGACGACTAGGCGCGCTGCCCGGAACGATTCGGTTCCTCCACCGGCGCGACGTCGATGAAGGTGCGCGCGAGAACCTGATCGTCCCTGTCGACCAGCCAGATCAGCAGGCGAGCCGGACCGCCCGGCGCAGGAACGTCGAGCTTCACCGCCTCGCTCACCCCAAACGGTTCAGCGCTGATCAACCCGGCCGCCACCGGTTCAGGCAAGATAGAACCGAAGGGCTGACCGAGCCCTGTCCAGCCGGCCCGAAGCTCACCGCGTACGGCGACTTCACCGGCGTGGGCCACATGACAGACCGCTTCGAAGGGTTGACTCGGAACAGGAATGTCAGCGCCAGCGCAGGCCGGACCAAGGTCGACGATGATGACCGTGTCGGCGTTCACGTCCGCCGGATTGAGACCACCGCGATCTTTCGGCTGACGCCAAGCGTCCACCAGACCGGCCATCTCATGCTCGACGTCAGTCAATTCGGTGTAGACGTAGCCGACGAAGCGCGGGTGGCGGCGCAACTCCTGGGTCTCCCAGCGCAGATGCCAGGCCCGCTCCAGCGCGGTGAAGCCTGCGCCGTACTCCGAATTCATCACTGGCAAGCCTCGCCGCGGATGATCCGCATTCCCGTAAAAGGACTTGTCAACGACGAAATCCGGGCCGAGCTTGACCGGGAAATCTTCCTGCTCACCGCTGGCCAGACGCGCCAGGTTGCTGGCCCAAGCGTTCGGATCTTCGTCGTAATAGTGCCAGTCGACGATGTCGGTGCGAACATGCGACCAGCCTGAGTTGTCGACGATCGGACGGCTCGAATCCAAGGCTCGCAAGTGCTCGTACGCCTGGACGGCCGCCTGTGCGCGCTCTGGACTGCCTGTGATGTTCCAATCCAGCCCCCACTCCTCGTTGTAGAGCCCCCAGATGATGATCGACGGATGGCCACCGTCGCGCTCGACCATCGGGGCCAACTGGTCTTCGAAGGCCCTGGCGGCCTCGGGACTGTGTCGGCTCGGCGCTGGAGGCTCGGCCCACACCAACATGCCCATCCGATCGGCATGCCACAGCCAACGCGGGTCTTCCAGCTTGATGTGCTTGCGAACCATGGTGTAACCCAAGTCACGAGCCACTTCGAGGTCACGGAGCAGGGCGGCGTCGTCTGGCGCGGTGAGCCCTGTGCCCGGCCAATAGCCCTGATCGAGCACCCCGCGCAGAAGCAGGCGGCGTCCGTTGAGCCAGATCTGCTCCCCTGTGACCTCCACCTGACGAAGGCCCGTGGTGACGACCACGGTGTCCGCGTCCGCCCCGGATCCGGTCACGACTTCGACGCGATAGAGGTACGGATCGTCTGGGCTCCAGCAGCGCGGGTGCTCGATCGCGATCTGGCCGGCGAAGTTCCCGTGCTCGTCGGCCACGATCGTGATCCGCTCGCCGCTCACCTCGTTGGCTACCATCTCGACCTGCTCACCGCTGCCGCCACCGACGACGCGAGCCATCACTGTCGTACCGCTGGGCTGATCGCCCACGAGGCGGCCCTTCACGGTGATGGTGTCGAGCGAATCGCCCCAGGCGCTCACCGCCTCAGGGTAGGTCCGCCCGCGCGCTTCGAGCCAGACGGTCTGCCAGATGCCCGAGGTCGGCGTGAAACAGACCCCGTCATAGTCGTCACGCGGAATGGAACGCTGCTTGCCATGCGGGATCGACCGCTTGTCGATCGGCGCAGTGACCTCGACGCGCAGACGGGCCGGAATTCCCGGGGTGATCCGATCGGTCAAGTCGATCTCGAACGGGGTGTGCCCGCCGACATGCTCGCCGACGGTAACATCGTCGAGGAACACGGTCGCTCGGTAGTGCACCGCGCCGAAACACAGCACGACGCGCGACCCAGCCCACAGCTCGGGCATCACCACGTCGCGAGCGTACGTCCCTTGCTCCAGCCAGATCCGCCCCACACCCGAAGTCGGCGTCTCCCAGGCGTACGGGACGGTGATCTGCCCGGCGACGTACGGGCTGGTGAAATCCCACACCCCGTTGAGGTTGAGCCAGCGCTGCGACCGGTCGCGATCAGGACGCGGATACTCGGGCCGCGGCAGCTCGGCCAACCCTGACTGGCCAGGTTGTGATGGGTCGGTCTGGTCAGGTCGAGCTCCGCCGACCGGATTTGACCGACCAGGAACTCCGCCGATCGGATTTGACCGGTCAGGTCGAGGTCGGGTCGCGCCCGATTCGGTCGATCGTGACGCCACTGGGCGCACGACAGGTGTGTCACTGGACATGGTCGTACCTTTCGCTACAGTGCTCAGCCCTTGACACTTCCGGCGAGAATGCCGTTGATGAAGTGCTTCTGGAGGGCGATGAAAATGATGAGGAGGGGAATCAGCGCCACCGAACTGGCGGCTAAGAGTTCCCCGGTGACGGTGGCGTAGTCAGCGCCGATCTTGTTGCCTGTGATCTGCTGCGACAAAGTCGACAGCATCACTTGCAGAGTCGCCATACGGCTGGAGCTGGCCGCGACCACTGGCCAAACGAAATCGTTGTAGATGTTCATCACCGTCAAGACGGCCAACCCGGCCAGCCCGGGACGGATGACGGGGACGACGATGGACCAGAACACCCGGAACTCGCCACAGCCATCGACGCGGGCGGCGTCCAACAGCTCGTCAGGAACCACTTCGATCACTTGCCGCATCCAGAAGATCGCAAACGCGTCGATCGACCCGGGCAGGATGAGCGCCTGATAGGTGTTGACCCAGCCGAGTTCTTTCATCTCCAGCAGCAGCGGAATGATCAGCACGATGGTCGGCAGCATCAATGTGATGAGCACCGCGCCGAACAGCAGATTCTTGCCAAGGAAACGGAACTTGGCGAAGGCATAGGCGGCCAGAGGCGCGAAGAACAAGGTCATCGACCCTTTCACCACCAGCACGATGCCAGTGTTGAGGAATCCGTGGGCGATCGGAACGTCGTGGAACATCTCTGCGAAGTTCGCCAACGTGAACTGGCTGACATCGATGCTGAGCGGGTTGCGGATGATCGAATTGGCGGGCTTGAAAGCCGACAGGATCGCCCAGACGACCGGCCCCAAGAAGGCCAGCGTCAACACCAACAGCAGCCCTTGACGACCGACGGTGGAGATCATCCGCGCAGCGCGCGGTCGCGATGATGTGTCAGCCATGATCAATCCTTCGCTCTCAGCAGCCGTACGAACCCCAGCGACAACGCCATGACGAAGATGATGAGGAGGAACGAGTTGGCCGCCCCGGTCCCCAAGTCGGCCCGGGTGATGTGGTTGTAGAGGTAGTACCCAGCGGTGGTGGTGGAGCCGTAAGGCCCGCCTTGGGTGACGACGAACGGTTCGGCGAACATTTGGAACACCGCTAGCGTCTGCAAGACGACGGCGAACATCATCGTACGACGCACCAGCGGAACGGTGATCTGCCAGAACTGGCGATACGGCGTGGCCCCGTCGATCGAGGCCGCCTCGTAGACTGCGGCGTTGATCGATTGCAGACCGGACAGGAGAATGATGATGATGAACCCGGTGGTTTTCCAGGCGAACAGCAAAGCCAGCGTGGGTTTCGCCCAGGCGCTGGTCGTCAGCCATCCGATGTTGGGTAGTCCCAACAGGTTGAGCCCGGCGTTGATCGCGCCGTAATTCTGATCGAACAGGACCACCCAGATCTGGGCGATCGCCACCAGCGGAGTGACGAACGGGACGATGAAGGCCGTACGATAAAACCCGCGCAGACGAGTCTTGGCGCTGTTCAACAACACGGCGACCACCAGCGCGACAATGATCTGCGCCGGCACGATCAGCAGCCACAGAATCCCCGAATTGGCCATCGACGCCCAGAAGCTCGGATTGGTCAGCAGGTAAGTGTAGTTCCCGAACCCGACCCAGGTGGCCGCGCCCGAGCCATGCCAGCGGGTGAACGACAGGCGCAACGTGAACAGCATCGGATAAACGCTGAAAGCGAGGAAGATCGCGACGAACGGTAGGACGAAGACGTACGGCGCGAGGGTTTTGGCGCGCAACTGACGCCAGCGCGATCGCCGGATCAGCGCGGGGTTGTGGTCGGTGATCATCATCTCGGCCATGGGAACGCTCCTTGGAGGGGGTGGGTCTCATGGCGAGGGCCGGTGACCCGGCTCGCCATGAGACGCCACGCCCGATGATCCACGATCACTGACGATCGATCAGGTTGGTTTGGATGTCGGTGGTCGACTGGTCGATGACCTGACGCGGGGTCATCGTTCCGTCGAGCATCTTCTGCAAATTGTTGCCCAGGTAGTCGACTGCTCCGCTCCACCAAGCCGGAATCGGAGCCGAACCGGGGATCTGCTCGCCAGCGGCCGTCGCGACGGCCCACAGGTCTTGGTCGCCCATCCCCGCCACCGGTTCGAACAGCGGTTTGTCGGGATTCGCGGCCGGAACATAGGACGGGATCGAGGTGTTCAACCCGCCAGGGTAGACCGAGTTGGGTCCGTAGACAGCGGTGTAGCCGGCTTCGTCGAACATCAAGAATTCGTAGAACAACCAAGCCAACTGAGAGTTCTTGCCGTCTTTGGGCAGGATGAAAGACGAACCGCCCATCGCCCCACTGCGCGCCCCGCCAGCTTTCCACGCGGGCAGCTCCATGGCTCGCCAATCACCGGAGGTGTTGGTGAGCAACTGGGTCGGCGCGAAGTCGAACCAGATCGCCCACGGATAGAACACCTGCTTGCCCGAGTCGAGGGTCTCGACGTCGGTCGAGCTCAGATACTCGGCCCGAGTGCCCAACCCTTCTTTGGAGACCGTGTCGAGGAAGCCCAGGATCTGCTCGTATTCCGGCGAGTCCAGCCGAAGGGCCCCTTGCGCGTCGGCGATGCTGGTTCCGAGCTGACTGGCGTACATCTCCAGTTGCAACTGGCCCAAGAACGCCGCCTGCTCCAGATGGATCGGGCCGGAATCGGGCACCGCCTTCTTGTAGTCGCGGGCGGCCTGCAGCAGGTCGTCATAGGTCTCGATCGCACTCGCGTCGACCCCGGCCTGTTCCAGGGCGGTCTGGTTGTAGAACAGCAGACCCGGATCCAAATCGAACGGAACCCCATAGATTCCACCGTTGAGCGAGTTGACGTCGAGCTTCTGCTGAGCGATGTCATTGACGTACGGCTTGAGAACGTCGCTCAGATCCCATAGGTGGTCGGCGTAACCGGCCACGAGTTGATCGTCGAGGAACACGCCGTCGGGAACATCAGCGCCGGTGATGAGAGTGTTCTGGAGTTTGGAGGCGATGTCGACCGCCTCATGATGAACGACGATGTCGGGGTACTTTTTGTTGAATTCGGCGATGGTCGCCTCGAACACCTGGAACAGGTCGCCTTCGCGGTCCCAGATGGTGATCTCACCAGACGGCGAGGCGGTGTCGGGCGCTTGAAGACGGCCTTCCGCGGAGGCGCCATCACCGCCCGTGATGCTGGGGCCGCCACATCCGGCGACCAGCGTGGTAGCAATAGTCAATACTCCTAGTCCAAGGACTCGGCCTATATGAATAGTCATGTGCACTCCTTCGTGTTTGCCAACGATGGCAATACCATACACCGGGTTTTCCTACGTTGCAAGTGGGGGTCTACGATAATTCTTGGATGACGACCCCCGTCGCCATCCCCCGATCGACAGCCCGTGAAGGAGCCTGACTTGCCCGCAACACTGCGCGACGTCGCGACCCATGCCCAGGTGTCCCTACGAACCGTCTCCAATGTGATCCGCGGTTACACCCACGTCAGCGACGCCATGCGCAAGAAAGTCATGGACGCGATCACCGAGCTCGACTACCGGCCCAACCTGGTGGCCCGTACTTTGCGCACCGGTCGCACCGGCGTCTTAGCGCTTGTCGTCCCTGAGATCGACCTGCCGTACTTCTCGACCCTGGCCCGTCACGTCATTGACGCCGCCGCCGAACTCGGCTACCGCGTCATGATCGACCAGACGGGCCCCGACCACGACACCGAGCGCGAACTGTTCACCAGCACTGATCGGAGGATGCTCTTCGACGGCATCCTGTTCGCGCCCCTGGTCACCAAGACCGAGCTTGACGCGATGACGATCACCTCGTCGATCCCATTCGTTCTGCTCGGCGAGTACGAGTTCGACGGCACATTCGACCACGTCGCGATCGACAACTTCCAGGCCGCCTACGACGCCACCAGCCATCTGATCGGCCTTGGGCGCACCCGCATCGCCGCCATCGGCTCCCAACCCGACCAGGCGTACGCCACCCCGCAACTGCGCACCGCCGGCTACCAGCAGGCGCTGCTCGACGCGGGGATCACACCCGACCCGGCGCTGATTCGACCAGCGGGCCACTACCGACGTTCCGACGGCTACGAGGCCGCGCGAGCCTTGCTCGAGGCCCCCGAACACCCCGACGCCGTGTTCTGCTACTCCGACCTGCTCGCCATCGGAGCGCTGCGCGGGCTGGACGACGCTGGACTTTCAGTCCCCGACGACATCGCCGTGATCGGAATCGACGACATCGACGAAGGCGTCTACTCGCGTCCATCGCTCAGCACCGTCTCACTCGACATCCCGTTCATCGCCCATCAGGCCGTCGCCCACCTCGTACGACGCATCGACGACCCCGACACCCCCGCCGAAGAAGTCGTCGCCCCCCATCGCCTGATGCCCCGCGAATCCACCCTCGGAGCGACCGCCGACCAGAAAACAGAAGCGGCCTGAGACTGAACGCGGCACTGGCCCGATCACTGAACGCAGCGCTGCCCGATGGCGACGTCGCCACTGTCACAGCGATCGATGATTTCGGGTGCTCCCACTGGGAGAGGCGAGGGCCGTCACCACTTGACGACCCTCGCCGCCTCGTCAGGCCGCCGACACCGTGGTGTCGCGCCAGCTCGCCTGGGTGAAATGAGACCTCAGTCCGACTGCGCCGTGGCTCTGGCAGCTCGCCACCGTCTGCGACAACACAGTCACTTGCTGGGCGGAGTCGACCGGATTCAGGCTGACCGAGAATGAGCAACCTCGCACGGCGACCGACAGGTGATACCAATCCCCGACCGTCACGCCCGCGGCGATCGACGCCGAGGCGATGCCCGTCCAATTGTTGTCCTGACTACCCAAGACGAGCTGTCCGCTGGTCTGATCGACCCCGACGTAGTAGCCGGTGTGAGCGTCGGCCCCCACCGCTGGATTAGTCGTACGAACCAAAACGCCCGCCTGACCAGCCGAGTCCAACCGCAGATCAGTGTCGACGGTGTAATCCGAACCGTCGCTGGAGCCGATCATCGCTTTAGGTCCGGCGACATCGGCCGCAGTCTGCGTCACGACGCCGGCTGAGGCCTGCCACTGCCCACCGTAGGCGTCGAAGTCGGTCGAGGTCACATTGACATCCCGCCAACTGGCCGCGGTGAAGTGCGAGCGGAATCCGGCCATGCCCGCTGGCTGACAGCCGGGAACGGTCACGGCGAGCTCAGTGGCGGCGGCCGAACCATCCGCCGGCGCGACACTCAGCGCGAAGTCACAGCCGTTGGCTTCGACCCGCATCCGATACCACGCGCCCGGAGTCACTCCGCCGACCACCGAGGCCGACCCCAAAGAGGTCCAGTTATGGTTCTGATAACCGAAAACGAACTCGTCAGTCCCAGACTCCACTCCGACGTAGTAACCAGTGTGGGCATCGGCCCCCTGACCCGGTGCGGTCACCCGCATGAGCAGACCCGCCTGCCCATCCGCGTCGAGGCGCACGTCCGACTCGATCACGTAGTCTGACCACGAGGTCGTGCCGAACAGGGCCTTCGTGCCAGCCTCGTTGGCCGTTTGCGCGAGAACGCCGCCGCCTTGAGACCAGACACCGCCGTACTCAGCCAAACCGACTTTGGCCGACTCCTGGAAACTGGGCGTCAGATCCAGGCTGCCCAGACTGGCCGAGCCCATACGAATCTCGCATTGATTGCCTGTGCCCGGGATCCACGTGCCCGCCAGGTAGAGCAACTGTTGGCCGTCCACACTGGGCAGGATCGGAGAACTGTAACCGGGACATGACGGTTCGCCGGGGTTGTAACCGCCGGTGGGATCCACACTGACTGGAGCGGTCACCTCGAACCATGGCCCCACCCCCAAGTTGGTGTTGGCGAAGATGACACGGCCCGACTCTGGCTGCACGGTATAGTTCCCGGTGGTTCCAGTGCCGATCCGCTGGCCCGAGATCAAGACGGTCCCATTGGGACCACCGGCCGGACTCCAGGTGATGTACGGAGTGTGCAAAAGCTGACGTCCATCACTGGTCTGAACCAGAGTTCCCGGATCACTGGGATCACCCCAGTCCAGACCGTTCGAACTCACTTTGACATAAACCTGACAAGCATGGTCGGCGTCGGTGGCGTCACGGCACATCTCATAACTCATCATGAAGGTCCCGTCAGGCAGCGCGGCGATGGTCTGCATCCCGGGCCTGGCCAGATTGTCCGCTGGGAAAGCGACGTCTGGAGTGATGCTCGAACTCCAGCTACGACCGCCATCCGTGGAGAGAAAATGACCGATGATCTGGTTGTTGGTCGAACCGCCCGATGGGCGCTCGTCGCTGATGAAACATCCCAAGGTCCCGCTCGGAGTCTGGAAGAACCACGGTTCCCAGATGCCTTGGCCCATCGCGTTCGGCTGGCCGGAGGTGGCCACACAGTCCGACCAATGGGTCCAGGTGCTGCCGCGATCCTGACTGCGGAAGACCTCGACCTTTTGAGCCGTGAAGTCGCCTAGGCTCCAGGCGGTGCCAGCGGCCAAGATGTCTCCGGCGGTCAACCCGCCAGCGGTGTACGGGACTTCGAACAGCGTGGGCGCCTCCAGATCCCACCCCGGTGTGTTGGAGCCGAGCGTGGAGGCGAGCGTCCACGAGTCACCGCCGTCAGTGCTGCGGTAGATCGGCAAAACGGTGGGCGAGCCCTGGAAACGCTTGGCGAATGTCGCCAGGAGAGTGTCGTCGTCCGTGTGGTCGTTGATCACCCGGATCAGACGTGGATAGCTGGCGTCCCCGTCCGGATACTGAGCGAGATCCGGGGTGAAGAACACAGAGCCGTCGGCTGTGGCCGAGGCATTGGTCGCTGGCATGAGCGCCAGCAACACAGCGATGAGGGTGGCGAAGATCCCCCCTTGTTTGAGCCTTCGTGACATGGTCAACCTTTCACTGTGGCGATGTCCGCGGCCCGAGGCGTTCGGATGCGACATCGCACCGTTTGCCAACGTAGGCACAAGCGTAGCCGGTCAAGTAGTCACCGTCAAACCACACTGACATCATCGGCCGTGATCGCCAGACAGAGTCGATAGATCGTACGGCTTATCGCTTCTTGGTCACCACGTGCGTTTGGGCGTGGACTGGGCTTCGATCCACGTCGTCAGATCGTACGATCTAGCGCTTCTTCTTAGTTGGCTGCTCGTCTTCGCGTTTCAGGTCGGCCAACTCGCTGGCGGCGGCCCCGCCCTTCCGCGACGAGGCGCCGTTTCGATACAGAACGGCCGTCAGTTTGCGGACCCGCTTCGCACGCGCGACCAGCGTGGACTGCTCTTCGGGATCCTGATCCGATGTCCTCGGGTTCGACGCGATCAACACGTTCAGCCAGCGCGTACGCGGGTCGATGTCCACCAGCAGCGTCTTGACGAGTAGCGTCGACGGCACGGCCAACAGAGCGCCAAGCGGACCCAAGACGTACGACCAGATCAGCAGCGACAGGACGGCGACTGTCGGGGTGATGCCGACCGCGTCGCCGGTGAACTTCGGCTGAATGAAAGTCTGGAGCACGGTGTTGAAAATCGTGTAACCGACCGCGACCCATAGCGCCGTCCAGGGGCCGTTCGCCAGCAGGGCCATGATGGTCGGCGGGATGATGCCGATGATGAAACCGATGTTGGGAATGTAGTTGGTGACGAAGCTCATCGTCGCCCACACCGTGGCCAGGGGCACACCGAGCCCCAGCAGCAATCCCCAGTTGCACAGGGCGACGGTCAGACCGAAGACGGTGGTGACGACCCAGTACTTGCGCGTGCCGCGTGCGAAGGTTGACAGCGCCCAGGCAAGCGTCGGGTTGTGGCGCTCCTGCAGTCGCTTCATGCGAGCGGAGAACCCGGTCGAATCCATCACCATGAAGACCAGGATCATCAAGATGGCGACGAACAGGCCGACGAAATCGGTCAGGCCCGACAGGATCGCATTCAAGGTGTTGAGAATGGTGGGGATGGAGACGTCTTGGAGCCGGTCGAGGATCGTGTCCCAAGCGATGTTGTCGGTGGCGATGCCCATTTGGTTGACCAGGCTGATCAGTTGATGCTGCAACTCGGTGAACCGCTCCGAATAGTCGGGCAGTTTGCCGACCAACTGGGCGATCGTCCAGCCGACCGACCAGATCAAACCTCCCAGGATCGCCACACAGGCCAATCCGGCGACGATCGACGCCAAGAACCGCGGAATCCAGCGCGACAATGCCTGCTGAATCGGCCACACCACGATGACCAGGTTGAGCGCCATGAACGACGCCGCCAACGTGGACTTGATCGGTTGAACGCCTTGGATGATCAACACCGCCGCGGCCAGGCCCAACAAAATGACCAACGTCCGTGGGATAAGCGCAGACGAACCCGCACCACTGACCGCCTCATCAGGTGGGTCGAGTGGATTGTCCAGTGCGTCTGCTGCCATGGTCTCAGTGTGCCACAGCAGCCTTGTCCTGTCATCGCACGATCGTCCCCGAACCCGAAACTGGGTTGACGCTCCTGCGAACCCCCATCCGAACCCCGAAACCGTCCAGATCACGACGGCTACGAGGGGCGCCAGTGACGGGGATGAGCGGGATGGGACGCACCCGGGGGTACGAGTGCCGCCAAGCCACGCGTGTCCCTCGACAAGAGTCGGAACCCTTGACACAACCCTGCCCAAGTGAGTCCTGACACCGTACGCAGCAAACTCGTGGACGGGTTGTGTCACCCAAAACAGCGAAAACCGGTCGAAACACCGACACAACCCCTCCACGAGACGACACCAAGACCGAACAAGCCCAACTT
>JAITVK010000019.1 GCA_031285845.1 Propionibacteriaceae bacterium
CAGTTGGGCAGGATGATGGCGACTCGGTCGCCGGGGTTGACGCCGAGTTGGCGTAGTCCTTCGGCGGCTCGGTTGATGGCTTCACCCAACTCGGTGTACGTCATCGTCTTACCGAAAAACTCGGTGGCGACGGCGTTCTTCCCTTCAGACACAGCGCCTTCGAGCAGATGAACCAGGGACTTGGTCGGCGGTTCGATCTGAGCAGGAACTCCCGGCTGATAAAAGTCAGCGTAGGCCATGGATGAACCTTCCTTTCCTGGCGCCGGACGGCTCCACTACCTACGGTACCGTTAGTTGGAGCAGGCGCACGCCGCTGCCCTCGCGAAAGAATGATATCTATTGGAGTGTTGATGACGAGTGGACACCGCGCGGCTTTGTGGCCGCTCGCTTCATGATGAGGTGTCGGTTCAGGATGGCACGGCCAAAGCGGACAGTTGCTGCATCCCCCGACTGATCAGAACCACAGTCATCGGTTGGCGGTCCAGCTCGAAAGCCAGGGTTCCAGTCACGGTCTGACCTGGGCCGATGAATCCAGGCTCCAGTTCTGTGGCTCCCGATGTCACCGGCGGAAGTTGGGTACGGTCGGAGTTGGCGTAGCCGTAGAAGTCGTAGTAGAGGGTCCCGGTGTCGACGGTGATCTCGATGGTGAGCGTGACTCCGCTGGTCCCCCAGGCGCAGTTGGTGATCTTCCAGTACCCCGACACGGCGGAGTCTTCGAACGCAGTGCCGCCGCTACGAGTCTGGGTGGCGTACGTCGAAGGCCGTGGGCTGGTTTGGGATGCGTCGGGGGTCGACTGCATGTTGGAGATGACGATCGCCCCGACGACAGCCAACGCTAGTACGAGCCCGATGATGGCCAGCCACAGTACGGGCGGGCGCGACCTATAGTTGTTGATCGAGTCAGGGGTTTCGACGCCAGCGGTGATCGGTTGCCAGGGTTCGGCGGTGATCGCGGTTGGGGCGGAGTGACCCGGCTGGTACTCGTAGCCGGACAGTATTGGCGGTTGTTCAGCTTCGTCAAAGGCGCGACGAGGCGTGGCCGAAGAGCTGGTCTGCGGCCCAGAAAAGGATCGCCGGGGTCTGCCGCCCGGCGTTCGAAGGTCTGCCATCGCGACTAAGAATACGGGATGCGGGCTCTAGCGGCGACCCATGCGGGTAGATGGCCTGCGCTCGCCCGGCCGGATCCCGGGCTGGCTTCGCATCGACTGACGGCGGCGGGGACTGTTCGCCTTGCGAGAACTGTTCGGATTGAACTTCTGCTATGAGGCCGCTGCCGTCGATCCCGTTGCCGTCGTGCTCGCCGGGGTCGAGGTTGACTTGGCTGTCGTAGCCGGATCGGAGCTCGATGGTGTCGATGGTGTCGCCGCAGTGTCAGTCGACTTCGCCACCGCGGTGTCGCTGGTGGTGGAGGTCGTCGCGGCAGGAGTCGAGACCGACGTGCTCTTCTTGTTGTCGGTGGCGTAGAACCCGGAACCTTTGAACACGATGCCCACCGGGGAGAAGACCTTTCGCAGGTGCCCAGCGCATTCCGGACACACCGTCAGCGTCGGATCGGTCATGTGCTGGAAGATCTCGAGGTCTCGACCGCAGGACGTGCAGTGGTATTGATAGATCGGCATTCACCCTCCGTGGCTAGACACACAGTTTCCGACGCAGCTCAGGCTACCGTACGTTAGCACTCTAACTGGTCGACTGCTAATTGTACCTCTCGCGGACCACCGGTTCAGTCGGCGGGCGCAGCGACCGACGATCAAGCTGACCGATGATTCAGGTGGCGGAGGATTCGGCCGGTCCGCTATCAAGGGTGTCGTCGGCGCTCACGGCCTCGTCCAGGGGTGGAAATGGCTTCGAGGCCGTGACCTTGGACAGGATCGGCGCGCCGATGATTCCGACCGCGCATCCGGTCAACCCGGCGGTGACGACGCACAAGAACCCGGCGTGATAGTCGTAGAGGTCGATGAAATGACCGGCCATGGTCGATCCGACCGATATGCCGATGCCGATGGCCGTGCCCAGCCACGCCAGACCTTCGGTCAGCCGGCTGCCCGGCACCAGTCGTCCGATCAGACCATTGGCGTTGATGAACGTCGGCGCGACGGCGAAACCGGCGACGAACCCGCACAGTCCGAGCAGGATTGGTCCGTTGACGAGGAAGAAGGAGCAGACCGCCACCCCGAGCAGGCAGATGCCGATTGCGAATCGCCTCCACATTGGACTGGACCAACCGCGCGATCCGTAGAGCAGTCCGCCGATGGCGGATCCGACTGACATCGCAGCCAAGACGATGCCGGCTTGCGGACGGGCCGACCATTGCGTCATGGCGGCCACCACCGTGACGTCGATGCTGCCAAAGACGCACCCCATCAGCAATCCGACGCCGAGCACGGGGGCTATCCCCGGGTAGGCCAGTAGGAAGCGGTTGTGTCGCTGGTGCGCCTCGGGCGCGATGATCGGCGGTTCAGTGCTGCGCAGTGAATAGAACACCAAGGCTCCGCCAGCGCCAAGGATGATCGGTCCGACCAGACCTGCGGCCGGGTTGACCGCGGTGGCCAGCCAGGTGGCGAGCACCGGACCGACCGCGAACGTGACCTCGTCCAGGGTTGACTCCAGAGAGTACGCCGCGTGTAATTCACGAGAGTTCGTCAAGATGTGGTTCCAGCGCGCCCTGACCATGGCGCCGGGCGATCCGCCGGTGAAGCCGGCCACGATGGTGGCGATGAACAAGGTGACCACCGGGGCGTGGGCCACGGCGCAGACCACCATAGCCGTCAGTCCTGCGGCGGAGACCAAGGCGGCCGGCAGCATGACCACGCGTTGGCCACGCCGATCGACCATGTGCGACAGGATCGCGGTTCCCACGGCCCATGCCACAGAGTTGGCCGCCGCTAGACCGCCCGCCAGGCCGTACGAGCCGTACAACCCTGAGACCATGAGCACGGTGCCGATGCCCACCATCGCCCCACCGAAGCGTGCCAATAGGCCGGCGGCGCAGAATGCGAGGGCGCCGGGGATTTTGAGCACAGTGGCATAGGCGCGCATTGGTCCAGTCTTTCATAGGATCGTGGGTCGGCTGAGATAGGCAAGTAAACCACCGAGAGAAAATCAGTGATCGGATGGAAAGGGACGACATGCAATGAAGATTCCATTTGTTGCCAGTCGGCTTTCCTGGAAATCGGGCCGAATTTCCCCCAGCATCATACTGTGGTCTGATGAGCTTGTTTGGCCATATCAGCTAGTCAACGACAACTCTACCTTTGGGCCGCTAAATAACATGTGGACCATTGATATGTCAAGACTCCTAGGTCCTGTTTTTCTTGACATTGCGACGTAGTATTGCCTTTGTCGCAATTGCCGTTGAGGAGTGTTTCTCATTGAGGGGGCGTGCAAGGGTGACATGTGGGGTCGCCTCATGTGGGGGATGGCGATCCACACTGCCGATTGGCACCTAACGGGTGGCCCTGGGGCTCTCAATGTCGGGCGAATGGCACGACTAAGGAGCGATCCAGGGCCCCTCCCATTTCTTGACCCGCGTCCACGGTGACCGCTGAGCGACACGCCGATTCTCGATGGCAGTAGAGTCGGTGGGCGACAGAAGGGAAGCAGTGGACATCGTTGTCACCCGGGCGATCAGCCTCGCCGGGATCGTACTGGTCGGTTACGCCATCAAACGCTTGGGATGGGTGCGCCGTGAGCATTTCTCGGTGCTGGCGATCATCGTGTTGCGGGTCACCTTGCCGTGCGCGCTCATCACCAGCTTCAACGACTTCGTCATCACCGGGACTCTGACCTGGCTCATCGTGATCGGTGCGGCGGTCAACCTGATTCAGCAGGGCGCCACCTGGCTGTTGACCCGTCATGACACCGCCAGGCGCCGCAGCTTCGCCATCCTGCATTCCGGCTCGTACAACGTCGGGGCTTTCGCCATGCCGTACGCCGCGCAGTTCGCCGGCCCGGCTGCCATCGTCTACACCGCGATGTTCGACATCGGCAACTCGATCGCGGCTGGTGGAATCGGTTACGGCTGGGCGATGATGATCGCACGTGGCGAGTCGATGAGCCTGCGACGACTGGCGGTCACGATGCTTCGTTCACCGGTGTTCGACACCTACCTGGTTCTGCTGTTCCTACAACTGGCTCACATCCGACTGCCCGAGCAGATCATCGGTTTCACTTCGCTGATCGGTCAGGCCAACCCGTTCTGCGCCATGCTCATGATCGGAGTCGGTCTGGATTTGGCCCTGCCCGCCAGGGCCTGGGCGACGGCCGCGAAATTCCTCGCCAGACGGTACGCCTTTGTGATCGTGTTCTGCCTTCTTATGTGGTACGCGATCCCGTCGGCGGTGCTGAGTGATCAGATCAAGACCATCGTCATCGTGGTCTTGTGGGCGCCGGTCGCGGTCATGATCGCCGGCTTCGTCGACGAGGCGCACGGTGATGTGCGCTTGGCCAGCCTGATCGCCTCGATCAGTGTCATCATCGCTATTATTATGATGCCTGTGGTGTACATGGTGCTGGGTTGACTGGCCGCGATGGTCGCTCCCGGGTCACCGGGCGCAGGTGTGGCACAATGCAGTCGTGACGTACAACTTCTCCTCGGGGCCAGCGGCACTGCCCGCTGAAGTCGTGGCCATCATTCAACAAGAACTGCCAGATTGGCATGGAACGGGCATGCCGGTGATGACCTTGTCTCATCGCGGTCCTGACTTCGTCGACCTGATGGATCGCGTCGTCGCCAAACTGCGGCAGGCGTTGGCGATCCCGTCCACCCATGAGGTCTTGATCTTGCAAGGCGGCGGCATGGGGCAGTTCGCGGCCGTGCCGATGAATCTGACCAAGCCCGGTGACGAAGTCGCCATGCTGATCACCGGGTCGTGGGGCAACACGGCCGCCAAGGAAGCGCAGTTGATGGGATTGACGGTCCAGCGGGCCGCCGATGAAGCAGCCTCGGGCTACACCACCGTTCCCGAGTTGGGGTCGTACGCGGTGGATCCGGGCGCGAAGTATCTCTATTACGTTCCCAATGAGACCATCGGTGGCGTCGAGTTCCGCGATCAGCCGACAGCGCCGGTGCCACTTGTGGCCGACGCCTCCTCCCAAATCCTGTCCCAACCGATGGACGTGTCAGCTCACGGTCTGGTATTCGCCGGAACACAGAAAAACCTCGGAGTCGCTGGAGCGGTGGTCGTCATCGTGGACAAGGCGTTGCTCGGTCATGCCCGTGCCGACTGCCCATCCATACTTGACTACACGAAGATGGCGCGTGCATCGTCTTTGCTGAACACCCCCACAACCTTCGCGGTGTACGTGCTGGGACTGGTGCTCGACTGGGTGCAGGCCGCCGGGGGAGTCGAGGCGATGGCTCAGCAATCGCGGGTCAAGGCAGGTTTGGTCTATGACCTGATCGACGCGACCTCCTTTTACTCCAACCCGGTCTCGTTCAACGCGCGCTCGACCAAGAACATCCCTTTCACTTTGGCCGACCCGAGCCTCGACGCGCGGTTTCTGGAGCAGTCGGAGCAGGCCGGATTGGCTTTCTTGGCCGGTCATCGAACCGTGGGCGGAATGCGGGCGTCGATCTACAACTCGATGCCCTTGGCTGGGGTCGAAGCCCTGGTAGACTTCATGGTGGACTTCGAGCGTCGGCACGGATGACGTGACCAGAATCCGCTGGAACGTCCATCGTTTTCAACCGCGCAGAAGTTGACCCGACTCCGGTTGAGGGGCTAGCCTTACCCCTTGGGTTTGGTACGTCCGGCCTCGGATGGGTGCGTTTGGTCTTCGGGGCCGACCACTCATCACAACAGAAGCTTTCACCTCGCTTTCTAGGTGAGAACACAGCAGAGAAAAGGGAAATTGTAGGTGCCTACTATTCAGCAGTTGGTCCGCAAAGGGCGGGCTGACAAAGTCAGCAAGACGAAGACGCCTGCCCTCAAGGGCTCGCCCCAGCGCCGCGGCGTGTGCACTCGCGTGTACACCACCACACCGAAGAAACCGAACTCCGCGCTGCGGAAGGTGGCTCGTGTCCGCCTGTCCAGTGGCATCGAAGTCACGGCGTACATCCCCGGTGTCGGCCACAACCTGCAGGAGCACTCGATGGTGCTCGTGCGTGGTGGGCGTGTCAAGGACTTGCCCGGTGTGCGCTACAAGATCATTCGTGGCGCGTTGGACACCCAAGCTGTGAAGAATCGTAAGCAGGCCCGTAGCCGCTACGGCGCGAAGAAGGAGAAGTAAATGCCCCGCAAAGGCCCGGCGCCCAAGCGTCCGGTGGTCGTCGACCCCGTCTATGGCTCGCCTCTGGTGTCCCAGCTCGTGAGCAAGATCCTGCTCAGCGGCAAGAAGACCGTGGCTCAGAGCATCGTCTACACCGCGTTGGAAGGCACCCGCGCGAAGACTGATGGCGCTGATCCGGTGCAGACCCTCAAGCGCGCTTTGGACAACGTCCGCCCCGGCATCGAGGTCAAGTCTCGCCGTGTCGGTGGCGCGACCTATCAGGTTCCGGTTGAGGTGAAGCCAGCTCGAGCGAACACCTTGGCCATGCGCTGGCTGGTCTCCTTCTCCCGGGCTCGCCGAGAGAAGACGATGGCCGAGCGCCTGCGCAACGAGATTTTGGACGCCGCCAATGGTTTGGGCGCTTCAGTGAAGCGCCGTGAGGACACTCACAAGATGGCTGAGGCCAACCGCGCCTTCGCCCACTACCGTTGGTGATTTCGCGTAATCCCATGGGCTCAGCCCCCAGCTATCACAGAAGATACCTCGGATGCACGCCATCCGGGGTATCTGTGTGAACAGCGATTGTTGACTTAGGCCCGGTCTCGGGCGACACAAGACACGTAAAAGAAGAAGAGGAAACTGACGTGGCGATAGATTTGAAGACTGATCTGCATATGGTGCGCAACATCGGCATCATGGCGCATATCGATGCTGGAAAGACGACCACCACTGAGAGAATCCTGTTCTACACCGGCATCAACTACAAGATCGGCGAGGTTCATGATGGCGCGGCCACCATGGACTGGATGGAGCAAGAGCAAGAGCGTGGCATCACGATCACTTCGGCGGCGACGACCTGTTTCTGGAAAGACCACCAGATCAACATCATCGACACCCCAGGCCACGTCGACTTCACGATGGAGGTCGAACGCAGTCTGCGCGTGCTGGATGGCGCCGTCGCCGTGTTCGACGGTGTCGCCGGTGTCGAGCCGCAGTCACAGACGGTGTGGCGTCAGGCCACGCGGTATCACGTGCCTCGGATCTGCTACATCAACAAGTTGGACCGTACGGGTGCAAGCTTCGACCACTGTCTCAAGACGATCCGTGAGCGTTTGCAGGCCATCCCGCTGCCGATCCAGTTGCCGATCGGCGCTGAGGCGAACTTCATCGGCGTGGTGGATCTGCTTCAGATGCGCGCGCTGACCTGGCGTGGTGAGACCACCATCGGCGAGGACTACGCGATCGAAGAGATTCCGGCCGACATGGTCGACAAGGCGAAGCAGGCCCGTACCGACCTGATCCAGGCGTTGGCCGACATCGACGAGCAGTTCGGCGAGTTGTGGTTGGAACGCGAGGACGCCGGTGAGGACTTCACCGTGGAGGAGTTGAAGGCCGCTCTGCGCCGCGTGGTGCTGGCCAATGCCGGCAACGTGGTGGTGTGTGGAACCTCGTTCAAAAACAAGGGCGTCCAGCCCCTGCTCGACGCCGTCAACGACTACCTGCCCAGCCCGCTGGACATCCCGGCCATCAAGGGCTTCAAGCCTGGCGACGAGTCCGTGGTGCTGGAGCGTCATCCGAGCAACGATGAGCCCCTGACCGTCTTGGCCTTCAAGATCGCGGCCGATCCACACCTGGGCCGGTTGACCTTCATCCGGATCTACTCCGGCGTGTTGCACTCTGGTCAGCAGGTCCTCAACGCGACCAAGGGCCGCAAGGAGCGCATCGGCAAGATCTACCAGATGCACGCCAACAAGCGTGAGGAGGTCGAGGTCATGGGCACGGGCATGATTTGCGCGGTCATGGGGTTGAAGGACACCGGCACTGGTGAGACCTTGTGCGATCCACAGCATCCGATCATCTTGGAGTCGATCGACGTGCCGTCGCCTGTCATCGAGCAGGCCATCGAGCCGAAGACGAAGTCTGACCAGGAGAAGCTCACACTGGCGATCCAGAAGCTGGTGGAAGAGGATCCGACCTTCCGCGTCCACACCGACGAGGAGACTGGTCAGACCATCATCGCGGGCATGGGCGAGCTTCATTTGGAAATCCAAATCGATCGTATGAAGCGCGAGTTCAAGGTCGAGGCGAATGTGGGCAAGCCCCAGGTGGCTTACCGTGAGACCCTGCGCAAGAAGGTAGAGAAGGTGGAGTACACCCACCGTAAGCAAACTGGTGGTTCTGGCCAATTCGGCCGCGTGATCATCGACCTGGAGCCCACAGAGCCGGGTTCGGGCTATGAGTTCGTCAACGCGGTGACCGGTGGTCGTATCCCGCGCGAGTACATCCCCGCGGTCGACCAGGGTATCCAAGACGCCATGCAGTTCGGCATTCTCGCCGGGTACCCGGTCGAGGATGTCAAAGTCACCTTGGTCGATGGCGCGTACCACGACGTCGACTCGTCCGAACTGGCCTTCAAGATCGCCGGATCGATGGCCTTCAAGGAGGCGGCTCGTCGGGCGGATCCGGCGCTGTTGGAACCAATGATGAGCGTTGAGGTGACCACTCCGGAGGACTATCTGGGAACAGTGATCGGCGACCTGAACTCTCGTCGTGGCCACATCCAGTCCATGGACGAGCAGTACGGCAACCGGGTCGTCCGTGCGCTGGTGCCGTTGGCTGAGATGTTCGGTTACGTTGGTGACCTGCGGTCGAAGACTTCTGGGCAGGCGTCGTACTCGATGGAGTTCGATTCGTACGCCGAGACGCCCAAGTCTGTGGCCGATGAGGTCATCGCCAAGGCCCGCGTCAGCGAGTGAGAATGAAGCTTGGCGCGGAAACTCGCGCCAACCCCGCCGTGACCATTTGACTCGGGAGCGGAAGTGGGAAAAACTAGAGGGGTATGCCTCCTCTCGTGGGAGGCACTCTAGACAACGTCTGCGAGAACCCTCGTGGACGCAACGAAGTAGCCCCGCGAATGCGTGGCAATATCCGAAGAAGGAGCCCAAGTGGCAAAGGCCAAGTTCGAGCGGACTAAGCCGCACTGCAATATCGGCACCATCGGGCACATCGACCACGGCAAGACCACGCTCACCGCGGCGATTACCAAGGTGCTTCACGACAAGTATCCTGAGTTGAACGCTGTCTCGGCGTTTGATCAGATCGACAAGGCGCCGGAAGAGCGTCAACGTGGTATTACCATTTCGATCGCTCACGTTGAGTACCAGACGGAAAAGCGTCACTATGCTCACGTGGACTGCCCCGGCCACGCTGATTATGTCAAGAACATGATCACCGGCGCCGCTCAGATGGATGGCGCTATTCTCGTGGTCGCCGCCACTGATGGCCCGATGCCCCAGACGCGCGAGCACGTTCTGCTGGCCCGCCAGGTTGGTGTTCCCGCGATGGTCGTCGCGCTGAACAAGTGCGACATGGTCGACGACGAGGAGCTCATCGAACTGGTCGAGATGGAGGTCCGCGAGCTGCTGACGTCCCAGGAGTTCGATGGGGACAACTGCCCGGTCGTGCGCACCGCCGCTTTCCCGGCGATGAACGGCGACGCCAAGTGGGCTGACACGGTTCTCGAGTTGATGAACGCTGTCGACGACTACATTCCGCAGCCGGAGCGCGACATCGACAAGCCCTTCCTGATGCCGATCGAGGATGTCTTCACGATCACCGGCCGTGGCACCGTGGTGACCGGTCGTATCGAGCGTGGCGTCATCAAGACCGGTGAGACGGTCGACATCATCGGTATCCGTCCGCAGAAGCAGTCCACCACCATCACTGGTGTGGAGATGTTCCGCAAGATCCTCGACGAGGGTCGCGCGGGTGAAAACGTCGGTCTGCTGTTGCGCGGCACCAAGAAGGAAGACGTGGAGCGTGGCATGGTCGTGGCCAAGCCCGGTTCCGTCACTCCTCACACCGAGTTCGAAGGCAACGTCTACGTGCTGACGAAGGATGAGGGTGGGCGTCACAAGCCGTTCTTCTCCCACTACTCGCCGCAGTTCTATTTCCGCACCACCGACGTGACTGGCATGGTCCAGTTGCCTGAGGGTGTGGAGATGGTCATGCCTGGTGACACCACCGACATGGCGGTCGTGCTGAACAAGCCGATCGCGATGGAAGAGGGTCTGAAGTTCGCTATTCGTGAGGGCGGTCGTACCGTCGGCGCGGGTCGTGTGACCAAGATCAACAAGTAGGCGATTTCGCTTCTTCGTGGGCCTCGTACCTTCATGGTACGGGGCCCACGGCTTTCTCCCCGGGTCGAATTCGAGCCCGCGTCGGGCCTTGTGCGCATCACACTTCGGCTTTGTCGGCCCGATTCCAACCTGAGCGCCGTGTTGTTTGTCGTGGCGACCCGCTAGAGTTGGGGCATGGAGATCTCCCACCGTCGGAACAAATGGTCGTTTGCGGTTGGCACTACGGGGCGGGACATGGTGTACACCCTGATCAGCATGTACTTCATCTACTACTTGACTGAAGTGGTGCGAACGCCGAACGCCGTGCTGGCCTGGGTTTCCGCTCTGATCCTTACCGCCCGTCTGTTCGACGCCTTCATGGACATCGTGATGGGATCGATCGTCGACAACACGAGGACGAAGTGGGGTCACTACAAACCCTGGATCCTCATCGGCATGATCGCATCGGCGGTGGTGACCGTCTTGCTGTTCTCCGAGATGACACTGAGCGGGGTGGCCTTCGTCGCCGTGTTCGCCCTGCTCTACCTGCTGTGGAGCCTCAGTTGGACCACCAACGACATTCCATATTGGTCGTTGATGCCAGCTCTGACACTGGTCCAGACCGAGCGCGAGCAGATCGGTTCGCTGGCGAAGATCTTCGCCACCATCGGGCAGTTCGCCGTCGTCGGGACGATCATTCCGGTGACGAAGGCGCTCAGCGCCGCCGTCGGGCCAACGTGGGCCTGGTTCCTCTACGCCCTTGGGGTCGTCACCATCATGGTGATCGGTCAAGTCGTGACCCTGGTGGGGACCAAGGTGCCGGAATTGGTGGTCGAGCAGGAGCGGGTCACGGTCTCAGAGATCTTGTCGGTGGTGGTCAAGAACGACCAGTTGCTGTGGGTCGCGATCGCGATGATCACCTTCATGACCGGCTACGTCACCACGACGACCTTCGGGACGTACTTCTTTAAGTATGCCTACCGAGATGAGAACATGTACACCCCGTTCGGCATCATCATGGGGGTGTCGATGCTGATCGGCTTCGCCATCTTCCCGCTGGCCCGGAAGCGTTTGAGTCGGCGTGCGCTGTACACGGTGGCCACGGGGCTGATCACGGCGGGGTACGTGGTGTTCTTCTTCGCTCCGATGAACCTCGCGGTGATCGGGCTCGCGGGGGTGTTGCTGTTCGTCGGCGACTCGTTCGTCACCGTGCTGATGCTGATGTTCATCTCCGATACGATCGACTACGGGCACTGGAAGCTGGGTCGACGCAACACCGCCATCACTTTCGCTTTGCAGCCGTTCATCAACAAGGTTGGAGCCGCCTTGGCGGCGCAGATCGTCGCCTTGACCCTGATCTGGTCGGGGATCAACGGTGCGCAGGCGGTCGATGACGTCACCCCAAGCGGACTGACCATGATGAAGGTCATGATGCTGGTCTTCCCGATGGTGATGACGTTGATCGGCTACGGGTTGTATCGCTGGAAGTACGTCATCGACGAAGAGTTCCACGCGCGCATCCTGAGGGATCTGCGCTCCCGTGGTCAGCTGGTCGATCCGGAGGCGATCGATGCCGAGACGGACACCCGGTCGTGATTTTCACCGCTCGATCGTCGAGCGGTGCGTCAATCGATGAGGAGGAGCCATGACAACAATGGCATTATCTGCGCCTTACGATCCGCGTGAGGCGCCGGCGATACGATGGGGGATTCTCGGCCCGGGCAGCATCGCTCGTCGGTTCGCCGCAGAGGTCACTGCCTTTACGGCCAGTCGGGTGGTCGCGGTCGGTTCGCGCGACGTCAGCCGAGCCCAGCAGTTCGTTGACCAGCATCTCAGCTTGCCCGACGGACCTCATGCCCACGCTCACGGGTCGTACGAGGCTCTGGTGGCTGATCCCGAGGTGGATGCGGTCTATGTGGCCAGTCCGCACAGTTTGCACGCTCGGCATGCGATTCTGGCGCTGGAGGCCGGCAAGCCGGTGTTGGTGGAGAAGGCGTTCGCGCTGAGCGCGGACCAAGCACGGTCGGTGTTCGAGGTCGCCCGGCGCCAGAACCTGTTCGCTATGGAGGCGATGTGGAGTCGCTTCCTGCCGCAGTACACGGTGATGCGCGATCTGATCGAGTCTGGTGAGTTGGGCGAGGTGCATGCCATCGTCGCAACCCATGCCCAGTCGCTGAACCTCGACCCGGCCTGGCGGATGATGAATCCGTCGCTCGGTGGTGGGGCTCTGTTGGATCTGGGGATCTATCCGCTGTCGTTGATCCACTGGCTGTGGGGAACCCCGCAGTCGATCAGTGCGACAGGCGTCAAAACCAGCACTGGGGTCGACTTGCGTGAGAACATCACCTGTCAGTATGGTGATCGGCTGGCGGTGGCGTACACCGACATGGCGACCGCGGCGCGCAACGGGGTGCAGATTTTGGGAACCAAGGCCGATCTGGAGATCCCGCAGTGGTTCTACACTCCGCAGGACATGGTCCTGACCCCTCGCGCCGGAACGCCTCGTCTGTTGGCCACCGGGGTCGACGGGGGCTTCCAGTACGAGGCCGCTGAAGTGGCGCGCTGCTTGGCCGAGGGTCGTACGCAGTCGCCATTCATGACCTGGGACGCGACCGTGGAAGTGTTGACCATGACAGACGAGGTTCGTCGTCAGATGGGCGTGGTCTATCCGCAGCAGTGAGTTAGGCTGGGTCGAGCAGGGGCCGATTCATCGGCCATCGGGCTTGCGGGATGGGCCGTCATCCACGATGACCCATCCCAAGTCCGATCACGCGTGTGACAGGAACGTGCCGTGACACAGGTGAGAGAAGAGGCGGGCTGATGCTGGCAGATCATGACATCGTCGCTGCGGTGGAACGCGGCGACATCGGGGTGGACCCGTGGGATCCGACGATGGTCCAGCCGGCCAGTGTCGATGTTCATCTCGATCGGTTCTTCCAGGTGTTCGATAATCATCGGTACGCCTGCATCGATCCGGCCAGTGACCAGCCTGATCTGACTCATCGGGTCGAGATCGGCCATGACGAGCCTTTCATGCTGCATCCTGGGGCCTTCGTGTTGGGCTCGACCTACGAGACTGTGCGGTTGTCGGGAGGGATCGCGGCCCGGGTGGAGGGCAAATCCTCGCTCGGTCGGCTCGGGCTGCTCACCCACGCGACGGCCGGTTTCATCGATCCGGGGTTCGTCGGCCACATCACGCTGGAGTTGTCGAACGTCGCCACTTTGCCCATCACCTTGTGGCCGGGAATGAGGATTGGCCAGTTGTGCTTCTTCCAGATGTCGTCACTGGTGGCTCATCCGTACGGATCGGCCGGTGTCGGCTCGCACTATCAGGGTCAGCGTGGCCCAACGCCGTCGCGGGCTCACATCAACTTTTCAACCGTCGACGTCGACGCGGATCCGACTGGCGGTCAGGCTGAACATCAAGGAGTATGAAGTCGGCTCGATATTCGCCGCGTCTCAGCTCCGCCTGGTGGTGTCGGCCACCTCGGGTGAGCCCGGTCGACGCTGAGCTCCTCGTGGGCCCGCAAGGGCGCGAAACTGGTGGTGTGGCGAATAGGGCGGTGTTGGTATACTTTGCACTGTCAGGTTGCCGAGTGACAGTCGACAGCATCAACGACAGTGAAAGATGTTTGAGATGACAGGTGTGGAGTTGAGACTCTCGCGCTGAGTCCGTTCTGGGGCTGCAGCGCCGACCAGGTCGCGATGCCGCGACCATGAGCACTATCGCTGGAGCACACCATGAATTCACCTATCATTTTTTCCCATGCCTGTTTCGACTGGCCGGATGGCAGCCTCGCGCTGAGCGACCTCACTGTGACATTCTCCACCGGCCGTACGGGCCTCGTGGGGGACAACGGCAGTGGGAAGACCACGATCCTGCGTCTGATCGCTGGACAGTTGACGCCGACTCGGGGCCATATCGACGTCCACGGCGACATCGCCTATCTGCCGCAAATGGTCATCAGTCAACCAGGATCGACGCTCGCCGACCTGCTGGGCGTGTCCCCCAAGCTGGCGGCCCTTCGTGCCATCGAAGCCGGTTCGGTGGACACCAAGCTGTTCGATCTGGTCGGCGACGACTGGAACATCCGTGAGCGGGCCACTCAAGTCCTTCACGAGTTGGGCGGGGTTGGCGGCGGCCTGGCTGATGCCGGTCTGGATCGCGAGGCGACCACGCTGTCCGGCGGGGAGGCCATGGTGGTCGCAGTGGCTGGCTGTCGTTTGCGGGACGCGCCCATCACCATGTTGGACGAACCGACGAACAACCTCGATCAAGTGTTGCGTCAAGCCGTGGTGGAGATGGTACGAACCTGGCCGGGCACAGTGCTGGTGGTCAGTCACGACCGAGATCTGTTGGAGTCGATGGATGCCATCGCGGAGGCGCGGGACCATCAGGTGACGATCTTCGGTGGGCCGTACTCTCAATTCGTCGAGGCTGTTTCCCGCGAGCAGGCGGCGGCCGTCCAAGCAGAGAAGACCGCCGAGCAAGCCCTGCGGGTGGCTCGTCACCAGCGGGTGGTGGCGTTCGAACGGACGGCCAAGAATCTGGCGCGCGGCAAGCAGAAGGCGATCAAAGAGGGCATGGGCAAGGGTAGTCGCGACGCCATGCGGGGGATCGCCGAAGATGGCGCTGGCCGGACTCGTGGCGCGGTCGCCGCCAGGGTCGACCAGGCCGAGACCGAATTGACCCAGGCCGCTGGACGGGTCCGACAGTCAGATCGGATTCGGATCGACTTGCCCGATCCTGAGGTGCACGCGTCCAAGACTCTGGCCGAATTCCGGTGCGGAACCGACGGGCAGTTCATCTTGCGCGGGCCGGCGCGCGTGGCGCTGACCGGGCGAAACGGGGTCGGCAAGACCACGATGCTCGAACAGTTGATGTCCACCTTGGGTCGGTCTCAACCGTCGGGTGGTTGGGCTGGGCGGATCGGTCCGGTCATTGGGACTCTGATGACCGATCGGGTCGGGTACTTGCCGCAGCGGTACGACCTGATCGACGATGCCGCGAATGCGATTCAGGTCATTTCTGAGGTCGCTCCGCAGGCGACGTCAAGTGAGATTCGCGCCCAACTGGCACGATTGCTGATCCGGGGTGACACGGTGTTTCGCCCGGTGTCGACCTTGTCAGGTGGTGAACGGTTTCGTGTGGGGTTGGCGCGCCTGCTGTTGGGCACTCCGCCACCCCAACTGCTGATTCTCGACGAGCCGACCAACAACATCGATCTGACCAGCGTCGATCAATTGGTCGACGCGCTGGAATCGTACCGAGGGGCGATCCTGATCGTCAGCCATCACAGCGAGTTCCTGAGTCGGGTGGGAGTCACCACTGAACTGGAACTGACCGGTCATGGGTTGTCGGTCCACCCGCTGACCTGACACGGGTTTCAGGTCGAGTCGGAGCCGCGACCAGTCGAGTGAAGTGAAGATCAGTTGAGACAGGCAGACAGTGCGACCGATCGAGTCGGGTCGGTTGGGGTCAGGTGTGACGGGGTTGGCTCGTGTCGGGTTCGCCTGGTTCTTGGGCGACCAGCGCGTCGCGGATCTGAGTCAGCAGGTCGACTTCGCTCGGCGCGGTGTCGTCGGTCTTCGGATGGTGGGACCGCCACAGGTTGATCGGCTTGACGATTAGGAAGTACACCACCAAGGCGACAAGCAAGAAGTTGATCACTGCGGTGATGAACGGACCGACCGCGACCCCGGCGATCGTGACTTGATCGAAGTTGGGCTTGCCGCCGACGATCGCCGAGATGGCGCTCATTATCAGGTTGGTGAACGCGGTCACGACAGCGGTGAAAGCAGCGCCCATGATGAACGCGACCGCCAACTCAAGCAGGTTTCCGCGCGTGATGAACTCTTTGAACCCTTTCATGATGAACAGCTTTCCGTGAGGGGAACGGGTTGACACAACCCACATTAGTCGCTTTGTGAGACAACGACGGGAACCTGGCGAGGTTGATCGCGGTGAGCGTCTCGAGGCCCGAGCCGGGTGCGGTCGCGGTAGCGGACCATCTCGCCGCCTGCTCGGGTCTAGCCATTCGGCGCGGGCTTGATTGCGGAGCACGGGCCGCACGTTCGCCCGCTCGTGCCTAGTCGCCCGGTGCGGGTGTGGCCGCGGGGCTGCGTACCACCAGGTACATCGCGGCCAGGATCGACGCAGCGCCGATGGCGAACAGCCAGGTGGGGCGCTCACCACCGAAACCGATGGCGAAGAATGTGGCCCACAGCGGCTCGGAACACATGATCACCGCGGCTTTGCTGGCCTCGAGGTGACTTTGGGCCCAGGTTTGGAGCAGCAATGTCAACGCCCCACAGAACACCGCCAGGTAGACGACCCAGATCCAGGCCTCACCGGTGTCGGGCAACTGAATCCCGTCGGGGGCTGCGATGATGAACAGGATCACCGTCATCACGATCGATTGGGCCACGGTCAGCGGCAGAGCCTGCGAAGGTGTGGACCAGCGGCCCAAGATGATGATGTGGATGGCGAACAACGCGGCCGAGATGATCGTCAACCCTTCACCGAGTCCGAGACCACCCGTCTCCGGTCTCAAGGTCAGCACACCGAGCCCGGCGGTGGCCAGTCCCACGGCGATCCAGACTCGCTGGTGAACCCGGATCTTGAAGATCAGCAGACCGAACACTGGGGTCAGAACGACGTACAATCCGGTGACGAAGCCGGAGATCGACGCGGAGGTATGTTCCAGCCCAATGGTCTGTGTCAACTGGGCGACCGCCCACAACGTTCCCAGAACAGCCCCGCGCTTCATCGTGGTGCGAGTCAACTTGCCTCCGCGAATCACCAGCGCGGCGACCAAGACGACGGTGGAGATCAGGAAACGGACTGCCAGAAAGTCGGGGACCGCCAGATGGGTGACCAAACGTTTGGTTGAGAAGAACGTCGACCCCCACAAGACCGCCACCAACACCAAAGACCAGGGCGCAATCGCTCGTCCACTGATCTTCATTTGGCCTAGTCTAGCCGTTCTTTTCGCGGGCTCGAGCTCGGCCTCGCAGACTGGCCGACAACTCGGTCTTGCGGATGCGGATGTCGGTCGGCGTCACTTCCAGGCACTCGTCCTCCCGGCAGAACTCCAAGGCCGCCTCCAACGACATGGTTCGTGGCGGAACAAGGCGTTCCAGTTCTTCGCCGGTCGAGGAGCGCACGTTGGTGAGCTTCTTCTCCTTCGTCGGATTGACATCCATGTCTTCGGGACGGGGATTCTCACCCACGATCATGCCTTCGTAGACTTCCATGCCCGGAGCGATGAACAGGATCCCGCGCTCTTGCAGGTTGAACAAGGCGTACGACGTGACCGTTCCAAGGCGGTCGGCCACCAAAGACCCCGTCGAGCGCAGTCGCATCTGACCGGCCCACGGCTCGTACCCTTCGAAGACATGGTTCATGATCCCGGTTCCGCGAGTCTCAGTCAGGAACTCGGTCCTGAAACCGATCAGGCCGCGCGCAGGAACGACGTACTCGATGCGCACCCAGCCGGTGCCGTGGTTCACCATCTGCTCCAAGCGGCCCTTGCGCAAGCCGAGCAGTTGAGTCACCACGCCCAGATGCTCTTCGGGCACGTCGACGGTCAGCCGCTCGGTCGGTTCATGCAGCTTGCCGTTGATCATCTGGGTCACGACCTGGGGCTTGCCGACCGTCAACTCGAACGACTCGCGACGCATGATCTCGACCAGGATGGCCAACTGTAACTCGCCGCGGCCTTGGATCTCCCAAGTGTCGGGGCGAGCGGTCGGCAAGACACGGATCGAGACGTTGCCGATGAGCTCCTGATCCAAACGATTCTTCACCAAGCGGGCCGTCAGATTCTTGCCCGAACGTCCCGCCAATGGTGAGGTGTTGATGCCAACGGTCACCGAGATGGACGGCTCGTCGACGTGGATCAGGGGCAGCGGTCGCGGATCATCCGGATCCGACAGCGTTTCGCCGATCGTGATCTGGGGGATGCCAGCGATGGCGACGATGTCGCCGGGGCCGGCCGACTCGGCTGGGACTCGATCCAGCGCCTCGGTGCGCAGCAACTCGGTCAGCTTGACGTTGGTCACCGAGCCATCGCGCTGACACCAGGCCACCGTCTCACCTTTGCGCAGCGTGCCGTTGACGATGCGGCACAATGCTAGACGTCCGAGGTACGGGGAGGCGTCGAGGTTGGCGACATGGGCCTGCAGCGGGAAACCTTCGACGTACGACGGGCCGGGGATGGTGGTGAACAGGGTTTCGAACAGCGGTGTCAGATCGGGGGAGTCGGGCATCTGCCCATCGGCGGGGGCGTTCAAACTGGCACGTCCGGCTTTGGCTGAACAGTAGACGACCGGGAAATCGAGCACGTCGGCCTGATCGTCATCGATCAGATCCATGAACAGAGCGTAGGTCTCATCGAGGACTTCAGCCATGCGCGCGTCGGGACGGTCGACCTTGTTGATGACCACCACGATCGGCAGGCGCTTGGCCAAAGCTTTGCGCAGGACGAAACGGGTCTGAGGCAGGGGGCCTTCCGAGGCGTCGACCAGCAGCAGCACCCCGTCGACCATTTCCAGACCGCGCTCGACTTCGCCGCCGAAATCGGCGTGGCCAGGAGTGTCGATGATGTTGATCGTGATCGGATTGCCTTGGGCATCCCGGTGGGCGATCGAGGTGTTCTTCGCCAGAATCGTGATGCCCTTCTCACGTTCCAGATCCATCGAATCCATCACCCGGGTCTCGACGTCCTGATTGGCTCGGAAAGCCCCGGACTGCCACAGCATGGCATCGACCAAGGTGGTCTTGCCATGGTCGACGTGGGCGATGATGGCGACGTTTCGCAAATCTGGACGAATGGGCATGGGCTCGCTTTCATGGCCGGGATAGGACCGGACGACGGTGAATGGACCACTTGACGGCCCAACCCGTTGATTTTACTCGCTCGCCTCAACAGTCGATAACCCAGTCCATGGCGGCGGGCTGGGTGATCGACTGAGCGGTTCGTCGTGATCGTGCGACCCTATGAGGCGTACGACCATGACGCTGGTGAATTACCGGTTCTGTGGCGGTGTGAGGACCCCGGCGTCCATCTGCTTCACGACATCGTCGTGAAGGGTCTTGCCGGTCTGCAGACGGGCGTGTCCATGAGAGTAGAGGAAGTAGACCGCGAAGCCGATGAGCAGCCAGACCAGGAAGCGCATCCACGTCTCCACGGCCAGGTTGAGCATCAGGTAGAAGCAGATCAGGGCCGACAGGATCGGGATCACCGGCATGAAGGGAACATGGAATGGACGAGGCAGGTCGGGGCGCCTCTTGCGCAACACGATCACCGCGATGGAGACCATCAAGAAGGCCGACAGTGTTCCGATGTTGACCATCTCTTCCAGCATGCCCACAGGAGTGAACCCGGCCACGATCAGGCAGACGACCGTGACGATGATGCCGATGACCCACGGAGTGCGGAACCGAGGATGGACTTTGGCCAGGCCCATCGGGAACAGGCCGTCGCGGCTCATGGCGAAGATCAGACGAGTCGATCCGATGAGCATGGTCAGTACCACTGTGGTCAACCCGAGCACAGCTCCGGCTGAGATGACGATCGCCATCCAGGGTTGGCCGACCAGCGCGAAAGCGTTGGCCAGGGCGGCGGACTGCGGGATGTCCGGGGTGGGGAGCATGCCGGTGATGACCAGAGCGACCGCGCAGTAGAGCACGGTGCAGATGACCAGGGAGGCGATGATGCCCACCGGAAGATCCCGCTTCGGGTTGCGCGCCTCTTCAGCGGTGGTGGCGACGACATCGAAGCCGATGTAGGCGAAGAACACCAGCGCGGCTCCGGCGAAGATGCCTGATCCGCCGTAGACCATGGGTTGACTGCCCGACAACCATTGCAGCAAGGGCTGGGTCAACCCACCCGGTTGGTCGATGCCTGCTTCGGCGGCGGTGACAGCCGGGCGGATGAAGGGAGACCAGTTGTCTTTGTTGATGAAGGCGATCCCGGCGATGATGACGAACAAGACGATGGCGATTTTCAACACCACCAAGACGAGGTTGACTCGCATCGACTCCTTGATGCCGATGATCATCAAGACGCCGAGCACGCCGATGAGGATGATCGCCATCAGGTCCACGTTGAACCCTGGACTGTTGCCGTTGCCGCCGTACGCGATGACGTCGGGGATGACGTGACTGCCTTCGGCTTGGCCGGTGATTTGGTCGAGGAAGGTTCCGACGTACGCGCTCCAGCCTTGTGCGACCACCGACACGGCCAAGAACATCTCCAAGATGAGGTCCCAGCCGATGATCCAGGCGAAGATCTCACCCAGGGCGGCGTACGAGAAAGTGTAGGCCGAGCCGGAGACGGGAACTGTCGAGGCGAACTCGGCGTAGCACATCGCCGCCAGGGCGCAGCAGACCGCGGCGACCATGAACGAGATGATCACGGCTGGTCCAGCGGTGTTGTGCGCCGCGCGTCCGGTGAGGGTGAAGATACCCGCGCCGACGATCACGCCGATGCCGAACACGGTCAGGTCGAGGGCGGACAGGGTCCGCTTCAACTGGTATTCCGGCTCGTCGGTGTCAGCCAGGGACTGTTCGATGGATTTGGTGCGTAGCAAATTGAGTGACATCAGTGACTCCTCCACACAGGTTTTGATATGGCCGCGTTGTCCGTTGCGGCGTCTTAGAAACTACCGCTGTCCGATCAGCGGCATAATTCAGCCCAATATGTGGACGCCCTGCGAGGCGCTGAAACTCTCATTGCGCGCTGACGTGGCGGCGCCGTCCGGTCAGTGTGGCGGCGTTCGGGTCAGTCCCGGTCTGGTCGCGCCGTCAGCGTCAGCAAGGTCGCCTCGGGCGGGCAGCAGAAACGGTACGGCGCGTATGGCGAGGTTCCCAAGCCGGCGGACACGTGCAGGGCAGTCTCCATCTCGCCAACACGGTGTCGACTCAAACCCTTGGCCGCGCTGGCCGGTAGATCGCAATTGGTGGTCAGGGCGCGACCGCCCGGCAGACAGACCTGTCCGCCATGGGTGTGACCGCACAAGATCAGACCAGCGCCGTCAAGCGTCATCTGATCCAACACCGCACGGTACGGCGAATGGGTCACCCCCATCAGAAGGTCCACCTCAGGACTGATCGGCCCGGCCACAACGGGGTAGTCATCCAACTCGGCGTGATGATCGCCACAACCGCGTACCTCGATCGTTGTGCCTTCGAGCCGGAATTGGAGGCGTCGCTGCTCCGCGTCGGCCCAGCCCAGCCCTTCCAAGGTCAACGCCAGCGCCGCGGTGGGCAGATTCGCCTGGACATGGGTCGGATGACTGGGATGGAAGTACTTCACAGGATTGATCGGGCGCGCACTGTGGTAATCGTTCGAGCCGAAGACGAAAACACCAGGAACCCCGGCCAGTGGCGACAAGGCGTGGGCCAAGTCGTGCAGAGCGGCGGCCTCGGCGACGTTGTCCCCAGTGTTGACCACGAAGTGCGGTTCCAGATCGGCCAAGGCTCGTACCCAGGCGATCTTGCGGGTCTGCGAACCCAGCAGGTGCAGATCCGACAGATGAAGCACTCGAACCGACTCCGCTTTCGGCGGAAGGACTGCGACGGTGACCCGGCGCAAGTGGAAGGCGTTGAGCTCGATCGTCGTGGCGTAGGTCAGACAGGCGGCGCTGATCGCGCCGATGCCGCCCAATCCAGCCGCCAAGGCGGTGGTGATCTTCATGAAGAACTTCCTCGCGTCAGTTGTGAATGGCGACGGCGTCACCGATCGATAGCCAGTCGAACACCGCTTTGGCGTCAGCCTCACGCAGATTCAGACAGCCATGGGACACTGGGGTGCCGAAATCATTGTGCCAGTACGCGGTGTGGAAACCGTAATCCTGATAGAACCATGTCGCCCACGCCACATTGTCGTAGTCGTAGCATTCGTCTTCGACGCAACCGCTGAGGCTTTGCGAGGTGACTTTGGCGTACACGTCCCAGGTTCCAGTCGGCGTGGGATGACTGGGAGCGCCGGACGACATCGTGAAGGTGCTGGACGGGTTCGACCCTGCCATCAGAGTGACCGTCTGGTTGGTCAGATTGACATCAGCCCAGTGACTCGACTCGGAGCCGGCTGGTGGCGCCGGATGCTCGGATCGGGCCTGCTCGGTCTGGAAAGGAATCGTCGTGAACGACAGTTCGACACTGGTCGCGCCGCCATCGGTCAGCCCGGTGGCGATCGACGTCGCCAAAGCGTCGGTGGCTGTCAAGGACCGCCCGGGGACGCCCTGCTGAGTGGTGGAGACCACCGCTCCGGTGTCGTCGGTCAGGTCCTTCTGAGCCACCGGGGCCTGGTCGAGCGCCGGGGCGATCACGTCCCGGATTAGCCGATGGGCGTTCGACGCGTCGAAAGTCGGGGTCAAGGCTCCGTCGGCGCTGGGCGAGAAACTCGTGATCGACGCGATGTCGGCCGCTGTGAGCGTGTACATCGTCTCACCCTGCCAGGTCAGTGTGACGGGGGTGGCCAGGCGCTCATTGGCCCACTGTTGTGTGGTCGCCGCTTGCGCGTCCTGGACCTTGGCCTGCTCCGTGTGGGGAGTCCACGTGACGGCGACCTTGCCGTGATGGGCGGACACCGTGTCCACCAGAGTCTGGATATCCTCGTCGCTGATCGTCGTGCCGGTCTTCGCGGGCACGACCGTGAACTCGGTCGCCGTCGCGTCGAAAGACAGATCGGCGTTGACCGGAGCGGAAAAGACGTCAGGAAAGTTCTCGCTGGCCCAAGATTGGGCACGACTCTTGTCGATCGTCAGTGTCAGAGGGATGGCTGCGGCGTGGTCGCGATAGATCCACATCCGCTGATCAGACAGGTTGGTGACGCTGGCCAGAGTCGAGGCCGCGTCGACCGCGATGCCCAGCTGCGAGGCGTTGGCGGTCTTCGTGGTTTGGCCGATGGTCACCTCGACCGCGATGTCGGCTTGATCCTTGACGATCACCGACTGGACCTGCGCCCTGGACATCCCGCCGACGTCCGTGCCGGCCAACGTGAAGCCGGGCAGAGCCTTGCCCGAATAGGCGGCGTCCATCGCCAGCCCCAACGTCACCCCCAAGACGGCCCAACAGGCCACGACCACCGCGATCAGCGCGGCAGCCGTACGAAGGGTGTCGTCTCGCCGAATCGCGGCACGACGCGGGTTGAGGCCCGCCGGGCGCGACGGGCTCTGGTCGCGGGTCTCCGCCGAGCGGCGAGGTCGTCCGATGGCGTCCGTGGCCGAAGCAAGGCTGCGCTGCGGGCGAAGCGCGTCGCCGCCTCCGGGGCCTTTCCTCCGGTTGCCTACGACACTCGGGAACAGCGATCCAGACAGGAGGGCCTCCTTCGTGTCGGAGCGAGTACGATACCAGCAATACTAGAGGCTTGAGCTCTCCAGAGCACGACCCGCAGTTCATATGTGTCGACGATTCTACCTTGGGTCGCACCAATCCGGCCCGATTGTGGCCGCGCCGCCGTCTCGGGCGTCGTTTCGGGTCGCCTGGCTGGTCCGCGCGCGGCCGCGAGGTCGTGCCACTACAGTGGTGTCATGACGAGTTGGGAGTACGCCACTGTTCCGTTGCTGATCCACACGACCAAGCAGATCCTGGACAGTTGGGGCAAAGACGGGTGGGAGCTGGTCACTGTGCTGGTCGGCGAAGGTGGCAGCAATCCCATCGCCTATTTCAAGCGACCGCGCGGCGCTGATGACAAAACCGAGTGACGGTGTGACGCCGACGATAGCTCCGAGCGATCACTCGGCGCCGATGGCGACCCCGAGTGACGGTGTGGGGGTCGATCCTGGCGACACGGCTGGTGGTGAGCCGGAAAGCTTGAACGCGGTCACCGTGGTGAAGATCTTACGACGGACCTATCCCGAGGCGAAGTGTGAACTGGATTTCACCACGGTTTTCCAGTTGCTGATCGCGACGATTCTGTCTGCCCAGTCGACCGATCGTCGAGTCAACCAAGTCACCCCGGTGTTGTTCGCTCAGTACCCCGATCCGGCGGCGCTCGCAGCGGCTGATGTGCTCGACATCGAGCGAATCATTCACTCCACGGGGTTCTTTCGGGTCAAAGCCCAGTCGATCATCACCGCCTCGCAGATGATCATGACCGATTTCTCCGGCCAGGTTCCACGCACGCTGGACCGGCTGACGCGGCTGCCGAGCGTGGGTCGGAAGACAGCCAATGTGGTGCTGAGCGATGGGTTTGGCGTTCCCGCCGTGACGACTGACACTCACGTCATCCGCTTGGCGCATCGGCTGGGATGGTCCTCGGCGAAAGAACCTGCCGCGGTGGAACACGACCTGTGTCAGCTGTTGCCGAGAAGGTGGTGGATCACGATGGACCATGTGGTCATCTGGCATGGGCGGCGGTGTTGTCACGCGATCCGGCCCGCCTGCGGAGTGTGCCCGGTGGCACAGCATTGCCCGTCGTACGGCGCAGGGCCGACTGAGCCTGAGGTCGCCGCGCGGCTGCTGCGCGGCCCGAGAGCGTAGGGGTGAGGCTGGTGAGGTTCTGCGGTGCGCTCAGTTCGGGTTGGCCGTATGGTGACGTGTCGTGGCGGCCTCGACCCGCTGCTTGCCGTCTTCGACCCCGGTCTTGATTGCGGCGATGGCTTGAGCGACCGTGTCGGGGGTCTTGGTCGGACCGGACAGGTGTGAGAACGACTTCTTACCCACCAGGGCGAAGATGACCGCGATGATGATCAAGGCCACCATCGCGCAGGCCGCTCCCAGAAAGGCACAGGCCCACCCGCTGAGCGGGGTGGTGGCGGCGAAGAGCCAGGCGAAACCGGCCGCGATCGTGAACCACGCGATGATGGTCGCCGAGATGATGAAGTAGCCCGCCGCCGCGAACATTCCGGTTCCGATGCCGATCCGTTTGACGGTCGGTCTCATCTCCGCCTTGGCGAGGGCGATCTCATCGGCGACGATGCTGCGCACGTCAGCGGTGATGCTGGTGACAAGATCGGCGATCTTTGGGGAACTGGACGGCATGCTTCCTCCTTGACGTTCCCAGATTACCAGCGTGACAGGCGTCTGTTTGATGCCATCGCCAATTTCCTCGTCGCGTGACAGGGCTTTTCAGTGGCGACCAGATCCGGGTGTGTGCTCGGGGCAACGGCTAGGGCCTAGGTCTGCCGGTGCGGTCCAGGTCACAAAGAGATGGATAGCCCCTCGTCGCCGCGGCGTAGCGCTTCGATCAGTTTCGTACGATCCACGCCGGCTCGCCAGCACCGAATACAGTACGGCAACATCAGCGGATCGGGCGTACGGGCGTACTCGTCGTACAACTGACCGATCGCATCCATGAGCGCGGCGCGATCCTCGGGACTCAGTTCGGCGCTGCCAGTGGCGTTGGCGGCTGAGGCCTGCAGTTGCTCGCGCGTGCATGGCACCCACAGCCGAAACGAGGTGCTCTCGACGTTCGGAAAGCAGGAGGACGCCTCCAGCGCGGCGACCGACTCGACCTCGCGATCACCGGTCATCGCTTCCGGCAAGGTTGCCTGGACCAGCCGCTTCAGTCGTTTCACCCACGGCACCGAATCGTCACGAGTGACATAGGCCAAACCGAGACTCCCGTCGGCTTTGAGCACGCGTGCCCATTCGGTCAGCGCCTTATCACCGGAAAAACTGTGGAAGTTCTGGATCGACAGCACGATCGAGAAGCATTCCGGGTCGAATGGGAGCGCCTGCCCGTCGGCGGCGACGACATGCACGCCGAAATAGTGGTTTCGAAGCGACTTCAGTCGCCCGACATCGGGGTCGACCACGGTCACCGAGTGTCCGGTGCGCGTCAAGCGCGGGGCATAGTTGTCCGCCGCACCCATCAAAAGGATCGACGTTCGCTCCTGCCCTGCGAGCCAGCGGAGGGCCTCGGCAGGAATCATCGTTACGGACGTCATGCCTGAACTGTACAGAAAAAACCACATGAACACCATGGCCCCACACGGCGTCGTCTGCCATTATCCACAGATTCGATGACGTCCGGGTGTAGTTATCCACAAGGGTGAGATTCTGTGACACTTCCGCTGACCTGCACGCCATGGTCTGAGGTATGGAGAATGAACAGTCATCAGTGGTGCTCGCCAGTGCCGAGACTCGGTTGATCCACCTCGCCCAGGCGGCGGCGGTGGCGGTTGGCGTCACCATCAGAGTGATCGACGACGCCGAGGACGTGAAGGCGGCTTGGCGAGCCTGCGGGACGATTCTGGTTGGAGCGGACCAAGCCGCGGCGGTGGCGAGCTTGTCGTTGCCTCGACGCGGTCGAGTCTATCTTCTTGGTCAGACTGGCGCTGACGACGCGATCGGGTGCTGGTCGATGACGATCGGGGCGCTGGTGATTCTGCTTCCCCAGGCTGGAAAGTGGTTGTCTGGGGTGTTGGCTGGCCGCTCCAGCGGCACGATCAGTGCCACAGTGGTGGCTGTCCGGTCAGGTTGCGGTGGGATCGGCGCGTCCACCTTGTCGGCGGCGTTGGCTGTCTTCGCCGCCCGCCGTTCTTTGCGGGTCGGGTTGATCGACGCCGACCCGGGCGGCGGTGGGCTCGACCTGATGCTGGGTGCGGAGGGCTTGCCCGGTTGGCGTTGGGACAGGCTTCGCCAGGCCAGCGGGCAGATCGCCGACATCACAGACCTGTTGCCCCGTGTCGATGGGGTCACGCTCGTGTCGATGGAACGTACTGACGCGACCGCGATTCCGCCGCCGGCCGCTGAGGCGGTGATCGATTGTCTGGCGCGTACCCATGACGTGGTGTTCATCGATCTTCCGCGTCTGGAGGACACCGCGATGTGGCCCGCTAGTCGATCCATCCTTCTTGCTGGCCAGAGCGTACGGTCGATCGCTGCGGCGCGAACCAGTGCGCTTCGTCGAGGAAGCGAGCCTTGGGGGCTGGTGGTGCGCAAAGGAGGGTCGGTCGCGGTGAGCGAGGTTGCTCGGGCGGTCGAGCTACCCTTGGTCGGATCGATCAATCATGTCCGCGACTTGCCCGGTCTGGCCGATCGTGGCGTGCCGCCCATGCTCGGGGGACGGTGGCGCAAAGCGTGCTCTCAGATCCTTGATTGGTGTGTCGACGATGACAATCACCAGGTGGTCAAGCCATGGTGAGCCAGGAGGTCGTGGCGTCGGTGCGTCGCCACCTGGCCCTCGCTAGACGGTCGGCCACCGCTTCCGACATCGCCGAGGCGCTGCGGTCAATTGGGCAGATCGTCTCCGATGACACCGTCTTGGCGATCCAAGATGGCATCGCGCGCGACGCTCTCGGGGTCGGAGTGCTCGAAACGATTCTGGCCACCCCAGGATTGACCGATCTCGTCGTCAACGGCCCTGACCAGATCTTTATCGATTGTGGTGACGGGCTTCGGCAAGCAGAGGTCCGCTTCCCAGACGAGGACGCCGTGCGGCAGTTGGCCGTACGCCTGGCAGCTTCAGTCGGTCGCCGCCTCGATGACGGCTCGCCCTTCGTCGACGCCCGTCTGCCTAGTGGAGTTCGCTTTCATGCGGTGTTGGGTGGGATCGCGCATCCAGGAACCTGTCTGTCGCTGAGAGTGCCGGTTCACACTGCGCTCAGCCTCGACCAGTGGCAGACCGCTGGATCGGTCGATCCGACCGCCGGTGAGATTCTGCGTCGGGTGATCTCGACCAGGACGGCTTTTCTGATCTGCGGTGGCACGGGGTCGGGCAAGACGACTCTCCTGGCGACCCTGCTGTCGCTGGTTCCAGATTCCCAGCGCCTCGTCATCGTCGAGGACTCCCGCGAATTGGAGCCGCAGCATGCTCACACGGTTCATTTGGAGTCGCGTCCAGTCAATGGGGAAGGTGTCGGGTTGATCACTATGACCGATCTGGTCAGGCAAGCGCTGCGTATGAGGCCAGATCGGTTGGTGGTCGGTGAGGTCAGAGGAGCGGAACTGCGCGACCTGCTCCAAGCGCTCAACACCGGCCATGAGGGCGGTTGCGGGACGATTCATGCCAACAGCATCGAGGATCTGCCTGCCCGCCTTGAGGCATTGGCTGGATTGGGCGGCTTGACGGTAGAAGCCACTCAGTCGCAGGTCGCGGCCGCGATCAAAGTGGTCATCCACGTTTGCCGTCGCGGCCCGTTGCGTCACGTCGCCCAGATCGGTGTCATCCAACGTTCGCCCGATGGTCGACTGGGCACGCTCGTCGCCTGGGAGGGAATCGGTGGCACAGGGCACGCCGGACCGGGGATGGATGCTCTGACCAGGATGTTGTCATGACGGCACTGGCGGTGATTTGTGCTGGTCTGGCTGTTCTCTTGCTGTTCCCTGGGGCAACCGGCGGTCTTGCTCGCCTGGCTCCACCGCGTGATCGCCGCCGGCGGCACGGCTCGTCGCGTCGTGGGTTCGCGATGGGGTTGGCGATCAGTGCGGTCTGTCTGGGTGTCGGAGTGGTCTTTCCACCAGTTGGTGTCGTCGGCGCTGGGGCAGCGCTGGCGTGGTCGGTGGTCTGGGTGGTGACCTCACGAGTGCGTGGTCGTCGGGCCTATCGCCGGGCTCAGGAAGTCGTACGCGCGGCGCAAGTCCTTCAGTCGCTGCTCGCGCTCGGGCACGTCCCGCAGTCGGCGCTCGCGGTAGCTGCCACCGAGTGCCCCATTCTGGAGCCAGTCGCCGCCGCCGTACGGATGGGCGGACAGCCCTGGGATGTGTTGGAGGAGCTGTCTGAGGTTCCGGGCCAGTCCGGATTGCGCCGGATCGCTCAGGCGTGGAAGGTCTCCGAAGTCACCGGAGGTTCCATGCGTGACTCCCTCCAGACCGTCCGTCTGGGCTTGGAAGAGGCCGCTGACACCGCGACTGTGGTCGCTGGTGAATTGGCCGGTCCGCGAACCACCGGTCAGATGCTCGCGGCTCTGCCTTTGGCTGGCATCGCGATGGCGTACGGGCTCGGAACAGACCCGCTGCGCTTCTTCGTCGCAAGCCTGGTGGGAAGAGTCTGTTTGGCGGCGGGAGTCCTGCTGGGGTGCGCCGGCCTGATGTGGAGTGAGGCCTTGGCTGACAGGGCCGGTGGTCTGGTCACAACCGGAGAAGTGGATCACAGATGACGGCGGTGGTGTTGGTCGCGGCGGTGTGCGCCGGATTGAGTTTGTGGTGGGGGTTGCCCGATGACGTGGTCGTACGGCTTCGGCCTCGAGCCAAGCTGCGCTTGCCCGCATGGTTGGAACCTGCGCCTGGTGCGATGGCGTCGAGACAGCGCTGGTGGATCGCGCTGGGCGTGACGGTCATCGTCGTCGCCGTCGGCTGGGACGGTGCGGGGTGGATCATCGCTGCCGCCCCGTTGATCGCGACAGCTGTCTGGGTGGGGTTGGGGCGGCTTGAGTCTTCTGGTCAACGCCAGCGTCGACAGGCGATCCTCGTGGAGATTCCCGGGGTGCTCGACTTGATCCAGTCCTGTGTGCGCGCCGGTCAACCGCTACGCAACGCGACCCAGGTCGTCGTGCAAACGGTGGGATCGCCGGTCGGCGACCTTCTGTCGCCCGTCATTCGGGCCATCGACGTGGGGATGACCGACGAGCAAGCCTGGGGTCTGTTGGTCCAGGACCCGGTGGTGGGCTTTTGCGCGCGCGACCTGGCTCGAAGCTCGGCTTGGGGCACATCGACCAGTGACCTGTTGGCGGGCCACGCTGCGACGCTGCGTCGAGCCGGTCGTTCTGCCCGGCTGACCGCGGCCAAGTCCGTCGGGGTCAAGGCGGTCATTCCCTTGGGTTTGTGCTATTTGCCGGCCTTCATGCTGCTCGGCGTGGCTCCGATCATCGCTGCTGGAGTGGGGTTTTTGTTCTGAGGCTGCGGCTGGTGGTGTGTCCTTCAGCCGGGTGGTCGTCTCGCCGTCCTGGCCCTGCTCGCGCCGTCGCACGTCCTTGGTTGTGTGACTGGCGCGACATCGTGTCCTCACCGGTGTTGTCCTGTGGCGGGCTTTGTGACGGCCGGACCTTCGCTCCGCCCTGGCCCTGTTGACTCTACCGCGCGCCCTCGGTCGCGTGCTGTCCCACGGCAATCAGGTCGACTGTCCAATGAGATCGCAATTCGATGCGCCGGTTCGCCATGGTCTCGATGACGATATCCAACGCCCGACTGGGCATCAAGAAAGGAGTCATGATGATGTTGAAGAAGGTGCCGCGTGGGCGGATCAGAGCCTGCAGCCGTGGTCAGGGTGAGGTTGGTGCTGTCACCGCCGAGCATGCGGTTCTCACCGCTGCCGTGGTTGGCGCCGGTGCGGTGCTGCTCAGGGTGATCGGCGGCCCGACCGTTCCGCTCAAGATTCTGGTGATTTTGCGCGCCTGGTTCGACGCGCTGATGAATGGACTGTGATCCTCGTGGGTTCTGACGAGGCGAGGGGCTGGTGGAGCAGTGCGATGAACGCACAGGATCGACTTCGCTGGGGAAGGTTATCCACAGTCTGGCTGAGGAAGCGCAAAACGGTCATCGGACCATGCATGGTCTCCATTGTCCAGGTCGGACGCCGCGCAGGCGGCTGCTTAGTGAAGGAGCAAGGCAAGAATGAAGAAACTGATCAATGCGATTCGTCGAGGTTGGGCCACGGTCACAGGCCACGGCGATCGGGAAGCTGGAATGGCCACAGCCGAGTACGCGGTGGGAACTGTCGCCGTTATCTCCTTCGGCGGGGTGCTGTTCAAACTGATCTCGGATCCGGTGTTCCGGGACTTGCTGTGGAAGCTGGTCCAATGGTTGTTCAACCTCATCATGGGTCTGATCGGTGGCGGCGCCTGATCAGGGGTCGGTGACACGAGGTGACGATGGTGTGTGGTGACCGGAGCAGTCTGATCCAGTTCCGGTCTCCACGCCCACCGGGTGAAGAGGAGAACGATGATGACACGCAGAGGTCTTCCTCCTGCAAGAGCGGGTTCGATCGCCGATCGGTCGAACCGATCAGGCGAGGGTGGATGGGTGACCGTGGAGATGGCGCTGGCGGCTCTAGGAGTCGGCGCGGCGCTGGTGGGCTGCATCGGAGGTTTTTCGGCGGGGTTGGCCCAACTGCGGTGTGAAGACGCCGCCGCTGAGATCGCGCGTCAGGCCGCTCGAGACGACCGTGTCGCCGTCGACGCC
The DNA here is from genome assembly GCA_031285845.1 of Propionibacteriaceae bacterium. GTDB lineage: Bacteria > Actinomycetota > Actinomycetes > Propionibacteriales > Propionibacteriaceae > WQYJ01. The sequence continues at coordinate 31,402 of JAITVK010000019.1, forward strand.
ATCGCCGAGAGGCTGCCCACCGACGCGGTGGTGAAGGTGGAATCTCGTCCATCACAGGTTCATGTGACCGTGGTGATGGACATGCACGCCTGGGGAGAATGGCTGCCAGCCATCACTCTGACGGGCGAGGCCGACGCGCAAATGGAGTGAATGATGACGACAGTGGGCAATGTTCGAGGGCAAGTCGACTCTGGCGATCGCGGCAGTGCTGCACTCGCCACGGTGGTCGGGTGCGTGGCCCTGGCTTTGGGTTTGCTGATCATGTCGATGGTCGTGGTCTATGTCCTGGCTGTTCATCGTGCCCGTCATGTCGCCGATTTGACGGCATTGGCCGCCGCTGAGCAGGCCGTTGCTCGCGTCGATGATCAGACCTCATGTGAGACTGCGGCCGATGTGGCTGAGCGAAACGGCGCGCGCCAGTCATCATGCGAGATCATCCGCGCTGGTGTCGATGTCGTGGCCGTGTCGTCGGTCGATGTGGAGTTTCGACTGCTGGGGCCGGTCGGGCCAAACACAGTGGCGTCGACGTCGTACGCGGGCACCGGGCCATGATGCTCCATAGGTCCGGGCGGTTCGCCCGGCGGCTGGTTCTCGACAAGTCGGGCGTGAGATGCTGGAGCGATGAGCACCTACACCGACGCCATGTCGCGCTTGCGCGAGGTTTTGATCGCAGTCGACTACCGAGTCGACTCGGTGATGGAGGCCATCACCACTGCGGGCCAGTCCGATCTCGAGCGCAACCATACCGTGGCAGCTTGCCGGGCATTGGGCCAGCGCACAGATCGTCTCGCGACCTTGATCCGGCTGTTCATACTGCAGCAGGTCGTCCCTTCGTCGCAGGCGTTGGCCGCGATCGATGTGTCCGGCTTGGCGGAGTTGGGTCTTATCACCGTTCAGCAGGATCAGGTGGCCGCGATGGTGGATATTCGACCGTTCTTGGACGAGTCGACTCAGGCTTCGGGTTGGGTGGTGTCCGATCACGCCGCCAGCGTGGACACTCGCGTTGTTCCGCCAACCACAGACCATGTGTTGGGGATGTCCCCAGCCTCGGTCTCACTGTCACAGATCACGCCGCGCCATGAGGTGGGCGCAGCATTGGATCTGGGCACCGGCTGTGGGATTCAAAGCCTGTATCTGTGCGAGCATGCTCGGCAGGTGGTGGCCACCGATCTTAACCCGCGGGCCCTGACGATGGCGAGCTTGACCTTCGCACTGAACGACGTCCGAGTGGACGCCCGACTAGGATCGTTGTACGAACCGGTGGCTGACGAGGTCTTCGACCTGATCACCACGAACCCGCCTTTCGTCATCGCGCCGCCGTCCGACAAACGGTTGACCTACCGTGAAGCTGGTCTGAGGTCCGATGATCTGATGAAAGCAGTGATCCAGCAAGCTGGTCCGCGGCTGGCCCCAGGAGGGTCTCTGCATGTCCTGGGCAACTGGGCTCATGTCGACGGTCAACCGTGGGAGAATCGGTTGACCCAGTGGGTGCCCGCCGGTTGCGACGCGTACTTCGTGGAGCGGGAGACCCTCGATCCATACGAGTACATCGAGATCTGGTTGGCCGATGCGGGGTGGATGGGCAGCCCACAGTATCTGACGAAATACCGTCAGTGGCTGGAGTACTTCGGCGCCTGCGGTGTGCGATCCGTGGGATTGGGCTGGGTGACGATGGTCAAGTCAGGGTCCGATTCGCCCAGGGTCGTGGCTGAGCAATGGGGCCATTCGGTGAGTCAGCCCGTGGCCGATGATCTCCAGGCCCATATTCGCGCCTTGGATTATGCCGACTGGTCTGACCATCGGATTCTGGATCAGACATGGGTGCTGGCTCCAGGCGTCGTGCAGGAGACGCTGGGGCCCGTGGGGCGGCAGGACCCGGCGACCGTGGTCCTGCGTCGAGTCGACGGATTGCGACGGGCGGTTCAAGTCGATTACGAGTTCGGTGGAGTCCTGGGCGCCTGCGATGGGGAACTCACCTTGGCGCAGATCGTGGCCGCCGTGGCCCATCTGAGCGGGACGGACCTCGGCGGATTGGCTGACATGGTGATGCCCAAGTTCCGCCAACTGGTGGCGCAGACGTGGCTCACGCCGACGGGCGCCTCGGCTGAGGACCACCTCGCAGGGTAGTCGCCGCCGACTCGTCTGACGCCGAGTCCCCCAGTCACGCCATCGCGGGGTCGGCCCAGAGTCGCATTGGCGTCGTGGTCGTGCCCGGCGTCGGGTCACGTCATCCCACGGTCGTGGCGCCGTCTCGGCAGCCATGAAGTCGCGTCATCGCGCCGAAGGTGGTGGTGTCGGTTCGGGTAGGTTCGCTAAGGTGGAGTGTCATCACGGCGTGGTCGCGCCGACGGGGTGGGGTGCCGGTGGTGGCGTCTGTGATGCGTAGGGGAGCAGCAGATTGGGTGACTGACTGGGGGCGTTGCCAGTCAGGCGAGTCCGTGCGGTACATTTGTGCGGTCTGGCGAAGACAGAAAGAACGAAGATGGCTCAGAAGAAGCTGGTTATTGTGGAGTCGCCCACCAAGGCCTCCAAGATCGCCTCGTACCTCGGACCGGACTACATCGTGGAGTCCAGTCGGGGCCATGTGCGCGACCTGCCGACAGCGGCGGCCGAAATTCCGGCCAAGTACAAGCAGGAGCCCTGGGCGCGCCTGGGCGTGGACGTGACCAACCATTTCCAGCCAATCTATGTCGTGTCGGCGGACAAAAAGAAGACTATCGCCGACCTGAAGCGCAAGCTCGCCGACGCCGACGAACTCCTGCTGGCCACCGATGAGGATCGTGAGGGCGAGGCGATCGCCTGGCATCTGTTGGAGGAATTGAAGCCTAAGGTTCCCGTCAAGCGCATGGTCTTTCACGAGATCACCCCACAAGCCATTCAAGCGGCAGTGGCTTCGCCTCGTGAGCTCGACACCGACCTGGTCGACGCGCAAGAAGCTCGCCGTATTCTCGATCGGTTGTACGGCTACGAGGTTTCCCCGGTGCTGTGGAAGAAAGTCATGCCGCGCCTGTCCGCCGGACGGGTGCAGTCGGTGGCCACTCGTCTGATCGTGGATCGTGAGAAGGAGCGGATGGCGTTTCGGCGCGCCTCGTACTGGGATCTCGCGGCCCTGCTGGACGCTGGAGCCGAGGCCGAGCCGCCACGATTCTCAGCCCGGCTGACTCGAGTGGGGGACGCTCGGGTGGCTCAAGGCCGCGATTTCACGTCGCAAGGGGTGCTGACCGGCGATCTGGCCGTGTTGAACGAACAGTCAGCTCAAGCGTTGGCCGACACGTTGAAACAGGCGTCGTACGTTGTCGATTCGGTGGACACTCGTCCGTACACCCGCAGGCCGTACGCTCCATTTCGAACCACCACGCTTCAACAGGAGGCCGGGCGCAAGCTTGGATTCACCGCGCAGCGGACGATGTCGGTGGCCCAAGACTTGTACGAAGCCGGTTGGATCACCTACATGCGGACCGACTCGGTGACTTTGTCGGATCAGGCGATTCAGGCAGCGCGCAAACAGGCGACGCAACTGTTCGGCGCGAAGTACGTTCCAGCCAAGCCGCGGGTGTACGCCTCCAAGGTCAAGAACGCTCAAGAGGCCCACGAGGCGATCCGCCCAGCCGGTGAAGTCTTCCGCGCGCCGCAGGATTCCGGTCTGGTCGCCGATCAGCTCAAACTCTACGACCTGGTGTGGCGACGGACTTTGGCCAGCCAGATGGCCGACGCCCAGGGCGAGTCGATGACGGTCCGGATCCAGGCGAGCCACCTGGGCGCAGTGATCGGTGACCACGTCGTCGACAACTGCCAGTTCACCGCATCGGGGCGCACAGTCACCTTCGCCGGGTTCCTGAAAGCCTATGTCGAGTCGCACGACGATCCTGATGAGACCGATGACGACGCCCAGGCCAGATTGCCGCAGTTGCATGGCGGGCAGGACCTGACGGTGGTCAGTGTCACTCCCAGCGGTCATGAGACCCGTCCGCCGGCGCGATATACCGAGCCGAGTCTGGTGGCGAAGCTCGAAGAACTGGAAATCGGGCGACCGAGCACCTATGCGAGCATCATTCGAACGATCACTTCGCGCGATTACGTCTTCAAACAGGGCTCGGCCCTGGTTCCGACCTGGCTCGCCTTCGCTGTCACCCGGCTGTTGGAAGAACAGTTCCCCCAGTTGGTGGATTATGCTTTCACGGCCACGATGGAAGAGGATCTGGATGAGATCGCCAAAGGCGACGCTCGTCGCCTGGACATTCTGAGCCGGTTCTATTTCGGTCATGACGGGGCCGAGGGTTTGCATGATCTGGTCAACGAGGTCGGCGACGTCGATCCGCGCAAACTGTCGACCTTCGAAATTCCTGGTGATCGTGGGCTGGTGGTGCATGTCGGCAAGTTCGGGCCCTACGTGGAAGACCCGCTGGGTAAACGGGCGACCGTGCCCGAGCAGACACCGCCCGACGAGCTGACCGAGGCCAAAGCGGCTGAACTGCTCGACGCTCCGGCCAGTCAGGAGCGTGAGCTCGGAACATCCAGCACCACCGGCTACTCGGTGGTCGCCAAAGACGGCCGCTTCGGCCCCTACGTCACCGAGGTGTTGCCACCGGCGGCGCCGAAATCAGCCAAGCCTCGCACGGGCAGTCTGTTCAAGACGATGACCCTTGACACGGTCACCTTGGAGCAAGCCGAGCAGTTGCTGAGTCTGCCGCGCACCATCGGTCAGATCGATGATCAGCCGGTGACAGCACAGAACGGTCGCTACGGGCCGTACATCAAGCATGGCGCCACCTCACGGCCGCTGCCCAGCGAGGAAGCGATTTTCACGGTCACCTTGGACGAGGCGAAAGCTCTGTTGGACACCACCCCCGTACGCGGCGCGCGCTCCACCGGACCGCTGCGGGAGTTGGGGCCGGATCCGGCCACCGGGGCCGCAGTCACCATCAAGGACGGCCGATTCGGTCCGTACGTGACTGACGGTCAGACCAACGCGACCCTGCGAAAGACCGACTCGGTGGAAACCATCACCGCTGAGAGGGCCTTTGAACTGTTGGCGGAGAAAAGGGCCAAGGGCCCAGCGCCCAAGAAGACCACGCGACGTACCACCCGAACGACGAAGAAGAAGTGACCATGGCCGACCGCTCGGGATTGTTCATCGCGTTCGAAGGCGGCGATGGCTCGGGGAAGTCCACTCATGCCCGTCGGCTGGCGCAATGGCTGACCGACCAGGGTTATCGGGTTCATCTGACGTTCGAGCCGGGAGACACCGAAGTGGGGGCCAGCCTGCGCCAGATCGTCTTGCACTCCCCGGTGAATCTGGATGTGCGCGCCGAAGCGCTGCTTTACGCGGCTGACAAGGCTCAGCATGTCGCCGAAGTGGTACGACCCGGCTTGGACGCCGGCGAGATCATCATCTGTGACCGCTATGTCGATTCCACGATCGCCTACCAGGGAGCCGGTCGTGCTCTCAGCGTGGACGACATCACGCGTCTGGCGTGGTGGTCTGTGTCGGATCTGGCGCCCGATTTGACTGTTGTGATGGACGTTTCGGTTCGTCAGGCGTTCGCCGGCAAGACCGACTTGGATCGGATGGAATCCGCCGGAGTCGACTTTCATGAGCGGGTTCGCCACCATTTTCTGGATCTGGCGGCCGCTGATCCGCGTCGGTATCTCGTGGTTGCCGGTCGCGGGCCGATCGATGCGGCCACTGGGACGATTCGGACAGCCGTGTCCGAACTGATCGACCAGTCGGATCGACGCCTAGTTCGCGTCTGACCGGAGCTCGGCTCGCGTCGGGTTCGCGTCTACTCTGCGCTTGGCTCGCGCCAACCCGGGCTTGGCTCACGTCTGACGCGAGCTTCACCTGCGCCTGATGTGCGCCTGACGTGCGCCGAACTCGACCCTGGCACACGCCTGACCCGTCAGTCGATTTCCATCGTAGTCCTCCCCGGGTCAAGCTCCTGAGCGAATTCTGAGAGTCGATGTCGATACTTGAACTATCGCAAGACTTCATCACTGTCTCAAGGAGTGTCGATGAAACTGAAGTATCGTATAGCGGCCGGCCTGGCGGCGATCATGATGGCCGCGGGTCTGTGTGGAGTCGTCCCGGCGACGGCAACCCCGGTTCCAACTCAGCCAACGGTCGAAGAACTGGCGTGGCCCAACTACCCGTCGATTCCCAGCTACCCGTCCAGCGGCGGTCATACCTGGTCTCCGTCCATTCCTGGCTACACCGACCAAACCCAGTCCGACGACGCCAGCGACGGGCAGTCTGACACCTCGCCAGCCAACGAGCAGCAGTCCACCGGCGTCGTTCTGATCGAGACCACCGTGAGCTACGGTTCGGGCAAAGCGGCGGGTACGGGCATGGTGATCAGTCAGGACGGTCTGGTGCTGACCAACCATCACGTGGTGGCGTCCTCGACAGCTGTCAACGTGACCATCCCATCGACTGGTCAGACATACCCGGCTGAGGTTCTGGGCTACGACGCGACCGCCGATGTGGCCTTGTTGCGCCTGACCGGGGCTTCGGGTCTGTCCACCGTCAACGTCACGACCACTCCGGTGGCCGTCGGAGACTCGATCACCGCTGTCGGCAATGCCGAAGGCGGCGGAGAACTCATCGCCGCGCCCGGCCAGGTCGCCGCAACTCAACAGAACATCACCGTCAACAATGACGATGGCAGCCAGTCCAAGCTGACCGATCTGATCCAAATGGATGCCGCCTTGGTCCCCGGTGATTCTGGTGGTGCTCTGCTGGACGAGAATGGCAACGTGGTCGGGATGAACGTCGCCGGTTCGGCTGACTCCTCGCAGGAGATTGGCTACGCCATTCCGATCAGCACAGCCCTGCAGGTCGCTCGGGACGTGTTGGACGGTCGTGCGAGCGACACTGTGACCATCGGTCGCCAAGCAGCCTTGGGAGTGCAGGTGTCGAGCCGATCCACTGGCGCTCGGGTGGCAGGAGTGATCGAGGACAGTCCGGCGGCACAGGCCGGGATCGCGGTGGGCTCGCGCATCACACGGATCGACGGTGTCGACATCACGACGGTCGATGACCTCAGCGCCGAATTGGCCAACCACAGGCCTGGAGACGTCGTCAACGTCACCTGGACTGATCGTAGCGGGGCTGAACACAGCGCCGACATCGCACTATGGGAGGCGCCACTGGCCTGACATCGCGCGACGACCCTTCTTCACCACCATCGAGAGGAGATCATCTGGACAGACGATCCTGACCCACAAAAGATGCCCGTTGGTCCGTCATGTGGCGGACCAACGGGCTTTTCCCTGTCCGGAAGACTGGCCAGGCTCGGCGGGTCGCAACGCCGCTGGCCGGGTTCCGCACGCCGGTGGATTCGCCGAAGAGTTCGTCGCTCAGCTCAGTCCGTACGCCTGATGCAGCAGCCAAACTGGGTGGACGACTTTCGCGCCAGTGGCGGCGGCGATCTGCCAGCGGCAAGTCTCGGTGTCACACACGGCCAGTTTCGGGTTGACGTCACGCACCTTGTCGAACAGTGGTTTGCCGACGGCTTGGCCGACGTCGTACTTCTCCTTCTTCAATCCGTACGTTCCAGCGATGCCGCAGCAGGTCGCGTCGGAGTCGACCACGGTCAGTCCAGGGATGAGCCGCAGCAGCTCCAGAGCGGGTTTGCCCATGCCTTGACCTTTCACCTGGCATGGCACGTGGTAGACGACTTCCAGGTTGATGGGGGAGAAGTCCAACGGCAGTTTGCCCCGGTCGGCCAGGTCGAGCAAGAATTCTGAGATCTCACGGGTTCGCCCACCCACCCTCAACACGGCTGGATCGTCCACACCCATGATCTCGTGGGCCTCATGTTTCAGCATTCCTGCGCAGGATCCGGCCGCAGTGATGATCGGGACGTCGTCGGCGATGTTGAGCCGCTCCGCCAACGTCTTGACGTAGCCGCGTGCCGTGTCGAAGATGCCGTTGGATTGCAGCGGCAGTCCACAGCAGCCTTGGGGTGGCACGACCACCTCGTACCCCAGATGTTCAAGCACCTCGACGGCTTTGATCGACGTCTCGACCTCGAAATACTGGCCGGCGCAGCCATGGAAGAAGACGACCTTGCCAGCGGTGGCCGATTGGGCCGGAGTGTGTTTCTTCCACCACGAGGCAAAGGTACGGGTGTGGGCTGTCGGCATCGCCGCTTTGCGATGGACGCCGACGACTTTCTCTATCATCCAGCGGGCGGCTCCATTGGCCAGAACGGCGTTGGCGATCGGAGCGACCGGTCGCATGACCGCACCCATCATGATCGTTCGCGAGATCAGTTGGTCACGCAAAGGCATATGGTCTTTCTTCATGGCTGCTCGAGCCACGGAGTTGAGTTCAGCGATCTTGACTCCTTGGGGGCACACCAAGGTGCAGGTGCCGCAGGACGAGCAGTAGTCCAACGAATGATCGACCGACTCACCGTGGCGGTAGCGCTCAGCTTGCGGCCCGACGAATTTGGGGCCGCTGAATGCTGGCGTGACCGCCATCACGGGGCACTGGGTCTCGCAGATTGTGCATTTGACGCACTGATCCAGACTTGCTCGGGCCAGGAGGTTGTGCTCGTGGGATGTCGATTCGAACATCACCGTGTCCTTTCGTTCGTCGTGGGTGTGACGCCGGGGCTGACGATGGCGTCGGCCGCCCGTACGGCTGAAGTGATCGCGATCCCGTCACCAGACTTCTCGGTCCATCGAACCGCGCCCGCCAGCAGCCCGCCGACGGCGTGCAGGTTGGTGTAGATCGGCTGGCCGAGCACGTCCAGTGGCGTCATCGCGGAGTCGACGGCGACGCCGCAGGCGAACAGGCGCTGGTCGGCCCAGTAATCGCCCGTGATGAGATCTTCGGCTGTGGCGCCGACCACCGGAAGATCGAACAGCGTTTCGCGCACGCCGCCATAAGAGTCCATGGTCAATGCGCCCGACTCGAAACCGCCGGGCGCATAGACGACATGGTCACACGGATAGGTTTGGTCGCGACCGGCTTGGGCCACGACCACGCCGGTCACCTTGGCCCCGGCTGAGGTGAAACCGGTGACTTTCGAACCGATCACGACGCGCACCCCGAGATCTTTGGCGCGCTGGGTCAACGCCACGTTGAGCCGCATACCCGGCACTGATGGCGGAGGCAACAGGAATTCGACCACCGGGCGTCCCAAGGCTCGCGCGATGGATTCGGCGGTGTCAGGATGCAGACCGAGAATCGCGGGCAGGCCGATCACTTCCTCATCGGCGATGGCGTTGGCCACCAACTCGACGAATCGCCGGGCGAAATCGGAACGGTCCAACGCCGTGGCGTACGCGACCGGAGAGGAGTCGACTTCGCCAGGTCTGGCCGGAAGGTCGATGTGGTAGCCATGGGCGTCGACGTGAGCGGTCTTGGTCAGATTGGCAGCCGCGAGTCGCGGATAGAAGTCCTTGATCTGGCGTGGACTCACCACCGCGATTGATGAGGGGTTGGACCAGGTCATGGATGGCTGGATCAAATAGGTCGGGCGCAACCCGCCCAACGCGGTGGGCACCATGTGGTTGACACCATCGCCGGGAGTCAGCAGGTCGGGAACCAACGCGGCCAGCCAGTCGACGCTGTCGCGGATCGACGCGAGCGGCACAGTGGCGTACGGATGACCCGGATGGCCGGTCAGATGCTGGCTCATCGCGGCGAACGGATCAGTGATCGCGGTGTCCGCTGGCGTGGGGCGAGACCCAGCCAGGCTGTAGCCGAGGACGTCGATCGTGCCTTGGCCCAGCTGGATGCCTCCCAATCCGAAGGTGAACAGAGTGACTTTGGCTCCGGCCTGCGCCAATCGGATGGCGGCGCTCAATCCGCTCAGACCCGCGCCAACGATAATGGTGTCAGTCATTTCGTCTCCTTGCTTGCGGCGCGGGTCCCACGGGCGCGCCGATTCGTGGTGGTGGTCGACCTGGAGCTGACCTCGGGGTTTGCCGTCGGGTCGGGGCTCGGGCTCGTCGTACTCGTCGGATCGGTCGTCCTCGGGTCGGGCGACATCGGTGCCAGGGGATCCGGTTCGACATCGTCAGGTGAGGGCAGATGCGCGATGTCGAGGGTGCCTTCCATGATCCAGTTGTCGAGCGCCGTCTGGCGGACCTGATCGCCGTTGAGAATCGGCCACAACCCGATCCACCGGTGTTCGAGGAACAACTTGAGCAATCCGGTCGCCCGCGCCTCGTCGATGACCTGTTGCTCGTGGGCGATGCCGGCCACTCGCGACGTGCAGAACCCACCCTGGCAGGGTCCCATTCCGATGCGGAGCTGACGGCGCAGATCATCGAAACTGGCTTGGGGCTGTTCGGTCAGCAGTTGGACCAGCATCGAGCGGTTCACCAACTCGCACTCGCAGATGATGGGTGACTCCATCCGATCAGCTTCGCGTTGTTTCAGACGGTGAGTGATGAGGTAGTTGTGTCCAGCCTCGTTGCCTGGGCAGATCTCTTCGGCGGTACGGCAAGGATGCGGGGTTCCCAACTGCTCTTCCATCGCGTCGACGATGTGCTCGGCCATCAGACGATAGGTGGTCAGCTTTCCGCCGCCAATGGTGAGCATTCCGTGAACTCCGTCGCGGGTGGAATGGTCGATCACCGCCATGCCGCGAGACATGTGACGGGTGTCGGACGCCGCCACCCGGTCGTCCTTGATCAGAGGCCTGGCCCCGGCCCATGCGTGAACGGCTCGAGCCTGCCGAAAACCAGGGATGAGGTCTTCGCCAGCGTCGAGCATCTGTTGGACTTCTTGACGAGGGATCTCCAGATGATCCGGATCGGTCACTTTGTGATCGGTGGTCCCGATGACGCAGACGGTGTGAATGGGGACGATGATGTCACCGTCGGCAGGATAGATGCACCGGTTGATCACCGTGTTGACCAGCCGGTGGCTCATCGCCACCATGATGCCCCGACCGGGCACGACGGCCACCGGGGGCAATCCGGCCATGTGGGTGATGCGACCAGCCCACGGCCCGGCACAGTTCAGCACGAAGTGACAGTCGATGCTCACCGTCTCGCCGGTCTTCAGATCAGTCGCGGTGACCCCCGTCACCTGGGAGCCGTCGTGATGGACCTGGGTGACCTCGTGGTACGTCAAGGCTTGGCCGCCGTACTGTCGAGCCGACGCCGTCGCGGTCCACGCGATCTGCCAACCATCGACCGTGCCGTCTTGGACGGCGAAGGCCCGCTGGATGGCGGGGTTCAGTCGCGGTTCGCGAGCCAGCGCCTGCGCGACAGTGATCTCCTCGGCCGGCACCCCTGTCACCGCGGCTCCGGCTAGGAAGCGGTCGCCGAACTGCGGATCATCCTTGTCGGTGACCACGAACAGTCCACCGGTCCGCTCGACCGCCTCAGGTTGAATGCGGGTGAGGATAGCGTTCTCACTAGCGCATTCTGTGGCTGACTCGGGATCGGAGACGACGTAGCGCCCGCCGGAGTGGAGCAGGCCATGGAAACGGCCTGAGGTTCCTTGGGCCAAGTCAGCCCGATCGAGCAGGATGGTTCGATATCCCCGCATGGCGCAGTCGCGCAACACGCCGATGCCCGTGGATCCGCCACCGATGACCACGACATCTGTTTGAAGCCTCTTCATTGAAATGCTCTCCTCATCGACTCGTCGTCTCCAAGGTTGGTTTGAGGCGACAGTCCCAATGTATCTCGGTCGTGCCGGTTTATGTAGAGTTCAGTCGGGTAGAGCATTCCCGTCTTTTCAGACGAGTTTGGGAGAATGTGCACAGCTCATGGCAGATGTGCATGGCGGGATGAGCGAGCCACGGATCCGCTGTGTCCACCGTCCTCTTCGTAGCGAGGACAGTGGACACAGGGTGTGATCTCAGTGATCCTCAGTTGTCGAGTTTGACCTCGATGACCAGATCGCCGTCGGTTTCGCCCCATACCAGCGAGCCGGTCAGATGGCTGACCGCTCGCAGATCGTCCTCGACCGACCGCAGTCGAGTCAGCACGTCGGCCCGACCGGTCACCAAGATCGACGACACTGGGGTCTTCATCGAAGTCTTCGCCGCAGACTTCGCACCACGGATGGCCGTCAAAGCGGCAGTGACCGCGTCCAACACCTCTTCGTCGGCTTCGGGCAGCGGCTCGTCGGCAACTGGCCAGGCGGCGCGGTGGATCGTGTCAGGATGCCACCACCGCCAAGCCTCCTCGGTCACGAAGGGACAGAACGGGGCGAACAACCGAAGCAGGGTGTTCAGCCCGATGCCCAGAGCTGATCGCGCCGACTGCGTGGCCGCGCTGACCTTCGCGTCGGCGGTCGAATCGGCCTCGTTTTGACCGTAGGCCCGCTCTTTCACGAATTCGATGTAGTCGTCGCAGAACATCCAGAAGAACCGCTCGGCGGCCTCCAGTGCGTCGGTGTATTCGAAATCTTCGAAGGATTGAGTCGCCAGACCCACCACGCCCTGCAGATGAGCTATCATCGAGCGATCAACCGGATCGGTCACTGTGTCCATCGACCAGTGAGCCGGGTTGTTGTCAGGTAGATTGAGGATGAGTTTGGTCGCGTTAAGGATCTTCATCGCCAAACGGCGCCCAACCTTCATCTGGGTCTCATCGAACGGGGAGTCCGTTCCCGGGCGGGCCATAGCCGCGCGCCACCGAACGGCGTCGGAGCCATACTTGTCGAGGATTTCGGTCGGCACGACGACATTGCCCTTGGATTTCGACATTTTCTTGCGATCGGGGTCGACCACGAATCCGGAGATCGTGGCAGTCGACCAGGGCACGCAGCCTTCTTCGAAGTTGGCTCGCACGATGCGTGAGAACAACCAGGTACGGATGATGTCGTGCGCCTGGGGGGCGATGTCCATCGGGAAGGTCAAATTCCACAGCTGTTCGTCTCGGTTCCAGCCGCAGGCCAGTTGCGGAGTCAATGAACTGGTCGCCCAGGTGTCCATCACGTCCTTGTCGGCTGTGAAACCGCCCGGGGCGTCACGCTGATCGTCGGTGAACCCGGGAGCGGTCTGTGTCATCGGATCCACCGGCAGGGCTGACTCGTCGGGCACGATCGGGTCACGATGATCGACCTGACCCTCGTCGTTAATGTGATACCACACAGGGAAGGGGACTCCGAAGAAACGCTGACGCGAGATCAGCCAGTCGCCGTTCAGACCACCGACCCAATCCTCGTAGCGATGCTCCATGTAACCGGGAACCCAATTCAGCTCACGCCCACGCTCCAACAGCGTGGCGCGCAGCGCTTGATCCTTGCCGCCATTGCGGATGTACCACTGATCGGAGGCCACGATCTCCAGCGGTTTGTCACCGCGTTCGTAGTAGGCCGCCTTGCGGGTGGTCGGTTTCGGCTCGCCATCTAAATCACCGGTCTCGCGCAGCATGGCCACGACGGCTTCTCTGGCCGAATACGTGGTCTTGCCCGCCAGCGGCGCATAGCGCTCGGTGTTCACCACCCAGCTGGGGGTCTCGCGGTCGAGTCGCCCGTCGCGGCCGATCACCGTTCGGGTGGGCAGGCGAAGCTCGCGCCACCATTGGACGTCGGTCTTGTCGCCGAAGGTGCAGCACATGGCGATGCCCGCGCCCTTCTCCATCTCAGCGGCACGATGGGCCAAGACGGGAACTTCGATGCCGAACAGGGGATCGGTCACAGTCGTTCCGAACAGCGAGGCGTACCGCTCGTCGTCGGGATGGGCGATCAGGGCGCAGACTGACACGATCAACTCAGGACGGGTGGTCTCGATGTAGACCGGATCGCCATTCGGACGGTGGAACGCGACGCGATGATAGAAACCTGGATAGTCACGGTCCTCGATCTCAGCCTGAGCGACAGCGGTCGAATAGGTGACATCCCACATCGTGGGGGCGTAGTCCAAATACGCCTCGCCGCGGGCGAGGTTGCGCAAGAAGGCGGCCTGCGACAGACGGATCGCTTCGGGGCTGATGGTGGTGTACAACTGGTTCCAATCCACGGACAGGCCCAGATGCTTCCACAGAGACTCAAAGACGAGTTCGTCGACTCGCGTCAACTGTTGGCACAGCTCGATGAAATTGCCGCGCGAGATCGGGATCTGTCGCTTCGGATCGGGGTGCTCCGGCGGAGCGAACTGCGGATCGTATGCCATAGTGGCGTCGCAGCGAACCCCGTAGAAGTTCTGCACTCTCCGCTCGGTGGGCAAACCGTTGTCGTCCCATCCCATCGGATAGAACACTTCGAAACCGCGCATGCGCTTGTAGCGGGCGATGACATCGGTGTGGGTGTAGGAGAAGACGTGCCCGACGTGAAGAGAGCCCGAGACAGTCGGGGGAGGCGTGTCGATGGAGAACACCTGCTCGCGTGACTGGGGTCGACGGAAGGCGTAGACCTCCTCCTTCTCCCAAGCCGCGGTCCATTTGTCTTCCAGGCCCTCCAGTTGGGGCTTGTCGGGCGCGAGGCCCCCAGTCTGCACAGTCATGGGGATCATCTTATCGAGATGGTCCGACACGCCTGATCATGGCCGTTGTGTGAGGCGCGATGAACGCTCGGTCGGGTCTGGTCAGTCAGAGTGGGTCTGAGCGGTCCGGTCTGGACGGTCTGGTCAGTCGAACTCCGGCCAGACTGGGTTCAATCAGCCGACTGTGATCGGTGTGGCCTGGCTGATCACTCCCGTACGCCCTTGTTCGGCGTAGCGTGTCTGCACGAAGTGACCTCCGGGGCTCGCCGCGACCTGACTGGTGGCGCCGCCCTGGGCGTCGAGGGTCGCCGTGGCGGCGACCGCGCCGTCGATGAGAATATCGACCTGGCTTGAGGCGATGCCGAGTAGTCGCACGATCAGGCCATCGGGGCTCGGCTCGACGGCGGGCAAGGGTGGCTCGGCGATCTCGTACAACGCGACAGCCGGCGGATCGACGGTCACCGCCGTCACCTGTCCGCGGCTGCCGACTTCCGGAGCGGGAAGCGCCGCAGTCGTCCACATGCCGGTGTCGTCGGCGGTGACGGTGACCGCCTCGCCGTCGACGGTCACGATGACCTGAGTCCTCGGGTCGGCGGTGCCGATGACGATGGGGATCAGAATGTTGGCCGTGCCAGTGTCCACGGCGGTGATTCGCGCTGGCGCGGCGACAATCCCACCGTTGATGCCTCTGGTGGCCGGGGTCGATCCGGGACCTTGCTGATATTGCGCTGGTCGGTTGGCTTGGGTAGCGAGGATGATGACCACGACGATGATCACCCCGGCGATGAAGCCGAGGGTCACGGCCAGCGCTCGGCGTCGAGTCTTGGGCGAGTCCGCAGGTGTCTGCGTCGTGTGGGCTCGCTCGAAGGCGGCGACATGCTCAGCGATGACGGGATCCTCGCGGTCGTCGAGCACGGCGGTCGCTGGGATCGAACGAGCCGGTCGGGTCCCGGCATTGTCGGGCTGGGCTTGGGGTTCAGTGTCGGTCGACGCGGAGCGGGCGAACAGTGCGAGCGAGGCTTCCACAGGCGGGGAGGTCGCTGCTCGTTGATTGGGGCCTTCGCCGGCGATGAACTCCGTCAGAGCGGCCGCGCCAGCGCTTCCGGCGATCAGCGGCAAAACGACGGTCCTCAGATGCGCGGCGACCTTGATCGCGTCGGACAGTGCCGGTCGACAGGCCCGGCATCGCCGTAGGTGGGACTGTACCCGTTGCTGCTCGACCACGGTCAGTTGCCCGCGCAGGTAGGACGACGAATTCTCCCACACCCAGCGACACACGCTGGAGGCGTCGAGCTCGCTGACATGGGCTTTGACCCATTCTTGCCGCAGCCGCTGCCGAGCCTGCCGTATGACTGCTGGGATCTCGGTGGTCGTCAAACCCATGACGAGCGCGGACTGTTCGTCAGACATCAATTCGATGTGGGCGTTCCACGCCGCCTCGCGCCATCGGGGCGTCAACGCGCGGAACGCTGTGGTCAGAAAGGCTTCGGCTCCGGGGACGTCCTGGTCGAGCGACGAGGTGATTCGGATGACCGAGTAGAGGTACGCCCGAAAGCCGGAGTCGGCCTCATCAGTGTTGTCGGGGTCGATGACTAAACACCAGGCGCGTGTGCTGATCGCTTCCCAATCGTCGTCCGGGGCCAATCCGCGCGCGACAGTCAATCCGTATAACGCGTGTCTGCGCCACAACTCCACCAAGGCCGATCTGACAGATTGACGGGCCAATCCGAGCAGTCGCGCATCACTCAGGCTGGTGACCCTGGCGGCAGGTGGCGCGGCTGGATTCATCAGCTACTTTTTCTCGTTGACGAGCTGGCGCAGCAGATCGGGATCGTACGTCCCCGTCTTCTGGTTGTACAACTTCGTGGTGACATCTTCGCCGTCCAGGTAGAAAGTCGGGGTCGTGCCCACCTTCATCTTTGAGGCGTACGCCGCTTCGCCATCGACGAATCCACCGGTCGCTTTGGAATCGAAACAGGTTTGGTACGCGGTCAACTGGTCACCGGTCAGCCCGACTGTTGCCGGAATAGTGGCGCGCAGCATGGCCGAGTCGAAACCCGAGGTGGACTGGTTGATGTACAACTGATTGTGGAACGGGGTGAAGACGCCTTGACTGTCAGAGCAGGCGGCGGCGACGGCGGCGTCGCGCGAAGTCGAGCCTTCGAACTGCATCGAATGGATGACCACGTTCAACTGTTTGTTGGTCACGAGCTGATCCATGGCCGCGCTCAACGTCAGATTGGCCGACTTGCAGGCGGAACAGTTGTAGTCGGAGAACATTTCGAAGGTCGGCACGCCCTCGACCACACCAGAATTGTCCGCAGTGGTCAGCATGATGCCGTTCTTGGCGGCGTTGGCATTCGGCGGGGTGTCGGTTCCGCCCTTCGTGCTGGCCGACACCACGCCCCACACCGCCAAAGCCACCACGACGATGACGACGATGATCCCGCCAGAGAACAGCAGGATGCGATTGCGGCGGTCCTTCTGGGCGGCGGCGACGCGCCGAGCCTCCAGTTCCTCGCGCCGTGACTGACGAACCTGGGAGCTGCTTGCCATGATCTTGATGCCTTTCAACGGGAGCCACTGTGCAGTCTATTGTAGGGGCAACCCTGGGCGGGGCCAACTGACGTTGCAAGGAACCTGCTGTCGAGCAACAGTGGTTGACGGTGTCATACGTCCGCGTCGTGCTCGACTAGTTGCCGAAAGTGACTTCGATCGCGTTCGGATCGGTGAAGTCGGCTCGCATCTTCGACACCGTGGAGGTGTCGTCGTAGATATAGCGCTGGTCGGTCGAGATGGCGTGCATGGCCACAGCGAGATCGACAGTGCCGGAGGCGATCGAGACGCTGTCAGGATCGAGATGGAGTTCGGCGGTGGTGATGTCGTGGGACTGCGGCGCCAGAGTCCATTGCAGTGTGTTCTGATCCACAGTCCCATTGGTGGCTCCGGCATACCCGAAGCCGCAACCGGCCGGCTGAAGGTCATGACTGGCCAAACAGGTGTCGAGTTTGAGCTTGGCCGCCTGGTGGATGTCGGTCAACGCTTGGTCACTGAGAACGAATCGCATCTGATCGAAGGTCGGACTGGATTCGGGGTAGCCGATGGTGAAGGTCGAATTGTCCAGGCGCAACATTGGATTGGTGCTCGCCAGCGTGTAGATCCCCGGGAACAAATCGATCTTCTGGTCAGCGCCCAGCGGCGAGTCATTGATCGTCAGGGGGACTCCTTTGGTCAACAGGTTGAACAGGTTCAACGTGATGAAGCCGCCGTCGAGACGCCAGGTGCGGTCGTATTGGCGCACGGTGAAGCTGGCTTCGACAGCCAGTCCGCCTAGAGAATACGTCGCCTGGATCGTCGCTGGAGACGAGGGGTTGGGCTGGGCGGAGACCTTGATGTCGGTCAGGGGGTTCGCCGTGATGGCCGCCTTGAGGAAATCATCGGACACGAACCGGGTGTTCGTCGGCTGGGCCTGTGAATAGAGCAATGCGGTGGTCGCGTCCCCTGAGGCCACCGCGTCAAGATACTCCTGAACGGCTTCGCTGGGGGAGGCGGCGACCCCAGGAGCGTCTGGGTTGGTGAGGAATCGTGGGACGAGGTAGGTCGCCAAGCCCGCCACGGCCACGAGCACGGCGATCACGATCAGGAGGATCAGGCCGACCGGTCGTTTGGAGTGCCGCGCGCTGGTGTCGGGCGGTGTCGGAACTGCCGACTGGTCGTCGGGGGCTATCACATGACCGTCAGACGGTTCGGGGGCCGGATCATCGGTCGAGTCGATCACCGAAGGCACAGATGCGATCGACCTCGGTGGTACGGCAGCGTCCAGCGAATCCGTGGCGATCGATTCGGGGGAGGAATTTGGTGGTGGGCTGGCGATCGTCGCGTCGGACGCGGGTGCAGAGATCGACACAGATGAGTCGTCGGGTGTGGCGCTGGTTGACGTCGATGAGTCGTCGGGTGTGGGGATCGACACAGGGGAGGCGTCAGAGTCGGGTGTGGTCAGCGCGGCGGACGGCGGTATGGCTGACTCGGTTGGGGAGACCGGGTCGGTCGGAGTGGTCGCGTCGGGCGAGGAGACCGGCTCGGTGGGGACGATGGTGTCGGCGGGGTGGACCGGGTCGAGGGTGGCGGCCTGATCCACCGGTGACGTCGGAGCCTCGGACGCCGGGGACGCCTCGGACGTGGTGGCCGAGGCCGCCGCCGTACGACATGGTGGTTCAGCCGGCCAGGTCGACACCGGCATGTCAGCGGGGCCCGGGACGGCGGGCGTGTCTGTGGCGGTCGAGCCCTCGTCAGGCCGGTCGATCGACGCGAGACTGGCTTGATCGACAGTCGTTGGCGCGTCGACGTTCAGTGTCGAGACCCCAGCCAGCAGGGCGGCCAAACCGGCCGGCGGGATGGCATCAGTCGATGGTTCGGATTCAGCCTGGTCACTCGCGGGTGTGGTCAGCGAGTCCTCAGATGGAGATTTCGCGCCGTCGCCCCCCAGGTCGCTCGCGGGTGTGGACGCTGATCGCCGCACGGGCACTGGGATTGGATCTGGTGGCCAGGTGGAAACCGGAGGACTGGGCAGCGGTTCAGGTTCGGTGTGAGTGCTTTGGTCGGGCTCGCTCTGCTCGCTGACAGCGGGTGAAGATGCCTCGGGCGGTGGTGACAGCGGCGTGGGCAGTGAGAGGTATCCCAGCGGCACCGGCGTCGGCTCGTCGACAGCGGGTGTGATGTCGGGGAACTCGGTCGCGAAATCTGGGGCGGCCTGATCTGCCACCGATGAATCGGCAGTCGCCGGTGAGTCGGGAGAAACCGTCGCGTCGGGAGTCTCCACTGGGTTGATGGTCATCGATGTGTCGGGTGTGGACTCGGCAGCGCTTGGCTCGGACTGATTCGGCTCGGTCGGTTCTGGAGTCACTGATGAAGGGACGGTTGGCGTCGCCGATTCTGGGATGGGCACGGGCGCGGCGGGGGGACGCAGATCGGACAGACGAGTGGTGCTGGGTGCGGGAGCGGTCTGGGGACGGCGACCTGCGAATGGCCAAGACAATGTCGTGGGTCTGGTCCCACCGGCCCCGGATTCGGGTTGCTTCGGCTGCTCCTCGGACATGACACCTCCCTATGCTCATCGTGTGATGACCCCGTTTATGGCCGCTCGGACACGGCCCACCCTTCATCATCTATCTTATGGCATGGCCCGTATCTTATGGCATGGCCCGCCGCGGTCGTGATAGCCAACAGGCGATTCGTGTTTTGCCTTCCCGCGAACGGTTCTCATCGATTGAGGATGGCTTGGTTTGACTGGGTGCGCGGGGTAGACTGACCCGCGCAGATGACTGAATCTGGAGTTTCCGCCCGAGTCCGTCGAGGCGACTACCAACACAAGGGAGATTACAACCATGGTGAGGTACGTGCTTAAACGTGTCGTCAACTATGTTGTCATGCTCTTCCTCGCGGTCACCGGAGCGTTTTTCTTGGCAGCGTCGAGCCTCAACGCCCGCTCGGTGTATGCGGTCAGGAATCCACCGCTTGATCCGGATGTTTTGAACAACATGCTTTACCGCTGGAACTTGAACGACAATACACCTTTGCTGGAACGTTATTGGGTCTGGCTCAAGGGCGTGTTTCTCCACTGGGACTGGGGTTATTCGCCTGAGGGGGTGTGGATCAACGACGCCATCTCCACCAAGATGTGGGTGTCGTTACGTCTTCTGCTGATTGGCACTCTGGCGGGCATCCTGGTCGGTGTGCTGGTGGGCGCGTGGACCGCGACTCGACAGTACAAGGTCTCTGACCGGGTTTTCACCGGGCTAGCGCTGCTGATCGTGTGCACACCATCTTTCGTTTTGGGCATCGCGACCCAGATCGTGGCGATCAACATCAACCGTTTGACTGGCGTGTCCATCTTCGAGTTCGTCGGTGAATCGGGCCAGCATGGCTCATTCCCTGGCGCCATTTTCCTTGACCGATTACAGCATTTATTGTTACCGTCGCTGGTGTTGATGGCGATGGGTGCGGCCCAGTTGTCCAGAATTCAGCGCAACTTGATGTTGGACTCCTTGGGCGAGGATTATGTGCGGACGGCTCGGGCCAAAGGTCTGCCCAAGTCCAAAGCTGTTATGCGACACGCCTTGCGCACCGCGTTGATTCCAACGGGAACCTACGTCGCTTTCTCCGTGGTTGGAATGGTCACCGGTGCGACCTACACAGAAAAAGTCTTCTCCTTCCCCGGCATGGGTGCGTACTTCGTCGACTCTGTCTCGCGAATGAACGTGCACGGTGTGGTGGCGTTCACGGCCTTCGCCGGAGTCAGCGTGGTGGTCGGAGCGATTCTGTCTGACATCGCGGTCGCGTTGCTGGATCCACGGGTGAGGTTGGGCTGAGATGACGAAACAGAATTCGGACGCGCACGCGACCTCCTCGATGGCTGTCGCCACTGACGAATCCTTGGCGACCACGCCCGAGCTGGCGGTCGCCAGTCGGCGGATCGGGCGTCGTCGGCTGATCGTTCGGCGCTTCCTGCGCAACAGGCTGGCCTTGGTCGGATCGTGCGGGATCTTGGTGTTGGTGCTGGTCGCGATCATCGGTCCTTTCTTCCTGCCGTGGGCGTACGACGCGGTCGATTCCCGCGCATTCCTGGCCCCGCCCAGCGCCAGCCACTGGCTCGGAACCACTCAGGTCGGGCGCGATGTGTTGGCGATGACGGTTCACGGCATGAGTCGCTCACTGATCATCGGTTTCCTAGTCGCCATCATGCAGACGGCGATTTCTTGTGCGATGGGGGCCACCGCGGCGTACTTCGGTAAATGGACCGAGCGGACGATCATGTGGGTCATCGACCTGTTCCAGATCATCCCGAGCTTCCTGGTGATCGCGGTGCTCATGAAAGGCCATTCCAACCCGAGCAATTCATGGATCCTGATGGCTTTGCTGCTGGCCGCTTGGGGATGGATGATGACGGCGCGCGTGGTGCGCTCCCTGACTTTGTCGCTGAAGCAGCGCGAGTACATTCTCGCCGCGCGTTACATGGGCTTGTCTCCGGTGAAGATCATCATCCGCCATATTCTGCCCAACATCTCATCGCTGTTGATCGTGGATCTGACGCTGGGCGTGGGCTACGCCATTCTGGCGGAGACCGGTCTGAGCTTCTTGGGCTTCGGTATCATGGCTCCCGACACCTCGCTGGGCACGATCATCTCCGAGGGCTCACGCTTGGCGTCCAGTTATCCCTGGATCTTCGCCACCCCGGCCATCATCCTGGTTTTCTTGGTGATGTGCGTCAATGCCATCGGCGACGGACTGCGCGACGCGCTGGATCCGAACTCACAGTCAGGAGGTCGGGCATGATCCCAACCATCATCATCACCGATCAGGTGGGTGCGTCATGAGTCCGATCCTGTCTGTCAAGGACCTGCACGTCACCTTTCCCTCCGAGGCTGGGCCCGTTCAAGCGGTACGCGGTCTAAGCTTCAATCTCGACCGTGGGGAGACCATGGCCCTGGTCGGGGAATCGGGCTCCGGCAAGTCAGTGACCTCGTTGGCCATCATGGGGTTGCACCCGGACACTGCCCGGATCGAAGGGTCGGTTCAACTCGACGGCGAGGAACTTCTGGGCAAGACCGACGACCAGATGTCGAAGATCCGCGGCAAGAGGATTTCCATGGTCTTCCAGGATCCCTTGTCGGCGCTGACGCCGGTCTACACCATCGGCGACCAGATCGTCGAAGCGCTGGTCATCCACCAGTCGATGTCCAAGCCCGAGGCGTGGGATCGGGCGATCGAATTGTTGAACCTGGTCGGTATTCCTGATCCCGCGACCCGGGCGAAAGCCTTCCCGTTCGAGTTCTCGGGCGGCATGCGCCAGCGGGTCATGATCGCGATGGCGATCGCCAACCAACCAGACATCATTATCGCCGATGAGCCGACGACCGCGCTGGATGTCACGATTCAGGCGCAGGTTCTGGAGGTGCTGAAGAAGGCCCAGGCCGAGACCGGCGCGGCGATGATCCTGATCACTCATGACCTGGGGGTCGTGGCAGGCAACGGTGACAAGGTCACCGTGATGTACGCTGGCCGCCCGGTCGAGCAGGGCAGCGTCGACGACATCTTCTACAGGCCGCGGATGCCGTACACGATCGGTCTGTTGGGAACGGTGCCCAGATTGGATCACTCCAGCGACGAGGCGCTGCCCGTCCTGGAAGGCACCCCACCATCGGTGGTCAACCTGCCACCAGGCTGCCCGTTCGCCCCGCGTTGTCCTCTAGCTGATGAGGCCTGCTTGGAGGCGGAGCCGAGCCTGGAGCTGTTGGATGAACCTGGTGTTGAGCCAGCGGCTTTGCCTCATCGCGCGGCCTGTGTCAAGGTCGATCAGATCGAGAAGAACCACTGGACCCATCGCGACATTTTTCCGGCCGGGGTCATCCAGGCCTCCCAATACGCCGACATTCCGCGCGAGGACCGTCAGCAGGTGCTCGAATTGCATCAGGTACGGAAATACTTCCCGCTGATGAAGGGCGCCATCTACCGTCGGCAGACCGGCACTATCAAGGCTGTCGATGACATCGATCTGGATGTTCGTCGCGGCGAGACGGTCGGTTTGGTCGGGGAGTCTGGCTCGGGGAAATCCACGACCCTGCTGGAGATTCTTGAACTCGCCAAGCCGCAGTCGGGGACGATTTCAGTTCTCGGACAAGACACCAGCGCCTTGTCACGGCATGAGCGTCGTGATCTGCGGCAACATATTCAAGTTGTTTTCCAGGATCCGATGGCGGCGGTCGACCCCCGGTTGCCCGTGTTCGACATCATCGCCGAACCGCTGGAGGCTTTCGGCTGGAACAAGCCTGACATCGAGAAGCGGGTGTTCGAGTTGCTCGATTTGGTGGGGCTGGAGCCGAGCCATGCCGATCGCTATCCGCAGCATTTCTCCGGTGGCCAGCGCCAACGCATCGGTATCGCCCGAGCTTTGGCGCTCAGTCCGGAGATCCTGATTCTGGACGAGCCCGTCTCCGCACTGGACGTGTCCATTCAAGCCGGTGTCATCAACTTGCTGGCGGACCTTCAAGGAAAGCTCGGGTTGTCGTACCTGTTTGTCGCCCACGATCTGGCGGTCATCCGGCACGTCGCCGACCGCGTGGCGGTGATGTACTTGGGTGACATCGTGGAGATCGGTCAGGTCGACCAGGTCTATGACGCGCCGACCCATCCATACACGCAGGCGCTCATTTCGGCGATCCCCATCCCTGATCCTCATGTGGAGCGCAGCCGTCAGCGAATCGTGTTGGAAGGTGATCTGCCGTCGCCGGCCAATCCGCCCTCGGGCTGCAAGTTCCGCAGCCGTTGCCCGAAGTTCGCCACCTTGGACTCGGTCAGTCAGACCAAGTGCGCTGAACAAGCGCCAGTGTTGACTTCTTGCGGGACCGACCACCTCATGGCCTGTCACTTCGGCGAGGCTGTCAGCGTACTGTGACCGAATTGTGACCTGGACAACCGTGTTCGGCCCGGGGTGCTTTGGTATGGTGAAACTGACTAGCGGTGACTCACATCAGCAATTGTCAAGCGTCGGATCTGGTGCGGGACACCGGATCGACTAACCAACGAAGTGTTTCTTGCGATCGAATGATCGCCCTGGACACGGATCGGCTCGACCCGGGCCGAACAACCACGAGAAGGAGATGCAATGAAGAGAAGACTGTTGCCCTTGGCCGCAGCCGTTGTCGCTGTGGCGTTGAGCCTCAGCGGATGCGGTGCGAATCAGGGCGGTGACTCGGTGACCAAGTCAGGCTGGGACGTGAACGAGCAGCCCCGCGACAAGGTTCAGGATGGTGGCACCTTCCACGGCGCCTTTGGCTCCGAGATCAAGACGTGGAACCTCTCCACGGCGGTCGGCAACGACTACGAGATGAGGCTCATGCAATCGGCCTTGTTCGAGAACTGGATCTTCGAAGATGGTGTCGGCAATCACACCAACAACCCGAACTACATCAGCGAACTCAAAGAAGAGGTCAAGGACGGCAAACTTGTTCTGACCATGTCGATCAACCCCAAGGCTGTGTGGAACGACGGCGCTCCGATCACGGTCAAGGATTGGCAGCGCACAGTCGAGGTCATGTCCGGAACCGATGATGATTATTCCATCGCTTCGTCCGACGGTTGGGACAAGATCGAGTCCGTCGAGCAGGGCAAGACCGCCCAAGACGTGGTGTTCACGTTCAAAGAGACTTTCCCCGATTGGCAGACTCTGTTCATCGGTTCTCCGCTGCGCGCTGAGTCGGCCGTCGACGCTGACACGTTCAACGACGGGTGGTCGACCTACAAGAAGGAGTGGTATTCCGGTCCGTACATCGTGACCGACTTCGAGTCTTCATCTAACACAGTGACCATGGAGCGCAACCCGAACTGGTGGGGCGATAAGGGCAAGCTGGACAAGATCATTTGGAAGTACGTCAGCACGGATCAGTGGCCGACTGCCTTCGCCAATGGCGAGTTGGACTACATCGACATCGGCCAGGACGCCAATGCGTACGCCCAGGTCCAGAACACTCCTGGTGCTCAGATTCGTCGCTCTAGTGGCCCGAACTACCGCCACTTCACCGTCAACTCGAAGTCCGGGGTGCTCTCGGATGTGAATATCCGCCAGGCCATCGTCATGGGTCTGGACCGAGCCGCGATCACCGCTTCCGACTTGGCCGGGCTGGACGTCGACACCAACTTGTCGCAGAAGAACTCCAACCTGTACATGCAGGACCAGGCCGGTTACACCGACTGGGCTGAGAAGACTGGCATCAAGTTCGACCAGGCCGGCGCCAAGAAGAAGCTGGAAGAGGCCGGTTACACCATGGGCTCTGACGGCTACTACGCCAAGGATGGTCAGACGCTGACCGTGCGCTTCGCGGTCCTGACCGGCGTTCCGACCTCCGAAGGTGAAGGCCAGTTGATCCTGGCGCAGATGAAGGAGATCGGCGTCAAGATCGAGCTTCAGAACCTGAACACCGCGACAGATTGGCCCGGCGTTCTGACTGACCACAAGTTCGACATCATCGGCTTCTCCTGGATGGGCACCGCCTTCCCGCTGGCCAACATCAACCAGCTCTTCGGCGCCACCTCGGACTCGAACTACGCTCAACTCGACACCCCGTTGGTTGACGAGCTGACTCCGAAGATCGCCGCTGAGATGGATCCTGCCGCTCGCCAGAAGCTGGCCCAGCAGGTCGACGAGGCGCTCTGGAAGAACGTCCACACCATCCCGTTGTATCAGCGTCCGGCGCTGGCCGGTGTCAAGGCGAACCTGGCGAACTTCGGTTCGTTCGGCTTGGCGCAGACCCCGAAGACCTGGGTCAACGTCGGGTATGTCGCTGAGTGATCTGATGATCTGATCGCACAAGCACTGAAGTGGGAGCCTTTCGAGGCTCCCACTTCGTCGTTCTCGGGCGGTTGAGTCTTCGGGACCGGTCATGGGACGACTTTCGAACTGCGCGAGGTTGGCTTTAGACGGGAGGTCGGGCATCGGGACGGGGCGGCTCAACGATCGCCGTCGGTGGGCTATGAGCCGCCACGAGTCAGTGGGCCATGAGGTGAGATATCTTGGCGACGGTGGCTCGCATCGGGTTTGCCACGCGTCCGCGCGCAGACCGGCGACTGGATGGATTTGTCGTCTATCCGACCACAGGCTTCCTGCCGTCCGGTCACGGTCTTATGAATCTTGGGCGGCCGACTTAAGTACCCCCAGTGGGATTCGAACCCACGACCTACGGATTAAAAGTCCGCAGCTCTACCGCTGAGCTATAGGGGCGCACGCTCTAGTGTAGTGGGTCGGCCACGCTCAGGTGTAACGGCGTCCATCGTCTAGGATCCGATCAACCAGACATCAGGCGTAGTCATTGCTCATAGCGACACTCGGATCGACGGTCGAAGCCAGCAATCCGACCGAGGTCATCGCTTCACTCATCGACCTCCACTGGGCCGGATCGAGGTCGGGTGAGATCGTGCCGTGACTGTCGCTGAACAATTGGGTCGTCGCCGGCAGGATCTTCTCGGCTGTGGTCACGGTCTCGCCGCGGAAGTTCGGAATGTAGTCGGCGGCGATCGTCAGAGTTGTGGTCGGATCTTTCGCGGCTGTCGTCATGCCCTGCCTCATGCCGTGGATCACGGCGGCGACAGTGTCGGGATGAGCCTTGGCGTACGCGGTGGTGGTGGCCAGGCAAATCGAGACCAGGTCGAGTTTCGGGTCTATCACGCGAATCGGAACCCCGGCCATCTCGAAACTGATGACATCGGAGTTGGAGAATCCGATCACGGCGTCGACTTTGCCGGTGGTCAAAGCCACCTGTTGGGTGTAGCCGATCTCCGAGATCGTCACGTCTTGGTCGGTCAGTCCGGCCTGTTTGAGGCCGATCAGCACGGCGAACCAGTTCTCGCCGAAACGGCCGGGAATTCCGATGGTCTTGCCGCGCAGGTCGGCCATCGCGGTGATGTCCGAGTCGGCCGGGACGATCAGTCGGGACGGGTACTGGCTGTAGTACGAGCCGATCGCTATGATGTCGACGCCTTGGCTGCGGGCCTGCAGGATCTCATCACCGCCGGCGACCACGAACTGTTCCTCCCCGGCGATCAGCGCAGTGAACAACCCTTCGGAGGCGCCGTGGTGACGTAGCGTGATCGCAGCGTTGGCGTACGCCTTGTCATGGTCGGCGACATAGAACGGCGCGAACTGGATGTTGGGGATGTACGTCAGGCCGATTGTCGCTTCGTCGGGAGCGGAACTGGTCCCGGTGGCCGGTCCCGCTTGGCAGGCGGTCAGGCTGAAAGCGATGAGTCCGACGAGCAGTACGCCTGCGAGGCGTCGCACTCGTGTGAAGCGGTGTCGAACGGTCATGGTGCGTCCTTTCGGTGGTGATGGGCTGATGAACTGGTCGTGGCGACCGAGCCGAGGCCGAACCTTGACCAGCGCCGCTCGGCGAACGAGACAAAGGAATAGATGGTGGCCGCCACAGCGGCCAAAACGATGATGGTGGCGAACATCCCGGCGGTGTCGTTGGCGTTGCGCTGTGCGGTCAGCAGGGTCCCCAGGCCGGTTCCGCCCATCACCATCTCGCCAACGACGGCCCCGGTGACCGACAAGGTGAAGCCGTTGCGCACTCCGGCCAGGATGTTGTGCAGCGCCAGGGGCAGTTCCATGTAGATCAGCAGTGCGAACCATCCGGCTCCATCCAACTGGGCGGCGGCCAGAATCTCACGGTCGATGTGTCGGAAGCCGACCACGGCCGACACCAGGATGGGGAAGAACACCATCAAGGCGCACAACGCCACGATCGGACCGAGGCCGTACCCGATCCACAGGGCCAGCAATGGGGCGAGGGCGATGGCGGGGATGGCCTGAGTCGCGCCGAGGAAAGGCAGCACCGCGGCTGAGACCAGTCGGACCCGGTAGATCAACACCGCCAGGGGCAGGGCGACAGCTGTGCCGACCACACTGCCGAGCAGAGATTCCGTCACGGTGACCCCGACGTAGCTCCACATGTCCGCCGGCTGGAAGATTCCGGCGTACAACTGAATGGCGACAGCGCCTGGCCCGGGCAGAAGGTAGCTCGGCATCGAACCGAGGGCGGTGGTGAGCCACCAACCCGCCACAAGGATCACCCCAAGGCAGCAGGGCGCCACGATAGTGAGCCAGGAGCGGTGGTGTCGCATGTGTGGGCCAATCCTGGAGCCTGGCGATCGACCAGTGCGAGGCTCCTCATCCACACCAGTTCGGCCAACGCAGGGGTGGGGATGCGAGCAAAAGCCGCTGAAGGCGCACGCCAACAAGCGACTCGACCATTCCTCCCATCCAGACTGTCACTGTCGGTTCTGGAATTTCACCAGATCGGCCCTCGGGCGTACGCCTTCGGGTTCGCGGACTTGGGGCGGCCTATGTCAGGGGCCCATCACCGCCGGTTCGGAATCACACCGACCCCGGAATTGGTGCCACCAGCCTACCATCTGTGTCGGTGAGATTAATCGAATACTACGGTGCGCACGCCATCGAGGAGGACACGGTGCTGGGCGAACAGTTTCACCGCCCGGGTCAAAGTCACCGATTCGACGTCTTCCCCCATCTCACGCAGATCGGCCACGGATTTGGAGTGATCGACCCGAACCACGGACTGGTCGATGATCGGGCCCTCATCCAAGTCGGCGGTGACGAAATGGGCGGTGGCCCCGATTAGTTTGACGCCACGGCTGCGGGCTTGACGGTACGGGTTGGCGCCTTTGAAACCGGGTAGGAACGAATGGTGGATGTTGATGGCTCTGCTGCCCAACCAGTCGCACAGCTCGCTGGACAGGATTTGCATGTAACGGGCCAAGACCACCAGTTCGATGTCGTGGTCTTCCACGATCTGACGCACGCGGTCCTCGAACTGTGCCTTGGTCGCCGCCGCCACGGCCCGGGATTCAAACTTCACTTGGTGGAATCGCGCCAGCGGCGCCAAGTCGGGGTGGTTGCTCAGAACCAAGGGGACCGTGATCGGCAAAGTTCCGGTTCGTGCGTGGGTCAGCAGCGCGTTGAGGCAGTGTCCGGCGGTGGACACCAGGATCAACGTGCGCATCCGCCGTCCGACCTCGTCGACCTGCACCGATCCGCCGAACCGGCGTGCGACAGCGTCCAGCGCACGAGCCAGTTCGTCGGGGCGAAGCGCTGACTCGACCTGGATGCGCATGAAGAATGTGCCGGTGTCGGGCGACGAATACTGTTGCGACTCGGTGATGTTGCCCTTCATCGACACGATCGCCCCGCTGATGGCATAGACGATTCCGGGCCGGTCGGGACAGATGAATGTGACGACACAGTGGTTGGTCATGGGTCGATCTTAGGGGGTACGCTCCGATGCAACCACGGACCTGGCTGTCGTGGGCGCAGGTCGGGGGTCGCGCTGTGCCTGATGGGTCGTCAGATCCAGGTGGGCGGCCTTGTGTGGCTGGCGTGCACCAGTGTGCGCCGGAGGGAACCTGGATGGCCGAGACGGAGGAATCGACGACGGCGCGTACACCTGTGCCGCGGGGGAGGAACGCGGGCGCCCGCGATCGGTGCCGCGCTCATCGCGGACACCTGAGTCGGTCCGGGAGGAACCCCGGCGGTGGCGGCGAGCGGCGAGAGTCGGTCTAGTATCCTTGAGCGGGTAGAAAGGGAAGTTATGTTCGACACCTTGCAAGATCGGTTGTCCTCGGCGCTGCGGAACCTGCGGGGGAAGGGCCGGCTGTCAGACGCGGACATCGATGCGACTCTGGGTCAGATTCGAATCGCTTTGTTGGAGGCCGACGTCAACCTCGACGTCGTCAAGTCGTTCATCGCGGCTGTGCGCGAGCAAGCCAAGGATGTGGAGTTGTCGCGGGCGATCAACCCTGCTCAGCAGATCGTCAAGATCGTTCACGCCGAGTTGGTGGAGATCCTGGGTGGGCACACTCGCAATCTGCAGTTCGCCAAGAACCCGCCCACAGTCATCATGCTCGCCGGCCTGCAAGGCGCTGGCAAAACCACATTGGCCGGAAAGCTTGGCCGATGGCTGAGAGAGAAGGGCAACTCGCCGCTGCTGGTCGCCGCTGACTTGCAACGACCGAACGCTGTCACTCAGTTGCAGGTCGTCGGACGACAGGCCAAAGTCGCGGTCTATGCTCCGCAGCCGGGCAACGGTGTCGGCGACCCGGTCGAGGTGGCCAGGGCGAGTCTGGACATCGCCAAACGGCATCTGCACGATGTGGTGATCGTCGACACGGCCGGTCGCCTCGGCGTCGACGAGGTGATGTTGCAGCAGGCGGCTGACATCAAAGCGGCGATCTCGCCGACCGAGACACTGTTCGTGGTCGACGCCATGATCGGTCAAGACGCGGTCAACACCGCCCGATCCTTTGCTGACAAGGTCGGATTCGACGGGGTTGTGCTTTCCAAGCTGGACGGTGACGCTCGCGGCGGCGCCGCCTTGTCGATCGCCACCGTCACCGGTGCGCCGATCATGTTCGCGTCCACCGGCGAAAAGTTGGGCGACTTCGAGGTCTTCCACCCTGATCGGATGGCCGGGCGCATTCTCGACATGGGCGACGTCTTGACCTTGATCGAGCAAGCTGAGCGCCACTTCGATCGCCAGGAAGCCGCTCAGACGGCCAGCAAGATCCTTGGCGGAGGCAACAGTTTCACTCTGCAGGATTTCCTCACCCAGATGCAGGCCGTACGTCGGATGGGGCCGATCGGCAAACTGATGGGAATGCTGCCGGGCATGGGACAGATGTCGGATCAGTTGGCGCAGGTCGACGACAAGCAGATCGACCGGATCGAAGCGATCATCTACTCGATGACGCCCAAGGAACGAGCCGATGTCTCCATTCTCAATGGTTCACGTCGGGCACGGATCGCTCGTGGAGCCGGTGTCGAAGTGTCGGAAGTCAACGGCTTGGTCAACCGTTTCGTCGAAGCGCGCAAGATGATGGCCCAACTGGGGTCGGGAATGATGGGTGGCCCAGGAGCTGGCATGCCTGGTGCCGGCTCGATGGGCGGCTTCCCGTCGATGCGGCGTGGCAAACAGGCGGCCAAGAAAAAGAAGGTTGGCTCCAAGGTGTCCGGCAATCCGGCCAAACGGGCGGGAGCGACCGCGCCGCAGGCCCCGCCGACTGATCCAACCGCCGCCTTCGGAGCAGCGGGCTTGTCGGCTCAGGATCTGGAGAGGCAGATGCAAGACTTCCAGCTGCCTGATGACATCGCTCGGATGCTGGGCAAACAGTGACCCTGTCACCCTCGTCGTCCCGGCCCGGTTCGCCGAATTCAGGCCGGGTGCGTGGTGGCGCGGTTGTGCACCTCAATGGCGTCGTCCTGCCGGATCGTCAGCCTCGGGATCTGTGGGTCGTCGATGGGCAGGTGACGTACGAGCCGGTGGCCCACGCCGAGACCGTGATCCGTGACGGCTGGATCCTCCCGGGGCTGGTGGACGCCCACTGTCATGTCGGTCTGGCCAGCGGCGGCGCAGTGGATCGAGCCACCGCCGAGGCGCAGGCTCGGGCTGATCTGGCCAGCGGAGTCACCTTGATCCGCGACGCCGGGTCGCCGATCGACACTCATTGGCTCGACGATGAGCCGGGATTCCCCCGCATTGTGCGCGCGGGCCGTCACATCGCGGCCCCGAGGCGTTACCTACGCGGCTTCGCGGTCGAAGTCGCCCCCGAGGATTTGGTGG
Organism: Propionibacteriaceae bacterium; assembly: GCA_031285845.1. Taxonomy (GTDB): domain Bacteria; phylum Actinomycetota; class Actinomycetes; order Propionibacteriales; family Propionibacteriaceae; genus WQYJ01. The sequence goes on from JAITVK010000019.1 coordinate 62,987, forward strand.
AGGAAGTGGTGCGTCAAGGGCGTGCTGGTGACGGCTGGGTCAAGCTGGTGGGGGATTGGATCGACCGCGAAGAAGGCGATTTGGCGCCGTTGTGGCCGCGTCAGATCGCGCAGGCTGCGATCGAGGCCGCCCACAGAATCGGGGTCCGCGTCACCGCCCATTGTTTCGGTGAGCAGTCGGTGAGCGAGCTGGTCGATGCGGGCATCGACGGAATCGAGCACGGTTGCGGGGCGGATGAGTCCACCATCGAGCAGATGGCGCGCCGCCAGGTGGCGCTGGTTCCGACGCTGGACAATCTGAAGATCTTTCCCGGGATCGCCGATCAGGCCGAGTCGAAATACCCGGTGTACGCCGCGCACATGCGACACCTGTACGGCCGTCGTACGGAAGTTGTACGGATGGCGGTGGAGGCCGGGGTGTCGGTGTACGCCGGAACTGATGCCGGGGGGACTCGGGCGCACGGGACGATCCTCGGTGAGATCGAGGCGTTGGCTGAAGTCGGTGGTGCCGAGTTGGCTCTGGGCGCGGCCTCGTGGAGGGCGCGTCGCTGGTTGGGGTTCCCCGGGCTCGATGAAGGCGCGGCAGCGGACCTGGTGGCTGTCCGGTTCGACCCGCGGATCGATCCGCGAGTGTTGGCGCAGCCGAGCCTGATCATGGTGGGTGGCCGGATCTGCCGAACCGACGGGTGAGGCGATCGAGCGTCAGCCCGCGCCTCAACCGGGGCGGCGAGGTGGTGTTGGCGCTGGGGATTCGTCACTAGCGCAGATCCGGGACTCCAACACTGCGGCGAGCTGACTCGCGGTCGGTCCTCCCGCTGATTCTCCGCCGGGCGAGTGGGCGACCGATCCCTTGATGACCGCAGTTGTCTCAAAATATGGATGCCACTTGCCGAGGCCTCGGATGATCACGGTACAGTCATCACCATGCATACGACGCGCACCTGGTGGCCCGCCTGACCGGCGGTTCGTTTGTTGTGCTCACACCCACCGCCTGATGTAGGCGGTTTTTTTGTGCGCTGCGTCAGGCCATCATCAAGGAGAATCACATGAATATCACGATGGCAAAAGCTGGCGCGACCAGCCTGGTTCTGGCCTCAATCGTCGCGTTGAGCGCCTGCGGCGGGCCCCAAACTTCGGCGAATCCGTCGACCTCGATCAGCGCAGCCCTGCGCGTCGGCGTCGCCCAGATCATCTCGCATCCGTCCCTGGATGCGATTCGGAACGGGTTCGAGAACTGTCTAGCCGATCTCGGGCACACTGACGTGGTCTATGACGAACAGAACCCACAAGGTGATCAGGCGGCGCTGACCAGCATCGCCAACAATTTCACCAGCTCTGACCTGGATCTGGTCGTGGCGATCACCACTCCGGTGGCGCAGGCGATGGCCCAAGCCATCACCGATCGTCCGATCGTGTTCGCCGGTGTCACCGATCCCGTTGCCGCCGGCCTGGTCGACTCGTTCGCCAAGCCCGGCTCCAACTTGACCGGAACCTCGGATTATCCCCCAATCGACGCTCAGATGCAGCTGATCCGGGACATCAAGCCAGAGGTGAAGGCGATCGGTGTGGTCTATTCCTCGTCAGAGGTCAACGCCGAGGTGCAGCTAGATCTGGCCAAGCAGGCGGCCGCGAAGCTCGGGCTGGAGGTGAAAGCCGCCGCGGTGACCAACGGTTCCGAGGTTCAGCAGGCGGCCGCCTCGTTGGCCGGGGTCGACGCCTTCTACGTCGGCAACGACAACGCGGTGGTCGCCGCGATCGAGGGACTGGTGCAAGCGGCGGAGCAGCAGAAGGTCCCGGTGATCACCGCCGACCCGGATTCGGTCGGGCGTGGCGCGACCGCCTCGTACGCCGTCAATCAAACTCAGATGGGCTGTCAGGCGGCCAAAATGGCCGACGCCATCCTCAAAGGTGCTGATCCGGTCGACCTGGCGGTGGTGAAGATGGCCGATCTGGCCGACGCCTTGGTTCTGACGATCAATCCGTCGGCGGCGAGCCGTCAAGGGGTCACGATCCCGGAGTCTGTGTCGTCTCGGGCTGGTGTCGAGGTGGTCGGCGACTGACATCAGGGACGAGTTCAGGCCAGCAGGCTGCGGTCGGACGCCTGCTGGCCGGTTCGTTCGGCGAACTGAGCCAACAACTCATCGACACTGGCGTCTGCTTTGGTTTGGCCGCTCAACTCCAGTTGGATGCGTCCCTCGTGCATGAGAACCAGGCGGTTGCCTAGACGCAGCGCCTGATCCATGTTGTGGGTCACCATCAGAGTGGTCAGGTGATGTGAGGCGACTTCCTGACGTGTGATGCGGGTGATGAGTTCGGCCCGAGCTGGATCCAAAGCGGCGGTGTGCTCGTCGAGCAGCAGGATCGACGGACGCGAGAAAACGGCCATGATCAGCGACAACGCTTGGCGCTGGCCCCCTGATAGATAGCCCACCTTGGTCGTCAGTCGGTCTTCCAAACCCAAACCCATGACGGACAGTTCCTCCCGGAAGTGTTCGCGCTTGGGCCGGCTGACCGCGCGGCCCAATCCTCGACGACGTCCACGGTACGCCGCGACCGCCATATTCTCTTCGACGGTGAGATCAGCGGCCGTACCTGCCATGGGGTCTTGGAACACCCGGCCGACATGACGGGCCTTGGCTTGCTCGGTCCATCCGGTGACATCGATCCCGTCGATCGACAAGCGCCCCTTGTCAGGACGGTAGACTCCTGCCACGACCGACAACAAGGTGGATTTTCCAGCGCCGTTGGAACCGATGACGGTCACGAAGTCGCCATCGGCCAGACTCAGACAGAAGTCGTCCAGCGCCACGCGTTCGTTGACCGAGTACGGGAAGAAGGTCTTCGTGACGTGGCTCAATTCCAGTTTGGCTGGCGTGACGTCCGGACTCATGCTCTGCCTCCCGTCACGGGAGGCGTGTGGGCGTCGACGCCCTCGGTGAGACCTGGCGGGTCCGACGGTGGGCTCGTACGATCCACTGTCAGCGTTGAGGTGGCCTGCGCGGCGGCGATGTCGTCGGCCAGAACTTGTTGGGCCAGCAGACGTTCTTGTCGCGAATGAGCGAAGCGTTGGAAGATCGCCAGCTTGGGAAGCAGCAGTGCTGCGACGACGAGGACGGCGGAGATGATCTTCATGTCCGAGGCCAGCAAGCCGATGTTCAATCCCAACGCCAACTGGATCACGACCCGGTAGATGATCGAACCGGCGATGACGGCCACGACGGCGCGCCACACGGGTCGGGATCCGAAGATCGCTTGGCCGACGATCACTGAGGCCAACCCGACGACGATGGTTCCGATGCCCATCGAGATGTCGGCGAAACCTTGATATTGGGAGAGAAGGGCACCAGACAATCCGACCAGGCCGTTGGACATCGCCAGGCCCAGGATGACCATGCCTGAGGTGTGGACGCCTTGGGCTCTCGCCATCGCAGCGTTGTCGCCCGTGGCCTGCATGCCCAGTCCGATGTTGGTGGTGAGGAACCAGATCAGGCCGAATGCGATGACGCCGACGCCGGTCAAGAAGACTCCGACCGACGCCCAGGTGGCGAACAGTCCGGCGTCGCGTAAGCCGCTCAACACGGTAGTCGAACGCAGCAAGCCGAGGTTGGCTTTGCCCATGATGCGCAGGTTGATGGAGTACAGCGCGATTTGGGTCAAGATTCCGGCGAGCAGCGGGTTGATCTTGCCGACCGTGTTGAGCAGACCGGTGATCGCGCCGGCCGCACAACCGCAGACGAAGCCGAGCAGGGTGCACAGCGCGGGCGGCCATCCGGCGACGACTCCCACGGCGGTCACCGCGGCTCCGGTCACCAAGCTGCCATCGACGGTCAGATCAGCGAAATCGAGCACTCTGAAGGTCAGATAGACCCCCATCGCCATCAGCGCGTAGATCAGTCCCAGATCGACGGCTGCCAGCATGGAGGGCTCCTTGGGTGAGTTGGGGTTCGCGGATGGTGACATGAGGTCGGCCACGGCCATGAAACAGATCGAGCGGACCCCTGCGGATGCCAGTGTATAGTGTTGGTGCCATCACGCCAGCCGATCGGTTCGAGATGGACGTCGAGCCGAATGGCCAAAGCTTGCGATTTCTGGCACAATAAAGGCGCGTGTCCGCATCGGTTGGTGCCCTCTATCTCCGGCCGGGGCGGATCCCTTCGGATTCTCGGGATCATGGTTCCCCACCGTGGCCCCTGCTCCACTCAACCTGCCCAGCAGGGCATAACAACAGGAGATAACACACTAGTGGCTGTCAAGATTCGGCTCAAGAGGCTCGGCAAGATCCGTTCGCCGCACTATCGTATCGTCGTCATGGACGCGCGTCAGAAGCGCGATGGTCGTGCCATTGAGGAAATCGGTCTTTACCATCCCAAGAATGATCCGTCGGTGATCCAGGTCAACTCGGAGCGGGCACAGTATTGGCTCAGCGTCGGCGCCCAGCCGACTGAAGCCGTCGTGGCGTTGTTCAAGCGTTCCGGTGACTGGCAGAAGTTCTCTGGCGACACCTCGCCGTCGGGCATCGACCCGCAGAAGCCGAAGGCTGACCGTTTGGCTCGTTACACCGAAGCCGCTGGGGCTCCCGGTGAGGTGACCGAGGCAGTGACGAAGAAGTCTCCGAAGAAGAAGGTCGAGCAGCCCGAGGCCAGTGAGCCGACGACTGACGAGGTCAAGGCCGACGACGCCGAAGCTCCGGCCGATTCGGCTGGGACTGAGACCGTCGAAGCCAAAGTTGAGGCGTGATCATGCTGCCCGAGGCTTTGGAACACTTGGTGCGCGGCATCGTCGCCCATCCTGATGACGTTCAGATCCGCGACCTGGATCTACGTCGCGGGCGGATGCTCGAGGTGCGGGTCAACTCGGAGGACATCGGCAAAGTGATCGGACGTCAAGGGCGTACGGCTCAGGCGCTGCGTACTGTCGTGTCCGCTTTGTCGGGTCATGAGCAGGTTCGAGTCGACTTCTTGGACACCGACCGTCGATCCAGTCGGGGGCCGTCGCGCCGCTGACGCAGGTCGGCGGCGGGGCCCTGAGGCTTCACCGATTTCAGGCTCGGGCCCACGATTTCTCCCGTCTGACGAGGGATCGGCCCGAGCCTTTCGGTCGTTCTGATCTGGTCGCGCGTCATCACGACCCCACCCACTCACCGGTTGGAGCGGCCTCTGACATCGGGTGATGTCCGCTCGGTGATCGCGTTGATGAAAGCTTGAGGAGGACAGACATGGCCACAGTGGATGTGCTGGTCGGTGTCGTGGGCCGAGCCCGCGGGTTGCAGGGCGAGTCGTTCATCGCCGTGCGCACAGACTCGCCACAACGGCGATTCGCGCCGGGAGCAGTCGTGTGGGTCGGCGATCATGCCTTGACTGTGCGACGGTTCGTCAACTCAGGCCCGCGGTCGGTGATCAGTTTCCTCGACGTGACGGATCGTGACGGAGCCGAGGCTTTGACTGGTGAACAACTGTGGGCCAAGGTCGACACCGAAGAATCCGGCGACGACCCACAAGAGTTCTTCGACCACCAGTTGGTCGGATTGGCTGTTCAGCGCTGGGACCCGGATGTTTCGGATGAGGCTCGGCTCGATGACGACGTTGAGATCAGCGCAGTTCCCTTTGAGGGCGCGATGCTGGACGCGTCCACACCAGCGGTGATCGGCACGGTGACCAGGGTCGAGCATCTCGGTTTCCAAGACATGTTGGTGATCGATGTCGATGGCCAGGAGCGTTTGGTGCCTTTCGTGAACGACCTGGTTCCGGTCGTGGATCTCGCAGCGGGGATCGTGGCGATCCGAGCAGTTCCGGGTCTGCTCGACGACGGGCCAGTGGCGAATCGGCCCGAGGCGAGTTCGGAGGCTGAGCAGTGACGATGAGGCTGGACTATGTGACGATCTTTCCCGAGTACTTCTCCGTCCTCGAGGTCTCGCTGGTCGGCAAGGCGATCGCGTCGGGGCTGTTGAACGTGGGGGTCCACGATCTGCGGCAGTGGACCCACGACGTTCACCGCAGCGTCGACGACACTCCATTCGGCGGTGGCGCTGGGATGGTGATGAAGCCTCAACCTTGGGGCGAGGCGCTGGACACCATCCTCGGTCGGCCATCGCCTGCCCTGACGTCCAGCTACGAAGCTCAGGATTCGATCCGACCGCCGGTTCTGGATGACTCGTCTCGTGCCGCGTCGAGCCAGCGAGACGACGAGCGGACCTGTCTGATCATTCCGACCCCGAGCGGGGATTTGTTCACCCAAGAGCAGGCAAGACAGCTGGCGGGCAAGGATCGGATCGTGTTCGCCTGCGGACGCTACGAGGGCATCGACGCTCGGGTCGGTCAGTACGCCCGTGGTGTGGTCGAAGTACGCGAACTGTCGTTGGGTGACTATGTCCTCAACGGCGGAGAGGTCGCCGCCTTGGCGATGACCGAGGCGATCGTACGGCTGCTGCCCGGGGTGATCGGCAATCCACAGTCGTTGACGGAGGAGTCCCACTCGGATTCGTTGGGCCACTTGCTGGAATACCCGGTCTACACCAAACCAGCCGCGTGGCGCGGCTTTGAAGTGCCTGAGGTCCTCTTGTCGGGCCACCATGCGAAGATCGCGCAGTGGCGTCACGATCAGGCCGTACGTCTGACCGCTCAACGTCGACCTGATCTGCTCCAGGCCCCGTCGGCTTCGCCAGCCTCCGACGACCCCGACGATCATCGGGCCACGAAATGAGGCGAGCGATGGCAGAACAGATGGACCCCGACGGCGTGGACGAGAGGCACTCGCGACCGGGGGTTCGTCCGATCAGACCGTGGGCGGCGGTGTGGTCGATGCTGGTCGGTTTCTTCATGTTGATGATCGACACGCTGATCGTGTCGGTGGCCAACCCGTCGATTCAGCGTGAACTGAACACGTCACTGACGGCCACGATTTGGGTCACCAGCGCGTACATGCTGGCCATTGCCGTGCCGCTTTTGGTGGCCGGGCGGCTGGGGGATCGATTCGGCCAGAAGACCGTGTTCATGGCGGGCATGGCGCTGTTCACTGTCGCGTCGGCGGCCTGCGGATTGTCGGGGACGATCACAGCGCTGATCATGGCGCGAGTGGTCCAAGGCTTCGGCGCGGCTTTGATGACGCCCCAGACCCAGGCGATGATCGTCAGACTGTTTCCGCCCGACAAGCGCGGCGCGCCGATGGGGGTGTGGGGCTCCGTGTCCGGGGTGGCGATGCTGATCGCGCCTCTGGCTGGCGGTTTCCTCCTCGACCACTTGGGGTGGCAGGCCATCTTCCTGGTCAACGTGCCGATCGGGTTGATCGGGTTGGTTCTGGCGGGAGTGTTCATTCCTCGGCTGGATGGGGCGCCCGCCCGCTTCGATTGGATCGGCATGATCCTGTCGGGCGTGGGGTTGTTTCTGCTGGTGTTCGGATTACAGGAAGGCTCGGCCCATCATTGGGGCCGGGTGTGGGGTCCGATCACCATTCCTATGCTGGTGGGCACGGGCGTGGCCTTCATGGCGGTGTTCGTGATCTGGGAGGTGAAGGGCACGCACTGTCCACTGGTCCCGATGCGGTTGTTCGCTCATCGCGATTTCGCGGTCTCCACGGCGGCTATCTCCTGCGTGAGATTTGTGTCAGCCGCCATGCCGCTGCCGTGGCTCTACTTTCTTCAACTGGGGCGTGGCTACAGCGGGCAAGAGTCAGCCATGGTGATGCTGCCTTCGGCGGTCATCTCGGGGGTGTTGTCTCCACTGGTCGGCGCCAAACTGATTCATCGGTTGGGCTCTCGGGTTCTCGTCCCGGTCGGGTCACTGGTTTGGGCTGGCGGCTTATGGTGGCTGGCTTTGTTGTCGACCGATTCCAGCGCCTTGGTTCCGTGGGCTTGGGTGGCGTCGGCGGTGCTGGGGGTTGGCAACTCCTTGGTGTGGTCGCCGCTGTCGGTGGCCGCCACCGCTCACTTGCCGCTGGACGAGGCTGGAGCCGGGTCGAGCGTGTACAACACGGTCGGTCAGATCGGCTCAGTGGTCGGAGCGGCCGGGGTGACGACGTGGATGAACACCCGCATCGCGGCTGAACTGAACCGTCCGCCGGCCCCGGTGGTGTCTGACGCGGTCGCGGCGCAGCTCCCGCATGACTTCTCAACCGTCGAATTGGGCGACCTGGCCGATCTGCTGCGGATCGATCCAGCGGTGGCCCAATGGTTCACGGGCCGATTCGCCTCGGCCATGGGACGGGGCATGTGGCTGCCGATCGCCGTCTGTGTGCTTGGCGCGGTGATCGCCGTCGGATTGACGGGTCGCGCGCGCCGTTCCTGAGGACCGCAGAACTCTCCAACCGACATCATGGTCGTCGACGAATCAAGAACCCGGCGGAGGTGGCCGTGGCGGCGGACAAGACCACGATGAGCGCGGCCCATCCGCCCTGGTCCAGATCCAGAAGCCTGCCGCCCGTGTGTGCCCTCGGACGTGCTGGCGCGGACGCCGAACTCCTCGCCTGAGGCGCAGGTTCGGTCGGCGCCCAACAGGCCGTGGCCGTTTCGCAGGTCATGCATCCGGGCGCCGGGTCGGCCACACTGGCATCGAGGTACGTCGTCAGGTTCTCGAAAGTCGAGGTGTACGGCTCGACGGTCACACCGGTCAACTGTGCGAAGGACGCCGAATGGCTCACCACTGACAGGATGTGACTGACTGCCCGCTGGAGGTCGCCCAGGCGCATTCCGGCGTACCGTCCTGTGAGGGTGACAGTGTAGGTCTCGACTGGGCTGGCAGTTCCTTGAGGGGTGATCGTGATCGCGCCGCGCTGATCCGGCGGCAGTGAGTTTCGCCATGCCAGGGCCTGTTGATAGGCCTGGTCGACGCTGGCGTACTTCGGCTGAGGAACTGCCTGATGCGTGTCGTCGATGACGATCGACGATGGTGTGGCTTGGATCGACGCCGCGTCGACCAGAGTGGTGACCGTCTGGTCGCCGCCGGGAAGGAAAACGAAACCGTTGAGCTTGAAAGCGTGGATGATGGTCACATCGCCCCAGGGGACATAGGTTTGAGAGTCGATCGGCATTCCGTTGACGTCGATGCTCGGGGGAACGGACATGATCGAGCCGGCGATGTCTGAGGAGTTGTCGCCCGGTTCGATCAGGTCATTGCCGGAGTACATCGACGCGGTGGCGGAATGGTTGCCGCCCCAGTCGGTCAACACAAAGCCTTGGAAGCCCCATTCACCGCGCAGAATGTCGGTCAGAAGGTCGTAATTCATCGAGGCCCAGGTGCCGTTGATCTTGTTGTACGAGCTCATGATCGCCATCGGCTGGGCTGATTTGACGGCGATCTCGAAGCCTTTGAGATAGATCTCGCGTTCGGCGCGTTCCGAGGCGATGGAGTTCTCCACGTTGCTGTTCGACTCCTGGTTGTTCATCGCGAAATGCTTCAGGGCCGTTCCGACGCCGGGGTTGGATTGGACGCCTTTGGTGATCGACGCCCCGTTGAGGCCACTGATGAGCGGATCTTCGGAGTAGTACTCGAAGTTGCGCCCGTTCATCGGATCACGATGGATGTTCATGCCCGGCGCCAAGCAGATGGTGACGCCGTATTCAACCATCTCTTGGCCCATGGCCTGGCCGATCTGTTCGACCAGGGGCAGGTTCCAGGTTTGCGCCAGCGCGGTGCCGATCGGCCAGGCCGTCGCCCACTGGTAGTGGGTGACGCCATCGACGTCGTACTGTTTGGTCAGTCTCAGTCCAGCTGGCCCGTCGGCCAAACTCATCGCGGCGATGCCCAGGGTTTCCATCGGCGCGGTGTATCCGGCTGAGCCGATGGCGGCGTACGTGCTGAAAGCAGGGCGTTTGCCGCTGAACCCGAAACCACTGGCGATCCGAGCCAGTTGATCCACACTCAAGCTGGCGACGAACTGATCCATGGTGATGGTCCCGCGGGCCACGTCAGCCAGGGTCGCTCCCGGTGTGGTGGCCACGGTGCGTACGGTCTCGCCTTCGCGCGGCTGATAGGTCGTGCCGGTGTTCTCCCAGTTGGCGGCGGTGTTCTCGGCCACCAGCGCGGTGATCGCGGAGATCGGACTGTTGTCAAGGGCGTAGAGCGGCGAGGTCTGGGGGATGGTCACCGACTGTTGAACGGCCGAGGCGTTGTTCTGGGTGGGGATTGAAGCGGGGTCGAGCGCCAGAGTGGGTGCGGTGGCGATCTGGTCGGCCTGCTCGGGGTAGCTGTAGTAGTTCGCCGGATCCGAGACTTTCTCGCCCGTGATCGTCTGGTCGTCGTTCAATTGGGAGGACAGTTGCTCGGTCACCACCTGCTGGGACAGGCTGATCTTGCCCGCGATCGCCGTCGAGCGGGACGAGTCGCCGACTCTGATCAGATAGTCACCAGCCTGCAACATCCAAGCCGAGGCGTTTTGATCGAAGGAGGCCATCTGGGAGGCGGGGAAGGTGATGGTCACCCGCTGGCATTGGCCGGGAGCCAACTCGCCGGTCTTCGCGTAGCCGACGAGTTCCTGATAGGGCTTGTCGAGGCTTCCCGCAGGGGCCGAGTAGTAGGTTTGGACGACCTGTTTTCCGGCCACGTCGCCGGTGTTGGTCACGGCGGCGCGTACCTTGACCTGGTCGGTGTCGAGACTGACCTCGGCCGCCGTGATGGTGAAGGTCGTGTAGGAGCGCCCGAAGCCGAAGGGGTACGTCACGACGGAGGCGGGATCGGCCGGGTCGACGGTGGTGTGGAACGAGTCGAAGTAGCGGTAACCGACGTAGATGCCCTCCGTGTAGTTCTCGGTGGCCATGTCGTCGTCATTGAGCGCGAAGGTGTCCGACGCAGGGTAGTAGGAGTATTTCGACGCCCAAGTGTCGACCAGGTGACCGGAAGGATTGACTTCACCGGTCAGAACGTCGGCCAGCGCTTGGCCGGTCGAGCCGCCGGCCTGGCTCATCAGCAGCAGTCCATCCAAGCCGTCCGACCCGTCGGGGCCGTGGGTGGTGGAGTTGATCTGGGTGAAGAAGGTGGTGTCGACCTGGCCGCCGACGTTCAGTGCGATGATGACGTTGGCGTAGGTTTGCGCGATCAGAGTGATGTTGGCCCGCTCGGTCTGATTGAGCATGTAGTCGTCTTCGACCTCCGAGCGGTCGGAGCCTTCGCCCGAGTTGCGTGAGATGACGTAGATCGCTGTGGTGGTGGCCGTTGTCGGTTGGACGGTGGTCGACGTGAGCGCCTGTTCATAGGTGGCATAGTCCAGCGGCGGTTCGAAGATCAATCCGCTTGACTGGGCCAGAGCTTTGTCTAGCGCGGCCTTGACCGGGTCGAGGTAGGCGGGTGCGGTGGTGATGGTGAACCCGGCGGCGGTCAGTCCGGCCAAGACGTTGTACTGGGTCAGAGTGGCTCGCTGATTGACGTTGCCCGATCCGGTTCCACCTTTGACTGTGGCGTAGCCGCCAGGTCCGAACACGGCCACGTTGCCGACCGCGATGGGCATCGACTGATTGTTGTTCTCCAGTAGAACCATGCTTTCGCCACCGGCTTGGCGTGACAGTGCGGTGTTCGTCGTCTCAAGCGCGCCCGGGTCGTACTGTGTGGTCGCTGCTGTGACAGTCGCAGTGCCTGAGCCGATCAGACACAGCGCCAAGGCTGTCGCCGCCGTACGGGTCAATCGGCCTGGTCTATGATCGCGATCGGGGCGCGCGAGACTGGTGAGCATGGGGATCCTCCTCCGTCGGGTCTCGATGAGCATACCGTGATGATATCTTATACGTCGACTGGAGGCATTCCTTGAGATCGTGTTGAGGTTGGTCCAGCGGGATCGCTGAGGTCAGTCCGGCGTGTTCGCCGAGTTCAGGCGCGCTTTTTCCAGGCTGCGACGAGGGCGGAGGTGTCGATGTAGTAATGCTTCGGATGCGTGGGGTCGACATAGACCGGCAAGGTGTCGGTCGGAAGCTCCGAGACTGTGACGCGTCGATCGAGCCTCAGCGGCATGGATTTGCCGGCGTACGTCGCGCCATCGTCAGACTGCCATCGGCAGGTCAGGACAGTGGCGTAGGTCTTGACGTTGGCGATCCATTGGCGAACGTCGATCACCTCGGCTGGGATCCTGCTTCCGCTGGTGGTGACGCGCCGACGCATGACGTACATCCATCCGACGCGTGCCGTGCCGATTAGGCCGGCCGCGCACAGAGCCGCACCGAGGCTGGAGAACACGATGGTCCAGATCCGCAGCGAAGAAGTGCTCGCTTGGGTCGGGGAAGCCGGGTTGTACGTGATGGGTATCGCTTGCCCCAGGGTCCATCCCAGGCCATGCTCTGAGTTGGCGGTGGTGTATTCGGTTCCGTCCACGGTGTAGGCGATCGTTGGTTGGTCGTTGGGCAGGGCGATGATCTTCCCGACGGTGTGTCCGGAGATTCCCACGTAGAGCGGAGTGGTGACAGCGGCGATGATGATCAGCAGTGCGCCGGCGGCGATCAGGATGAGCCACACAGCGTCCAGCGTCGCCATCACAGGCGGCTTGGGTCGAGGTTGATCCTTCGATGGTGTCGAATCGGAGATGTCAGACATGGGAATCCTCCTATCGGACGCCCACTGCCATCCGCGATGCCGGGGTCGGGGCGTCACCCGGGGAGGGGAGAGCCGCGGTCGTTGGTAGGCGTTGTGTGTAGTTCCAGGCTACCTCGGATCACTGCGCTCGGAGTCTGAGCGGACGATGTTCCGCTGTAGGGTGAGCCTTATGACTGATTCTTTTCGCGGTGGGAACACTATGGCAAAGCGCCAAGTCATGGCTTGGGATGTCCGGCCAAGCGACTGGGCGGTCGGTTTTGTTCAGCCGTACGACGCCGCCGACTGTTGGCAGACTCGCCTGCTGGCAGGCGACAGCCACGATCCGATCGCCTGGACTGAGGCGGTAACTGCTCGTCCGCCGAAGTGGGTGGACGCCCTCATGACCCTGCGCAATGGCATCGTACGGCCGTTCGGCCTGATCACGAACTCGAAATCATCGCCGGATGACCGGGGATTCCCTGTGCTTGGACGTCGCGAGCGGGAAGCCATCAGTGGTGTGTCTGACTCTCATTTGGATTTCTGGGTTGTCACGAGCATCGACGATGATATGGTTCGCGTCGCGACCTACGTACGACTCAAGAACACGTTCGGGAAACTCTACTGGAGCGTGGTCCAGTTTTTTCATCCGCTCGTCGTCAAGGCGGCCATGGCCCGGGCTGTGGTGCCTTCAGCCCAAGACGGCCTTGACCACCACGAATATGACGAGTAGCCACACGGCAATGATTGGTAACGCGTAGTACCACTTCTTTGGCTTTCCATTTGCCCACAGGGTTTGTGCTTGCTCACGGCATCGAGCGAACACATGTGCTGGAATCAGCTTGATAATCAAGGCCACCAAGGCAGGAAGCAGGATCACGTCATCCAGCAAGCCGATGACGGGGATGAAATCAGGGATGAGATCAATGGGTGACAGGGCATAGGCCACGGTGATCCCGGCTAGGATTTTCGCCAAAACGGGAGTCTCTCGCCGCTGCAGCGCGATGAAAACGGCTGGAACATTTGCTTTGAGTTGTCGCGCGCTGCTTTAGGTCCACTCGTCCTCCTTTCGTCACCGACTGCAAGCGTACAGACCGGCTCTTGGACGACGGTCTTGCTGAGTTTCACCCGCCGATCAAAGGGAACCGGTTTTGCCACTCAGTGGCCCAGCTGGGTGACGACCACGAGTGTCGCAAGCGCGACAAAGAGGAACAGATCAGAAACCATAGCGAACACTTCCTCACCGCCCTTGTGGCGGCGGAAAACATGAGCTGCTCCGGCTAAGCCGAAGTACGAGCCACCGGCAATGGCGGCAGGCACCCTGAACGTTTCGAAAAACAGGGAGAGTAGTGCAAGAACGGCGAAGGATAGGTTTGCGAACCCTAATTCTCGTACGATCGGTGCCGCGCTCTCGTCCTTGAGCTGGAATATCTCTTTGGCGGTGTAGAGGGGTTGAATGATCTGCTTGACGCCGGCGCTTCCCAGCCGCAAGCCGATTCCACTGAAGGTGAGCCATTTGAGGGAGATGTCGGCGGGGGATTCAGCCGACCGGAGGACGACTGAATCTATGACGCTCAACCCGACGGGTATGACAAGAAAGCAGAAAAGGACGGACCACTCGTACAGTCCTAATTTCCTCGCCGACGCGTCCACTCAACATCCTACTTTGCTAAAAGTATACCATGGGAGACATATCTGGCGCGGGCTGTTCGGCCGGATCAAAGGATGGCGACGACGTGTGGATCGCCGCTGCCCCCGCTGATCAAGGCTGGCCCCCCGCTCAGGCGGCCGGATGGGGAGCGATATCCCAGACATGTTCCATGGTCAGGCGATGGCACGCCCTTGCTCCAACAGCATCTCAACCTCGCGCAACACTGACGTGTTGCCCTGGATGGCAGTCAAATGATGCACATCCACATGCCACAAGCCGTCCGACGCAGCACCATCCCCGAGTTGTGTTGTGATTTGGCAGGGGAAAGACTAGCCAAGAAGCTGAGGTGCTTGTCGCCAAACGGTGGGCAAGCCGCTCGATCATGACTGGCGCTTGTCGGGCAGCGGTGATATGAGCTACGCGCTATTCGCGCACTATGGTTGTTCGGAAGATCTTGGCGCCCGCAATGTGGAGGCGGCCTCATGTGTGGTGCGGGCCTTTTCTCCCGCCTGACAACTCACTTGCGGCCCAGGGATAACACGATCGCGAATAAGCTGACAAAAGAAGTGCTGGTGCTTTCTTCGCACATTTTGGCAGGGGTGCCTTGCGCGCAGGATGGCGAGAATGTTGAGGTGATGGGAATCACGGGGGCAAAATGAACTACCGCCACAAGGATAATGACAAAGGCTATCCGGCGAAGACAAGTACTATTATTCTCTGTTTTCATGATCACCTTCTCTCCTGCGTTATCGTGTGGCCGATTTGAGTTCCCGGCTTTTACCGAAACACTCAAATCGGTCACATAAGATGTTCAGTAGTTGGCTCAACCCGGCTTCGTTTGCGATGGTGGGCGCAAAACTGCTTCGTCCATGTTGTAGGAACCGTCGCAGGAGACGGGCGGTGATGCTTCCGTTGGCCGACCTTTCGATGAATATATCCGAAGGGCTGTTCTCTCCTTCAATCGTCAGCGCGTGCAGTTCGACGGAGTATCCGGGGTCAGGAATGGCGAATCGTCTGCCGTCTGGTGGTTCGATCTCAGCACCGGGATATGAGCACGTCGTCGCAACCTTGGCTGCTCGTTCCATGAAGAGTGTCTCGAGGGGCAAACGGTGTGCACTTGCCGACGAGTCAAAAGGCGCATAAGTCGGAGAATCAGCACTCGCCATGGCCGGATATGACCCAGCGGCGAGAAGTATTGAGATTATGACCATAGCCACAAATCGTGGTCGCTTCATAAGTTGTCCTTCCGTTGCTTGGGTCAGGTCAATGCCTAACACTTGGTGTCTGGATGCACATCAGGCTACCGCGAATCTGCGCTGTTGAATCTTGATCATCAAGTTGCGTTTGAATACTGAGGGGTCAGGCATTAAGGCTTATGACGCGCCCGTGATTCCCCTCAGGAACGTCCAGGAGTCATCGCTGCTAGGAGCTTGTTTTTGTGAAGGTCTCCGTCTTCTGGTATAGACGAAGGCTGTCATCACCGTGCGAACCGATCTGGAGTATCCATTCGACGAGTTCACCAAACCCGAAGTTCTGGATGAAGCAGCCCAAGTCATCACACTGGAAGCCGAACTTGCCGCCAAGGTCGTTGGCAAGGGGAAACAGAAGAAAACTACCCTGTCACAAGCAGCCTCATGTTTGAGCCTGCCTCATCTGGGGTGGCTGACGGGACTTGAACTAGGCAGCACGCTCAATCATGAATCTTGTCTGTCAAGCGCGAATACATATCTGACAAGGGGTGATGCTAACTAGATACTTGCCCTAACTTGGACTAAACTAGACCCATGGGGTAAGTTTCAGCCCCATTTCAGCCCCAAATAGTCAGCAGGTACCGGAATGGCTGACATTGAGCGCCGCACCAGTGGCACCGTAGAGAAGCGCCGAGCATCGAGCAAGCTTCGCAGTAACGGCACCATAGAGAAGCGCGGTAACTCGATCAGGGCCCGTTACGCTGGGCCCGATGGCGCTAGGTACTCGAAGACATTCAGGCCAGCACCAGGGCAACGCCTGTCTGACGCAAAGGCCGACGCCATCAACTGGTTAGCCGCCGAACTCAAAGGCAAACAAGACGCCCTGCTTGAAGTCTGGCAGTCACCAGCCGAGCGCCGGGAAGCCGCCGCCGAAGCCCGTCTCGCTGTAGCCCGCGCCAAGGAGATCGCCGCCGCCCAAACCATCACCCTGGCCGAGTATGCCGCTCGCTGGCTGACCCGTAGAACACCGAAGTTGAAGCCCCGAACCCTCTCCGACTTCCGGGGCTACCTCGACCGGCTCATCATCCCCAATCTTGGTCACATGGAAGTCAAGACCATTACCCGCGCCGTCATCGAACAGTGGTATGACCGCATCGGCGTCAGCGCTATCACCAGCCAACCCGTGCCCCGCCTACAATCACAGACCTACGCGCTACTCCGCACCATCATGAAGGCCGCCGTTCAAGACGAGATCATCGACAAAACGCCGTGCATGATCGAGGGAGGAGCATCACCGGCACCCAAGCGCGGCGTTACCGTGCTGACCGCCGTCGAGGCCACCGCCCTGGCGGACTGTATGCCCGACAAGCGACTACGGCTAGCGGTGCTCCTTGGGGCCCGGTGTGCGATGCGGGAAGGCGAGATACTCGCCCTACGTCGGTCAGACATACACATCAACACAACTCACCCCGAACGCTCGACCATTGCCATCAGTAGGGGGGTTGTCTGGGTTCATGGGCAGGTTATCGAGTCAACTCCGAAGACTGACAGTAGCGTGCGGACGATGCCGATACCGCCGCCGATATATCCCGAGGTAGTGCACCACCTCGCCACCTACGCCCAATGGGGAACCGATGGCCTATTGTTCCCCTCGACGATAGGCGGCATCACGCACAACCGCGTTTTGGGTAAGGCATGGCATCGGGCCCGACTGGCTGTCGGTCGCCCAGAGTTCCATTTCCACGACCTACGGGGCACCGGCGCTACCTGGCTACTTGAGTCAGGGGCCAGCGTTGCCGAGGTCATGACATGGTTGGGGCACACCACTGTTACAGCCGCTATGCGCTACTGGCAGGCGTCGAGTCAGGCTCGACAGATCACCCTTGCCGCGAGTCTGCCAGCGCTCGCACCAACTGTCGCCCCCACCACGACGGCGACAGTCGTCAACCTCAACGAAAGAAGGACGGCATGACCAATCAACCAGATCGAAGGGCAAGGGACGCTTACGAAGATGTGCAGAGATCGGAAAAGGAGGAACGCCGATTCTATGAGTTGCAATCGTGGGAAGCTCAACAGCCGGGGTATGACCGTAACCAGGCCGAAGGTAGGCGTTACCCCGGCATGAGTGTAGGGGCCAGACTTGCACTTAGGGAGCTTGCACCAACACTGACGCCGCTCCCACCAAACGGGAAACCAGGCCACTTCATCGCTCACAGGGAGTTTCAGGAGGTCATACCATTTCGATTGCCCCAGTATCGGCTCAACGTGGTTTGCCACGGAAACCATGAGCTAGCCCAACTTGGTGCGGTGACTATTGGAGGTCTGCCTATCGGCGATGAGGTACCTCCTGGCCAGCCAAGCGACTACGGCATATCCGCCGAGATCACTTGGGGGAAGAACTGGCAACTAGTTAACCGGGGTACCGACGCCGCCCCCCTCTGGACTCACCGTTGCCGGTGCCCTCGATGTCGCCTTGAGTGGGATCGTGTCGAAGATGACCTATTACTGGTAGCTTACCAGTTGATGCTACTTGGCGTTACGGCACTAGATATCAACAAGGATTAGTCTGGCTTGGTCCGGCTTAGCCGGTCATGGTATACTCCACCACAGATGCCCATGAGGCATGGTGAGATCACGGCACCTAAAGCAGTGTGAGAGGGACTTACGGGGTCCATCCTTGATGCACCCTGAAAGAGGTACCTCATAATGTCCCGACCCTTACCCATTGCACTACCGAACCTGTTGCTGGTTGATTCCCAGACCGAGTACTCCATAACCGACTACCTCTGTTGCGGAGACAAGACCGTACGACGGGCCATCGCCGCCCGCGAGCTCCCAGCCGTCCGAGTCGGGAACCGGCTCAAGGTGCGAGTCTGTGACCTCGACGCCTGGCTGGACGCCCGCACCATCGGCAAGGCGGAATGAGCCATGACCGCACAGCAAAGCCCCAGCCGCTTAGCAGCCGGGGCTCATACCATCATCACCAGTAGCCTACCGTCTAGACCCGAGTCGACGCCGTGCGACTGGCGTTGCATCCACCCGAAGCCGTTCAGTCGGGCCCAGCACTGCAAGGTCTGTCACCGAACGTTCACCAGCCCATCTGCTGGGGATCGGCACCGGATCGGTGAGCACGGCATCGACAGGCGTTGTCTGTGGACCAACCTCGACCTGATCAGCGCTGGCCTTGAGCAGAAGCCGAATCTCATGTGGGGCTGGCCGCCAAGGGCATCGGTTCCGCCCCAATGGCGGGCCGCAGATGCCCGCACGCCATCGCCCGGCACCTCTAGCCCAAGCACGGCCCAGCGTACCTCTAAGCCGAAGGGCCACAGTGGGAAGCGGGCACGCCGATGATGAGCAATCAGCACACACCGCCGTTACTGGCGTGCCATCAGGAGTGGTGTGCCGCCTGCGGTCGAGTCTTCACCAATCACACCATCGAGGAATGCCACCGCGACACCGACGGCGACTGCAAGACAGACCTGTTGATGATCCAGTCGGGCCTAACAGCCGGTGGCAGAGTTTGGGATTGGGCCCGAGGAGGTTGCGATGCCCTCGACGCGACGTAAACCGCCCGCTAGTGGTTACACGGTAGTTGGTAACGGCACGCTTGATAGGCTGATACAACACCCGCCGGGGTCAAGACAGATGGCCGTGATTGCCGCCGCCTGGAAGCTGGCGGGCCCCAACGGTCATGCCGTCTTCGGCACCGGCAAGGTGTCTCATCTGGTAGGTCCATCCACGGATCGAGGCAACGCCGGTGACGTCATCAACCGGGCCGTTCAAGCTGGCTTCCTGTTGCCGGGCTCATGTCCCGCCTGCTGCATCGTTCCCGATGACGGGGGCTACCGTGACCAGGCACCGGAACCATGCCGCTACGAGTCCGAGCACGTCAAGGCCAGGGCCAGACAGACAGCGGGCAATCGGCGTACCCATACGCCGAAGACAACCAGGCCCGTTGATGGTCAATCGGCGCACCGATACGCCGATCAGCCCCGCACCGATACGCCGATCCAACCGCATAAATACGCCGATCCATCTGCTCTGACAAGGGGAAACGGTACTGACAATAACTGGGAGAGAACTGGAACACCAGCAAGTAACCCGGTGTCAGACCTCGGCGACTGCTGTTTCTGCCATACCCCGATAGCGTCGATCGATGATGCTGTCGAGACTCAACTCAAGGGCCGCTACTGGCATCGGCGCTGTGCCCCTGGCGCTGAGCGGTCTTCACCGCGAGACGTGTCCTCATCCGTGACAGCCAACCCCTACCTCGGTGGCCCTGTCGACGGGTGACGCACTAGGCACTCAGGTAAGCCATCTCTGAGCAGATGACTGTCACCGCCTGTTCAACTGTTCACTAGGAGTGCACGATTCGACCAAAAGTATTAGACATCAGATTCAACTAGCATGGTTCCCGATCACGGGGATCAACAACCACAGAAAGACACAGGCTCTGTTAGACCAGAATTGACCTATCTCTAGGCGGCTACATGGATAACCCATAGGCCGCCTGACTTGATGAGGTATCGCTACGATTGGTGGTGAGGGGGTTCTCATGACTTCAGATGCTTACCAGTTTCCGGTGGCGGTCGCGCTTGGACGGGGTTACGACCCAGATAACACTCAGGAGCGCGACGCTATCAACTGGCTTCTTGACCAGCCTGGTGCTTCGTTGATCGTTGTCACACCTACTAAGGACGTTCGCGGGATCATCGAATGGCTTGTGAAGCAACCAGGTGTGACCCATGTAAGCGCTTCTCGCAGCCTCTCTGTGGCGGGTTGGTCTGGGCATGGGGTTCTGGTGTGCTGGCCCAGCAAGGCTGTCCTCAATGCGCTGTGGGATGCCCGTCCTGATGCGCTCGCAGTTATTGAAGGCAGCGGTACCTCGCTTACGGAGTGGCTTGAGGATGCCAGGCCGATTCAGTTGCTGCCGGGTGGCGCGACTCATGCGACACCCGCAACCTCTCCCATGGATGGGATTGAGCCGCTACAGGAGTCAGTTGAATCGTTTCTTGAGTCGATTGGCCGATGGGCGGCTGGCTACAGCACGGGTCCGAAGTGGAACGAGGAAGCCAAGGTCAAGGCAGACATGATGAATCGCCCCTCCGTGTGGAGGGACGTGACGGGCGATCAGTTGCGCGCCAAGTGTCGATCCATGAGGATGCGACCAGATGACGTGGACACGATCTGTGGTTTCCTCCAGAGGGTCAAGGGCGGCCATCGCTTGGTTCCCCAATCCGGGTACAGAGATTTCAAGTGGGGTGCGTGAGTTCAAACCCGTGCTCATCTAGACTTGCATTCGTGATCCTGTACCTCAATAAAGCGGCCAGCGGCCCGATATTCAACTCTAGCTGCTGATTCAAGGCGCTCTCGCAACGGTGCGGGGGTGGCGTGATGGCGGGCAACGAATCGCTCGCCAGAGCCGCGAAGGTGAAGAACCACGAGTTCTACACTCAGTGGGCAGACATTGAGCGTGAGATGAACGCCTACCTTGAGTCAATGCCAACGTTTTCCGAGACAAGACAGTTCTTCTGCCCTGTGACGACCCGGAGTGGAGCAACTTCACCAAGTACTTCGCTCTCCACTTTCATGAGTTCGGGCTGGAGTGGCTTATCTCTACCAGCTACGCCCCGGCAAAGAACGACGGGGGCCGCTGATACAAGGCAAAGTGGCTATCCATGTAACAGCCCGGCGCACAGGTGGTCTCTGTCAGACCATCGCTACGCATTCGCAAGAGGCCCTGCTAGACCACCGTTGACATCCCATGATCGCTCCAGTAGCTGGCGGCCCCAAGCCACACCTGATCACACCCAGTTCACTCGCTCTGAGTATTCACTTGTTTGGTATGGCTGGCTGGTTGGTCTCAGCGCTGGTGGTCAGTGCTCTGCGTGCCACTCGTTCTTGGGCTGCGCGCAGGATGATGTGGAGGCGGTTTTCCAACTCTTGTTTCGGTAGTAGTTCGGTCCAGTATTCGGCGACGACAATGTTGTCTTTGTGGAGTTCCATCAACTCAACTTGGTCACGGTCAGCCGAGGTACAAAGAATCAGTCCAATCGGCGCTTCCTCGTTCTGTCCGCGTTCGTGACGGTCAAGCCATTTCAGGTAGAAACGCATCTGACCCTCGTACTCTGGAACAAACTCGCCAACCTTCAACTCCACAGCCACCAAACGAGATAAGGGACGCGAGTAGAACAGTAAATCGAGTCGGTAATCTCTGGTGCCCATTGGCATTCGCACTTGACGCCCCACGAAGGTGAAACCGCGTCCAACCTCCAGTAGGAACGTTTCCAAGTCCCGCAGAATCGCTTGCTCCAGATCAGCTTCCAGAAAAGAGTCCTTAAGGGTGAGCATGTCTAACAGCATCGGGTCTTCGAACGCATCCAGCGGTAAGGCTGATCCTTCGGGGATCTGTGAGTTGGCGATCTCTCGCCGCTCATAGGCTTTACGGCCAATCGCTTGGCGCAGGTCACGAACAGCAAGGTTTTTAGCAGCGATTTCCTCAATATAGAACGTCTGGGATTCTGGCTGGGTGAGCGGAAGTAACTCCTTGATATGTGACCAACTCACCTGTGCGGGCAACGACCCGGCTTGAGCTTCACTGAATTGTTTGGCGAATTTCACCATCCGGTTCAGGGATGATTCATCAAATCCAGCACCGAATCTGGCCACCAATTTCTGCGACAGTGTAGCCAGAGTCTGTTTCCCATACGCTGCACGGCCACGGTGGAGTGTCTCAGTATGGATCAGGTGACCCAGCCGCCAATTCGACATCACCACGACCAGGTTCGCGTGGTACGCGATAGTCGTTCGGGCATCATCAATCAGTCGCGCAGCTGCCTCATATAACCCATCATCACCCAACGGCAGCCCGCCAGATAAGGCTCAACCTCAGACACCCTGGGCCTCCCTCAGTTCCACGGATTCCTGCTACATGTAGCAGGAATCTCTCCACTGCTGACAAGTATCCCGCAACCAGCCGGCACCCTGCGGCATCCGCGCCACCACCTGCACGGATAGCCCCTCTTCAAGAGTGAAGGGCTTCCTCACGCACCTTTCAGGTGTCTATCCCCAGCGGGTGTGTCTCGTTAAGGTTGGTTTGGTTTCTGGTGGTTTTCATTTTAGTTGTTCTCCGCCGGGTTGAGTCTCCCGTCGAAGCAGATGGCGAAAGCGTTGAGGGCGGCTTTCCATCGTCCGACCCATTTGACTCGTCGGTTCCCGGTTGGGTCAAGGGAACGAGTCACGAGACACGGACACTTTAGCGCAGCCTGGTCGTTGGGGAAGTGGGCCTTCGCGTTCACAGCTCGCCGGTAACGAGCGTTCAACGATTCGATGGCGTTGGTCGTGCAGATGATCGTCCTGATTTCCACATCCTAAGCCAGGAACGGAATGAACTGTTCCCAGGCTTGATGCCACAGGTTGATGATTGCTGGATACTTCCTGCCCCATGTGTCGGTGAACTCCTCGAATCTAGCCTGGGCGGCCTCCACAGTCGCAGCCTCATAAACGGGACGGATCGCTTTGCTGATCAGTGTCCGGTCTTGCCTGGCGGCATACTTGAACGTGTTCCGCAGCAGATGGATCACACAGGTCTGAACGATCGTGTCCGGCCACACAGTCACAATCGCGTCTGGCAGGCCTTTCAATCCATCACAGACCAGGATCAACACGTCCTGAACTCCACGGTTCTTCATCTCAGTGAGTGCGTTCAACCAGTACTTCGCTCCTTCATCGACACCGTCTTGACCAGCCCAGATACCGAGGATGTCCCGCTCACCGTTCACGGTCACACCAACGGCGACATAGAAAGGCTTGTTACTGACCTGTCCGTCACGGACTTTGACCCGGATCGCGTCGATGAACACCACCGGATAGACCCAATCCAGTGGTCGGTTAGCCCATTCAGTCATTTCGTCCATGATCTTGTCGGTGATCCGGCTGATCGTTTCCTCACAATGACTGGTTCAAACGAGCCGTCACGGTCCCGCGGAACATCAATCATGACGGGACCGATCTCGGTGGTCACGGTCTTCAACCGGTGCCCATTCCTCTCATCTGAGGTGAGACGAGCACCCGTGTGATCTCTCTTGTCATAGCCGAGGCGGTCATCCATCTCCGCTTCCAATGCTGTCTCCAGCACAGTCTTTGTCAATCCAGTCAACAGGCCCCCAGGGCCGACCAGACTCAACCCGTCACGACGGGCTTACTCGACCATCTCCTAGGCGACCTGCTGTTGCTGCTGACCCCTATCCACATCAGCAATCATGATGGACATAGTCCCCACCTTCCCACCAGGACACACCCTGGCAGAACAGACCAGAACCCACCCATTATGAAACACTCCCTGATATAGCAGAACGGCTCACAAGCAGGCCAACAGGTCGCCCAAACGGAAGAACGAACCACTGTCACAAGCGGCCTCATGTTTGAGCTTGCCTCATCTGGGGTGGCTGACGGGACTTGAACCCGCGACCTCCTGGACCACAACCAGGAGCTCTACCAACTGAGCTACAGCCACCACGGACGCCTCGGGAGCGCCGATGGATTATTTTACGGGATGACCGGCTCTTGGACGAAATCCGTCGACGTGCCTCAGTTTGTTTGAGCGGGTGGTGGGGTGTGGTGCCTCAGATAGTTTGAGCGCGTAGCCCTTCGGGGTTCAGGCTTGCTTGTCGTGAGAGAAGGCAAGATCGATATGGCT
>JAITVK010000010.1 GCA_031285845.1 Propionibacteriaceae bacterium
TCGCACCGTCTCACCCCGCACCGATAGTGGAGGTGTCATTCCATGCTCGTCTGACGCAGTGTTGCTTCCACCATGGCCCGGTCAGCTACCAGGATCCTCCCGTCTTGACGTCTCGTCCAGGGTCTCAGATCGGTGATGACGGGTTGGGCTGCTCGTAGCAGGGTGACGGCGAGTCCGAAGGGTAGAGTGCGAAGGATCCCCGGTGGCATGACGGGCACCCGGCGGATCGAGTGTTGGGTGGAGACTCCACCAGTTTCACTGCGGGTGCCGGATGTGGTGGTTTCGTCTCGGTCCCCGATCAGGGTGGACATGTCACGCAGGTCAGCGGTCGAGGAGGCCCCACCGAGAATGATTTTCACAATGCTCGCATCCCAGATTGTTTGGGCCGCATCCGCGCCCCATTTCGCACGGGCTTGGGCTAAGGCGGATAGATGTGCCTACGCTTCTTTGCTGTTGGGTCTAGTGTGCTATTTGCTTGTGGCGTGAGGGTTTTACCCGTGCCAGGGGTATGCTTAAAGACGTGTCTGACTTCGATTTGCGCTTCCTCGCCGGCGGTGAGTGTCTGATTATCGTGGTGATGATCACGGCCCTGTGGTTGCCGTCATCGTTGGTGGCGAAGCGGTCTCTCAAGGCCAACATCTGGGCGGGCATCCGCCTGCCGTCGACGATGCGCGGTCAAGCCGCCTGGGAAGCGGCTCACAAAGCGGCCTTGAGCTATTGCCGCCCCACGGGTGCGGCCCTGTTGGTGATCGCCGTCGGGGTGATGGCCTTGATCGTCCGCTGGCCGTTGGGGACGCTGATTGGCGAGGCGGTTCTGTTGATCGTCACGATCGTCTGGTTCATCCTGGCGATCCGAGCGGCCATCGCTGCCGCGAAGCTAGCCCCGGATGAGGTGACTGGTCGTAGTTAAGGGCAGCACGGCACCCCAATAGGCTCTTCTCGCCCGAGCGGATCAGTATTACGGCAGCTCAACACCCCTCAAATGCTTGAACTGGTCCATCCCCAACGAGGTCTGCAACCAGCTAAACTCCCCTCACTGTTGCACTTCAGAATTGAAACCGGGAACTAGTTCAGGAGAGGAGGTAAGAGACATGGCTAAAGGAGCAGGGCATAGAAGCGCCATCACGGGACGCTTCATCTCCAAGACGGCAGCCGCTAGACACCCCCGCACAAGTGTGAGCGTGCAGACGGGAAAAAGCCAGACCGTTGGAACGCACCACCGCAGCGCGATAACAGGCAAGTACATCGATGCCGCTGCGGCAGCGCGTCATCCGAAGACCAGCGTCATAGAAAACGGCTGATCCGCCTGGGGCGAGTTGACAGCGTTCAGAATCCGTCGAAGTACCCCTTAGTCACTGTGACATCCTCGACCACCCGAGTGGTCACAGTAAGGCCGATTCGGTATTCCTTCAGTAGCAGTGTCAAGCGTTCGCCGTCAATGAGGTCAATCGGAGGGGCGCCGTCACGATTCGCCTCGGCCTTGGCCTCCGCCGTGAAGGTGCCAGTTGTTATCAGAAGTCCCTTGTCACCACGACCAGCCATTGCCCCACGGAAGTCCCTGACCGCTCCAGAGCCCACGCTGCCCTTGTAACGCTTGCACTGGAAGTAGACCGGGAAGGAAATCAACGAAAGTCGGTAAACTCCGACACCATCAACCCCCTGGTCCCCCGACCTGCCCAACACTTGTGTGTTGATGAACCCCGCTTCGCGAAGCAGGCGCTGAGCAAGCCGCTCAAACGCATCGGGAGCGAGCTTCATCACCTCATCAAGTAGTTGGTCTTGCCAGTCGCGAGTCTCTTCAGTCTCATCCTCCATTTCAGACTCTTTGCGGTCACGTCTCCTGGAACGCTTCTCTTTCAGAACCGCCTGGCGCAACGGTTCGATCTCAGCTTCGCTGACAACCCTGCCCTTATCCGTAAGGCTCCACACGCCACGCTCTGAATTGTCCGCCAGAGCCATCTTCTTCAGGTAAGTTCGAGCCCAGCCGAGCCTGTACGCAATCTCGGTTCCGGGACCGTCGCCGTGAAGAACACCTTGCACTTCCTCCGTGTAATGCTCTCCACCAATGACAGCGTCATTAACCTCTTCGATGGTTCCAGACCCGCCGAGCAGCCGTAATGCCTCGACCGTCGGCCACAGCATGTCGTTGTACCGGGGAACCTGAGTCATGCCAACCTCCTACGCTGAACTGTCATGATTCTATCCTGAGGGTGCGCCAGGCCAGGCAGCCCCCGACGCTCCATCGCTTGGCGTCAGCAGACAAGTGAACCAATGAAACACGCCAAGAGCGGATTTGCCAGGCACCCACCGACCGGCAGTGAGCCCCAACCGAGGTAGGCTTTACGCCTGAAGGGAGGCTTGCGATGACCGTACTGACTGATGAGCAGATCGACGAGGCGCTGTTGCTCGCTGACGCGACCTTGGCTGCCGCTGGGCGCTCCTACGACGACACTGAGCATGAAGCAGACCTGCGAGAGGCCGCTCACGGGCACTTGACCATCGAAGAGGTCATCCGACGTGGCGTGGAGCGCATCCGTGGACGCCAGTGACTTCCCAGACTGGGAGAGCTACTTCTACCCAGGCACTACAGTTCTACGCAACCTCTTCGACGAGCACAACCAGTCCGAGCTGAACGAGCTTGAGTTCATGTCGGTGAAGTCCCGTTCCTTCGCCCTGGCTGCTGAACCGATCACAGGCAACTTCGATATAGATGCCAGACAGAAACGCCACCCTCAACCCAACGACCTCATGATAATCTCCCAGCTTGCGATACTTCGCCGGACCAGGCACTTGATCAGCTTCAGCCTCGGCACGCTGTGGATCGGCATCATCAACCTGAAAGATCGCGCTCAAATCTGCCACCGCGACTCCGGCCTCGGCGCAGGCAACATCCTCCAGAGCGAGAGCTTCACGCCAGCGCCCATGCACATCTCCAAGGCCAGCAACCAGCATAGAAAAAACCCTATCGATCATCGCTGACAATCCTTCGAAAAAGCAGAAGCGCCCCACCTTGCGCCATCCTCTGATCAACCTTGATCACACTTCACCAGCAGTTCGAGCCGCGACAATACAGCGGATTGGATGTCCACTTACCGTCCACTTTCAGCCAGTACTGGACGAATCCGGCGACATCCGTCACGCCCGTCAGAACCACTTTCATTGTTATTGGACTTCGAAATTTCGCTCCTGACATGCTGTAACATGGGTCCGCGAGTCAATTCAAGCACTGAGCCCACAGGAGCGCCACGTGACAACCCCCCAACCTCCATACGACGCCGCACCCCGTCCACCCGACGACGAGCGCCCACAAATGGGTGGCATATCAATCGAATCGGTCGCCGAACCAACCGAGTATCAGACACCGCCTCAGTGGCCGATTCAGCCTGAAGGATCCAGGCTCACCGCCTGGTGGCGGAAGTACGGTGGACTGGTCACGGCCGCCGCGACGGTCTTTTTCATCATTTGTGGGTTCATCAGCCTGACTCGCGCCAACCAACCCGTACCGACTGTCACGGTCACGCAGACCGCGACAGTGACCGCCACGGCGACGAGCACTCAAACTGTGACGGCGTCCCCGCAGGCCTCAGCAGGTGAACAGGTTGATCCTCGGCCCACGGTAGAGACCGTCCCGATGCCGGATTACACCGGCATGAACCTTCAGGAGGCGCAGGATCGGCTCCAAGTGCTCGGCGTCTACATCCTCGATCAGGAGGACGCCTCCGGGCGCGGGCGAGTTCAGGTCATCGACAGCCATTGGTACGTTTGCCGCCAAGACCCGGTTCCAGGCGCGATGATCTCATCTGCCACCAAAGTCACGCTGTGGTCAGTGAAGAACAACGAAAGCTGCGGCTAAGGATGCGGATTGCCCGCTCCGACAGTGACACCGACGATCAGGCCCGCCGCAACCCCACCACCAGGACCAGTACGAGCCAAGGCCCATTCCCACCAGGCAGAGCGTTGGTGCAGCCAACAGTGGACACCGCCTCTGGTCAACGGTCGGCTCGGGCTTCGCGACGTGTCAGCGCCCAAACGAGGATTGCCGCGCCGACGGCGATCACTGCGGGGCAGATGAGTTCAGGCAAGGGCACACGACTGCGGAAAACCTGTTCGAACACGAGGTTTCCGGCCGATGTCGCCCCAGTCAGGCAGGCAATGCCGACGATGGCGAGTCCCGCCGCCACCGCAGCGGCCGAGGTCATCATGGTCGCCATCGATGACGAGGCCAGTGAGACAGCGAATCCAAGCGCGCCCATGATGGTCGCGAAGAGAACCACCAGGCCGCAGATGAGGGCGACGTACGAGCCGAAAGTCATGTCGTACATCCAGAAGCTGAAGCCCCCGATATCACTGATGTGAGCCGACCAATACTCCCCGGTTCCCGTTTTCGCCATAAAGGCCACACTCGCCGCAACAGAAACCACCACTGCGAGAACTAGAGAGGACAAGCAGTCGGCGAGCAATTGTGTGCCGACTATTCGGCGGCCCGAACTCGACGAATACTGCAAGGCTCGCAACCCTCGAGCGTTGTCGCGAGCGGTGACCGGAGCGATCAGCATCAAGGAACACACCACCACCATCGCGGCGATGGTGAACATGTAGTTTCCGAAGCCGATCGTCAGGTCGGGGCGAATGAGGTTGGACTTGTGATCTTCGAAAGCCGCCAACCTTTCATCCACCACTGGAGTTCCCTTTTTGAAAAAGTTCTCGATCCGCTGGTCGACCTCACCGTAACGGCGCCACACATTGGATAATTCGGAATAGCGCCACATGGGAGCGGAAGGAATCCCATCCGCGCCATAGTCGACTTGACCGCCCACGATGACCCCAGAGCCGGGTGCGCCCGTCACCCTGGCCACAGCCGAAGGATCGACCCACAGGGACTGAAACATCGCCATATCGTCGGCGAGCGCTTGCTCTTGCTCAGGGAGCCACTCCCCCTCCTTTAGCGTGGACAACGATTCCGGGCTAGGCTCAGGCAGCCTGCTCAACGCCCCACCAGATTCCTGAAACTCTTGCCAATCCTCGAGGGTCACGATGCCATGCTTGCCGAACAGCGGCTGAGCCGCGATGGCCGCCTCGACGTCAGCCTTCGCCTGGGCGAGTTTGCCGGGAATGTCGAAGTCGGCCAACTCTTCCGGCTCCAACGTGTCGCCGTAACGCTCGAACATCTGATGCTGATACGGCCCGTACTGGGGATCAACCTCCGACACACTGCTCTTTGACAGAGCCGGCCACGCGACCGCGCCGTAGACCACCACGATGATGAGGGCGACAACCCCGACGGATTTCCAAGTCCAGATCTTGCCCAATTCAGCCAACAACAGTCTCATATCAGGTCTTCCTTTCTGACTGCGATGAAAGCGGCGCTGATCAGAAGCGTGACCACGCTAGCCGTCCCGATCAGACCGAGTGTCTCGTAATGGGGCCAAATGGCCACTCCCCCGCCGTCAGTGAACCAGCGACCCGCCGATAGCGCCAGACTCAGCGGCGTCATCATGGCCAGCGAATACGACACATGGCCCGCAGTGAGCGCCACCGGCGCGACCACCATCGCGAGAACGATGATCACCGCCACGATGAATCCTGCGACCGCGTGACGCAGCAGGCTGGCGAGTCCGGCCCCGAGCAGGGCGAAACAGACGACCAGCCCCATGCCGATCCCGAGGCTGGCGCCAAGATAGTCCAGCCCGGTCATACGATCCCAGGTGATGAAGGGCCACGCAGGGTCGGCGAGACTGCGGTTCCAGCCGGACGACACCTGATCAGACCAGCCGCCGCATCCGAAACGACCGATGAACACTGTCATCGTCACTCCGATGACCACGACGGCCACCGCCAGCGCGAGCACCGTCGAGGCGAGCAGCTTCCACCCCCAGACCGCCCGTCCGACGGTTGAGGACCAGATCACCGGCTGGACCCCGACAGCGCGATCGTACCCGACAATAGTCATAGCGACGAGCATTCCAAGGACGCCGACCTCGACCCACGCGACCACCATCACGCGACCATAAAGAATTCCATGCAGATAAGCCGAGTTCTCACCGAGATACGGATCCAGCCCGTCATGATGGATCTCCTTGTCATCGACGGATTTCTGGAGACTGGCATAGAGCTCGCGGACATGGGTGGCGCCGTCGCCGCTCAATCGGTCACGGGCGATCACCGCATCGGCCAGCACAGCAGTGTCGTAACCCTCAAACACATCTGAACTCGGTTGAGCTGGAACACCCGCTTCCGGCGGTTTCGGTTCGAACAGAATCAGCGCGATGTTGAGCGCGATCATGAGGAACACCAGGACGAACACGGCACGACTGAGTCCTTTGCGCATCTCCGCGGCAAGCATGGCGCCACCACTGTACGCTCCGCTGTGACGCGCCAGACGGCCGGGCGCGAAAAGAGCCGCCCCGCCGCGACGCGTGCCGCCGCGGTCGACGTCGCCACACCCTACGTCATCAAACCGAGGATCAGGCATCCCCCGACGAGGAACCCCAGGGCGTGCGTCGGACGCGGCTCGCCGACCCCGCCACCCCGGCCCGGAGGTGGTGAGCGTATGGCGAGCTCGAACTGGTGCGTCAGGCATGATCAGCCCTG
The DNA here is from genome assembly GCA_031285845.1 of Propionibacteriaceae bacterium. GTDB lineage: Bacteria > Actinomycetota > Actinomycetes > Propionibacteriales > Propionibacteriaceae > WQYJ01. Next base: position 6,592 of record JAITVK010000010.1, read on the forward strand.
GTCGCGGTAAGCCCACAGAAAAACGTCTTCGAGGTTCGGTTCGACTTCAGTGGCCGTCAGGCCGCAATCCGCTTCGCTGTAGAAGCGACTGACGGTCCTCGCCCCGTCTTGACGTTGAGTCAACAGCAGATGCGGCTCGTACACCGCCTGAATGTCGGCCGTCTCGTAAACCTTCGCCTCCAAACGGCGACAGATCCGCGCAGGCGTGTCGTTGGCCCAGACCGCTCCGTCTTTGATCATGACGACTTGGTTGGCGATCGTCTCGACATCGGAGACGATGTGGGTCGAGCAGATGATGATCCGATCTTGCGACAGGCGCGCGATCAAGTTGCGGAAGTGGACTCGCTGACCCGGATCGAGTCCGGCGGTCGGCTCATCGAGGATCAGGACTTTCGGCTCGTTGAGCAGCGCCTGAGCGATGCCCACCCGCTGAATCATCCCGCCAGACAGCTTGCGCATCTTCTTGTCGGCCACTTCGGACAGTCCGACCAGATCCAGCAACCGGTCGGTCCTGACGATGGCCGTACGCCGATCGAGCGCTTTGACCGCGCCAAGGTATTCCAGGAATTTCCTGGGCGACTGGTTCTTGTAATACCCGAAGTCTTGCGGCAGATAGCCGAGAATCGAACGGTACGACGCGCCCAGATGGACGATGTCGTCACCGTTCCACAAGATCTGGCCGCCACTGGGATGGATCAGCGTGGTGAGCATCTTGATCAACGTGGTTTTGCCCGCGCCATTCGGCGCGAGCAAGGCGTAGACGCCGCGCGTGAACTCCAGGTCGACACCTTTCAGCACCGGGAACGACCCGTACTTCTTGGTGATGTTAGTGAGCGAAAGCATGATACCTCGATTCGGTGAGTGTTCTGATCGCGCGCCACACCACCAGTGCGACGCAAACGACACACACAGCCACGGCGACGACCCACGACAGGGACGCCAAAAAGTGTTCCCACGTCGACCCGACGACCAGGGGCAGACCGGACCCCAAACCGAGCCAAGCCACGATCAATCCGATCGACAAGGTCAAACGATGGCGGCGAGCCACGATCATCAGTTGACCGACCGCACAAATCGACAGGGCTGCGACAGCCAGCAGCAACAGATGCCAGAAGTCGCCGGCGTCGGTCGCCGCCAATCCCGCGACCAAGGCGGTGACCAGCACACCGGCACTCCCGAGGCACATCACACGTACCGCAGTGACCTGCGCGACCGTGAAGTAGCAGGTCTGGCGCACCTCATAAACCCGGCTAGCCCGATCGACCGCCTCGGACACGGCGGCGATGACAAGAAACGTGATGGGCGAGCACCCAACCGCGACACTGTGACGCCACTGATCAGGCGCACAGGCTGCGGTCAACGCCGTGGCCCCGATCGCCAGCAGAGAGAACACGATCACCAACGGCCCGTCGCCAAACAGCAGACGCGGTCCCAAACGACGGATGAGCATCCGCGCCTTGTCGAGGGCGGTGTCGCGGGTGAGGAGTCCTTTTTCGAGAATGTAGTCGATGCTGGCCTGCCTGTCAGACAAAGTCATCTGCCAACTCCTTCCTCAGTTTTCCCACCAGGCGGTAGTAGGTGGTTTTCGCGGTGTTGTCGCCTGTGCCGAGTTCTTGCCCGATTTCCGCGAAAGTACGCTGACCGAAGACGTGCAGCCGGAATATCTGTTGAGCCTGAGTGGGGTATCGACTCAACGCGGATTCGACCCGTTGCGTCAACTGCGTTTGCTCCGCCCCGACGGTGATGTCCGTCGTGTCCACAACCTCGACATCATCCAACGTCAGAGTCACCTGCGGCCGCCTGGCCCGCGACCGATGCCAATCAATGATCTTGTTTGTCGCGATGCGCAACAACCACGTCCGAAAACCGGCCAGCCTCGCGTCGAAGAAACCAATCGTCCGCAACATGGAGATCAACGTCTCTTGAGTCAAATCCCAAGCGGTGTCATCGTCGCACACTTGGCGACGCACGAAACGAAACACCTCGTCATAGTACAGACGCACCAGACGATCGGCGGCGTCGCGGTCACCTCGTGCCGCCACCTTCCGAATCAGCCTGTGCTCGTCCACTTTGGCCCTCTCGTACGCTTCACACCGCCAGACCAACCCGCCACACCAGACGGGTTGATGATCCCTTCACTAGAGTATTCGTCCACACCAGTCAGAAAGTTTCACTCGGGCTCAGGGCGGCTCGGATTTCGGGTCGCGCGGATGACATCGGCGTACGACCGAAGAGCGCTCGTGCCGCCCCGGATCACTCGGGCTCGACGACTATCCGACCTGGAAGACGAGGTAGGTGTTCATCGCGTTCGTCTTCCCGTCGGCGCGAAAACGACTGAGCAGACGTGCGTGACCGGTGGTGGAGTGAATGAGCTCATCGATCTCGGCGTCAGAGAAAGAATGGCTGTAGCGCAAGGCCTCCAGATCACCCTGCCAGCCGAGAAGATAGTCGCCAGCGTCAAGACCAGTCAGACCCCGATGGGACAAGGCCCAAGAAGTGGCGACCTCGGCTTTCGCTTTCGCCAGTGGGTCGAGCGCGAACTGCCAAGCGGTGAGAATCGCCACTCCACCGGGACGGGTGGAACGAATCACGGCGTCGACGAGGCGGGTTCGCAGGTCCGGGGTGGGGACATGATGCAGGAAGCCAAAACACACACTGAGATCGGCGGTCCCAGCCTGATCACGTTGACCATCCCAGCGCGTCGAATGGATCGAGGATGTCCGCAGGCCATGGGCGAGCCGATCATCGAGGTCGTCGCGAAACAGGGCGTCCATGATGTCCAGAACCTGAATCTGGCGGTCAGGCGGCGTCATCGCCGCAGCGTTGTCGAACCCACGATAATCCCATGTCACGCTAGGGAACTGCGTTTGAAGGTAATCGGAGAAGCGGAGGTTTCCGCAAGCCAGGTCGAGTACGCGCACGGTGGTGGCGTCGACGAGACGTTCGACGTACGCCCGACAGCGTGACCATCCGGGCCACGGATGATCCCTGGTGGACGAGAACGAGGATCCGCGCAGGGCGTAGAACTGGCTGGTCATCGCAGCGAGTCGTCTAGCGGTGTCGGCGTCCACCGCAGCATTCTAGGGCTAACCCGGCTCTAGGCGGCGTTGAGGTGAAACACCGCCATCGGTCGGCGGCTGGCGCACACACCGGAAACGGACACCCGCGGACCTGGTGACGGAACGCGAAGCGGGCACGATGACGTAGTGGTCACCATCGCGCAGAAGGTGGACTTTGCGCCGGTCTTCAGCCCCATATCTTCTCGTACCTCAATCGGAATGGTGATCTGGCCTTTGGAGGGAGCGTCGCGGTCACCATGTCTCCAATCCAGTGTCATTCCTCACAACTCGACAGGCAGGGAATAGCGCTCCGTGATCACCTTTCGCAGGCATCGTATACTGACCCCATTGTGGACGACCTTTTGCGCGACATCATCACCGCCGTTCGAGAACTCGCGCCTGGCGAGGAACTCGGCGATCGCGCCCTGATCGCGATCATTCACCGCCACAACAAGTCCCTTCCACCAGGCGAGAAACACTTCGCGAAGAAGTGGATCCTGCCGTACTATCACCAAATCAAGCGTACAGATCCCCACCTGTGGCAAACCTGGCAAGTCGACCCCGAAGTGGAGCGCCGCCTCACACAGACACTGCAAATGAAGCCCCGTCGCAACGCTTCGGGGGTCACCACGATCACAGTGATCACCAAGCCGTGGCGATGTACGAACGACTGTTTGTACTGCCCCAGCGACGTCACCATGCCGCGCAGCTATCTACGAGAAGAACCGGCTTGTCAAAGGGCACAGCAGAACTACTTCGACCCGTACCTCCAAGTCCGCTCGCGCCTGGCCACTGTCGAAGCGATGGGCCACACGACCGACAAGATCGAACTCATCGTCTTGGGTGGGACGTGGAGCGACTACCCCAGCGACTATCAGGCGTGGTTCATCAAGGAACTGTTCGCGGCGCTCAACGACGATCAGAGCGCTGAGGATGGCGTCCGCGTACGCCGTGAGCGCTACTATCAGGCGGGTTTGAGCCGCGATCGAGCGACGATCGACGCCGCAGCCCACCCTACGCAGACCCGGGTCGACCACGGCGAACTGAGCTACAACCAGGCCATCATCAGCCAGTACGTGAAATCAGACGTATGGGCTGGGCTGGCCGAACACCAGCGGGCCGACATCGCCGACGTCGAGACCGAGCACCGTCGTAACGAGGAGGCGACGCGCCGGGTCGTCGGATTGTGTGTTGAAACCCGCCCCGACAAGATCAGTTCGCCGCACCTGACATGGCTGCGGCGGCTCGGCTGCACCAAAGTCCAAATCGGCATTCAGTCGCTCAACTCAAGAACCCTGCGAATGAACAATCGCACCACGACCATCGAATCGATTCGCGAAAGCTTCGACTGGCTGCGGCTGTTCGGTTTCAAAGTCCACACCCACGCCATGCTGAACCTGCTCGGTTCGAGCCCCAGCGCCGACATCGCGGATTACACCCGCCTGGTCACCGAGCCCGACTTCTGCCCCGACGAAGTCAAACTATATCCATGCTCTCTTGTCAGAGGGACGAAGTTGTGTTCGCACTTCGACGATGGCTCCTGGCGGCCGTACACCGATGACGAGCTGCTGGAGGTTCTGAGCGCCTGTGTGATGGCCACCCCGGCACACACCCGGATCTCGCGGATGGTCCGCGACATCTCCGCTGGCGACATCGTGGCAGGCAACACCAAATCAAACTTTCGCGAGACCGTCGAATCGCGGCTGACAACCGCTGGCGCTCCGGTCGACGAGATCCGGTTCCGCGAAATCAGCACACAGGCTCCCAACCTGGACGACGTACGGCTGGATGTCACCAGCTACCCCACCCACGCCACACAAGAGCACTTCCTCCAATGGGTCACCCCGACCCGTCAGATCGCCGGATTCCTGCGCCTGTCCCTGCCGAAGCCAGACCATATCGCGGCCTGCGGCGCCGAAGCCCCGATCCGGGTCGGGGAAGCGATGATCCGGGAAGTCCACGTCTACGGTCGCGCCACCGCGCTGCATCGGGTCGGCGCCAGCGCCCAACACCTCGGACTCGGTCGAAAACTGATTGACATGGCTTGTCAGATCGCGTACGACCAAGGGTACGAGCGGATCAATGTGATTAGTGCAGTCGGGACGCGACAGTACTATCGACGGTTAGGATTCAGTGACGCTGGGTTATACCAACAGAAAACGTTGAGCGGGATTGTGCGCGAGCGTGGGTGACGTGGGGCGAAAGCTGTCCCTCACCAAAAGCGGGATCACAGGAATTGTCGGTCAAACCACATTTTCCTTTCGCGACACGCCCGACGAGTGACGGGCATGACGCTAAGGCGCTCTAAGCTTCTTTCATGCCTAGTCATTATGGTAATGACACGTCAGCCTCCTCGCTGAGGCTCTCCGCTCCAGCAGCCACGCTGTGGGCGAAATCCGACCGCACTGACCCGGATCGGTGGCTTCCTCTTTATCAACACATGCTCGATGCCGGAGAAGTTGCCCGCCTGATCTGGCGGGAATGGCTGCCCGAGGCTGTGCGTACGCCGATCGTCACTCACACCGGTTCTGAGGTAGCCAGCGAAGCCCTTCTCGTCTGGCTGAGTGGAGTCCATGACCTTGGAAAAGCTACCCCGGGATTTCAGTACAAGGTCGTGCGGTTGGCGGACAGAGTACGCGCCCTCGGATTGACATTGCCTAACCCTCCCCCGACGCGCCCTGAATTTCATGCCCTGATGAGTCAAGCGCTGCTCGGGCGCTGGCTAATCGAGAGCCACGGGTGGAACAAAACGGTTGCTCTGACGTACGCCATCGTTCCAGGTGGACATCACGGAACTCCACCGAACAAAAACGACCTGGAAAGGCTGCTGAAACAGCCTGTTCTTGACGAAGGGCTGGGCGGTTCCCCCTGCTGGCGCGGCGTACAAGAGGAATTGATGCAATGGGCGAGCGAGTGGACTGGAATCAAGGCACATCTGCCGCATCTGGCCGACCAGGCGTTGCCACCCACTTTGCAGATGCTGATCACCGGGGTGGTCATCATGGCGGACTGGATCGCATCGAACAGCGAGTATTTCCCGCTCTTTCCCGAAGACCATGCTCTGAGCGCGACCGAGCGGGCCGAACGAGGCTGGACACAGGTTGAACTGCCTCCGGCCTGGGAGGCGGTGACTGAATTGCCACCGCCCGACCGTCTGCTCCACGCCCGCTTTGATCAGTTGCCCACCACCGCAACACTTCGCCCAGCCCAGAGAACCATGGTCGAGGCGGCGCAGCAGTTGACCTCCCCCGGCCTCATCATCATGGAGGCGCCCATGGGATCAGGAAAAACTGAGGCCGCACTCCTCGCGGCCGAAATCATCGCGTCGCACTTCGGCCAGGGCGGTGTCGCCTTCCTTCTGCCGACGATGGCGACATCGAACGCCATGTTCTCTCGGGTGCTGTCCTGGCTGTCCCACGTGCCAGACGCCACAGCATCCTGTCGCCCCGTCACCATGAACCTGGTCCATGGAAAGGCCGCGCTCAACGATGACTTTTCCCACCTACGGTGGCGGACCTCATCTATGGGTGACCTCACCACAGGTCGCACCCCTGACTCGCTGGTGGCTCCTGGATGGCTCGCTGGACGCAAACGCTCGCTTCTGTCGTCTTTTGTGGTGGGGACGGTCGACCAGCTTTTGATGGCGGGTCTCAAAGCCAAACACGTTGTGCTGCGACACCTCGGGCTAGCCGGCAAGGTCGTCATCATCGACGAAGTCCACGCCTACGACGCCTACATGAGCGTCTATCTTGATCGGGTGCTGTCCTGGCTCGGAGCGTACGCCGTGCCGGTCATTCTGCTGTCCGCCACTCTTCCACCGAGTAGACGACAGGCCATGATCGAAGCCTACTCGGCGGGCGAATCCACCACGGCGCGCGTCCCCGAACTCAGTTACCCGGAAACAGGCGAGTATCCCCTGATCACCAGTTGCGATCGCGATGGTGTGCGGTTCGCGACCTGTAGCGACGACACCCATCATCTTGATGTCGCCGTCGAAGAGATCCCTGACGATGACGATGCCCTGGTGACGCGCCTGACTCACATGTTGTCGAACGGCGGATGCGCGGGCGTGATCCGCGACACTGTCACGCGCGCACAGGCGACGTACGAAGCGCTACGAGCCCAATTCGGCGAGGACGTGCTGTTGCTGCATTCCCGCTTCATCGCTTGCGATCGACTAGCGAAAGATGAGGACTTGCTCCAGCGTCTCGGCGGCGGGGCCACCCGCAGACCCCGTCGTCTCATCGTGGTCGGAACCCAAGTTCTGGAGCAATCACTCGATATCGACTTCGATCTGCTCGTCACAGACATCGCCCCGGTTGACCTGCTGCTCCAGCGCATAGGTAGACTCCACCGACACAGGAAGTGGGATGACCAGCGACCGGCTCCACTGCGCCAGGCACGCTGCCTCCTCACCGGGGTCTCTGACTGGTCGGCGGAGCCTCCGGCTCTGGATCGACTGGTGACAGCCATCTACGAGCGCGCGCTGCTATGGAGAACCATCGCCGCACTGCGAAAGCGAGTAGGAGGCAGCGAATGCGAGGTGCATTTGCCGGACGACATCGCCCCTTTGGTGAACGCAGTGTACGAATGGGCTGACGACCAAGCCGATCTTCCGCCGGCGTGGATCGAACCGCTCCACGAGGCCACCCGCGAAATGATCAACAGGCGAGAACAAAAAATCAGCGATGCATCCGTATTCCTCCTGCCTGACATCCTGGAGCCTGGTCAATCAGTCACTGGGCTGCTCAAAGCAGACTTCGTCGATGCGGACGACGACAATCGCCGTGGTCAAGCAGCAGTTCGTGACACCGAAGACTCAGTCGAGGTCGTGGTCGTGCAGCGCACCAGCGATGGGGTAATTCGACTCTTACCATGGGTGGATCGTACGACCCATCCAGCGAGGCAGCAGAAAATGTCTGACCCGTCCTCCATAATGGATGACATGAACGAATCACCGCTGGCTCGCGAGCTCAGCGCATGGGGTGAACCAGAGCCGGCTACAGCTCAAGTGGCCGCCACCTGCACTGTCACCCTGCCGTTCATTATGAATCGACCTTGGCTCGTCGATGGCGTCATCGCAGCACTGGAAAGCCAGGGTGACTTCACCTCATGGCAGGAATCGCGGTGGCTGCGCGGCGCGCTGCCGTTGGTTCTTGATGAGAGCTTTTCCGCGTCACTGAAGGTTTGCGACGATCGGCGCTTCGATCTTCATTATGACCCCACTGTTGGACTTCGACTGCTGAGGGAGGACCATGATGAGTGAAACCCGATCATTCAATCTCGTCGACGAGGACTGGATCGAGGTGAAGTGGCTGGACGGTCATGCCTCCATCGAATCATTGACGACCACGCTCTCCCATGCCGGCCAGATTCGTGAAATCATTGGCGACCTGCCCACTCAGTCTTTCGCCATTCTGCGACTGCTCCTGGCGGTCCTTCAACGAGCGATTCTCACAGCACCGAGCTTTGACAGGCGCGAAAAGCCCGTTCACTTCTGGGGCCGCCTGTGGCAGGAGAATGACCTTCCCATGAAGGACATCTCTGACTATCTGGAGCGTTGGCGCGACCGCTTCTTTCTCCTGGGCGGGGATGCTCCATTCATGCAGGTTCCCGACTTGCACACCGCCCGCGATGAGGTGAGCACCGTCGGAAAGATCATCGCAGAAGTTCCTGACGGCCACCCCTTCTTCACAACACGATCTGGAGCAGAGACCACGGCCCTGTCCGCCCCTGAAGCGGCCCGGTGGCTTGTGCATGCGCACGCCTACGACAGCTCTGGAATCAAGAGTGGCGTGGTCGGGGATCCCGAGGTGAAGAGCGGAAAGTCTTACCCGATCGGAACCGGATGGAGCGGCGGGATCGGCGGAATCCAAGTAGAAGGCGACTGCCTGAGATCCACTCTGCTTCTTAATCTCCGCCTCGCTCAAGCGGAGAACGATGGTCGCTGGGTGAGCGACACAGATCTTCCAGCCTGGGAGAGACCGGTCTGCGGGCCCGGCGATTCAAAGCGTCAACCCACCGGGCAGGTCGACCTCTACACCTGGCAATCCAGACGAATACGCCTGATCTGCGATGGCGAGTTTGTCACCGGCGTCGTCCTGACGAACGGAGACAAACTCAAGCCGCGCAACCTTTTCGCGTTAGAGCCCATGTCTGGGTGGCGGCGAAGCCTCAATCAGGAAAAGTTGCTGAAAGAAAAGTCACCGGTCTATCTTCCGGCCAGACTCAATGCGGCCCGCGCAATGTGGCGTGGACTGGACGCACTACTACCGACCGATGCGCCGACCAAGATGAACGGTCAGGATTATCTCTGCCCTGGGATTGTCGACTGGATTTCCGCACTCACTAGCGACGAGTCCGGGACCGCCTTGCCCGACGACCTCATCGTCACGCTACGCGGCGTCGGCGTGGTCTACGGCCCCCAAGAATCTACTTTTGCTGATGTGGTGAATGACCGACTCATCATCCACGCATCGCTGCTGAGCGCGCCGGGGGTGCCGTTGGTGGAGCTGGCGAAGAGCTGCGTGAGCGATGCCGCCGACGCAGTGAGACAGATCGGATACCTGGCTCAAAACCTCCACCTCGCAGCAGGCGGCGACTCACAAACCACTGATGGGCCGCGTGATCGAGCCACCGAAGTGGCTTACTACACTCTGGACATCGCGTTTCGACGGTGGCTTTCCGCCCTTCAACCGACTGAGGGTGGTGTTGACTCCCAGCAAGATCACATCCACGCCGCCCGTGAACAGTGGCGATCGACGGCTCGACTCATTCTGCGCCAGCTTGGCGACGATCTTCTCGTCCAGTCCGGCCCGCAGGCGTTCACAGGACATGCGACCAAAGACCCAAAAACCCCGTGGATGACGAGCGGCACGGCCGCGCGAATCTTCAGTGGTGCCCTTCGCAGAGCCTTGCCTCTGACCACGGACACACCTCATACCTCGACAACCGGAAAGGAGCACACATGACCGAGACCACCCAGCTCAGTCGTCGGCGTCAACTCGAGCTGTTCGTCGGTCGCCGCGTCGCCTATCTTCAAGCGGCGTATCTCGACCAGACCCGATCGGAGGGAAGAGCCTGGCTGGCCGAACTTCGCAATTCTGACCCCGAGCCTGGCGCGTCTCCGAACACATGGTTGGTGGAATTCGAGGGATTCCCCAAAGACTTGATCGTCCACTCGGACACGCCATCTCGAGCCGAGCGGGCGGCACATCTAGCCTTCACTCTCTACGCGATCCATCAGCAGGCTCAATCCACGCCGATGCACCAAATCGGTCTGGACTTCGGACTCGGCCGAGCAGTCGCGCTTCTGCAGCGACGAAAACCCTCTTCCGAGCCCATGGGCAAACTTCCCACCCGATTCGCGGCGCTCGGCACGGCGAGCAGTTTCGACGAGGTGAGCCACTACGCCAGACAACTCATCACACAACTCAGGGCAGCCGGGCTGCCCCTTGACTACGGCACGCTCGCCGGCCAATTGTTCACCCTGCAGCACGCCTCATCAGCCAACACGATCCGCCGAGAGTGGGGCCGCGACTTCGCCGCAGCCTCAACCCCCTCATCTGCCACGTCACCCACACCCGACCAGAAAGAAGCCTGACATGTCCGACCCACTCTTCATCGAGTTCCACATCATCCAGTCCGTTCCACCGAGCAACATCAATCGAGACGACACCGGATCACCGAAAACCGCGATCTTCGGCGGTGTACGGCGGGCCAGGGTGTCCAGTCAAGCGTGGAAACGAGCGACGCGAGCCAGCTTCGCCAACCTTCTCGACAAGGACGATCTTGGGACGAGAACCAAGCTCGTCGCAGGCCTCATCGCCGCCCTAATTGACCAACTCGCCCCAGACTACGCCAGCGAGTCCTTGTCGATGGCGGTCGCCGCTCTTAAGGCCGCCGGGATCGAACTGGCGACCGACAAGGAGGGAACGCGCACCACGGGCGCGCTTTTCTTCATCAGCCAGGGCCAAGCTCGCGCTCTCGCCGAGCTGGCCATCCAAGCCAAAACTGACGGCACTCCGATCGACAAGCCTCAGGCGAAAGCCGCCCTCAAAGCGAAGCGAGGCACCACGGCAAACAACGCGATCGACATCGCCTTGTTTGGACGGATGGTGGCTGAGGCCCCAGAACTGAACTCGGATGCAGCCTGTCAGGTGGCTCACGCGATCGGGATCCACCGAACGGACCCCGAATTCGACTATTTCACTGCCATGGATGATTTGGCCCCTGAGGACAACGCTGGAGCTGGAATGATCGGAACTGTCGAGTTCACCTCTTCGACCCTCTATCGCTACGCCACCATCAACGTTCCACTGTTGAAGGAAAACCTGAATGACTCCGCACCGGCCGTTGCACGAGCGGTTCAAGCCTTCGCCGACGCCTTTGTGACCTCCATGCCCACCGGCAAGCAGAACACTTTCGCCAACCGAACCCTGCCCGCGGCCGTGCTCGTCCAACTGCGTCAAACTCAGCCAGTCAGTTTAGTCAATGCTTTCGAGAAGCCGATTGAACCTGATGAACACAAGGGACGGATCGAATTGGCCTGCGAGGCCCTGATCGACCAGGAGAATGCTCTCGATGAGGCGTTCGGCGTCGCTCCCCAGAAGTCGTTCGTCATTCTCGGCTCGCCTTCTGCGGCCGCGCTGACCACACTTGGCGAGCAGGTTTCGCTCGCCCGACTGGAGGAGGCGTTGGCCGAGACGATTCAGGCCTGGAGCCAGTCATGAGCACTGTCCTGCTCAAGCTCGCCGGTCCGTTACAGTCTTGGGGAGCCCAGAGTCGTTTCCCGCGCCGAGACACCCGTCACGAACCAACGAAAAGCGCCGTCATCGGCCTGGTGGCGGCTGCGCAAGGGCGTCGCCGGACGGACCCGATCGAAGACCTGCTGGGACTTCGCTTCGCTGTCCGAATCGATCAACCCGGTGTCCTTCTGCGGGACTTCCACACCGCGCGCAATGCGAAAGGGGAGTCAATGCCTTTGTCAGAGCGGTTCTATCTGAGCGATGCGGTCTTCGTCGTGGGCCTCGAAGCCGAACGGGCGGTGGTCGACGGGATTGTCGACGCGCTTAGCCATCCAGTTTTTCCCTTGTTCCTTGGGCGCCGGTCCTGCGTTCCCAGCGGAAAGCTCGTACTCACGGTCGCCGACGACGACCTGGTCACGGCGCTGCGCCAGCACCCGTGGGAGGCAGCCCGATGGTTTCAGCAGAGCCCTCGGAACCGTGACAAATCGGAGGTCGAACTGGAGCTCATCCGCGATCGAGGGTCGAATGATCCGCCTGAGTTGGCTCGCGAGACCGTTCGCGACGTTCCACTGAGTTTCTCCACTGAGAGGCGACAGTACGGATGGCGGGACGTCGTTCATGATGACCACGCTGTCGTTGTCAACCCCTACGCCGTGGACCGATCCGACAATCCGCCGACCGGGATTCATGATCCGATGGCGCTGCTGTGAGGAAGATATGCAATGATATTGACTCGTTTCCCCATCAATAGGACCCGGCGTGCGACCAGACAAATGCTGAGCTCGCCGTACCGTCTTCACGCCGCCGTGGCTGGAAGCTTCCCCGCCTGGTCTACCCCCGAACTGCAGTCTCGTACTCTCTGGCGGGTCGATCTCGAACCAGCCGGACCCGCTTGGCTCTACATTCTCAGCGAAAATGAACCCAGCTTGGTCGGCCTCGACGAACAGATTGGCTTTCCCGACCGACCGCCAACTTGGCAGAGCCGACCGTACGACAAGCTGTTGTCGCGGCTCGCTCCTGATCAGTTGTGGTCATTTCGGCTGGTCGCCAACCCTGTCAGAACCCTGACCCGAAGCAGGCAAGCCGAAACCGATGGTGCTTCCGGCAAGCGAGTCGGCCATGTCACAAGTCGACAGCAAGCTTCATGGCTGATCGGTCCTACAGCGTACGCAGGATGCGACCCCGAGGACGTTCCCACCGGCTTGCCCCGATTCAACGACACCAGGGCAACCCGAAACGGCTTCGACGTGGTGCTCGATGACCTGGGTTGCCCTAAGCTGGTGGTCTCAGATCGCCGCAGGCTCGACCTGCGCAAGCCTGATTCGACGAAGCCCATCACCTTGGTCACAGCGCGCTTTGACGGCGTCCTACGAGTCACCGACGTAGACAGACTCCGTCATGCTCTCACCCATGGCATAGGACATGCGAAGGCGTTCGGCTGTGGCTTGTTGACCTTGGCGCCGCTGTCTGCAGTGTCACCATGAACGCGATCCCCGGGGCGAAACCGCCGCCATTGTACGAGCTTGCCAGGGCCGAAGATCGGATCTCATTCATTTATGTTGAGCGATGCGCGGTCAATCGGGATGCGAACGCGATCACCGCGACCGACGAACGCGGGACTGTCCACATTCCAGCCGCGAGTCTTGGCGCACTGATTCTCGGGCCGGGGGCCACGGTGAGCCACCAAGCGATGGTTCTCCTCGCAGAAAGCGGATCAACTGCGGTATGGGTCGGTGAACGCGGGGTGCGCTACTACGCCCACGGCCGATCCCTCACTCACAGTTCGCGCCTACTCGAGGCCCAAGCTGAAGCTGTGACCAATCGACATGGACGGCTACGGGTGGCTCGCTCGATGTACGCTATGCGGTTTCCCGATGAAGATGTGTCCGAGTTGACCATGCAGCAATTGCGCGGGCGCGAAGGCGCACGCGTGAGGCGGGTGTATCGACACGCTTCCCGTACGACTGGCGTCGCTTGGGAAGGACGAAACTACGACCCGACCGATTTCGACGCCTCCGATGACATCAATCGTGCTCTGTCCGCTGCGACAACATGCTTGTACGGTGTGGCTCATTCTGTGATCGTCGCCCTGGGCTGTTCGCCTGGTCTGGGTTTCGTTCATACTGGCCACGAGCGATCCTTCGTCTACGACATCGCCGACCTCTACAAGGCCGAAGTAGCCATTCCAATCGCTTTTGCCGTGGCAGCAGAACACCCAGATGATATCGGTGGCACGACACGGCGAGCCGTGCGCGACGCAATTCGGAGCGGCGCCATCATGTCGCGAGCCGCTCACGACATTCGACGTTTACTGCTGCCCGACTCGACGCCAAGCACGGACATCGTACCGCTCGCCGATGTCGTACAGCTCTGGGACGAACGCCAAGGAGCCGTCGCAGCCGGGCATTCGTACGCGATGGTTCCGCAGATCGGCGACGAGGATGACGAATGGTAGTCCTCGTCCTCACCGCTTGCCCTATCGGACTGCGCGGATATCTGACTCGGTGGTTACTCGAGATCAGCCCCGGAGTCTTCACTGGACATGTGAGCACACGGGTGCGGGACCTCTTGTGGGACAACACAGTGGAGATGGTCAAGGATGGACGAGCGATCATGGTCTACAACACCAGAAACGAGCAACGTCTCCAGTTCAGAGTTCATCATCATGACTGGGTCCCGACGGATTTCGATGGCGTCCAGCTTATGATGCGCCCCAATCGAGACGACAGCGCACCTCGGTCTAACTCCAAGCAGCCCCATGGCTGGAGCAACCAAGCCAAGTGGCGAATGGGGCGCCGCCACGCGGGGCCAACCAAGTGAATCTCATTCGCGCCGGATTCCGGTATAGTTCCTAATCAGAAAGAGTGCTCCCCGCTCAGGCGGGGATGATCCCCCGGTCACGAAAACCGGCCTGACAATCACCATGTGCTCCCCGCTCAGGCGGGGATGATCCGGTCACCGACCCGGCTACCGGGGCCACGATCGAGTGCTCCCCGCTCAGGCGGGGATGATCCGGGCCACGGGTGTCCGATCATAGAGGCTGACACGTGCTCCCCGCTCAGGCGGGGATGATCCTAGTCAGCGCGTGCACCGTCTCGAAGTGCGTGTGTGCTCCCCGCTCAGGCGGGGATGATCCCCTCCTCACCGCCAACTGGGTAAACGGAGGTTGGTGCTCCCCGCTCAGGCGGGGATGATCCCTCACCAGCTAACCCAAGAAAGAAGCAATCATAGTGCTCCCCGCTCAGGCGGGGATGATCCTCATTTGAAGCCGAGCAGTTTGGCGATGATCGAGTGCTCCCCGCTCAGGCGGGGATGATCCCGGTGGCTGATCAGTCAGGGCCGCGTCCCACCCGTGCTCCCCGCTCAGGCGGGGATGATCCGGCCACCGCCGGACAGCGCGCCGTCGCTGGCTTGTGCTCCCCGCTCAGGCGGGGATGTTCCCCGGTCTGTAGAATTCTATTCGTCCCATCCGATGTGCTCCCCGCTCAGGCGGGGATGATCCCAAAGCGGTCCCCGCAAGTGTTAGCAGCACTCAGTGCTCCCCGCTCAGGCGGGGATGATCCTATCGACGGTGAGGTGCTGTCATGACGTGGGTGGTGCTCCCCGCTCAGGCGGGGATGATCCCTCGACTGGCGCAGGTCCTTTGCTCACTGCGGCGTGCTCCCCGCTCAGGCGGGGATGATCCCGGCCCGTGCCAGGGCGATTCGGGAGGCGGACGGTGCTCCCCGCTCAGGCGGGGATGATCCTTTGTGGTAGTGCCCCGACCAGGCTGAGCAGGAGTGCTCCCCGCTCAGGCGGGGATGATCCCACGGTGACAGGAAAAATAGGATCGACAGCTTCGTGCTCCCCGCTCAGGCGGGGATGATCCGTGGCGGATGCTCCATGCCCGGCAACTGGAAGCGTGCTCCCCGCTCAGGCGGGGATGATCCTACGCGGCCACCAGGCCTGTCACCTCCTCGACCGTGCTCCCCGCTCAGGCGGGGATGATCCGTCGTACTCGATTGCGCCCCGGTGGTCCCGGCAGTGCTCCCCGCTCAGGCGGGGATGATCCTAAGACTCCTCCGATCGGACAGGACAAAAAATGGTGCTCCCCGCTCAGGCGGGGATGATCCCGTGACCGGAGACACGGTTGAGACGTTGGATCAAGTGCTCCCCGCTCAGGCGGGGATGATCCCGCACAGTTTCCAGATGCGGTCTTGCGTCGACTGTGCTCCCCGCTCAGGCGGGGATGATCCCCAGGTTCACGTTCAGCTTCGCGGCGTCAAGCCGTGCTCCCCGCTCAGGCGGGGATGATCCCGGCCAAACCACGAAAGAAAAGGAACATAGTATGTGCTCCCCGCTCAGGCGGGGATGATCCGGCGAGGATCGCCTCACCCAGGTATCCCTGGACGTGCTCCCCGCTCAGGCGGGGATGATCCTCCCACAGTACGGAGAGCCTCGCGACCCTCCGCGTGCTCCCCGCTCAGGCGGGGATGATCCCTTGCCGACGCATATGCAACCTCGAACTCGCTCGTGCTCCCCGCTCAGGCGGGGATGATCCCCGGCGGTACCAGTCGGCGGACTTTTCCTACACGGTGCTCCCCGCTCAGGCGGGGATGATCCCCTGACTTGTCGGCTCCCCGTCGTCACCGACAAGTGCTCCCCGCTCAGGCGGGGATGATCCCGCGAAAGCCGACCCGGCGGGACCCAAATGGGCGTGCTCCCCGCTCAGGCGGGGATGATCCCTTGGCCCACGTGATCGACGAGCCATCGACATAGTGCTCCCCGCTCAGGCGGGGATGATCCCTCCGGCTCGGCACCGACGAAGCCGCTTACGGTGTGCTCCCCGCTCAGGCGGGGATGATCCGGTCATGGACACCCTCGGAGCGGTCCAAGCGGTGTGCTCCCCGCTCAGGCGGGGATGATCCCCCCACCAGCAACAGGCGACACACCTCCCACCAGTGCTCCCCGCTCAGGCGGGGATGATCCCTTGAAAAGCGCAACCCCGCTGATGTCCAGGCTGTGCTCCCCGCTCAGGCGGGGATGATCCCGGCAGTCCTCCCTCGGCCTTGGTCACCGTGAGGTGCTCCC
>JAITVK010000015.1 GCA_031285845.1 Propionibacteriaceae bacterium
AGGGTCAGGATTCTTCGCCTCATCTGTCCTCCTTGCTCGGTGACATCATCGGACACTAGTCCACCAGAACACAAGACCCCCAGGCCAGTTATCCACAAGAATTCACCAAAAACCTTGACCAGCAGGATTCGGTCCTCCTCGCGATGTCCACTGCGATGTCCACTCCAACTCGCGCCTGACGCCAATCGAAACCCCTCGTCTGATCGATGTACGCTATCACTATGAATGAGACCTCGGTGATGGCCGTCGACGCGCGTGGTCGCGTCGTCCTGCCGCGTGCGATTCGTCACCTGATGGGGATCACTCCCGGTGACCGCCTCGCCGCATTCGGCACTAAAGAGGGCGTCGTCATCATGACGATGCCTCAACTTGAGGCGAGGTTGGCCGCGATCCAGCCTCAGCCCACGATCAACCTGCTCGGCGATCGGCCCGCCGACCCGATCGGGTCAACGTCCAGTGCCGACTCCAGACACGTCGGTCCCAGCTGAGCGCCGCGCCGACCGGCGACCGACGCGCACTGCCCTTGCGCGCCGGCGTCCGCCGACTTCACCGCTGCCACAGTGGCGAGCGCGGATCAGCCACGGCGTGATCGAGCACGGCCAGTGCTGCTCCAGTGGCGGAGGCGAACGGCCCGGCGTTTGACGCGGTGATCTCCAACTCCGCCGTCATCCAGCGCAAGGACAACACGCGGGTGGTGATCTGGCTGGACAACTCTTCGGCCAACACCCGGCGCAGGGGCGCGAAAGTGCCGCCGAGGACGATACGGGCGACATCGACCAAGTTGATGCAGTTGGCTAGCGCGATGCCTAAAGCTTCAGCCGCCTGTTCGACCGCGGAGCGCGCGGCTGGTTGGTCGCGGTTCCAGGCGTCGAGCAGGTCGGCGATCGAACAGTGGGGGTCCAAGTTGGCGTTGGCCAGCATCGACCGCTTTCCGGCGTAGGTCTCCAGGCAGCCGCTGGCTCCGCAAGCGCAAGTCGGACCGTCGGGATCGATGACAATGTGCCCGATCTCACCGGCCCAGCCATGTGAACCGCGAAAAACCTGCCCGTCGACGACGATGGCCGCGCCGATGCCGGTCTGGCCAGACACGTAGATGAACGACTCGTCGCGATGACGTCCCAATTGGGTACGAGCGGCCAGATTGGCCTCATTGCCGACCCGTAGACGCTCGACCAGAACTGCGGTCATGAGGTCGGTCACCTCGGGCCGCGCGCCCGCGATGGTGTGGTCGGCGACGGTCTGGTCGAGCACAGGATCTCCGGCCCCAACCCCGCCCGTCTCAGCCAATCTGCGGCATGCCTGGGCCATCTGCCCTCGTACGTCGACGTCTCTCCAGCCCAGGTTCGGCGCCAACCGTAACGGACCACCGGGGTGGTCGGCGATTCCCGGCAGTGCCAAGCAGGCGTCGAGGACGCGAACATCCCGGTCGAGCAGTCGGGCGATCAGGTGGTACGCCAAGCAGGCCACCGCCGCGAAGGCCGTCTCGGGCTCCGACTGTCGCAGATCCACCTGCTCGAACGCCTCGTCGATGATCTCCCCGGTCAAGTCGACGGCTCGTACTCCCAAGAAGTCGACGTTGATCTCCAACCCCAACCCGGCCATAGTGCCCGAGGCGATGGCCAGCGGAATCGCCGGACGTCCAGCCTGCAGGGTGGGCGCGGGCGGCAACTCGGTCACCATCCCCGAGTCGATCAGGGTGGACACCAGCGAAGACACCGTCGCTTTGGTCAAGCCAGTCTGGTCGGCCACATCGGCTCGCGACGGGGGAGTCTCGGGCGCGGCGGCGGCGATGCGGGAGAACACCAAGCGCAGGTTGTTCTCGCGCAACGAGCGCTGTCCGGCGGCAGTCAGCGTCCCGGCGGGGGTCCTGGGTCGCCTCGACCGGGTGACGCGGTCTCGCCTGGGCTCGTTCATGCTGGCAGCCTAGCCCAAACTCGACATGCGAAGAAACGCCGACAGATACTTGCAAACCGTGTTGTGAGGCAATATGTTTATCGGGAGAACTAATGGGGGTCTCAAGCCCCCGACGCCTAAATGTCAGCCTAAGGAGGCTATCGCTCATGTCTATTCCAACACCCACCCGCGAGGATCATTTCTCCTTCGGAATGTGGACGGTGAACTGGCCGGCTCAAGACCAGTTCGGGTCGGCCACCCGAGCGGTGATGGATCCGGTCCACATCGTCCACAAGTTGTCGGAGATCGGAGCCTGGGGCATCACCTTCCACGATGATGATCTGGTTCCTTTCGGGTCGACCGACGCCGAGCGCGACAAGATCATCGCCTCGTTCAAGAAGGCTCTGGATGACACCGGCATCGTCTGCGAGATGGTGACGACCAACACCTTCTCCCACCCGCTATTCAAAGACGGCGCGTTCACGTCCAACGATCGTCGGGTTCGTCGCTACGGCCTGCGCAAGGTCCTGCGCAATGTCGACTTGGCCGCGTACCTCGGAGCCACCACCTTCGTCATGTGGGGCGGGCGCGAAGGCGCTGAATACGACACCTCCAAAGATTACAAGGCCGCTTTGGATCGCTACGCCGAAGGCCTCGACACCGTCGCCGGCTACATCAAGTCGAAGGGGTACGACCTGCGGATCGGTCTGGAGCCGAAGCCGAACGAGCCTCGTGGTGACATCCTGTTGCCGACGGTCGGCCATGCGATCGCCTTCATCGACCGGCTGGACAACTCCGACATCGTCGGGCTCAATCCTGAGGTTGGCCACGAGCAGATGGCCTGTCTCAACTACACGGTCGGCATCGCCCAGGCTCTGTGGTGCGACAAGCTGTTCCACATCGATCTGAACGGTCAGAAGTCGATCAAGTACGATCAGGATCTGGTGTTCGGTCACGGCGATTTGATGAGCGCTTTCGGCACAGTCGACCTGATTGAGAACGGCTTCCCCAACGGCGGTCCGATGTACACCGGCGCGCGTCACTTCGACTACAAGCCGTCACGGACCGAAGACGAGCAGGGCGTGTGGGATTCAGCGAAGGCCAACATGACGATGTACCTGTTGCTGCGTGAGCGCGCTCGCGCTTTCCGTGCCGACTCCGAGGTTCAGGATCTGCTGAAGTCCGCTGGAGTCATCGGTCTGGCCGAGCCGACGTTGGCCGCTAGTGAGACGGTCGAGTCCTTCATGGCTGATCGCTCCACGTTTGAAGACGTCGATCCGGATCAGCTGGCTGAGCGCGGCTATGGCTTCGTGCGCCTGAACCAGATCGCCACCGAGTACCTGCTCGGCGCGCGGCTCTGATCCACGGGTTCGACGCCGGGGGAATCGATGAGTGATCATCGTCGGTTCCCTAGTCGCTGAACTCTTCATTCTGGCGCGCTCGTCCACTCGAGTTCGCCTGATGGCCGATCTCTGAGATTCCACCCTCAGGGATCGGCCATCACCACACCCGACGGGCGTGGAATCCACCCTTGGGTCCACCGGATGCTCTGATCGGCAGTCCGGCTGGCCGAACACTCACATCGGACACTTCACAGGAGTAAGACATGGCATTGGTCGCGGGGATCGACACATCCACTCAGTCATGCAAGGTGGTCGTACGCGACGCCTTGACCGGGGTCGAGGTGCGCGCTGGCCGTGCCACCCACCCCGACGGCACTCAGATCCATCCCGATCACTGGTGGCAGGCCTACCAGTCGGCAGTCGAGCAGGTCGGGGGTCTCGACGACGTCGAGGCGTTGGCGGTCGGCGGTCAGCAGCATGGCATGGTGGTGTTGGATGAGGCCGGTGAAGTCATTCGGCCGGCCATGCTGTGGAACGACACGTCCTCGGCGGAGTCTGCCGAAGACCTGATCATGGAACGCGGCGACGGTGATCGCGAGCGCGGGGCCCAGTTCTGGGCTGACACCTGTGGGTCTGTTCTGGTCGCCTCGCTGACGATCACCAAGCTGCGCTGGTTGCGTGACCACGAGCCTCATAACGCCGCCAAAGTCGCCGCGGTGTGTCTGCCTCACGATTGGCTGAGTTGGCGCGTCGCCGGTCACGGGCCAATCTCCCAAGGAGGCGATGGTGATCTGTCTGCTTTGTTCACCGACCGTTCAGACGCCTCCGGCACCGGCTATTGGTCGCCGTTCACCAACGACTATGTCATGGACGCGCTGGAGCAGGCTCTGGGTTCTCGCCCGCTGCTGCCGCGTGTGATCGGCCCCGATCAGATCGGAGCTCACACAAGTTGGGGCGCGCTGATTGGTCCTGGTGCCGGCGACAACGCGGCGGCCGCGCTCGGCTTGGGCTTGGTCCCTGGCGATGTCAGTGTCTCATTGGGAACCTCCGGGGTGGTCAGCGCCATCAACGCCAACCCGATGGCCGATCCGACGGGATTGGTCAGCGGATTCGCCGACGCCACCGGAGCGTACCTTCCGTTGGCCTGCACTCTCAACGCTTCGCGCATCATCAACACCGCCACCACGCTGTTGGGTCGCTCGTACGACGAGGTGGCCGAGTTGGCGCTGTCAGCCGCGGCGGGCGCCGACGGGCTGACTTTGGTGCCGTACTTCGCTGGTGAACGCACTCCGAACAAACCTCACGCCACGGCTTCCCTGATCGGGATGACGATCGACAACTGCACCCAGGCCAATTTCGCCCGGGCCTTCGTCGAAGGGCTGCTCTGCTGTCAAGCCGACGGATTGGACGCGATGGTCGCCCGTGGAGTGGATCCGCAGCGTATCTTCCTAATCGGCGGCGGCGCGAAATCTCCGGCCACCCGTCAGATCGCACCCTCGGTGTTCGGTCATGCCGTTGTCGTCCCGCCCGATGGCGAGTACGTCGCGGTCGGGGCCGCCAGGCAAGCCGCTTGGGTCCTGTCCGGTCGTCCGAACCCACCGGTGTGGCCATTGGAAGGCTCGGTCACGTTCACTGGCGAGCCCGAGCCGCGGATTCGCCAGCAGTACGCAGCGGTGCGCGAGTTGACTTACCCGAGTCACTGAGCTGACGTCCCGCTGATTGAGTCGTACGGCCAGTGTGGCGGGCAGTCATCGGTGGCCTGACGAAATCGGGACACACCCCGGCGAAATGTTAGCTTTCTGGATGAGTGTGGAATAATGGGTCGAAGTTGAGTCATATCCTGTGACTCGCCAGCCTGGCAGGCTAGACCGCGACCTTCTGTGTTTGGACCGCGGCGTCGGTGGGGCTGATCGATAGGCTTATTGCGCGGTTTCGCCGCGCCAGCGGCGCCGGGTCATCCGGTGAGAAGGAGCACACATGCTCGATGAAACTGACAACCACAACGAATCAACACCTGAGGTGACCCCGTCGACGCCAGCGTCAGACTCGGCTGTCCCTACCCGGACACGAACCACGCGCAGTCGGCGATCCACTAAGGCTCAACCGGCCAATGCCGAGTCCACGCCAGCGGCCGACTCGACTGTCGAGTCGGTCAGCGACCCCGCGACTGCCACTGCGGCTTCGCCTGAGTCGACCCAGGCGGGTGACGCTCCAGAAGGGGGCGCTCAGGGTTCCTCTTTCGCGCCTAAGGGGCGCACCCGCAAGGCTCCGACTCGCAGGCGCACCGCCGCGGCCGGAACCGATGCCACCCCCCAAGCCGATTCCGCTGCGGCCGCGTCATCCGCGCCGACGGCCAACGTCGCTTTGGACGCTCCGACTCCGGTGAGCGAAGCTCCCGTGGCACAGTCCGCGCCCTCCAGTGAGACGGTTTCGGCTCATGACGTGTCCTCCGATCAGTCTTCCGTCGAGCCAGCCGCGGCCGAGCCGCCGGTCAAGGCCACGCGTTCGCGCCGCGGTCGCACGCCTCGACTGCTGGCTTCGGCCCAACTGGTTTCTGAGACCGCTGCGCCGGCCGCCGAGGTCGTCGATGTCGTTCAGGCCTCCGGCGTGGAGCAGGTCGACCAGGTTGAGAGGGGTCAGGCCACCGAGACCACGGCCACTGAGACCACTGACGGCTCGCCAGATCCTATCGGCGAGGCGCTGACCGCTTTGGGTCGTTCCCGTCGTGGTCGTACTCCTCGGGCGACGCGGGTCGTGGTCGAAGAGACCTCTGAAGGCGCTTTGGACTCCTTGGTCCAAGCCATCGCCAGTTCGATCGACCCTGATGAGGACGATGACGAGTCCGAGGACGCCCCGTCTCGTCGGCGTCGCCGTCGTCGTGGCGGGCGCAAGCGTCATCGCGAAGCGACAGAGGTGGCCGAAGACGGCGAAACCGAAGCGACCACAACCGAAGAAGACACTCCGAGTCAAGACGGTGACGAGGATCCGTCCGAGGATCAGGGGCGCAGGCGCAGGCGCAGGCGTCGTCGTCGCGGCGAGGATGTCGAGGATGGCGACGATCAAGACGCGGAGGTCGTGGTCAAGGTCCGCGAACCGCGTTCATCGAAGTCCAAGTCGACCGACATCATCGGTATCGACGGATCGACTCGTTTGGAAGCCAAGAAGCAGCGTCGTCGTGAAGGGCGGGCGGCTTCGCGTCAGCGCGCGCCCATCTTGTCTGAGGCCGAGTTCTTGGCTCGCCGCGAGGCGGTCGAGCGCAAGATGCTCATCCGTCAGAAAGCCGAGTACTCGCAGATCGCCGTGATCGAAGACGGCGTTTTGGTCGAGCACTACGTCGACCGGGCTTCAGCCACGTCGTTGATTGGCAATATCTATCTCGGCAAGGTGCAAAACGTCCTGCCAGGAATGGAAGCAGCCTTCATCGACATCGGACGTGGACGCAACGCTGTGCTTTACGCTGGCGAAGTCGACTGGGACTCCTTCGGTGAGAAGGGGCAGAACCGCAAGATTGAGGACGTGTTCTCGGCTGGGCAATTGGCCGTGGTCCAGGTGTCCAAAGATCCGGTCGGGGCCAAGGGCGCGCGGTTGACTTCTCACATCTCCATCCCCGGCCGCTACGTCGTGTACGCCCCGAAGGGTCACATCTCGGGCATTTCGCGCAAACTCAGTGAGACCGAGCGCAACCGGTTGAAGTCGATTCTGGACACCCTGGTCGACGACGCCGCGACGGTGGTCATCCGTACGGCCGCTGAAGGAGCGACCGAGGACGAGTTGGTCCATGACGTCAATCGTCTCAAGGCCCAATGGGAGGTCATCGAGAAAAAGTCGACCGGCAAGCAGGCTCCGCAGCTGCTCTACGCCGAACCGGATCTGACGATGCGGATCGTGCGTGACCTGTTCACCGGTGATTTCGCTTCGCTCATCGTCGACGGCAACGGTGGCATGGAGGACGCGTACGAGACGGTCGAGGCGTACGTCCAACATGTCGCGCCCCATCTGGCCGATCGGATCCAGCGTTGGGATCATGACAACAGCGGCGACCTGTTCGCTCAGAATCGAATCGACGAGCAGATCGCGAAAGCTCTGGATCGTAAGGTCCATTTGCCCTCGGGCGGCTCGCTGGTCATCGACCGGACTGAGGCCATGACGGTCATCGACGTCAACACCGGCAAGTTCACTGGTTCTGGTGGGAACCTGGAAGCCACGGTGACGAGTAACAACCTCGAAGCCGCCGAAGAGATCGTCCGGCAGTTGCGACTGCGTGACATCGGCGGGATCATCATCGTCGACTTCATCGACATGGTGTTGCCGTCGAACCGCGAGTTGCTGCTGCGCCGTTTGGTCGAATGTCTGGGTCGAGATCGCACCCGTCATCAGGTGTCGGAAGTGACCAGCCTGGGCTTGGTCCAGCTGACCCGCAAGAAGGTGGGCACTGGGCTGGCCGAGGCGTTCACCAAGGTCTGCGAGGTCTGCGGCGGGTTGGGGCACATTCGCTTCGACGAGCCGGTGGACACTCAAGCCCCGGCCGACGGTGGCGAGCGGCATCAGGCTCGTCGCGGTGGTCGTCGACGCTCCTGATCACAGACTGACAAGACATCTTCGTTCCATAGTGACGTCGGCGCGTGGAATCACGGGTTCAGTCTGATACCGTGGGGGCATGGCTATAACCGTACCGACATTGGACAAGACCGAACTTGATCGCATCGACGCCTGGTGGCGCGCCTGCAACTATCTGACCGTGGGTCAGATCTATCTGCAAGACAACCCGCTGCTGAAACGCGCGCTGACTCCCGATGACATCAAGCCGCGTCTGCTCGGACACTGGGGAACCTCCTCTGGGCTGGGCTTCATCTACGCCCACCTCAACCGTTTGATTCGCGTCACCGGTCAGGACTGTCTCTACATCGCCGGCCCTGGTCACGGCGGTCCGGCTCTGGTCGCCGCGTCGTACCTTGAAGGCTATTACTCGGAGGTCTTCCCTCGCATCACTCGCGACGACGAGGGTCTGCGGCTGTTGTTCCGGCAGTTCTCCGCTCCCGGTGGCATCCCGTCGCATGCGTCGGTGACCACCCCAGGGTCGATTCATGAAGGTGGCGAGTTGGGGTACGCGCTCAGTCATGCGTTCGGAGCCGCCTTCGACAACCCTGACCTGCTGGTGGCGGCCGTGGTCGGCGACGGCGAAGCTGAGACCGGCCCGCTGGAAGGCGGGTGGAAGGGCATCTCGTTCCTCAACCCGGTCCACGATGGCGCGGTGTTGCCGATTCTGCATCTCAACGGCGCCAAGATTGCCGGGCCGACCGTCTTGGCTCGCAAGGATCCGGTCGAAGTTCAGGAACTGTTCGAAGGCCACGGTTACGAGGTCCTGTGGGTCGAAGGCGATGATCTGCCGTGGATGCACGAGCGTTTCGCCAACACCTTGGCGTACGCCTGGGCCAGGATCCGCGAGATTCAGCAGGAGGCCCGCGCCGACCAGTCGTGGGATGGACCGATGCCGAAGTGGCCGATGATCATTCTGCGGACCCCGAAAGGCTGGACCGGACCGAAGCTGGTCGACGGCCAAGTCGTCGAAGGAACCTGGCGGGCCCACCAAGTGCCGCTGGCGGCAGTCAAGGAGAACCTTGACCATCTGGCGATGCTCGATCAGTGGATGCGTTCGTATCGCATCAGTGAGTTGTTCAACCCCGATGGTTCGCTGACGGAGTTGGTCCAGTCGAACAATCCGGCCGGTGACAAGCGGATGAGCGCGTCGACCTATGCCAATGGCGGACTTCGCACCGAAGAACTCGACCTGCCCGACTATCGGGAGTACGGCGTGGAGGTGACCGACCAGACTCGCGGCACGACCCGTCTGGAGTCGACCGCGAAACTGGGGGAGTACATGCGCGACATCTACACCCGCAACCCTCACACCTTCCGGCTGTTCTGCCCCGACGAGACCAACTCGAACCGACTGGGCGCGGTGTTCGAGGTCTCCGATCGGACGTTCATGGAGCCGACGAACGCCATCGACGTGCGTATCGGACGTCAGGGGCGGGTGATGGAGGTGCTCAGCGAGCACAACTGCCACGGCTGGCTCGACGGCTACACCCTGACCGGGCGTCACGGCATGTTCGCCACCTACGAAGCTTTCGCGATGGTGTCGGCCTCGATGACGATGCAGCAGTCGAAATGGCTGGAGGAAGCCAACCATCTCGAGTGGCGGGCCAAGGTCCCGTCGACCAACATCTTGCTGTCGTCGACCTGTTGGCGCAACGACCACAACGGTTTCTCTCACCAGTCGCCGATGTTGATCCAAGTGGTGTTGAACATGCGAGGCGACGTCTCGCGGGTCTACATGCCACCGGACGCCAACTGCCTGATGGAAGTGGCCGATCACTGCTTCACCTCGCGCAACTACGTGAACCTGATCGTGCAAGACAAGCAGCCGCAGCCCCAATGGTTGACCATGGATGAGGCGATCGAGCATTGCACCCGCGGTTACGGCATCTGGGAGTGGGCTGGCAGTGACGGCTTGGGCACAGGCACGCCCGACATCGTGTTGGCTTGCGCTGGCGACGTCGTGACGATGGAGACGGTGGCCGCGGCCGAGATTCTCAAGACCTTCCTGCCTCAGATGAAGGTACGGGTGGTCAACGTCGTGGATCTGATGAGTCTGTATCGGCCGAAGGACCATCCCCATGGGATGAGCGCCAAGGCCTTCTCGGATGTGTTCACCGACGATGTCGATGTCGTGTTCGCGTTCCACGGCTATCCGGGAGCCATTCACCAACTGGTCCATGGTCGCCCCGACGCGGATCGTTTCCGGGCTCGTGGTTTCGTTGAGCAAGGCACGACGACCACCCCGTTCGACATGGTCGTACGCAACAAGGTCGATCGTTACCACTTGGTGATGGATTGCATCAACAACGCGGCTCACAAACCGGCCGGCTCCCATGAGTTGTTCCAGTACTGTGAGCGGATGCTGGCCAAGCACGCGGAGTACATCGTTGAGCATCTGGAAGACATGCCGGAAGTGGGCCAGTGGGTCCTGGGCGGTGATCTGGGTTCGATGACCCCGCCGAAACCCGTCAAAGCGAAGAAGGCCTGACATTTGGGGTCGACGGTTCGCCGCTCGCGGCGAACCGTGCCCTTCGTGGGCAAGGTCCGCTGACGCGGCCGAAACCGGCGAGGTCGCTGGCGGCGAGCCGTGCCCGTGCTCGGCGAGCTGATCGCTTCGGCCGCCAGTCAGTCCCTCACAGGCGGTTCGTCGGCGGGTGTCAGGCCAGTTCGGCGCGCAGTTGCTCAGCGGCGGCTCGTACTTTGTCACCTTTGGCTTGAGCGCCTCGACGTAGGTCGGCCTGGAACTGCTCGACTTTGGCGCGCAACGCTGGATCTGTGGCGGCCAGGATCCGCACGGCCAGCAACCCGGCGTTACGAGCTGCCCCCAAGCCGACCGTGGCGACCGGCACCCCAGCGGGCATTTGAACGATGGACAACAGCGAATCCACGCCGTCGAGGTATTTCAACGGCACTGGCACTCCGATGACCGGCAGTGGCGTGACGGCGGCGACCACACCCGGCAGATGGGCCGCGCCACCGGCTCCGGCGATGATGACCTGGATTCCACGGGCGGCCGCGCCGCGACCGAAAGCCAGCGTGTCGTCAGGCATACGGTGAGCCGAGATGGCGTCGGCTTCGAACCCGATGCCGAACTCAGTCAGGGCTTTGGCGGCTTCGGCCATGATCGGCCAATCCGAATCAGAGCCCATCAGGATGCAGACACGCGGGGATGAATTCATGGGATTACCTCTTTCGACCAGTCCGGGATGACGGGCACCAGCGTACCTCACGCCAGATCACGAGCTCAGGGCTTCCACCGCTACCCGGCTCAGTTCCAGGTCGGGCGACGAAAGCAATAAGATCGTGATCATGACCTACCATTGCACGACGGCCCTGTTGACCGACGAATATGAGCTCACCATGGTCCGGGCCGCGCTGCAAGCCGGGACAGCCAACCGTCAATGCGTGTTCGAGTTGTTCGCTCGGCGCTTGCCTTCTGGACGACGGTACGGCGTGGTGGCCGGTGTCGGTCGCGCTCTTGACGCGTTGGCGGATTTCCACTTCGGCGAGCCGGAGTTGGAATACCTGCGCGGCGCGTCGATCATCGACGACGCGACGGCGAGCTTCCTGGCTGACTATCGTTTCAGCGGGTCGATCTGGGGCTACGGTGAAGGCGATCTGTACTTCCCCGGCTCGCCGCTGGTCATCGTCGAGGGCACGTTCGCTGAGGCGGTCGTGTTGGAGACCATCTTGTTGTCGATCTACAACTACGACTCCGCAGTCGCCTCGGCCGCTTCGCGGATGACGTTGATGGCCGAGGACCGGCCGTGCATCGAGATGGGTTCGCGACGCATCAACGAGCACGCCGCGATCGCCGCCGCCCGAGCCGCCTACATCGCTGGTTTCGCGTCGACCTCCAACTTGGAGGCCGGTCGCAGCTACGGCATTCCCACTTCGGGCACAGCCGCCCATGCTTTCACGCTATTGCACGACAACGAGGAGGACGCCTTCCGGGCGCAGATCGCCACCTTGGGTGAGGACACCACCTTGTTGGTGGACACCTACGACATCGAAGCTGCGGTCAGGATGGCGGTGCGCATCACCGACGGACGTCTGGGAGCCGTACGCATCGACTCCGGTGACTTGACCGCCACCGCGCGCGACGTGCGGGCGTTGCTGGACGAGCTGGGGGCGACCAAGACCCGTATCATCGTGACCTCTGACCTCGACGAGTGGCAACTGGCGGCCCTGGCGGGGGCGCCCGTCGACGGCTACGGTGTCGGGACATCGCTGGTGACCGGCTCCGGCGCTCCGACCTGTTCGATGGTCTACAAGATGGTCGCTCGTGCCCAATCCGATGATCCGGGCGCTCCAATGGTGCCGGTGGCGAAGAAGTCGACCGCCAAGGCCACGGTCGGGGGCCGCAAACAAGCGGTGCGTCGGCTCGACGATCGTGGCGTGGCCACCCAAGAGTTGGTCAGCGTCGGCCCGATCGCCGACTCGGGCCACCAGGATCGCGCGCTGTTGAGGCAGTTGGTTCGTGATGGTTCGATCATTGGCGACGAACCCTTGCAGGCAGCGCGCGCCCGACATGAGCAGGCCCGGGCCGAGCTTCCACGCGACGGCTACAAGATGAGCCGCGGCGAGCCGGTGATCCCGACGTACTATCTGGACGCGACTGGCGCGGTGTTGCCGACACCGTACGGCGGCTGAGGCTCAAGCGACCGACGTCCCACTGCGTGAGACCGTTTCGAGGCAGAATGGTTGTGCTCGGCGTGGCTGACTGGTCGTCGTCATCGGCTCAACCATACTGGAACTGATGTCACATCATCGTCTTGTTTGTGCAAGGCACTGCCACAGTTCGTGTGTGGCTCTGGTGAGTCCGCTGCGGTCCATCGTGTCTGGATGGACATTGACCGCGGTCGCGCCGGCGCCTCGACCCAACTGCGGCGCAGCATAGTTTTCCGACCCCGGGAGCGAGAATGACAGATGTAACGACCATCGCCCACCGTAGCCAGGTCGTGGTCGCGCGGCGAGGCTTCGCGCTGCTCGGCTTGGGGCTGGTCATTCCCGGGTCAGCTCAAGCCGCCCATGGATCGCGCCGCTTGGGGCGGACGGCGTTGAGCTTGTGGCTAGGTCTTCTGATCGTGGCGATCCTTACGGTCGCCGCGACGCTGCTGTTTCGCGACTTCATGATCGGGGTATTGGCCAATCCGTGGGTTCTGCGTGGAGCAGCCGTGGTCATTGTGGCGGTGACCGTGTTCTGGGTCCTCTTGACGATCGACACCTGGTGGATCTCCAGCCCCGCGCGTATGGGCGGGCGCAAAGGCGTGGTCTTCTCCATCGTCGCGCTCGTGTTGGCGCTGGGGCTGACCGTCGGGGGAGTCTGGGCAGGGCGGGCGGTGTGGGCCACCGGCGGAGCGCTGGGCAACATTTTCGCTGGCGGCGGCAATTCGAGTCAGAACAAGGGGCGGTTCAACTTCCTTCTGCTCGGCTCAGACGCCGGTCCAGACCGCTGGGGCATCCGGCCCGACTCCATCAATCTCGTGTCGGTCAACGCCGGCACCGGCCGTACTGTTATCTTCGGCTTGCCACGTAACTTGGAGTTGGTGCCTTTCCCTGACTCATCGCCGCTGCACGCTCTCTACCCCGACGGTTTCAGCGGTTGTGAATCCGAAGGCGACTGTCTGCTCAATTCGGTCTACTTGTTGGGCCAGGAGCACGCGGATCTGTATCCGAACGCCGCCGACCCGGGGATCCAAGCGATGTCGGAGGCGGTTAGCGCGATCACCGGTCTGGGGATCAACTACTACGCCATGATCGACATGCAAGGCTTCATCGACTTGATCGACGCGATGGGCGGAGTGAACATCACCATCAATCGCCGTGTGGCGCTCAACCCGGATGACAATGTCTGGCTGGAGGCCGGAGTCGATCGGCATTTGGACGGGTACGAGACGCTGTGGTTCGCGCGTGCCCGCGTGACCGTGTCGGACTACGATCGGATGCAGCGTCAGAAGTGCGTCATGGGGGCGATGCTGCGCCAGCTCAACCCGACCACGGTGGCCGCAAAATTCACGGAACTGGCTCAGGCGTCGGGTGACACGGCGAAAACCTCCGTGCCCCCGTCACAGATCGGGGCGTTGACCAGTCTGGCGCTCAAAGCCCGTGCCCTGCCGATCCAGTCGGTCTCGTTCACCCCGCCGCTGATCGACCCGGCCACACCGGACTACGCCTTGATCCGGCAGACGGTGGCCGACACGATCAGCGGATCAGAAGCGCTGGACTCGGGGCAGCCAGTCCCCGTCACGACTCCAGAGCCCCAAGCCGCTCCAGCCGATCCGGTAACGACTGAGGCCGAGCCGACTGCGGTCGACGACACGACTCCGGTCGATCCGGGGACGACCGAGGAAGTAGGCGACGTCTGCTCGGTCAACTAGGGCGTGTTGATTGAGTCGCTGGGGCGGTCATGTCCGCCGAGACTGCGATGGAACCCGATAGCCGCCGTCGGCCAATCCGGCCCATCGTTCCAACGGATGGCCTGCGCCACGTTCGCCGGTGCGCAGCCAACTGATGACCAAACCCGCCAGGTACGTCGGCCAGAAAGCTACGCCCAGCACGGCGTACTGGGTGGAGTGTCTGGCCTCATGGTCGACCACTTTGGGCAGCGTGGCCGACAACTGCTCGAAGGTGGTGGCCGTGATGAGCACGTCGCCGATAGTGAACGCTGAGGCCCCGGGCAGGTGGAGCCGGCAATGCTGCGCCAAGTAGAGATGATTTGGGCCGGGGCTGATCTGGGCCGAGCCTAGTCGCGCGACGGCCAATCCCAGCGCGGTCGAACCGTTGATCCAGTTGGCCCAATGCCTGACCGCCCCGGTCACAGCCAGTCGTTTTTCTTGAAGACGATGAACAGCGTGACCACGGCGACCACGATCAGCCCGGCGGCGCTGATCAGCCCGGCGGTCTCCGAAAACCCAGGGTAGGGGACGTTCATGCCGTACCAACCGGTGATGAGTGTGGGGACCGCCACAATCGCGGCCCAAGCCGCCAGCTTCTTCATCACTTCGTTCATGCGTGAGTCGTTGATCGCCAAACTGGCTTCGAACACCGATGTCATCAGGTCGCGCAACGAGTCGGTCCATTCCGAAGCCCGCAAGACGTGATCGTTGATGTCTTCCCAATAGGATCTCAACTCTTGGGGCCATTCTTCGGCCAGACTCTGGCGAATGATCGACGCCACGACATCGCGCGTTTGTGGAATCACCCGGTGCAAGGTGACTAACTCTCCGCGCATCAGAAAAGTCTTGCGCTGTACGGCTTTGATGTTGGGCTTGTCGGAGAACAGTTGGCGCGACAGATGGTCTGCCGTGGAGTCGAGTTGGTCCAAGATATCGAACTGCGCGTCGACGATGACATCCAACAGTCCTTGGAGCAGCCCGTTGGCTTTCCAGTCCACCAGATGGTGGTCTTGATGCCAGCGTTCGACCACCAGATCCATGTCCAAGGCGGCGTCCAACCGGATCGTGATCAGCGCCGATGGATAGATGTACGCGCTGATGCGGGAAGTGCGCACCTTGTGGCCGGTCGGCCGCAGCGCGTACGCGGTTAGGAAGGAATAACCGCTCAGGTGGGTGATCTTCGGACGTTCGCGGGCCGACAAAGCGTCTTCGAGGGTGTGCGGATCAGCGCCCACGGTAGAGCCAAACTCAGCCAGGTCGGCTGCGGTCGGGGCCACCGTGTCGTACCACACCAGTCCGGGTCCATTGATCAGGTCGGGCAAGTCGGACAAGCCAATCACGCGAGACGTCTGTCGACCGTCGAGCCAGTAGATGCTGCGCTGTTCCACGCCACACAGTGTAGTGCGCCCCCACCCTGACCAGATATCGAGGATGATGGGACGAACTCAACGCGTGACCGCCGATGAAACGGTGCTTCTCAGATGTTCCGGACGGAACACCTTCGTCAACCACTTCCCTGACTTCGGTTGTGGAAGTGAACTCCCACAACTCTCAGTCCGCGTCATTGTGATCCTGGGTGTTCACCCAGTCAACAATTTCGTCGGCTTCGGCAGCGAGAGCAAGCTCTCCCTGCTCTCAGCTTTCCTCATTGTGCCCAAGAGGGGAGTCGAACCCCTATGGCATCTTTCAGCCAGCCGGGTTTGAGCCGACCGCGTATACCATTCCGCCACTTGGGCTTGATCACTGGTTTGACGGCGATTCACCCGAACCACACAACCAGAATCGACGTACATTCTGCCACACTGGCGGCAGTCTTGTCTCCTGGGGTTCCTAAGTGAGAGAATGCATCTCGTGAGTGAGAAAGCTACTGAACCCATGCGCGTGCTGGTCGCCGAAGATGAGGCGCTGATCCGACTTGACCTTGTGGAACTGTTGGAGGATTCCGGCTACACCGTGGTCGGCCAGGCCGGTGACGGCGAGGAAGCCGTCTCTATGGCGCGTGAATTGGATCCTGATGTAGTGGTGATGGACGTCAAGATGCCAAAGATGGATGGCATCACCGCTGCGGAGACCATCACTGAGGAACGCATCGCGCCGGTCGTCATCTTGACCGCGTTCTCGCAGCGCGATCTGATCGATCGCGCCAGCCGGGCGGGCGCGATGGCCTATGTCATCAAGCCGTTCGACGCCTCAGACGTGATCCCGGCCATCGAGTTGGCCAAGGCTCGCTTCGCGCAATTGGTGTCAGTCGAAGCCGAGGTCGCTGACTTGGAGGAACGGTTGGCCTCACGTAAGGTCGTCGATCAGGCCAAGGCTCTGCTCCAGGAGGGGCTCGGGCTCACCGAGGCGGAGGCTTTCCGGTGGATTCAGAAGACCGCCATGGATCTGCGCAAGCCGATGCGGGAAGTCGCGCAGGGAGTCATCGATCATGGGCGCCCAGCCAAGGGTGACCAGTGAGCCCGTCTGAGGGCACCGTACTGCTGATTGATGGGCACTCTCTGGCCTATCGCGCTTTCTATGGCTATCCGCCCGAGAGTTTCACGACTTCGACCGGCCAGCACACCAACGCCGTCTTCGGCTTCATCACACTGTTTCTGTCCGTCGTGCGCTCGGAGAATCCCAGTCACATCGGGGTGGCCTTCGACCATTCCCGATTCACCTTCCGTACGCGAGAATACGACGCGTACAAGGCGACCAGAGCGGCGAGCCCTGACGAGTTCAAGGGTCAAGTCGAACTGATCAAAGACTTCCTCGACGCTTTGGGCATCCACCGAATCGAACTGGACGATTTCGAAGCCGACGACATTTTGGCGACCTGGACCACCCAGGCGGTTCGATCCGACATGAAAGTCCTGATCTCGACAGGAGACCGCGACTCTTTCCAGCTGATCACCGACGATGTGACCGTGCTCTACCCTGGCCGCAACGAGATTCAGCGCATGACCCCGCGATCGGTGGAGGACAAGTACGGTGTGACTCCGGCTCGTTATCCAGAGCTGGCCGCGTTGGTGGGTGAGACCTCGGACAATCTGCCCGGAGTTCCAGGGGTTGGTCCGAAGACAGCCGCCAAATGGCTGGCTCAGTTCGACGGGCTGGAGAACCTGATTCGTCGTGCCGACCAGGTGCCGGGCAAAGTCGGCCAATCGTTGCGAGACCATGTCGGCGACGTCGAACGCAACCGTCACCTCAACGCGCTGGTGCGCGATCTGACTCTGCCGATCCCTGTCGGCGAGCTCATTCCGGGCGCAGTCGACAAAGCCGGTCTGGATCAACTGTTCGACACCTTGCAGTTTCGTGGGATCCGCGAGCGGGTTCGACAGACTTTCGCCGAAGCGCCCGCCGTGGTGGAGACCACAGCAGTCACCGAGGTGACACAGTGGGGCCCGGGTCAGGTCGGGCCGTGGCTGGCCAGTCATGCGACACGCCCGGTCGGTCTGGAACTGGAAGGCCACTGGGGACACGGGCAGTGGGATCTGGAGACCATCGCGGTGGCCAGCGACGACGGCGCCATCGGGTGGTGTGACACGAGACAGTTGGTTCCGGGCGACGACCAAGCGCTCGGGGCCTGGTTGGCTGACTCGTCGTCCAAGAAGACCGTGCATGATCTCAAAGAACCATTGATCGGCCTGTGGCAGCGCGGTTGGAGTCTAGACGGGGTGACCTGCGACACCAAGCTGGGGGCCTACTTGGCCAACCCCGATCGTCGGGCCTTCGATTTGGCGAGCTTGGTGCAGCGCTATCTGGGCCGTGACCTGGATGAGACGATGCAGCCGGCCTCGGATCAACCCGCCTTCGACTTCGACCAACGTGGTGGCGGAGCCAAGTCGGGGTTGCGGGCGAAGGCGATCGCCGAACTGGCCGGTCCGGTTCAGGCCGATCTGGCGGACAAAGGCGTCGACAAACTGTTGACCGACCTCGAGTTGCCTCTGACCACGATTCTGGCCCGGATGGAAGCCACCGGTGTCGGGGTCGACGTCGACTTCCTGACCGCGTTGCGTGCTCAGTTCGACCAGCGTGTCACCCAAGCCGAACAGGACGCGTACGCCGTGATCGGCCATCCGATCAACCTGTCGTCGCCCAAGCAACTGCAAACCATCTTGTTCGATGAGCTGGACATGCCGAAGACTCGGCGAACCAAGAGTGGCTACACCACTGACGCTGAGGCGCTGGATTGGTTGTATCAGACCACGGGCAACCCCTTCTTGGAACATCTGTTGACCCATCGCGACGCTATCAAGCTGCGGCAGGCGGTCGAAGGTTTGATCAAGTCGGTCGCCGACGACGGGCGCATTCACACCACCTATCTTCAGACCGTGGCGGCCACTGGTCGTTTGTCGTCGCAGGATCCGAATCTGCAGAATATCCCGACCCGGACTGCGGCCGGCAACCAGATTCGTCAGGCCTTCGTCCCGGGCAAGGGGTTCCAGGCGCTGATGACGGCTGATTACTCACAGATCGAGATGCGGATCATGGCCCACGTCAGCGGCGACCAGTTGCTGATCGACGCTTTCCGCTCAGGGCAGGATTTCCACACTGTGATGGCCGCCCACGTGTTCGACATCGATCCGAGCGCGGTCACACCAGCTCAGCGCAGCCGCGTCAAGGCCGTCAACTACGGTTTGGCGTACGGGCTGAGCGCGTACGGCCTGGCCAGCCAGTTGGCCATCCCTGTCCCGGAGGCGACTCGGCTGATGGACGGGTACTTCTCCGAGTTCGGCAAGGTTCGTGACTATTTGCAGTCTCTGGTCGCTCAGGCTCGTCTGAGCGGCTACACCGAGACGATTTTGGGCCGGCGGCGGTATCTGCCCGATCTGAGTTCCAACAATCGCACGCGGCGCGAGATGGCCGAGCGGATGGCCCTCAACGCTCCGATTCAAGGATCGGCCGCCGACATCATCAAACTTGCGATGCTGCGGGTGGCCGGGGCTCTGTCCGATGGGTTCGAGTCCCGACTGCTGTTGCAGGTCCACGACGAGTTGATTTTCGAGGTCGCCCCCGGTGAGGAGGAGCGTCTGAAACAGATGGTCCAAACCGAGATGTCTCAGGCGGTGGAGTTGACGGTTCCTCTCGACGTCTCGGTCGGTGTCGGTGCGACCTGGGCCCAGGCCGCTCACTAGTGCGTCGACGAATCGACAGGTGGCCATCATCACGTTTGCCGTAGCCTGTCTGGCTGGATTATGCTAATGGGGCATGTTGTCTGCCGGGCTTCGGTATGGAGTGAGTCCGGCGACGGTTGGCGCTGGTCGTGAGCCGTGAAGGCAGCAGGCGTCCATCTATTGTGAAAGTCATGCTTTATGACATCATCGGCGCAAGCCCCCATCGCGGTTGACGATCTTGGTTCTGACCAGGATTTCCTCGCCGCAATCGATTCAACACTCAAGAACTTCAATGACGGCGACATCGTCACCGGTACAGTCGTCAAGGTCGACAAGGATGAGGTTCTGCTGGATGTTGGCTACAAAACCGAAGGCGTGATTCCGGTCAAGGAACTCGCCATCAAGTACCATGTCGATCCCTTCGAAGAGGTCCACGTCGGCGACACCGTCGAGGCGTTGGTCCAACAGAAAGAAGACAAAGAAGGTCGACTGATTCTGTCCAAGAAGCGGGCTCAATACGAGCGGGCTTGGGGAACGATCGAGAAGATCAAGGAAGAAGATGGCGTGGTCACCGGCCGTGTCATCGAAGTGGTCAAGGGTGGCCTGATCGTGGACATCGGTCTGCGTGGATTCTTGCCTGCTTCTTTGGTGGAGATGCGTCGCGTGCGCGACCTGAGTCCCTACATCGGTCAGGAGCTCGAAGCCAAGATCATCGAGTTGGACAAGAATCGCAACAACGTCGTCCTCTCTCGTCGCGCCTGGCTGGAGCAGACTCAGTCCGAGGTTCGCACCACCTTCCTCCACAACCTGCAGAAGGGCCAGATTCGCAAGGGTGTGGTCTCGTCGATCGTCAACTTCGGCGCCTTCGTCGACCTTGGCGGGGTCGACGGTTTGGTCCATGTGTCCGAACTGTCGTGGAAGCACATCGATCACCCGTCGGAGGTGGTCGAGATCGGCCAGGAAGTCACCGTCGAGGTCCTCTCGGTCGAGATGGATCGCGAGCGGGTCTCCCTGTCGCTGAAGGCGACCCAGGAGGATCCGTGGCAGACCTTCGCTCGTCTGCACCAGATCGGTCAGATCGCGCCGGGCACTGTCACCAAATTGGTGCCGTTCGGCGCCTTCGTCCGGGTGGCAGAGGGCATCGAGGGCTTGGTTCACGTCTCCGAGTTGGCTGAGCGTCACGTCGAGATCCCTGAGCAGGTCGTCTCTGTGGGCGATCAGGTCATGGTCAAGATCATCGACATCGATCTGGAACGTCGTCGCGTCTCGCTGTCGTTGAAGCAGGCCAATGAGGGCGTCGACATGATCGGCGACGACTTCGACCCGAGCTTGTACGGCATGACCGCGTCGTACGACGAGCATGGCAACTACATCTATCCCGAAGGTTTCGATCCCGAGACCAACGAGTGGAAGCCCGGGTACGAAGAGCAGCAGGCGGCTTGGGAAGCTCAGTGGACGCAGGCGCGTTCCTTGTGGGAGGCGCACAAGAAGCAGGCCGAGCAAGCTGTCGAAGCCGAGCAGGAAGCTGTCGTCGAAGAGATGAACGCCGCGACCTATGTCGCCGGTGACGCGGACACTCCTGCGGAGACCGCGTTCGCCTCCGACGAGACGTTGCAAGCGCTCAAGGAACGGCTCAACGGTTCCAACAGCTGAGCCCAGTGGTTCATACCCGATGGGGTCGTCACAGTCTTGTGGCGACCCCATCGTCGTGTTCCACCAGGTTTTGGGTGTTAGAGCCCGGTTGTGGACCATCGGGGATCGATCAGACGTGCCGCGATGGGACGCTAGCCAGATTCGGCCCTAGGATGGGGATGAACGACCAGGTGGCGTGGTGGGCCAGATCGCAAGAGAAGGTGAGGGTGAGCGATGATACGTGTCGGTTTGACGGGGGGGATCGCGGCCGGAAAGACCGTCGTGAGCAAACGCTTCGAGGAGCTGGGTGTTCCAGTGGTGGATTATGATCAGTTGGCTCGTGACGTGGTCGGTCCTGACACCGAAGGGTTGGCCGCGGTCGTGGCCGAGTTCGGTGACAGTGTGCTGACCGGGGATGGGCAGCTGGATCGAGCCAAGATGAGCGAGCGCGTGTTCGCTGACGACGCCGCCCGAGACGCCTTGGAAGAGATCATCCACCCGTTGGTGATCGCTGAAGGCCAGCGCCTGGATGCGATCACGGGCGAGGCGGGCGAGGCGATGATCGTCCACGACATCCCGTTGTTGGTCGAAGCCGCAGGGCCGGAGGCCTTCGACGCAGTCATCGTGGTCGACGCCGCTCCACAGATTCGGGCCGATCGTCTGGTCATCGAGCGGGGATACACCGCTCAGGAGGCTTGGGATCGAATCAGCGCTCAGATCGACGATGAGGTACGCCTCGACGCGGCCGATGTGGTTTTCGACGGCACGGGCACAGTCGATGACTTGCGCGCCCAGGTTGACGCCTGGGTCGAACAGGTGCGTCGGGAAGGGGTCCACTACCGTCCGGCCCAGGAGCGGACCAAGTTTCTGGTCACCGAGGACGGCCTGGGCTGAGGGCTCTGGTCGGGTGGGCCTGAGAACCGCTGCGTTAGTGGCCCGCGATCCGGCCCGGTCGAGCCGTGGATCTTATCGAGGCGCCACGCCTCACGAGCGCCTGCGCCGTACGACTGATCGCGCGAATGACGGCTGAGCGGGCGACTCGCCGTGACGATTGGGCGCTTTCGACTCGAGCCCGGCTCGGGTACGGTTGAGCCATGCGTCCAGTGACTGATGTCGAACGAACGGTGGCCCCGTTTCGTGTCCATGCCGATTTTGAGCCGAGCGGCGACCAGCCTCACGCGATCGAAGAATTGACCCGACGGGTGTCCTCGGGCAGCAAAGACGTGGTCGTCTTGGGAGCGACCGGAACCGGCAAGACCGCCACGGTCGCCTGGCTGGCGGAACGCTTGCAGCGCCCGATGCTCATCATGCAACCCAACAAGACGCTGGCCGCCCAGTTCGCTCAGGAGCTGCGCCAGTTCTTTCCTGACAACGGTGTCGAGTATTTCGTGTCGTACTACGACTACTACCAGCCGGAAGCGTACATTCCCCAAACCGACACCTACATCGAGAAGGACTCGTCGCTCAACGAGGAGGTCGAGCGATTGCGCCACCAGGCGACGTACTCCCTACTGACTCGGCGCGACTGCATCGTCATCGCCACGGTCTCGGCCATCTACGGCCTCGGCACTCCGCAAGAGTACGTCGAGCAAGCCATCACGTTGCGCGTCGGCGAGCGCCTCGACCGCGAGACGCTGTTGCGACGATTGGTCGGCATCCAGTACGTCCGCAATGATCTGGCCGGGACCCGAGGGACCTTTCGCGCCCGCGGCGACACGGTGGAGATCTTCCCGATGTACGAGCGGCTGGCCTGGCGCGTCGAATTGTTCGGCGACGAGATCGAGGCGCTGACGACGATGAACCCATTGACTGGCGAGATCGTCTCCCATGACCAGGTGATGCAAGTGTTCCCGGCCAGCCACTACGCCGCCAGCCAGGAGCGGATGGAGCAGGCCATCGTCGGCATCGAAGCGGAGCTGTCGGAGCGCCTGATCGAGCTGCGGGGACAGAACAAGTTGTTGGAGGCCCAACGGTTGGAGATGCGAACCAGCTACGACATCGAGATGATGCGCGCGGTCGGGACTTGTTCGGGGATCGAGAACTATTCGCGTCACATCGACGGACGAACCAAGGGTTCAGCGCCCAACTGCCTGCTGGACTATTTCCCGGAAGATTTCGTCCTGGTCATCGACGAGTCCCATGTCACGGTTCCTCAAATTGGCGGGATGTACGAAGGCGACATGTCGCGCAAACGGACCCTGGTCGACCATGGTTTCCGTCTGCCGTCGGCGATGGACAACCGCCCGTTGCGCTGGGAGGAGTTCCTTGAGCGCATCGGACAAACGGTCTACCTGTCGGCCACGCCTGGGCCGTACGAGTTGGCGAAGGACCCCAAACCGGTGGAGCTGCTGATTCGCCCGACCGGTCTGGTGGACCCCGAAGTCGTCCTGAAGCCGACCAAAGGCCAGGTGGAGGATTTGATGGGCGAGATTCGTTCGCGCGCCGAACGCGGCGAGCGAGTATTGGTGACCACCCTGACGAAGAAGATGGCTGAGGATCTGACCGACTACCTGTTGGCCCATGACATCCGAACGCGCTATCTCCACTCGGACATTGACACGCTGAAGCGGTTGGATCTGTTGCGGGAGCTGCGCGCTGGAGAGTACGACGTGTTGGTCGGCATCAACCTGTTGCGCGAAGGGTTGGATCTGCCGGAGGTCTCCCTGGTGGCCATTCTCGACGCCGACAAGGAAGGATTCCTGCGATCGGAGCGCTCGCTGATTCAGACGATCGGACGAGCGGCGCGCAACGTGTCCGGCCAGGTCCATATGTACGCCGACACGATGACCGAGTCGATGCGGCGAGCCATCGATGAGACGAACCGTCGTCGCGCCAAGCAGGTGGCGTACAACACCGAGCATGGGATCGATCCGCAGCCCCTGCGCAAGCGTATCGCCGACATCACCGAGATGCTGGCCCGCGAAGACTCCGATTCGATCGGTCAGTCGCGCCGAGGCGCGCCGAAGACCGGGGGAGCGCTGTTGGCGGACTCTGCGGAGCCGGTGGCGACGAACAACCTGCCCCTGAACGAGTTGGCCGACCTGATCGAGGAATTGACTCAACAGATGCACACCGCCGCCGCTGAACTGCGCTTCGAGATCGCGGCTCGGCTGCGCGACGAGGTGTCGGATCTGAAGAAGGAGTATCGCTCGATGGCTGAAGGGATGAAGTAGGCGCGAGCCGTTGCCGCTACACTAGGAGATCTGTTTGTGGTGAAAGGATCTCATGCACGTCTCTGACGTCGCCTGGATAGTGACGCTGGTTGCTCTGGTTCTGGTTCTTTTGTTCGACGTTTTCGTGATCGGACGCAAGCCGCACGAACCAACAACCAAGGAATGTGTCGCTGCCATCTCGTTTTATGTGGCCGCCGCGTTGGGGTTCGCGGTTTTCGTGTGGTATCACTGGGGGAACCAGTACGCTGGCGAGTTTGTCGCGGGCTGGTTGACGGAGTACTCGTTGTCGATCGACAATCTGTTCATCTTCCTCATCATCATGGCGAAGATGAAAGTTCCACGCCAGCTTCAGCAATACGCCCTCATGGTCGGCATCATCTTGGCGCTGGTGTTCCGCGGCGTCTTCATCGCTCTGGGCGCGGCCGTGATCGAACGGTTCGCCTGGGTGTTCTTCATCTTCGGGGCGTACCTGGTCTACACAGCGTACGGGTTGGTGAAGGACTACCTCGAGCAGGACGTCGAGGAGGAAGTCAGCGACAACTTCGCCATCCGCTTCATCAAACGTCGTTTCCGTTTCGCGGACGAGTTCCACGGCACGAAGCTTCGGGTGAAGCGCGATCAGACGAAGATGTTCACCCCGATGCTGCTGGTGATCGTCGCGCTGGGCAGCACCGATCTGCTTTTCGCGCTCGACTCGATTCCAGCGATCTACGGGCTCACGCAGCAGGCGTACCTCGTGTTCACGGCCAATGTGTTCGCCCTGATGGGCCTGCGGCAGTTGTACTTCCTTATCGGCGGCATGTTGAAGAAACTGGTCTACCTGTCCATCGGGCTGGCGGTGATTTTGGCGTTCATCGGCGTCAAGCTGGTGTTGCACGCGTTGAAGCATTACCACGTGATCGGTTTCGAGGTCTCGTTGGGGCTGTCTCTGGCTGTGCTGGTCGGGACGTTGGTGATCACCACGGTCGCCAGCCTGATCAAATCCGCCCACACCCCACCCAGTGTGAGCGAGTAGGCCGGACGCCTCAGACGGGATCGGCCAGATCCAGTCCTTCGGCGCCGAGGACCGCCGAGGCGTCTTTGCGTCCCAGCAACCACCCCAAGATGTTGGTCTCGTTGCCGCGTACGGTGGCGGCAGGGCCATGGCCGATGACGCCGGTGAACCCTTCGTCCGAGATCACGGTCAGTTCCACCCGGGCGAAACGGGGGATCGCCCGAAACAGGTTCCACTGCAACAGGGTGCGGGTCAGATTCGGTTCCAGGTCGGCGAAATCCAGATCCAGGCCCAGGTCGATGTGATGGATGACGACCTGATTGAGCCGGTCGACGACCAAGACCGGCGCGGGCAGCAGTCCCTGCGAGGTACGGATCGAGGTGGACCAGCCCATGACGTCGAGCAGATCGAAGGCGCTCATCAGTGTGGCCGAGGACTGGTCGAGGGCTTCTTGCAGCGCGACCGCGCCGCGCCGCGCCCCGGCGTTCAGCGAGGCTTGGCTCTGTTGGGTGTGCCATACGACCGCGTCACGGGTGTGACGAATGTCCAGTGCCATGGTGGTGACTGCCTGGCCGTGGTGTGCCAAGTGGGTGGCGATGTGCGCCCTGGACCATCCCGGCAGCGCCGTCGTGGCGCGCCAATCGCGATCGTCCAGACTGATGGTGTCGCCCAACAGACGCTGTGTGGCACTCGTGAGCTCCAGACGCCAATCGTCTGATGACCCGATGATTGGGTTGTCGATCCTCACACCCCTAACTTAGGGGGTACCCGGCTTCGGATGCTAATCGATTGAGTCCAGGTTGAGCGTCGATTCCTGACGACACGTTTGGACGTATGTTCGAACGGCTGGGATGTTTGAGTAAGATAGGCGGGTGCAAAATCGACTGATCGTCAAGGGAGCCAGGGAACACAACTTGGCCAACGTGTCTGTGGACCTTCCCCGTGACGCACTGATTGTCTTCACTGGTTTGTCTGGATCGGGCAAATCCTCTTTGGCTTTCGACACGATTTTCGCCGAAGGTCAGCGCCGATATGTGGAGTCCTTGAGCGCGTACGCCCGAATGTTCATCGGTCAGATGGACAAACCCGCGGTCGATTTCATCGAAGGTCTGTCTCCGGCGGTGTCGATTGATCAGAAGTCCACCTCGCGGAATCCACGATCCACGGTGGGGACGATCACCGAGATTTACGACTAT
This sequence comes from Propionibacteriaceae bacterium, assembly GCA_031285845.1. Lineage (GTDB taxonomy): Bacteria > Actinomycetota > Actinomycetes > Propionibacteriales > Propionibacteriaceae > WQYJ01. The sequence continues at coordinate 26,325 of JAITVK010000015.1, forward strand.
TTCCGCCTCTTGTTCGCTCGTATCGGGATCCCTCACTGTCCGGTGTGCGGCGAGCCGATCTCGCGCCAGACGCCGCAGCAGATCGTGGATCGACTCTTGGCCCTGCCAGACAACACGCGATTCCAGATCCTGGCTCCGATCGTGACCGGTCGCAAGGGAGAGTTTCGTGACGTTTTCTCTGAACTGGCCACGAGTGGTTATGCTCGGGTCCGAGTCGACGGGCAGGTCTATCCCTTGGCCGAGGCTCCGACCTTGGACAAGCAGCGCAAGCATGACATCGATGTCATCGTCGACCGGATCGTGGCCAAGCCAGATGCTCGCCAGCGCCTCGCCGACTCCGTCGAGACCGCCCTGGGGTTGGCGAACGGCGTCGTCACTGTCGAATTCGTCGATCAACCGGCCGATTCGCCGACCCGCGAGCGTCGGTATTCGGAGAAGATGGCTTGTCCGAAAGGGCACGACATCTCCATTGACGAGTTGGAGCCGCGCCAGTTCTCCTTCAACGGGCCGTGGGGGGCTTGCCCGACCTGCTCTGGATTGGGAACGATGCTGGAGGTCGACCCCGAGCTGGTCGTGCCCGACGATGGCCTCAGCTTGGCTCAGAACGCGATCGCGGTGTGGGGGACCCCGACAGTGGCCCGCTATTACCAGCAAGTCTTGGGCTCCTTGGCGGAGTCGGAGGACTTCTCCATGACTGTGCCGTGGGCCGATATGCCCGAGCCTGCCCGCCGCGTTGTGTTGTACGGTCTGGGTGACGCGGTCTATGTCAAACATCGCAACCGGTTCGGCCGCATGCGTACGTTCTCCACCACCTACGAAGGCGTGATTCCCTACATCCGGCGGCGGCATGCCGAGGCCGAGACCGATTCCGGTCGGGAGCGCTTCGCAGCCTACATGAGAGAGATCCCCTGTCAGGATTGTCATGGTGCGCGCCTGAAACCCAGTTCGCTGTCGGTCAAGGTCGAGGGCAAGAACATCCATGAGGTGACCTCGCTCAGCATCGACGACTGTCTGGCGTACGTCGACGGTTTTCAGCTCAACCAGCGCGACCTGGCGATCTCGGAACGTGTGGTCAAAGAGGTACGCGAGCGGCTGCGCTTCCTGGTGGACGTCGGTCTGGATTATCTAACCCTGTCTCGACCAGCGGGGACGCTGTCGGGTGGTGAGGCTCAACGGATTCGGCTGGCGACCCAGATTGGCTCCGGACTGATGGGAGTGTTGTATGTCTTGGACGAACCGAGCATCGGTCTGCATCAGCGTGACAACCACCGGTTGATCGAAACTCTCGTGCGGCTGCGCGACCTTGGCAACACTTTGATCGTGGTCGAGCATGACGAAGACACGATCCGTACCGCAGACTGGGTGGTCGACATCGGTCCGGGCGCCGGCGAGCATGGTGGCAAGGTAGTGGTGTCGGGCACTGTCGAAGATCTGATGTCGAGCGAGGAGTCGATCACGGGGGCCTACCTGACCGGTCGTCGATCGATTCCGACCCCGATGACCCGTCGTCCACCTGGGCAGCGTCGTGTGGCCGTGTTGGGTGCGACCGAGCACAACCTGCGTGGGGTCGACGTCGAGTTCCCGCTGGGGCTGTTCATCGCCGTCACCGGGGTGTCGGGCTCAGGGAAGTCCTCGCTGGTCAACTCGATCCTGTATCGGGCCTTGGCCAAGCGGGTGTACTCGACTAAAGCGGTGCCGGGACGGCACCGACGCATCGAAGGGGCGGAAGAGATCGACAAGATCATCCATGTCGACCAATCGCCGATCGGGCGCACGCCACGGTCGAACCCGGCGACGTACACCGGGGTGTTCGACAAAATCCGTACTCTGTTCTCTCAGACCACCGAAGCCAAGGTCCGTGGTTATCAGCCCGGCCGGTTCTCGTTCAATATCAAAGGTGGCCGTTGCGAGAACTGCATGGGAGATGGCACGATCAAGATTGAGATGAACTTTTTGCCTGACGTCTATGTCCCATGCGAGGTCTGTCATGGCGCGCGCTACAACCGCGAGACCCTGGAAGTGCATTACAAGAACAAGACCATCGCCGAAGTTCTGGCCATGCCGATCGAAGAGGCGGCGCAGTTCTTCGCCGCCATTCCGGTCATCGCTCGACACCTCAACACTTTGGTCGAGGTCGGCTTGGGGTACGTCCGGCTTGGGCAGGCCGCGACCACCCTGTCCGGTGGGGAGGCTCAACGAGTCAAACTTGCCTCTGAGCTGCAGAAACGGTCCACGGGCAGAACGATGTACGTCTTGGATGAGCCGACGACTGGTCTGCACTTCGAAGATATCCGCAAACTGCTGATCGTGTTGGACCGGCTGGTGGAGCAGGGCAACACGGTGGTCGTGATCGAACACAACCTGGATGTCATCAAGACTGCCGACTGGGTGATCGACCTCGGACCGGAGGGCGGTTCGCGCGGTGGAATGGTGGTGGCTGAAGGCACGCCTGAGCAGGTGGCGGCCAATCCCGAGTCCTACACTGGCGAGTTCCTCAGACCGATCCTCGAATCTGGCCGGACGGGTCTGCGTCCCACGCCGGTGGGCAAGGCTCGCCGAGCGGTGGCCTGATGCCCGACCCGGCCCTGTGGCGTCCGAAGACGAGTGAGATCCCAGCTGACCCTGGGGTCTATCGGTTCTCGGACGAGCATGGCCGGGTGATCTACGTCGGCAAGGCGATCTCACTACGGTCGCGGCTGACGTCCTATTTCCAAGATCCGATCCACTTGCATCCGCGAACCCGTGTCATGGTGAGCACCGCCGCGAGAGTCGAATGGACCGTGGTGCGCAACGAGTTGGAGGCCCTCCAACTCGAATACACCTGGATCAAGCAGTTTCAGCCGCGCTTCAACATCAAGTATCGCGACGACAAAACGTACCCCTGGCTGTGCGTCACCTGGAGTGAGGAATTCCCTCGTGCCTTCGTCGGCCGGGGCAGCAAACGCAAAGGTTGGCGGTATTTCGGTCCGTACGCCGAAGCGTGGGCGATCCGCGACTCGATCGACGCCCTTCTGACCGTGTTCCCGATGCGCACCTGTTCAGGCGGAGTCTTCCGTTCAGCCAAGGCCTCGGGTCGTCCCTGTCTGATGGGCTACATCGACAAATGCTCGGCGCCTTGTGTCGGTCGGGTCGACGCCGAGGAGCATCGCCGCATCGCCGGTGACTTCTGCACCGCCATCGCCGGGCGTACGGGAGGGTTCATCAAACGGCTGACTCGCGAGATGACCGAGTGCGCGAACGCGATGGAGTACGAGCGCGCCGGGGCGCTGCGCGACAAGATTGACGCGCTGCGGCGGGTGGCGGAACGCAACGCGGTGGTGCTGGACGACTCCTCTGATCTGGATCTGGTGGCGGTGTCGACCGGGAGCCTGGAGGTCGCGGTCCAACTGTTCCAGGTGCGCTCCGGGCGCATCTTGGTGGAGCGTGGCTGGGTGGCCGACCGTGAAGCGCCGGAGCCGACCACTGACGCCGACGCTGAAGAGGATCTGGCTGGTCTGCCCCAGATGATTGAAGCCTTCTTGTTGCAGATCTATGGCGACGTCGACGGGGATCCAGTTGAGCGCAAGCGAATGATCCCGCCGGAGATCCTGGTGCAGCAGTTGCCCGACTCCGCGCCGGTGTTGGCTGAGTTGCTGACCGGTGAGCGTGGCGGCAAGGTCCGAATCCGAGTTCCACAGCGCGGAGACAAGAAGACGTTGATGCAGACCGCTGAGAAGAACGCCTCTCAAACCCTGGCGCTGCATTTGACCCGCCGGGCCCAGGATTTGACGGGTCGCAGCCAAGCTCTGGATGAGATCGCCCAAGGTCTGGACATGGACGAGGCCCCCCTGCGGATCGAGTGTTATGACATCTCTCACATTCAAGGCACGAATGTCGTGGCGTCGATGGTCGTGTTCGAGGACGGTCTGGCTCGCAAATCGGAATATCGTCACTTCGCGATCACCAGCGTGGCCTCGAATGACATCGGCGCGATGAAAGAGGTTTTGACCAGGAGATTCGCGCGTCTGATCGATGATCAGGCGGCGATGACCGGTGAGAACGCTCATTCGGGAGTGGTCGACGCCACCACCGGCCGAGCCCGACGTTTCTCGTACCGCCCGTCGCTGATCGTGGTCGACGGTGGCGCGCCACAGGCGAAGGTCGCCCGTGAGACCTTGGACGCGATGGGTTTCGACTCGATCATGGTCTGTGGCTTGGCTAAACGTCTGGAAGAGGTCTGGATCCCTGGTGAGGAGTATCCAGTCATCTTTCCCCGCTCGAGCCAGGCGTTATACCTGCTGCAACACCTGCGCGACGAGGCCCACCGCTTCGCTATCACCTACCACCGACAGAAGCGTTCCCGCTCCATGGTCGAGTCGATTCTGGACGGGGTTCCGGGCTTAGGAGAGGTACGGCGCAAGGCGCTGATGCGAGTCTTCGGATCACTGAAGAAGCTGCGCGCGGCCAGTGTCGAGCAAATCGAGGCGGTCCCCGGATTCGGCGCCAATTTGGCGCGCGCGGTGGTCGACGCCGTGCGGGACAAACCCGACGCGATCAACCTCACCACCGGAGAGATTCTGCCGGATTGACCGCTACGGGCCGCGCGGATCGGTCGACCGCTCGGCCGGCCGGTCGACCGATCCGGCTCGACGCGGGTCACCAAGCAGGTGTCGGTCTGGACGCGCTCGCGCGGGGTTGAGCTGAGGCGAACCACGCGGATCGGCGGAACAGGTTTGGTAGACTCTCACACCCTAGTCGGCCAAGAGTCTAAACTTGAGTCAGCCGTCGGCCCGTGGTCAGCGGACACGGTCGCACGCGCCAAGGCTGTCGGGAGTGGGAGGTGTTCATGGAGCTCGTCATCATCACTGGAATGTCTGGCGCCGGTCGCCGTACTGCCGCGCACACCATGGAGGATCTCGGATGGTACGTGGTCGACAATCTTCCCCCGGCTATGCTTCCCGGGCTGGTGTCCTATCTCAACAGTGAACGAATCGCTCGGGTGGCCGTCGTCTTGGATGTGCGCTCGCGCGGCGACCTGGAGCAGATCCCAGCCCTGTTCGAAGCGGTGTCCGCCGTCGCCGGGTTGCCGCAGATCCTGTTCATCGAAGCCGATGACGCGGTGATCGTGAAACGGCAGGAGTCCTCGCGCCGACCTGTCCCGCTGCAAGGCACGGGCCCGCTGTTGGAAGGCATCCAGGCCGAGCGACGCATGATCAGCGTCCTGCGCGCCTCGGCTGACATGGTCATCGACACCACCAACTTGACCGCGCACCAACTCGCCCAGCGCATCGTCGCGGTCTACGGCGGCGACCATCGTGATTTGATGATCACGGTCGTCTCGTTCGGATTCAAGCACAGCATCCCGTTGGACGCCGACATGGTGTTCGACGTGCGGTTCATCCCCAATCCGCACTGGGTGCTGGATCTTCGCCCGCAAACCGGGCTCAGTATCGCTGTTCAGGCGTACGTCATGGGTTCGCCGTTGACGACCGAGTTTTTGAAGCATATGGACGCCATGTTCGCCACGGTGTCGCGCGGATATCTGGTCGAGGGCAAGCGCATGGTGACGATCGCGATCGGCTGCACCGGCGGGAAACATCGTTCGGTGGCTGTGGCCGAGGAGTTCACGCGGCGATTGAATCAGTCCGGTCACCCCGCCAGCGTCTTGCATCGAGACTTGGGGAGGGAATGATGTCTTTGCCCAAGGTGGTGGCTTTCGGGGGCGGGCATGGTTTGGCTGCGACTCTGATGGCCCTCAAGCGTCTGACCGACCAGGTGACCGCGGTGGTGACTGTGGCCGACGATGGTGGATCCTCGGGTCGGTTGCGTGATGAGTTCGATTGTCTTCCTCCGGGGGATTTGCGCATGGCGCTGGCGGCTCTGACGGGCGACAGTTCTGAGGGGCGGTTGTGGGCCGACGTTCTGCAGTCCCGCTTCGGCGGCGATGGGCCGCTCGCCGGGCACGCGATGGGGAACCTGTTGATCGTGTCGTTGTGGCAGCGGTATTCCGATCCGGTGGTCGGTCTGGATCATGTCGCTCAGATGTTGGACGCGCAGGGACGGGTCTTGCCCATGTCCTCGGTCCCGCTGGTGATTCAAGCCGATATTGTCGGCATCGACCCATCGGCTCCAGATGAGGTGTCCACCTTGACCGGGCAGGCGCGCATCGCCACCACGGAGGCTGACGTCTTGCAGGTACGCCTGGTGCCGCACGATCCTCCCGCTTGTCCCGAGGCCGTCCAGGCGATCATGGAGGCCGACTATCTGATTTTCGGTCCCGGTTCGTGGTTCACCTCGGTCGTGCCCCATCTGCTCGTGCCCGAATTGGTGTCAGCGATCCTGACCTCCAAGGCCAAGCGGATCTGTCTGATGAATTTGCGCCCGGCGGCGGAGACCAACGGGTATTCTCCTTCTCGGCACATCGAGATCTTGGCCGAGCACTGTCCGCAGTTGACCTTGGACACGGTGATCGCCGACCCGCGCTTCGCGGCCGGGGATCGTCACCTGGAACAGATGGTGACCGCGATGCGGGCGAGGCTGATGTTGGCGGACGTCGGGCAACGAGACGGATCGCCCAGGCATGATCCTTTCCTTCTTGCCGCCACCTTGGCGATTGTGATGGAATTGTGAAAAGTAGGAATTGAGGCATTGTTGGCACGGGAAAGTGGTTCGATGGCGTTAACAACTGAAGTCAAAGCTGAATTAGCTGTACTGCCGGTGGCGAAGCATTGCTGCCGGCGGGCGGAGGCGGCGACGATGCTGCGCTTCGCTGGTGGTCTGCACATCACGGGTGCGGGCAACATCATGGTCGAGGCCGAGTTCGACACCGGGGCGGCGGCCCGTCGGCTGCGTATGGCCGTCACGGAGGTGTTCGGCCTGGCCAGTGAGCTCATAACTGTCAAAGGGTCGGGCATCCGCCGTGGCACCCGCTACCTGGTGCGCCTGGTCAAAGACGGCCCGGCGATCGCCCGGCTGACCGGGTTGATCGACGCTCAGGGCCGTCCGGTACGGGGACTGCCCGCTGGGATCGTCGGTGGCGGGCTCTGCGACGCGGTGTCCGCCTGGCGTGGCGCCTTCCTGGCCCATGGCAGCCTGACGGAGCCAGGACGGTCGATGGCGTTGGAGATCACCGCTCCGGGACAGGAGGCGGCCATGGCCCTGGTGGGCGCGGCTCGTCGCTTGGGGGTGATGGCGAAGGTGCGCGAGATTCGCGGGATCGACCGCGTGGTCATCCGAGACGGTGAGTCGATCGCGATCATGCTGACGAAGATGGGCGCTCACGAGGCTCGTCTGACCTGGGAAGACCGGCGGCTGCGTCGTGAGGTTCGAGCCTCGGCCAATCGTTTGGCGAACTTCGACGACGCGAATCTGCGGCGATCGGCCCGGGCGGCAGTCACAGCTGGCGCCAGGGTCGTCAAGGCGTTCGAGATTCTGGGTGACGACGTGCCGGATCATTTGAAGGTCGCCGGGCGGCTAAGGATCGAGCATCAGCAGGCGAGTCTGGAGGAGCTGGGCGCTTTGCATGACCCAGCGCTGACGAAGGACGCGATCGCTGGACGTATTCGTCGCCTGTTGGCCTTGGCTGACAAACGAGCCCAAGAATTGGGGGTCGAGGGCACGGACGCCGGTCTGGACGGCTGACCGGTCGCGCCTGATCGGGGTGTGCATCGTCGCTGAGTTGAATCCGCAGCGTTACCACAGTGAAGACGATGAAACTTCAGTCGTCAAACGTGGCCCAAAACTCACTGCTGAGTGGAAAACCTGGGTAGGCTTAGTCATGTGGGTTCTTTGACTCACGGAATCGTGGGGTGCGATCGCCGCGCCCGACAAGACAGAAGGAGATTCCTGGCATGACCGTCAAGGTTGGCATTAATGGATTCGGTCGCATTGGGCGGAACTACTTCCGCGCTCTGGTCGCGCAAGGCGCCGATTTGGACGTCGTCGCCGTCAACGACCTGACCGACAACAAGACACTGGCAAACCTGTTGAAGTACGACTCGATTTTGGGCCGCTTCGACGGGGATGTTTCGTACGATGACGAGGGTTTGATCGTCTCCGGCAAGAAGATCAAGGTCTTCGAGGAGAAGGATCCGGCCAACTTGCCGTGGGGTCAGCTGGGTGTCGACATCGTCATCGAGTCCACCGGCTTCTTCACTGACGCCGAGAAGGCGAAGGCTCACCTCGCCGCTGGCGCCAAGAAGGTCATCATCTCCGCCCCGGCGAAGAATGAGGACGGCACTTTCGTGATGGGCGTCAACGAGAAGGATTACGACTCGGCCACGATGAACATCATCTCCAACGCCTCGTGCACCACCAACTGCCTCGCGCCGATGGCCAAGGTTCTCGACGCCGAGTTCGGCATCGTGCGCGGCCTGATGACCACCGTTCACGCCTACACTGGTGACCAGCGTTTGCATGACGCTCCTCACAAGGACTTGCGTCGCGCCCGCGCGGCCGCGCTGAACATTGTCCCGACATCCACTGGTGCGGCCAAGGCTGTCGCCCTGGTGCTGCCCCAGTTGAAGGGCAAGCTGGATGGTTTCGCGCTGCGTGTGCCAGTGCCCACGGGCTCGGTGACCGACCTGACCTTCGAGGCCAGCCGCGACGTCACGGTCGAGGAGATCAATGCCGCGATGAAGAAGTGGGCCGAGGGTGAGTTGAAGGGCATCCTGTCCTACTCGGAGGATCCGCTGGTGTCGACTGACATCGTGGGCGACCCGCATTCGTGCATCTTTGACTCGGGCCTGACGAAGGTCATGGGCAACCAGGTCAAGGTCCTCGGATGGTACGACAACGAGTGGGGTTACTCCAACCGTCTGGTTGACCTCACCGAGTACGTCGCTGCCAAGCTCTGAGATGTGGTGATCGGTGCGGGGTGAGTCTGGGTTTCCGGCTCACCCCGCCCGTCTATGTTGACTGTGATGTGTTGAAGAAAGGCTTGGAATGAAATCCATTGATGATTTGTCGGGCGTCGAGGGCAAGCGGGTTCTGATCCGCTGTGACTTCAATGTCCCATTGAAGGGTGAAGTCATCACTGATGACGGCCGCATTCAGGCGGCACTGCCCACGTTGAAGCAGTTGCGCGCCAAGGGCGCGAAGATCGTGATCATGGCCCACTTGGGTCGTCCTGATGGTGCTGTCGATCCGAAGTATTCACTGGCCCCGGTGGCCAAGAGGTTGGGCGAGTTGCTCGGCGTGACGGTCAAACTGTCCGGTGACGTGGTCGGCCCTTCGGCCGATCAGACAGTCGCGGGGTTGGTCGACGGGGATGTCGCGTTGTTGGAGAATGTCCGGTTCGAGCCGGGCGAGACCTCGAAGGTCGACGCTGAGCGCGAGGCTTTGGCCGCCAAGTACGCCAAGTACGGCGACGTGTTCGTGTCCGACGGGTTTGGTGTGGTCCACCGCAAGCAGGCTTCAGTCTACGACGTGGCGAAGTTGCTGCCCGCGTACGCCGGGTATTTGGTGGAGAAGGAAGTCAAGGTTCTGCGTCAGCTCACCGTCGAGCCGGTCCGTCCGTACGTCGTGGTGTTGGGCGGCGCGAAGGTGGCCGACAAGCTGGCGGTGATCGACAACCTGCTCCAGGTGGCTGACGAACTCATCATCGGCGGAGGCATGGCCTACACCTTCTTGAAGGCGCAGGGCCACGAGGTCGGTCGTTCCTTGTTGGACGAGTCCAAGATCGACGCTTGCGCGGAGTATCTCAAGCAGGCCGAAGAGGCCGGAAAGAAGATCCTCTTGCCGGTCGATGTCTGCACAATCGATCCGACCACGTTGGATTTCGGCGCTCGGACGTTGGGCTCGGAAGTCGTCGTGACCGATGTGACCGCGATTCCAGCCGATCGGGAGGGCGCTGATATCGGACCGAAGACCGCTCAGTTGTTCTCTGAGGCGATCATGTCCGCCAAGACGGTGTTCTGGAATGGCCCGATGGGCATTTCGGAGATCCCGGCTTTGGCTGAGGGGACGAAGGCCGTGGCGAAGGCGTTGGCGCAGTCCAGCGCGTTCTCGGTCGTCGGTGGGGGAGACTCCGCCGCTGCGGTTCGTACGTTCGGATACCAGGATTCTGACTTCGGTCACATCTCCACTGGTGGCGGAGCGTCGTTGGAATATCTTGAAGGAAAGACCCTGCCTGGCCTGGCAGTACTCGAGGAGGCATGATGTCACGCACACCTTTGATGGCCGGAAACTGGAAGATGAACCTCAACCATGTCGAGGCGACTGGTGTGGTTCAGAAGTTGGCCTGGACGTTGGCTGACATGCATTACGACCCGTCGAAGTCACAAGCGGCGGTCATCGTGCCGTTCACGGACATTCGCACGGTGCAAAACCTGGTCGAAGGCGACAAGCTGCCGATCGCGTTCGGCGCTCAGGACGTCTCGGTCCATGACTCAGGCGCGTACACTGGCGAGATCTCAGCGGCAATGCTGGCCAAGCTTGATTGCTCCTACGTGGTCGTCGGTCACTCCGAGCGCCGGGAGTATCACGGCGAGACGGACGCTGTGATCAACGAGAAGGCGAAGAAGGTCATCGCCGCGTCGATGACGCCGATCATCTGTGTCGGTGAGCGTCTGGAGGTCCGCAAGGAAGGCAACCAGGTGGCCCACGTGTTGGGGCAGATCGACGGTGTTTTGGCTGGTCTGACGCCTGAGCAGGTCGGCGCTCTGGTGATCGCTTACGAGCCGGTGTGGGCTATCGGGACCGGTGAGGTCGCCACCCCGGCCGACGCGCAAGAGGTCTGTGGAGCCATCCGGACACGGGTGGGCCAGTCCTTCGGCGCTGACGCCGCGGCCAAGGTACGGATTCAGTACGGCGGCTCGGTGAAGTCCTCGAACGTCGTCGACATCATGGCTCAGCCAGACGTCGACGGCGCTCTGGTGGGTGGGGCTTCGCTCAACCCTGAAGAGTTCGCTCGGATTGTCATGTTCTACGCTCGCTGACCGTGGATCGTGAAGCTCCCGGCTGGACCTGACACTAGGTTGAGCCGGGAGCTTTCGTCTGCTGACGCCATGAGCTAATATAGGGGCGTGACTTTTTTGATGCCGCTTGCGATGACTGGACCTATTGTCGCTTTGTCGATCGTTTTGATCATCACCAGCCTGCTTTTGACGCTGGCCATTCTGCGGCATGAGAGCCAAGGCGGCGGGATGTCCGACCTGTTCGGCGGGGGCATGTCCACCGCGTTCGGCGGCTCGACGATCGCGCAACGCAACCTGGATCGGATCACCGTCATTGTCGGGGTGGTGTGGTTCGCCTGCATCGTCGGTTTGCTGTTGCTGTGGAAGGTAAACTCATAGTCTGTCACCGCAAGAGTGACGTGGTTCATCACACTCGTACCAAGGGAGATTTGTGGCTGTAGGGAGTGCTATTCGGGGAAGCCGAGTCGGCGCCGGTCCAATGGGTGAAGCGGAGCGAGGAGATTCGGCTCCACGGGTCTATGTGTCGTACTTCTGTGCGAACGGTCATGAGACTCGCCAGGCGTTCGCAGTCGGTGCGGAGTATCCGGAGACGTGGGATTGTCCGCGCTGTGGATTGCCCGCCAACACTGACGCGTCCAATCCGCCACCTCCGCCCCACATTCTGCCCTACAAAACCCACTTGGCGTACGTCAAAGAGCGGCGTACCGAAGGCGAAGCCAAAGACATCCTGAGCGAAGCGCTGGGTGACCTGAGGGCCCGGCGTGCCGCCGGTGAGGCGATTTACTGAGGCTGTGAGGGGCCCAACGGCGGTCGTTCAAGATCGGCATCGCGCGATGCTGTGTTTGGAGCAATTCGCGCGCAGTCCAGCGAATTTGTGCGTCCACGATGATCCAGTCCCATCGAACGTACGAGTGGTCTCGGCGAACGTACGAGTGTGGGTGAAACCGGGTTCAATCGAGGTCGTCGGTCACAACGTGCAGCGGTGAAACGGAACCAGCGACAGCGCTTTGGCGTCCGCCAGCCACATCGTCGAGTCTGTGTCATCGATGTGGTTGACCGGAAGGTTCGGATCGTCATCGTGGGCCGAATGGAGAGCGTCGGCGACATCGACACCGCTGGCCAAAACCCAGGTCTGACGGCAGCGTCCCAGGCCAGCAGGTGTCAACGTGACGACCTGACGATCGCCGTTCGCACCTCCGGTCACCGCGGCGGCCAGAGTCGAATATGACGTGTCCGTGACTGGGGGATTCAGCCCAGCGATTTGGCCTTGCGGCCCCAGCTCCAGCAGACAGATGTCGATCATCGGCGCTTCAGCCAACTCCTGGGAGTACTGGGCCGCGCCGGTCTCAGGATCGGCGGCGAGACTAGAAGACGGTATGGGGTGGATCTTGGCCGGGTCGAACGGCAGAGCCCCAGCCAATCGGCTGAGCGCTTGGAGCGAATTACGGTCAGGGTTGTCGATGTTGATGAAGTAGTCCCAGTTCCACCACAGATGAATGTCAGGGGCGACTAGCCCTGATTGTGGGGCCAACAGCGCCATGTGATCGTAGACTTCGTTGGCCAAGTCGCCGCCAGTTAGGCACAGGCCGACCGATCCGTTGGCGGTTTGACGCTGTTTCATCGCCTGGAGGAGCAACACTGCGGTCTCGTACGCCAAAGAGTCGCGGTCCTCGAACCGCATCAGCCTGCGTAGTGACATCACCCTCCTTTGCCCTAACTCGAAGATCGTCGCGTGTCCTAGGCCCCGAGGGCAAGCGGTGAAAGAACTCCGCAAGTCTACAGGCAATCCCTAAACAGACGAAAAGGGGGCCACGGCTGACCGTGACCCCCTTTTCTTAGCGTGAGCGAACTCAGGCGTTAGCCTTGACCTTGGTCTCGGTCTTCGGTGGTTGGGCGGATTCGGTCGAGTCAGACTCGATGCGCATCCGGTAGAACGAACGCCACACGAAGTAGGCCGACACAACGAAGAAGATCGCAGCCAGGATCTTCACCGTGGTGGCTCCAGCGGCAGTGTGGTTCAAAGCGACAGCCAACTCGACGGCCAGCAGACCGAACAGCGTGGTGAACTTGATGACCGGATTCAGGGCCACGGAAGAGGTGTCCTTGAACGGGTCGCCCACGGTGTCGCCGACGACAGTCGCGTCGTGCAGCGCGGTGCCCTTCATGCCCATGTCGGTCTCGACGATCTTCTTGGCGTTGTCCCAAGCGCCACCGGCATTGGCCATGAAGATGGCCTGGAACAGTCCGACGACGGCGATCGCGATCAGGTAGCCGATGAAGAAGTACGGCTCGACGAAAGCGAAGGCCAAGGTGCCGAAGAAGATGGCCAAGAAGATGACCCACATGCCCTTCTGGGCGTAATCGGTGCAGATCTCGACGACCTCGGTCGAATCCTTGGTCGACGCCTTAGCGTCAGCGTTCGGATCCAGCTTGATGTGGCCCTTGATGTACTCCACCGCACGGTAGGCGCCCGTGGTGACAGCCTGAGTGGCCGCACCGGAGAACCAGAAGATCATGGCGCCACCGACAATCAGACCCAACAGGAACGGAGCGTGGATCGGGGAGATCAGTGCCGAGACGTCGGCCAAGCTGGTGGCCTCGCCGCCGGCCAAGTCGTTCGCCAAGAACAAGATGATGGAGAAGATCATCGTGGTCGCGCCGACGACGGCGGTGCCGATGAGGACCGGCTTGGCGGTCGCCTTGAAGGTGTTCCCGGCGCCGTCGTTCTCTTCCAGCATGGCCTTGGCCTTGCCCCACACGGGCTTGTAGCCGTACTCCTTCTTGAATTCCGAGTCGATGTTCGGGATGGCCTCGATGCGGCTCAGTTCGTAGACCGATTGAGCGTTGTCGGTGACCGGACCGTACGAGTCGACCGCGATGGTGACTGGGCCCATGCCCAAGAAGCCGAAGGCGACCAGACCGAAGGCGAAGACCGCCGACGCGTGCTGCAGCGTGCCCAAGGTGGCGTCGAGGTCAGCCCACGACGACACGAGGAAGGCCACGCCCATCAGGGCGACGATGACGATGCCCAGCCAGTAGGCGGCAAAGTTTCCGGCCACAAAACCGGACAGGATGTTCAGCGAGGCCCCGCCTTGCTCGGAGGACTTGACGACCTCTTTGACGTGGGCGGAGTTGGTGGAGGTGAAAGCCTTGACCAACTCGGGGATCAGAGCGCCGGCCAGCGTGCCACAAGACACGATGATGGATAGCTGCCACCACAGGTTGCCGTAGTCACGCAGCAGGTAAGCCGAGCAAGCGAAGGTCAACACGATGGAGACGACCGAGGTCACCCACACCAGATCGGTCAGCGGCTTCTCGAAGTCGAAGTCGCCCTTGCCGTAGGTGGACTTGGCCACAGCCTCAGAGGCGAAGTAGGACACAGCGGAGGCGACCAGCATGACCGCACGAACAGCGAAGATCCAGATGAGCAGGACTGCCTGGAGGGCGGTGGGGACTCCACCGACCTGAGCGACACCCAGCAGGATGAAGGTGATCAACGCCACGCCGGTGACGCCGTAAGTCTCGAAGCCGTCTGCCGACGGGCCGACCGAGTCGCCCGCGTTGTCGCCTGTGCAGTCGGCGATGGTTCCGGGGTTGCGGGGGTCGTCTTCGTCGATATTGAAGACGATCTTCATCAAGTCGGAGCCCACGTCGGCGATCTTGGTGAAGATGCCGCCAGCGATACGCAGCGCCGAGGCGCCGAGCGACTCGCCGATGGCGAAGCCGATGAAGCACTTGCCGGCCATGTCAACCGGGAGGAAACACAAAATGATCAGCATCAACAGCAGCTCGAGGGAGATCAGAACCATGCCGACCGACATGCCGGATCGTGCCGGGATGTCGTGGACCGCCCACTTCTCACCCTTCAGAGCGGCGTGAGAAGTACGGGAGTTTGCGAAGGTGTTGATGCGGATTCCGAACCAGGCCACACCGAAGGATCCGGCCATGCCGACCAGCGAGAAGAGGAGGATGACGACGATCTGCCATGCGGTGACGCCGGAGATGGCGAAGTAAACCACGATGACCACGGCGATGAAAGCCCACAACATCATCAGGAACTTGCCCTGCTTGATGAGGTATGCCTTACAGGTCGTGTAGATCAGTTCCGAGATCGCTTTCATAGACTGGTGAACGGGCAGCTTCTGTAGGCGAGAGTACGTCCACACGCCGAAGAGCAGGCCTAGGACACAGATCACCAGACCGACGTAGAGCGGCCACATGGCCACCGAACCGTCACGCAGTGCCTCAGGAAGTTTCAGGTTCGCTTCGCCGCCAGCTTCGCCTGACTGAGCACCGCAGCCGGTGAGAGTCAAACAGCCAACGACCGCGAGAAGGGCGAACAGGCCGAACCGTTTCGCCTTGCTTTGTGATGAAGTCACGATCATTCCTCTTGTAGTTGTCTCGATGAGCTACCCCGCGTGGCGATTGATGTCCACGTTACGGGCAGTCAACACCCTAGCCCTTTCTTCGCCGCCTGGGCCGGAGTCGGCCACATCTTGCGGACGCCGGTCGATCGGCGTGGCAATGGGATAGGATACACGGATCGTGTGAGCCGATGTGACAAGACGGTGAGAATTACGCAAGAATGGACTTGTGAAAATCGTGCCGTCCGTCCCAGCCCCAGGTGAGGCGTCGGACGCGACCACGCGGCATCGAGTCATGCGTCACGTGCTGGAGCACGGTTGGACGACCTCGAACGACTTGGCCAATCAGTTCGGTTTGACCTCGGCCGCCATCCGACGTCATTTGGCTCATCTGGAGTCTTCGGGCATGGTGGTCGTCCGCGCTCAGCCGCAATCCAGACGCCAAGGCGCTGGTCGGCCCGCCAAAGAGTACGCCGCCACGGCCGTTGGCCGTGAGACCTTCAGTCACTCGTACGACGAATTCGCCATCGACGCGATTGAGACTTTGCGTCAGATCGGCGGTGACGAGGCAGTGACGCGGTTCTTCGAGGAACGGTTCGCCGACATCGAGGCCGGCTTCGCCCAGGTCCTGGCTGAGCGCCCCCAGGTGGATCCGGCGCAGGCGCTGTCCGAAGCTTTGACGGAGGATGGCTTCATGGCTGGGTTGCTGCCGGTGGGCAACGGGGAGCAGTTGTGCCAGCACAACTGTCCGTACACCGCGGTGGCCGTCCGTTTCCCGCAATTGTGTCGGATCGAGACCTCGGTCTTCTCTCGGCTGTTGCAGTCCCACGTCCAACGCATCGCCACCATCGCTCATGGCGATGGCGTTTGCACCACGCACATTCCCCAACCCCTGAGAAAGGAGGGCAGGTGAGCACACCTGTCACCAGTTCGCGTGAGGCGACCACGACCGTTGAGGCCGGTGACGCCCAAGGCGAGCAGCATTCGGCGCCAGGCACTGGCGCCACTCAAGACGAGCATCTGGCCGCTCTCGGAACCTATCGTTTCGGGTGGCACGACTCAGACCAGGCCGGTCAGCAGGCCTCGCGGGGTTTGACCACCGACGTGGTCAAACAGATCTCGCAGCGCAAGGCAGAGCCCCAATGGATGCTGGATTTCCGACTGAAAGCCCTCAGGTTGTTCGATAAGAAACCGATTCCGATGTGGGGCGCGGATCTGTTGGGCATCGACTTCGACGAGATCAAGTATTACGTCAAGCCGACAGACTCCCAGGTCGAGTCGTGGGAGGACCTGCCCGAAGACATCCGACGCACGTACGATCGACTGGGTATCCCCGAGGCTGAGCGCAAGCGCCTGGTCTCCGGAGTGGCCGCCCAGTATGAATCCGAGGTTGTCTATCACAAGATCAATGAGGAGTTGGCGCGTCAGGGAGTGATTTTCCTTGACACCGACTCTGGTCTGAAGCAGTACCCGGAATTGTTCGAGGAGTACTTCGGCTCGGTGATTCCGGCCGGGGACAACAAGTTCTCCGCGCTCAACTCGGCAGTGTGGTCGGGCGGTTCGTTCATTTACGTCCCCAAAGGCGTGCACGTCTCAATCCCGCTGCAGGCGTACTTCAGGATCAACACCGAGAACATGGGGCAGTTCGAGCGCACGCTGATCATCGTCGACGAGGACGCCTTCGTCCACTACGTCGAGGGTTGCACCGCTCCAATTTACAAGACCGACTCGCTGCACGCCGCGGTGGTGGAGATCATCATCAAGAAGGGCGCGCGCTGCCGCTACACCACGATCCAAAACTGGTCGAACAATGTGTACAACCTCGTGACGAAGCGGGCCACCTGCGCTGAAGGCGCGACAATGGAATGGATCGATGGCAACATCGGGTCGAAGACGACGATGAAGTATCCGGCAGTGTGGTTGTTGGGTGAACATGCCAAAGGCGAGACTTTGTCGATCGCGTTCGCCGGGCCAGGTCAGCATCAAGACACCGGCTCCAAAATGGTTCACGCCGCGCCGTACACCTCTTCGACCATCGTGTCGAAGTCGGTGGCCCGCGGCGGAGGTCGCGCGTCGTATCGTGGACTGGTCCACGTCACACCCAAGGCCCATCACTCCGCGTCGTCAGTCCGATGTGACGCGCTGCTAGTCGACTCCGTCTCCCGCTCCGACACTTACCCGTACGTCGATGTCCGTGAGGACGAGGTGTCCATGGCCCATGAGGCGACAGTGTCCAAGGTTAGCGAGGATCAACTGTTCTACCTGATGAGTCGAGGGTTGACCGAGGAGGAAGCGATGGCCATGGTGGTCAGGGGCTTCGTCGAACCGATCGCTCGCGAGTTGCCCATGGAATACGCGCTGGAACTCAACCGACTGATTGAGCTTCAAATGGAA
Organism: Propionibacteriaceae bacterium; assembly: GCA_031285845.1. Taxonomy (GTDB): domain Bacteria; phylum Actinomycetota; class Actinomycetes; order Propionibacteriales; family Propionibacteriaceae; genus WQYJ01. The sequence continues at coordinate 43,978 of JAITVK010000015.1, forward strand.
GGAGCAGTCGGATGACCACCGCCCACGTCACACCCCAGGACACGGCCGTGTCGCACCTGCACCCGCGAGGGTCGTTCGTGATCGAGGATCATCGGCTGCCCACCGGCAAAGAGGAAGTTTGGCGTTTCACGCCGATTGGCCAGATGGAGGACTTCTTCGATCAGATGCTTGAGCGGGCGTCCATGCCGATCACCCTCGAGGCCGGGCCCGACAAGGCATGGTCCTGGCTAAAACCGGGAGCCTTCCCTCGGGGCAGCGTTTTGGTTCCGGTGGACCGCCCGGCGGCGATCGCCGCCAGCGAGGACCAGGCGCGGCACGTCGTGATCGACGGCGCCCACGCCGACCCGATCCGATTGTCCATTCATGGCGATGGCCTCGACCCGAGCGCGGCCCACCTAGTGATCGAGGCCAAGCCGGCGTCGTCGGCCACGGTGGTCCTCACTCACACGGGGTTGGCCCGTTTCATCGGCAATGTCGAAATTCGAGTCGGTCAGGCGGCCAGCTTGACGGTGGTGACGATCCAAGATTGGGATCGAGGGTCAGTCCATCTGGGCCAGCACGAGGCCTTGGTCGACGAAGGCGCGACGTACCGTCACATCGCGGTGTCGCTGGGCGGAGATCTTGTGCGCTTGCAGAACAACGTGTCGTACGCCGGCTCGGGCGGCGACGCTGAACTGTTGGGCGTGTACTTCGCTGACGCCGGCCAACACCTGGAACATCGACTGTTCATCGACCACAACCATCCCAAAGGTGTGTCGCACGTCGATTACCGCGGTGCTCTGCAGGGCGAACGGGCGGAGTCGGTGTGGGTCGGCGACGTGCTGATTCGCCCTGCCGCTGTGGGAATCGAGACCTACGAGGCGAACAAAAACCTGGTGTTGACCGACGGGTGTCGGGTTCATGCCGTGCCGAATCTGGAGATCGAGACCGGTGAGATCCTCGGCGCCGGGCATTCGGCGTCGACTGGTCGTTTCGATGATGAGCAGCTGTTCTATTTGAAGAGCCGTGGCATCACCGAGACGGAGGCCCGCCATCTGGTGGTGCGCGGCTTTTTCTCGGCCATTCTGGCCCGGATCGGCCTGGACGACGTCGCCGCGACCCTGATGAGTCGCATCGACAAAGAACTAGCTTTTGATAAGGAGAACTGATTGTGGAAAGCCGTGGTTTGGAGATCGAAGACCTGCATGTCTCGGTTGAGACGGAGACAGGTCCCAAGCCCATTTTGAAGGGTGTCGACCTGGTGGTGCGTCCCGGTGAGGTTCATGCCATCATGGGCCCGAACGGGTCGGGCAAATCCACCTTGGCGTACTCGCTGGCCGGGCATCCGAAGTACACGATCACCTCAGGGTCGGTGCGTCTGGACGGCCAGGAACTGGTCGGACTCAGTGTCGACGCCAGGGCGCGGGCTGGTTTGTTCTTGGCCATGCAGTACCCGGTGGAAGTCCAGGGAGTCTCGGTCGCCAACTTCTTGCGTACGGCCAAGACGGCCATCGACGGGCAGGCTCCGCCGCTGCGCGGATGGGTCAAGAAGGTCAATGCCTCCTTGGCTCAGATGCAGTTGGACGACGAATTCGCCTCACGCTCGGTCAACGAGGGTTTCTCCGGTGGCGAGAAGAAGCGCAACGAGATCGTCCAATTGGATCTGCTCAACCCGAAGTACGCCGTCTTGGATGAGACCGACTCTGGCTTGGACATCGACGCCTTGCGTGTCGTGTCCGAAGGTGTCAACCGCTACACAGCCCCGGGTGATCGCGGGTTGTTGTTGATCACTCATTACACGCGAATCCTGCGCTACATCAAGCCTGACTTCGTCCATGTCTTCGTCGACGGCCACGTGGTGGCCGAGGGTGATTCGACCTTGGCCGAGTCTTTGGAAGAGACCGGGTACGAGAAGTGGGTCAAGGCCGTCGAATGACTGACTGGGAAGCGATCCGAGCCGACTTCCCGATTCTGAAGCGCAGGGTCGGGAAGTCGGACTTGGTCTATTTGGACTCAGCCAACACCTCACAGAAACCGGCGTGTGTGGTGTCCGCGATCGCGGACCACTATCTGCATCACAACGCCAATGTCGCTCGGGCCATGCACACCGTCGGTCTGGAAGCCACTCAGGCCTACGAGGCGGCGCGGGCCACCGTGGCTCAATTCGTCCACGGTCGCGCTGAGGAAGTCGTGTTCACGAAGAACGCCTCGGAGGCGCTGAACCTGGCGGCGCACACGTTGTCCTCGCGTCTGGGGCCAGGCGACGAGATTGTCATCTCCGTGGCGGAGCATCATTCGAACATAGTGCCATGGCAGATGGCCGCTCAACGCACCGGCGCGACGTTGCGCTGGTTCGATGTCACCGACGATGGCCGTTTCGATCTAGACAAGGCTCGCGCCGAGTCGCTGATCAACGAGCGAACCAAGTGCGTGTCCATCACCGCGATGTCCAACGTCACCGGGGTGGCTCCGCCGGTGACGCAGGTCGCGCAGTGGGCCCATCAGGTGGGAGCGCATGTGGTGGTCGACGCCTCCCAGACCGCGCCGCATTGTCCGATCGATGTCACGACGCTGGGGGCAGACCTGGTGGCTTTCACTGGCCACAAGATGCTCGGTCCCACAGGGATCGGTGTCTTGTGGGGTCGCTACGATCTGTTGGACTCGCTGCCGCCCTTCCTCGGCGGGGGAGAGATGATCGAAATCGTCCGAATGACTGGGTCGACCTATGCCAGACCGCCGCATCGTTTCGAAGCTGGCACCCCGCCGATCGCGCAGGCGGTCGGGCTGGACGCGGCCATCGACTATTTGTCTGAAGTCGGGTTGGAGTCCATCGACGAGCATGATCGAGTGCTGACCGATTACGCTCTGGAGCGGTTGAGTCAGGTGCCGCATCTGCGAATCCTGGGTCCGACCACCGGCCAGCGCGGTCCGGTGGTGTCGTTCACTTTGGCCGACATCCATCCTCACGATGTGATGCAGATCCTCGACTCACGCGGGGTGGCCGTACGTGGTGGTCATCATTGTGCTCGGCCTCTGCATGAGCGTTTGGGAGTTCAGGCCAGCGTACGGGCGTCGTTCTACCTCTACACGACCCCAGACGAGATTGACGCCTTGGTCGACGCTCTGTTGGCCACCTTGAGCTTCTTCCGTGTGCCCGGGTCTGCCTCTAAGGTCCATCATGGCTGATCTTCAGGGGCTCTATCAGGACATCATTCTCGATCATTATCGAGCCAAGCATCACAGCGGGCTTCGCCTTCCGTACGACGTGGAGGTGACCCACGTCAATCCGTCCTGCGGCGACGAACTGGTGTTGCGCCTGAGCCTGGATGGGACCACGATCCGTGACATCAGCTATGAGGCGCAAGGGTGCTCCATCTCTCAGGCGTCGACATCGGTGATGACCGACTTGGTGATCGGTGGGTCCACTGATCACGCGTTGGCTCTTCACGACGGTTTCGTCGAGATGTTGGAGGGGCGTGGCACAGTGGAACTGGATGAGGACACCTATGGTGACGCCATCGCCTTCAATGGCGTCAGTCAGTTTCCCGCGCGCGTCAAGTGCGCCATGCTGGGCTGGGCCGCGCTGAAGGACGCTATCACGAGAGGACGGAGCTGACATGAGCATCGACCAGACATCTGACGTGCCGCAATCGGCGAAACGGGCCGCGGCCCACCTGGTCGACGAGGCGATCCTCGGCGACCACTGGGGCACCACCGAGCAGATTCTCGACGCGCTCAAAGACGTGGTCGATCCCGAACTGGGGGTCAACATCGTCGATTTGGGACTGGTCTATGGGGTTGACATCGACGCCGCTGGCGTGGCCACGATCGATCTGACCCTGACGTCGCCGGCCTGTCCTTTGACCGATCAGCTCGAAACGGACGTGCGTTATCTGGTCGCGAGTCTGGCCAAAGACGTGGTCATCAACTGGGTGTGGCTTCCACCGTGGAGCCTCGACATGATCACCGATGATGGTCGTGAGCAATTGAGAGCCATCGGCTTCAGTCTGTGAGACTGGTCGTGACCTGGGCACTCGCGGCGCCACGGTCAGCCTTTCGCCGGTTCACATCATCTGCGTGAGAGTGCGTCGGACACGCAGACTAAGCTAGGCTGGGTCTCATGAAGAAGCACGTTCTGATTGTCCTCGCCATCTTAGCCATCTTCGGTTTCGCGTATGTCGCTCGCGCGAAGAAGGCGGCTGAGGCAGAGGCAGAGCTGTGGTCCGAGGCGTTGGATCCGGCTTTCTAGTCTCGCGGCGCGGATAGCGCCTGAGTTTTGTGTCGTTGTCGTCCATCGCGGACCCGCCGCGGTACGGCAGCGCGTTGTCACACTGTCAAGGAATCAGTGAACTGTGCTTAGTACCAAAGATATTGAAGTGCGCGCTGGCGCACGCCTGCTGATCGAGCCGACCTCGTTCAGCGTTTCCCCGGGGGACAAGATCGGACTCGTTGGACGCAACGGAGCTGGCAAGACCACGTTGATGCGCATCTTGGCCGGTGAAGGATTGGCCGCCGCCGGCACGGTCACCCGTCGCGGCGTAGTCGGCTACCTTCCTCAAGACCCCCGTACCGGCGACCTTCACGTCAGCGTCAAGTCGAGGATCTTGTCGGCTCGGGGACTGGATCAGATCATGGCGCGGATGGAGAAATACTCCGAGCTCATGTCCAAGGCCAGCGGCGACCAGCGTCAAGCGGCGATGGCGGCCTATTCGACCGCGGAGACGGAGTTCCTGTCCCAGGGAGGCTATGGCGCCGCCTCCCAGGCCAGCCGGATCGCGGCCAACGTTGGGTTGCCAGACCGGGTGATGGAGCAGACGCTGTCCACACTGTCCGGCGGGCAGCGCCGTCGGGTCGAGCTGGCACGGATTCTGTTCCTGTCGGCTGAGACCTTGCTGTTGGATGAGCCGACCAACCACTTGGACGCGGATTCGGTGGTGTGGCTGAGATCCTTCCTTCAAAGCTATGCCGGTGGACTGGTTGTCATCTCCCACGACGTGAATCTGCTTGGCGACACGGTCAACAAGGTCTTCTATCTGGACGCGTCGCGCTGTGTCATCGATCAATACAACCTCGGGTGGGCGAAGTATCTGGCTCAGCGCGAGACGGACGAACGGCGTCGCAAGCGCGAGCGTGCCAACGCGGAGCGCAAAGCGGCCGCGCTGATGGCCCAGGCAGATTCGATGCGCGCGAAGGCGACCAAGGCTGTCGCCGCACAGAACATGGAGCGCAGGGCCGAGCGTCTGTTAGAAGGGCTCGACGAGGCCAGGGTGGCTGAGAAGGTGGCCCACCTGCGATTCCCCGATCCAGCGCCATGCGGGAAGACCCCCTTGTCAGCTGACGGATTATCGAAAGGGTACGGCTCGCTGGACGTATTCTTCGATGTCGATCTGGTCATCGACCGGGGATCTCGCGTGGTCGTCTTGGGTCTGAACGGGGCCGGCAAGACGACGCTGTTGCGGTTGTTGGCCGGGGTCGAAGAGCCCGATTTGGGTCAGGTGGAACCAGGTCATGGTCTCAAACTCGGGTACTACGCCCAAGAGCATGAGATGCTCGACGTCACGCGAACAGTCTTGGAGAATATGATGGCAGTCGCCACCGAGTTGACGCAGACCCAGGCGCGTACTCTTCTTGGCTCGTTCCTGTTCATCGGCGACGACGTCGACAAACCGGCCCGGGTGTTGTCCGGTGGGGAGAAAACCCGGTTGGCCCTGGCGATGTTGGTCGTGTCGCGAGCCAACGTGTTGCTGTTGGACGAGCCGACGAACAACCTCGATCCGGCCTCGCGTGAAGAGATCCTCCACGCTATCAACACCTTCCAAGGCGCGATCGTCTTGGTGACCCACGATGAGGGAGCGGTTGAGGCGTTGAATCCTGATAGGGTGCTGTTGCTCCCGGATGGCACCGAGGATCTGTGGAATCCTGGGTACCTCGATCTGGTTGCTTTGGCCTAAGGAGTAGCGTGAATAAGGCGGTCGTCGTGTCGCAGGTGCTGGTGCTGGGGGCAGTCATGGCTGGCTGCACTCATCAGCAGGGGCCGGACCCGACAATTCCTCCCGTGGCTCCCAGTCGTCAGGTGGCCGGTTCGACGCTGCCAGCTCGGGCTGGTGGATACACCGCGATGGGGTCGGCTCCGGCGACGGCGCAAACCTCGGCGACGTACGCTCGCGATGCCGATCCGTCGGATCTGGTCGTGATCACGCTGGACGCCAATGGTCATTTCGGGACCGCCGAGTTCGACGATCAGCAGTGGTACGGCGCGAGCCGCTGTGGAACGTTGTGGAAGGGCGACCCTGACGCGACGCCTCGGCCGACGCAGATGGCCTGTGTCACAGTCTTGACCGATGGGGTCATGACATCGGTGTCGGCCGGCAAGCAAACCGCTGCTGAGCTGGCCGAACTGGCCAACGCCATCTACTCCGTCCTGTCGTGAGCCGCGTGGTCTCACGGCGACGGTCAAGATTGGTCCGAAGGTGTGCCCGTCGGTCGTATCCGATAGGTTGGTGCTCGTGAGTACGGTCATTGACATTTCAGATGTGACGGTGAGACGTGGCCATGCTTTTCTTCTCGATCACGTCAGCTGGCAGGTCGCCGACACCGATCGTTGGGTGATCATCGGCCCGAATGGTGCAGGAAAAACCACGTTGCTTCAGATCGTGTCGGCACGGATGTTCGCCACCTCGGGACGGGTCGAGATCCTCGGTCAGACCATGGGGCGAGTCGATGTGTTCGATTTGCGACCGCGCATTGGCGTGGCCTCGGCGGCGTTGGAGTCGCAGATCCCCCCCGATGAGACGGTACGCGATGTCATATTGTCGGCCTCCTACGCCGTGTTCGGGCGATGGCGGGAGGCGTACGAACCGGTCGACGAGAGTCGCGCCGACCGTCTGATGTCGCAGATGCGGGTCGAGCACCTGGCTCGGCGCACCTTTGGCACCTTGTCCGAGGGTGAGCGTCAGCGTACTCAGATCGCGCGAGCGCTGATGACCGATCCAGAGTTGCTGCTGTTGGACGAACCCACGGCTGGTTTAGACCTGTCAGGACGCGAACTGCTGTTGGCGACATTGTCGGATCTGGCTCAGGACGAGTGGTCGCCCACCTCGGTGATGGTGACCCACCATGTTGAAGAGATCCCCCCCGGGGTGACTCACGCGTTATTCTTGAAACAGGGGACAGTGGTGGCGATGGGGCATCTGTCTCAGGTGATGACCTCGGAAGTGCTGAGTCGTACCTTTGACCTTCCGCTGACAGTGACCGAAGTCGATGGGCGGTGGCGCGCTCAGGCGCAGTTGTCGCCTCGGCGGGCTTGGTGACAGCATCGAACGCAGCATCTTGCTGAGGCATTCGTCGAGCCCGGCGTGGGCAGGTCAGCCCGGCGGCGTTTGACTCGCGCGAGTTGGGCGACTCATGGACAGAGCCTGAGTGAATAGTGGTGCGACTTCAGCGTACGACCTCTCACGCCGTGGGGTCGAACTCACCTTTGGGGCTGATCGGCCAGTCATCGGGATAGCGGTAGGCGACCGCCTCGTGGTCGGCGTAGAGACACTTGCGTGAACGACTGGACAGTCGGTCGCCGAACACCATTCCGCTGAGATGGTCGGTCTCGTGCTGAAGGCATCGCGCCAGCAGGCCAGTTCCGACGACCTCGACCGGGTTGCCTTGGTGATCCAGTCCGCGACACACCGCGTGGTCGGGTCTGGCCAGAGCAGAGTACGCGCCAGGCAGCGACAAGCAGCCCTCCTCGTCGGCGACGAGTTTACGGTCCCGGCCTTCTGGCAGAATCACGGCCGGGTTGATCACGGCCCCAGCGTGGAGGTGGTTGTCCGCATCGGGGCAGGCGTACGTGAACACGGACCGGGTGTCGCCGACCTGGACCGAAGCCAATCCAACCCCGTCAGCGGCGATCATGGTGGCGAACATGTCGCGAATCAGTGTCTCAAGGTCATCGTCGAAGACCGTCACTGCTGTGGTGGGGCAGTGGAGCACAGGCTCTGACCAGCGCGTGACGCGCAGCACGCGCCCGCCGGTGAACAGGTCGGGCAGATCAGCCATGGGGGTCCTTTCGTCCCCTTGATCTTACGGGTTTTTCGCGAGTGCCCCCAGTTCACCTAGCCACCTGCGATCGCGGCGATGTCGACAAGCGAGGATGCCATCTCACGAGTCGGCGATCGACGACCGCGGGGTGGCGCCACGTGCGGTGGTGGGGGCATCCTGGTGGTATGACCGACATGACCGACCACCTGAGGCAGTTCAGTGAGTTCTTGGCGGTGCAGCGGTCGCCTCGCACCTGTCAGGCATACCACGAAGACCTGGAACAGCTGGTCGGTTTCCTCGCCACTCGCGGGATCACAGACATCACGGCGGTCAGATTGCCTGACTTGCGGGCGTGGCTGGCGTCGATGAGTGACGACCACCTGGCACGGGCCACGATTCAGCGTCGTACCTCGTCCATGCGTGTGTTTTTCGCCTGGGCGAAGCGGTGGGGCAAGATCGCCGTGGATCCGACGGTGGGCCTCAAGTCGACCACAGTACGTCGACTGTTGCCCGACATCGTGTCGAAGACTGAGGTGTCGGCGATGATGGAGGCGATGGCCCGCGCGTTGGCTGAGCAGGACTCGGCCGTCGCGCGCCGCGACCTGGCCATCATGGAGGTCCTGTACGCCGCAGGACTTCGTGTCGCCGAGTTGTGCGGGATGAATCTTGACAGTGTCGATGAGGACCACGAAGTCGTCTCGGTCATCGGCAAAGGTGACAAACAGCGCTCGGTTCCGGTGGGACGTCCAGCACTGAAAGCGATTCGAGCCTGGATCGATCGGCGGGGAGAACTGGTCGGCGCCGACAGCGGTTCGGCGCTGTTCCTGGGCGAGCGCAAGGGAGCTCGAATCGACCCTCGGGTGGTGCGACGGGTGGTCCATCGCAGCCTGGCGTTGGTTCCCGACGCCCCCGACGTCGGGCCGCACGGATTGCGTCACGCCATGGCGACACACCTGCTCGATGGCGGAGCCGATCTGCGTACGGTCCAAGAAGCCTTGGGGCACGCGTCGATCACCACGACGCAGATCTACACCCACGTCACATCGGAGCGGTTGAGAGCGGTGTTCGAGCAGACTCACCCGCGGGCCTTGCCGCGCTGAGGCGAATCCTCGCTCCGCGGGTCGGCGTTCCCAGCGGCCCCCCGGCGGGCGACCGGTCACCCCGCTCATGGCAGCAACCCCTGAGGGTCGGTCAAGGTCTGATCGACCCATACCTGGAAGTGAAGATGGCATCCCGTCGAGGCCCCGGTGGTCCCCACCCAGCCGACGACTTGGCCCTGCTGGACCGGGTCTCCGACGCCGACCACATAACCTGCGGCATGGTTGTACGCGGTCGTCAGCGCGTGGGCGGCGATGACACCGTGGTCGATCACCAGCCGATTGCCGTATCCAGAGCTGTAGACCGACTCCGTGACCGTTCCGGAGGCGGCGGCCAGAATCGGAGTGCCGCAGGCGGCGGCGATGTCCAGCCCGTCGTGGAACCGTTGGACCCCATCGATCGGGTGAACTCGCTGCCCGAACGTCGATGACACTTCTCCGGTGGCGGGAGTGACCAGGCCGGCCTCCGAGCTTGAACCGGTCGTCAAGCGCAGTTGGGCGGCACGTTCGCGCGCTTGTTCCACGTCTTTGGCTGCCAGTAGACGAACTTTGGCTCGAGTCACCAGACTCATCGGATCCAGATAGACGTCGCCCTGCTTCAGTCCCCAGTGAAGGCAGGCCGATCCTGGGCATGGGTGTCCTGTCACCAGGTAGCCGATCGGCTGGCCAGCGACCACGGCGTCGCCGACTTTGACCAGCGCCTCCACCGGCTCGTACGTCGTGGTCAGATCGAGGTGGCGGATGCTGATGACTGGGCGGGTCGCGAGCATCGACGCGAACACCACCACTCCGTCCATAGCCGCGGCGACGATGGCGTGGTCCTCTCCCAGCAGGTCCACGCCGCGGTGACCGGGCAGCCAATTGTCTTCTGGCGGATCGAACGCGCGTGTGACCTCTCCCTCGATAGGGATCACCGCCGTGGCGGAAGCGGCTTGCGCGGGCGTGGAGCCCGTGGTCCCAACCAGACAAACGTAGGCTAGGGCACAGACGAACAGTCTTCTCATGCCTTCACCATGGTGTGAGGCGAAGCGGATTTGTCATCAGTCGTGATGTCCACCTGACTCGGCGGGCTGGCGGGCGCCGGGCCGATCGGGCGGCGGGCAGCGATGCGTCTACGACCAGAGGCGGTCGTGCGAACTCGTCGTACGAACTCGTCGTGCGGCGCGGGGTATGGGGGCCGTCGGGCGCAGGGCGTGGAGCGCCGCAGCGTATGGGGCGGGGGTGTCGGGCGTGGGGAACGAACCGCGCCGCTCAAGCCGATAGAATGGTTCTCGCTTTGGTTCCCCGGTCGTTGGCGGCTCGGTTTGAGGCTGCCAGCGATCAGCGCAGCGCCGTACGAGACGAGGGCAGACCACAGTCGGAGCAGGCGTGTCTCGCCTTGACCAAAGCGGTGGGCGGAGGGTAAAATCGAGTGCTGTTGCGTTCCGGGGCTCCTGTATGGTTTCGTCCGGACGCCTCATTCCCTATGTTCGCTAGAAATGGAAGATGGTTCGACTCGTGTCTACCTACAGTCCTAAGCCTGGAGAGGTCACCCGGAACTGGCATGTCATTGATGCCGAGAATATTGTTCTGGGACGTCTCGCCGTGGCGGTCGCTAATCTGCTCCGAGGCAAGAACAAGCCGCAGTTTGCTCGCCACATCGACACGGGTGATTTCGTCGTGATCGTCAATGCTGACAAGATCGCGTTGACCGGCAAGAAGCGGGTGGCCAAGATGGCAGTTCGTCACTCAGGCTATCCCGGGGGCCTGCGCGCGGTGCCGTACGGCGAGTTGCTCGCCACGGATCCGCGTAAAGCCGTGGAGCGGGCAGTGTGGGGGATGCTGCCCAAGAACAAACTCAGCCGTCAACTGATCGGCAAGCTCAAGGTCTACTCGGGCCCGGAGCACCCTCATGAGGCTCAGAAGCCTCAGCCCTTCCAGATCACCCAAGTTTCCCAGTGAGAGGTCCCATCGTGTCTGAACCGCAAGTTGACGCCGTCGAGGTCGAAGTTGAAGAGCTTCCCGAAGGTTTCGTGGACGAAGAGGATCGCGAGATCGCTTATCGCGCCGAGAAGGTGAAGTCCTCTGAGCGGACTGGCCGTCCGGCCGTCGTTCAGAACAGTCGGGGCACCGGTCGTCGCAAAGAGGCGATCGCGCGGGTGCGCCTGATCCCCGGCACCGGCAAGTGGACGATCAATGGTCGCGCTTTGGAGGATTACTTCCCGAACAAGCTGCACCAGCAGGAGATCTCCGAACCGCTGGAGACGGCCGATGTGGTCGGATCCTACGATGTCATCGCGTTGATCTGCGGCGGCGGGGTCTCCGGTCAGGCCGGGGCTTTGCGGTTGGGCATCGCACGGGCTCTGAACGAGGCTGATGCTGAGGCCTCGCGTCCGGCTCTGAAGAAGGCTGGCTTGTTGACTCGTGACGCTCGGATCAAGGAACGTAAGAAGGCCGGCTTGAAGAAGGCGCGCAAGGCTCCGCAGTATTCCAAGCGCTGATGGCTCGGCTGTTCGGGACCGATGGCGTACGTGGTCGTGCCAACGTCGAACTGACGGCCGACTTGGCGCTGGATTTGTCGGTGGCGGCGGCCCATGTGTTGGCCGAGGCGGATCCAGACCATCGCTTGCGGGCCGTCGTGGGACGCGATCCGCGAGCCTCGGGAGAGTTCCTGGAAGCCGCGGTGGTCGCTGGATTGGCCAGCGCTGGGGTTGATGTCATCCGAGTCGGGATCATTCCGACTCCGGGCCTGGCATTCCTGGTTCCCGAGTTGGATGTCGACTTCGGCGTCATGCTGTCGGCTTCGCACAACCCGATGCCGGACAATGGGATCAAGTTCTTCTCCCATGGTGGAGTCAAGCTGCCCGACGAGGTCGAAGACCTCATCGAGGAAGAACTCGGCAGACCCTGGATGCGCCCCACAGGCGCTGACGTCGGTCGAGTGACGGACAATCCTGAACTGGCTGATCGTTACATCAATCATCTGGTCGCATCTTTGGGGGCTGATCGGCCGCTGGAGGGTCTGAAGATCGTGCTCGACCCGGCCAATGGCGCCGCCTCGCGAACGGCAGTGAAGGCTTTCATGTCGGCGGGCGCCACCGTGTTGGCGATCCACAACAAGCCCGACGGCCTCAATATCAATGAGAACTGTGGTTCGACTCACATCGAGTCGTTGCAGTTAGAAGTGATTTCGGCCGGTGCCGACTTTGGCATCGGGCTGGATGGGGATGCTGATCGGTGCATCGCAGTCGATGCCAATGGTCGGGTCGTCGATGGTGACCAGATCATGGCGATCTTGGCCTTGGCGATGCGCGATGGCGGTCAACTGCATCAAGACACCGTGGTCGTCACGGTGATGAGCAATCTCGGTTTCTTCCAGGCTATGAAGGCCAACTCCATTCGAGTGGACACGACCAAAGTCGGCGATCGCTATGTCGTTGAGTCGATGAACGCCAACGGTTTCACTTTGGGCGGCGAGCAATCCGGGCATGTGGTGATGAGTCAATTCGCCACGACTGGGGATGGCACGCTGACCGGCCTGCATCTGGCCGCTCAGGTCGCCAGAACGGGCAAGCCGTTGTCAGAATTGGCGTCGGTCATGAAGCGGCTTCCCCAGGTGATGATCAATGTTCGTGGAGTCGATCGCGGACGGACCAACCTGGATCAGGGTGTTGTTCAGGCGGTCGCCGCCGCGGAAGCGGAGTTGGACGGAGCCGGTCGTGTCGTGCTGCGTCCGTCAGGCACCGAGCCGGTCGTGCGCGTCATGGTCGAGGCCGACACCGAAGACCGAGCGCGCGAAGTCGCCGAGCGACTGGCCGCTGTGGTGAAGGCACGCCTCGCCTTGTGAGGCTAGTCGGTGCGTTGGGGCAAGCCAGATTCCCCAGCCGACGGCGGCTCTAGATCTTGCGAATCCGGATCCAATCGATGTCATGATTGGGACCCTTGCCGATGACGACGGTGGCACGCTGTCTCGTGGGCTCGATGTTGTGACGAAGGTTAGGGCCGTTGATGGTGTCCCAGAATCCGTTGGCTTGGGCCATCGCATCATCGTCAGGCAGCGTGGCGTACTGTCGAAAGTACGAGTCGGGGTCGGTGAAAGCAGTGCGTCGCAACTGGGCGAAGCGTTCGAGGAACCACTGGCGAATGATCGGTTCTGGGGCGTCGACGTAGACCGAGAAGTCGAAGAAGTCGCTGACGGCGGCGCCCATCGCACCGCCGGCGCGAATTCTGGCTGGTTGGAGAACGTTGAGCCCTTCGAGGATGAGAACCTCTGGACGACGCACGATGACCTTCTGTCCGGGCACGATGTCGTAGATCAAGTGTGAGTAGACCGGGCAGTCGACTTCGGGTTGGCCGGATTTCACGGCCATGACGAAGCGCAACAGGGCGGCCTGGTCGTAAGACTCGGGGAAGCCTTTGCGGTGCATCAGCCCGCGCTTGGCCAGGACGGAGTTGGGATACAAGAAGCCGTCGGTGGTGACCAGGTCGACTCGTCGACGCGCGCTCAGGAGTTCTTTGAGTAGACGCGCGGTGGTGGATTTGCCGACGGCCACCGATCCGGCGATGCCGATGACGAACGGTGTTGGCGCGACATTCAGACCGAGGTACGCGTTGGCTTGAGCGGACAGGGCCGCAGTGTTCTCAATGTAGACATTGATCAACTCGGTCAACGGCAAGTAGACCTGCCGGACCCGATCCAGGTCGAGTGGATCACCAAGGCCTTGCAGCCCGGCCAGGGTCTCGGAGGTCACGTCGAGTTGTCGGCGGCGGGCCAGCTTGGCCCAGTGGTCCCGGCTCAGGGTCAGGTATGCGCCCATGGTGTCCTCGGCTGGTCGGTGGAATGGTTCATGGTCGGGTCTATTCTTCCACGAGCGTGGACGTCGATCCGGCTAATCGGGCGACATGAGCGATATCGCGACTCGGCGGGGTCGCTCCGGTCAGCGGCTCGTTCGGTGCGGTCGGTGTGCCTTCGATGAGGATCGTGCCTTGTCAATCGGGTGGAACCGGGCCTGGCGAGCAGTGGGGGAGTCGCCTGATCCGCTACAGTGAATCTCATGTGTGGAATTGTGGGTTACGTCGGGTTCCAAGATGCGCAGACAGCGATCGTCTCGGGGTTGAAGCGGATGGAGTATCGGGGTTACGACTCCGCGGGAATCGCGTTGGTGAACGAGCGGGGCATCGAGGTTCGGAAAAAGGCAGGCAAGATCGCTAATCTCGTCCAGGAGCTGGAGGACCATCCGATCGCGCCATCTCATCAAGGCATTGGACACACCCGTTGGGCGACTCATGGCGGTCCCACGGATGAGAACGCCCATCCACATCTGGGGGCGACTGGTCGGGTCGGTTTGGTTCATAACGGGATCATCGAGAATTTTGCCAGTTTGGCCGCGGGGCTCGCCGCCGATGGCGTCGTTCTACGCTCACAGACCGACTCGGAGATCGTGGCCCATCTGCTCGAGCGCGAGGTCCTAGTCGGACACAGCTTGGTGGAGGCGATGAGGCGTACCGTCGTCCAACTGCGCGGCGCTTTCACACTGGTCGCAGTGGACGCGCAGTCCCCGGGCGAAGTGGTGGCGGCTCGACGCAGTTCGCCGTTGGTCGTGGGCGTCGGTCAATCGGAGATGTTCTTGGCCTCTGACGTCGCCAGTTTCATCGCATACACCCGCGAGGCGATCGAATTGGGTCAGGATCAGATCGTGCGGATCACTCCTGACACGGTCGAGGTCACGATGTTCGACGGTACGAGCGCGGTGACGCGTCCGTACCATATCGATTGGGATCTGTCGGCGGCGCAAAAGGACGGCTACGACTGGTTCATGCGCAAAGAGATCTTCGAACAGCCGAAGGCCGTGGCCGACACTCTGCTGGGGCGCATTGGCGCGGATCGACAGCTGGTTTTGGACGAGATGCGCATCGACACCGCCCATCTGCGGACGATCGACGCCATCATCGTGGTCGCCGCGGGCACCGCCTACCACGCCGGATTGATCGCGAAGTACGCCATCGAGCATTGGACGAGGATTCCGGTCGAGGTGGAGCTGGCCTCGGAGTTCCGTTACCGTGATCCGATCGTCACCTCCACCACGTTGGTGGTCACGATTTCTCAGTCCGGGGAGACCGCCGACACTCTGATGGCGGTGCGTCACGCCCGTGAGCAGCACGCCAAGGTCGTGAGCATCTGCAACACCAACGGCGCCACGATTCCCCGCGAGTCGGACGCCGTCATCTACACTCACGCCGGGCCGGAAATTGCGGTGGCATCGACGAAGGGTTTCACCACTCAGCTGATCGCCTGCTACCTGTTGGGGCTTTACCTGGCGCAGATCCGCGGAACGAAGTTCGGCGACGAGGTTCAACGCTTGGTCGAAGAACTGGGGAGCCTGTCGGGCAAGATGGACGAAGTCCTCGACGATCTGGACGGCGTGCTCGGGTTGGCCGAGCAGTTGCGCGACGCGGAAGACTTTCTGTTTTTGGGCCGCCATGTCGGTTACCCGGTCGCGTTGGAGGGCGCGCTGAAGCTGAAAGAGATCTCGTACACCCACGCTGAGGGTTTCGCTGCTGGCGAGTTGAAGCATGGTCCGATCGCCTTGGTTGAGAAGGGGCTGCCGATTTTCATCGTTGTGCCGCCCAAAGGCCGTGATCAGCTGCATGACAAGGTAGTCTCGAATATTCAGGAGGTACGGGCCCGCGGCGGTCGTACGATCGTGTTGGCCGAGCGCGGTGACGCTGACGCGGCCGCGTTCGCCGACGTGTTCTGGCCGTTGCCGATCGTGCCGACCTTGTTCCAGCCGGTGTTGGCCATCTTGCCGCTACAGGTTTTCGCCTGCCAGATCGCCACATTGAACGGCCACGACGTCGACCAGCCTCGTAACCTGGCGAAGTCGGTCACGGTGGAGTGATCTATGGACGTGTTCAGTCCGCTCGACGTCGGGCGAGCCTGGCCAGTGCCGGGCCAGGATGTCGACAAGTACGCCCGCGGTGTGGTCGGCATCGACACTGGTTCGACGCGGTACCCTGGCGCGGCGGTGCTGACTGTGCTCGGGGCGTTGTATGCCGGGGCGGGCTTCATTCGCTACTGCGGTACGGATGTTGTACGGCGAACACTGGTGCAGGTGGCGCCATCGGTCACGTTCGGTCAGGGGCGGGTGAGTGTGTGGTTGGTCGGGTGTGGTTGGTCGGGTGAGCCGTCGGACGAGGAACGTCTGACTCGTCGGTTCGATGATGGAGTTCCGATGGTTCTCGACGCCGGCGCGTTGGATCATCTGCCCGTTGCTCTACCGTCGACTTGCCTGTTGACCCCCCACGCTGGGGAGCTGGCCCGTCTGTTGGGCGTGGCCAGATCCGTGGTTCAGGCCGATCCGGCTGCCGCTGCCCAGGCGGCGGCCTCCCGCACTGGGGCGACGGTTCTCGTCAAAGGTCATCGTCAATACGTCGCGACTGCAGACGGTGGGCTCATCCAGGCAGTCGGCGGCCCCGCGTGGACGGCTCAAGCTGGGTCGGGCGACCTCCTGGCGGGGATTGCGGCCGCTCTGATCGCGCAGGGATGTACGGCTCCGATTGCTGGTGTGCTCGCCGCTTCGATTCAAGCAATGGCTGCGGCGACCCATCCGGGGCCGTACCCCCCACACGAGTTGATTCGACACCTGCCCAGCGTCATCGCGCACGCAGTCCAAGCAGCTGGTCGCCTTGATCGGCCAGACGAACCTCGGCCATGACCTCGAATGGCAGATCGATTCGCCACATCGCGGTGAGGGTGAGGTCGAGAATCTGGGCCAGGGTGGCCCGGATCACTCCCGAATGCGTCACGGCCACCACTGTGGCACTGTCGCGGCGACGGCATTGATCCAGAAAGTCAGACACTCGTTCACGCATCTGATTCCATGATTCTCCGCCCGGAGGTGGTTGTCGATCGTACGCCTGCGACCAGGCGTTCAAGTCGCCCGCATCGATGTCGTCCCATCGCCGCGACTCCCAGTCGCCGAAATCCAGCTCGGTCAGGCGCTCGTCGAGTTCAACGGTCAGCCGATCAGCTAGGGGATGCGTCGTGATGGGTGAAGTGGCCGGGCAGATCCAGGGCGCGGTCGGGAGCGGGGCTGGTCGATCCCGAGCGGCTGCCAGGCCCGCAGCCACCAACCGGCATCGGCTCAGCGGGCTGGACACGATCTGGTCGATCTCGGCGGGCAGCACCTGATCCAGATGCCATACGGCCTGATCCAACTCCCGCCGATCGACATCCAGGTCGGCTCGCCCATAACACAGGCCATCGCTGCCGAGCGGGCGGGGGTGGCGCACAAGAATCAGTCTCAAAATCCGGCTCCAGCCCAGCTCAGACAGGTCAGCAGGGTGACGACTTCGACGATCTGTTGAGTCGCGCCCAAGCAGTCCCCGGTGTAGCCGCCCAGGCGACGGATGAACCAATGGTTCAGACGCCATCGCACGAGCAACGCGATCGGCACTGCGGTCAGCCACCATGGATGCCACCAGGCCAACCCGATGAACGGGAGCAACCACACGGTGGCCGCGACCATCCGGGGAAAACTGAGTTGTCGTCCGATCGGCTTGGTTTTCGACAACTGATCGTGGCGGGCGTAGACGCCACGAAAGATGATCGTCACCGCGCACCAGCGGCTGAGAACGTGAGCGAAGACCAGCCCGGCCAGACCCCACCACCCACTGGCCTGAATTAGGTAGGTCATCCCGGTCAGTTTCAGCGCGAACAGTAGCACCAACCCGAGCACGGCGAAGGCGCCGACCCGGGAGTCTTTCATGATCTCCAGCACTCTGTTGGCCCCGACCCCGCCACCGAAACCGTCGCAGACATCGGCGAAGCCATCCTCATGGAATGCGCCGGTCATCACCACCGAGACTGCGACACCGATCACGACCGCCACCGGCCACGGCACAATCCAGTGGGCCAGCGCGATGACCGCTGCCATGGCGGTTCCGACCAGCCACCCGATGGCGGGGAAGTACGTGGTGGAGCGGTTCAACTGTTCGTCAGAGTAGCCGACCCATCGGGGGCACGGCAGGCGGGTGTAGAACATCACCGCAGTGAGGAACAACCGCAGTTCATGAGTCAGGCGGGGTTCACGTGGAGTGATCGCCGCTGGGGTGCTCACGCCAGGACCGTCTCGGGATCTCCGGTGGACACCCCGGCGGTGTCGAAATTGGCCATGTTGTTCAAGAAGGTTGCCGCCGAGACGATGATCGGATACGCCACCGCGCATCCAGTTCCTTCACCAAGGCGCATCCCCAAGTTGAGCAGCGGCTCGGCGTGGAGATGATCAAGCAACCGGCGGTGACCCGGCTCGTCGGATTGGTGACAGAAGACTGCGCAATCGCGGATCGCCGGTTCGATCGACCAGGCGGCCAGGAAGGCGGCGCTGGCCACGAAACCATCGATCATGAGGATCCGACCGCTGCGATATCCGGCCAGCATCGCGCCGGTCATTTGAGCGATCTCGAACCCGCCGTACATCTGGAGCGCTTCGAAGCCGTCGTGCGGAGTTGGGTGGGCGGCCAGGATCTCACCGAGGATCTGAATCTTGTCAGCTAAGCCTTCTGGGCTCAGCCCCGAGCCTGGTCCGGCACAATCCTGAATGTCCAATCCGGTCAAACCGCTCATGATCAGTGCGGCCGAACTGGTGTTGCCGATGCCGAGTTCGCCGAATCCGACGATGGTGCAGCGCGGATCGACGGCATGGGCGATGACATCCGCGCCAGCCCCCAAGCAGTCTTGGACCTGCTCGGCCGTCATGGCGTCGGTCAGCAGGGGGTCGGCGGTGCCGGGGCCCATCCAGTGGTCGATCATGCCTGCCGGGCGGGTGGAGGGCCAGTCGACTCCGGAGTCGACTAGGACGACGTCGATGCCGTGTTGGTCCGACAGGACGCTGATCGCAGCCCCACCGCTCAGCATGTTCTGCGCCATCTGTGCGGTGACCTCGCGCGGATAGGCGCTGACTTTGTGGCGGGCCACGCCGTGATCGGCGGCGAAAACGACGATGGTGGGGCAGACGAGCGACGGGGTGAGGCTGGCCTGGATGCGACACAATTGGGCGGCGAGATCTTCAAGGACGCCGAGGGAGCCGCGGGGTTTCGTTTTGGAGTTGATAGCGGTATCTATTTCAGTGGTAAAGTCAACAGTCACGCGGTTAGTCTACTGAGCCCCGATCACCCTCGCCGGTTCGTAGTTCGCGTCGCGCCGGCTTCAGTTCGGTGACGAAGCCGGCGCCAGCGGCTCCAGATGGTCGAACGCCGTGGACGCTTCGATCCAGTACAAGGTCCGCTGACTGATGGTGAAACCCATCGCCCGCTGCAATTGAGCGGATGCCTGGTTTCCGACCACGATATGGTCGTACGGCGTGCGTTTTTCGGCGATGATCCGATTCGCCAGGTGAGCGATGAGGGCCCGGGCGATGCCTCGATGACGGTATTGCGGGAGAACGTAGAGCATCCCCATCGACTGTTGGACGTGCTGACCGATGAACCCTGCGATCGTGGAACCGTCAAACGCGCCCCACATCACCTCGTCGGCCACTCGCTGCGCGGCGTATTGCGGGCCATTCAGTGGATAGTTGTCGACCACGACGGAAGTCCACTGGCTTCCCAGCGGCTTGATTCGGATCGGTGCGGGCAGGTCGACCGGCAGCGGCGCGCCCAGAAAAGCCGCGCTCAGGCAGGGCAACACGTCGTCGAAGCCAAAGCGGTCCGCGATGAAGTCCGCAGTGACCTGGTCGTGGGCGGTGGCCATCAGGCACGGGTCGGGCAGCCAGCGATCGAGCAAACGTTTGAGCGAGTCGGCCACCGGTCGAGACGCCTCGTCGCCCGGGCGGCTGATCGCCACAGTGGCAGGGGCGCTGGCCACGACCACCGCCTCATCGTCGGCTTGAAGGATCTCGCCGCCGAGCCGGATCATATCGATCATGTCAGCGTGGAACACCGGGTCGTCGAGCAGCCTCAACGCGTCAGATCGCAACATGTCAGACCTCCTGACAGTCGGGGCAGGTTCCCGACATCTCTGTGACGTGGGTGATGTCGGTGAAGCCGTACGTCCGACCGACGGTGGTGGCCCAACTCTCCAAACTGGGCGCTTGCACTTCGATAGTGCGTCCGCAGTGGCGGCAGACCAGATGGTGATGGTGATCGGGTGAGCAGCGCCGGTAGGCCGAGTGGCCGTCGTCGGCTCGTACGTCCAACTCGCCACCTTCAGCCATCGCAGTGAGCGTACGGTAGACCGTCGGAAGGCTCACGGGGGTGCCGTCGCCGCGCAACCGGTCGTAGACCTGCTGGGCCGTCTGAAAGCCGGAGGCGGCGTCCAAACAGTGGGCGATGCGTTCGCGCTGGCGCGTCTTGCGCTCACTGACCCGCGGGGGAGTCGAACTGGCGGTGGGGTCAATGCTCGTCATAGTGGTCCTGATGTCGGCGGTGGAGGTGGCCGTCGTGGATGTAGTCGACGTGGTCGCCATGATCGACGGCTTCATGGCCGCAGCCGGGGCCGTGGACATGCTGATCGTGGACGGTGATGTCATGGCTGGTGGGGGAATCTGGATCGTCCAATCGACGGTGTCGTCCTGAATGCAGCAGAGCCGCGATCGGCCAAGAGATGATGAAAAAGACGATCGTGATGATGACGATCATCGCACCGGGTGCGAGGTTGGCGAAGACGGCGACCAGATACCCAGTGATCGACGCCACGAGCCCAATCCCCATGGCGGCCCACAGGCTGGCCCAGAATCCACGGAAGATGTTTTGCGCGGCTGCGACCGGGATCACCATCAGGGCGGAGACGAGAAGCAACCCGACTGTGCGCATGGCTGTCGTCACAGTGATCGCGGCCAAGATGACGATGAGATAGTTGTAGGCCTTGACGGGCAGACCGAGCGTTCGAGCGAAGTCCTCGTCGGCGCAGACGGTGAACAACTGGGGCGACAAGCCCACCGCGATCAATAGGATCACCGCGCACAAGCCCGCCACGACCCACAGATCCTGGGTTGAGACGGTGTTGAGCGAGCCGAACAGATAGCTGGACAATCCGCCCGCGCCTTGACCGGCCACGGAAGCCATCAGGACTCCACCGGCCAAACCGCCATAGAACAGCACTGCCAAGCCGATGTCGCCGGTGGCGCGTCCGCGCTGTCGAGCGGTCTCGATGCCGATAGCCCCGGCCACGCAGATCGCCACGGCCCATCCCAGCGGGGCGCTGCCGGTCATCAGGGCCAGACCGACTCCAGCGATGGCGACGTGTCCCAAGCCGTCACCGAGCAGGGACAGCCGACGCTGGACGATGTACGTGCCGATGCTGGGGGAGCACAGGCCCACCATTGCTGCGGCGATGAGCGCTCGCTGGACGAACGCCAGGGTCAGGAATTCCATCGTGGCTCCATTCCCGACATCAACGGCGGTCGCTCGGGCGGGGCGACCTCATGGCCGCCGCGCTCGGGAAGGTCCAGGGTTGTGCCGTCGTGGACCAGACGACCTTGCCTCAACACGAGGTAGCGGTCCAGGTGGTCGGCCATCGCCTCGGTCTCGTGCAGAACCACCAACATGGTGGCGTCAAAACCGGCCAGAGTGTTCGACAGTTCGCGCTGGGTGGTCAGGTCGACCCCGGCGAAAGGTTCGTCCATCACGATGAATTGGGGACGGTTGACGATGCCACGCGCGATCAGAACGCGCTGTTGTTGGCCACCTGACAAGTGCAGATAGAGCTCGCGGGCCTGATGGTTCAGACCGACGACGTCCAAGGCTGCGCTGACCGCGCGCCGGTCGCGTCGAGTCAGCCAGCCGACGCGACGATTCGCGAGGACCCCTGAGCCGACGACCTCGGCGACGGTGGTGGAATGCAGTGAGACCGAAGCGCGCTGGGGGACGTACCCAATCGCTTGCCACTGGGTGAACTGAGCCAGATCGCAATCCAACAGGCGTACGGTCCCCTGTTGATGTCGTACCAAGCCGAGGATGGCTTTGATCAGTGTTGACTTGCCGGAACCGTTGTCGCCGAGTAAAGCGACGGTTTGTCCGGGTTCGATGTCGAAGCTGATTCCTTTGAGGATGGGGATTCCGCCCAGCGCCACGCGGAGGTCGTGGACGATGAGGACACTCATGCGCAGCCGTTCGCCTTCTTCAGTGCGGTCAGGTTCGAACTCATCACGGAGGGGTAGTCCGTGCCCCTTGACTGGTCGGTGATGCCTTCCAGAGGGTCGAGGATGTCGGTGGCCAAGTTGAGGTCATTCGCGATCGATTGAGCCAACGCGGGGGAGACCAGCGTCTCGAAGAAGATGGTGGTGATCCCATCCTTGGTCGCGATCGACTGGATCTCGGCGATGCGCTCCGGGCTGGGCTCGGCGTCGGGGGAGACTCCTGAGATCGGAATCTGCGTCAGGTGATAGCGGTCGGCCAGGTAGCCGAAGGCCTCGTGGGTGGTGATGAAAGCTTGGCGCTCGCATTGGGCCAACCCCATCGAGTACTGATAGTTGATGTCAGCCAATGTGGTGTTGACGGCGTCGAGGTTGGCATCGTAGTCGGCGGCGTTGGCCGGATCGATCTGCTTCAGCTGAGCGGTGATGGCTTGGGCGAGCGTCTGCATGTGAACCGGGTCGAGCCACACGTGGGGGTCCGGGATGGTTCCCGTCGAGCCGGGAGCTTCGCGTTCGACGAGCTTGATCACGCTGGTCACATCCAACTCGTGTGCCGGTGTGGTCTGGGTGATCGCCGCGTCGACCGCCGGTTGGAGAGTGGCCTCATAGATGACCAAGGAGGCCGATCCGATCGAGGCCACTTGTTGAGTGGTCAGCTCCAGATCGTGGGGCTCGGCCCCGGGCTTGGTCAGGTTGGTGACGACGACGTGGTCTCCCCCGAGAGCCTCAGCCAAATAGGCGTACGGATACAGCCCGGCGACCACACTGAGTGTTCCTTGGGGCGTGGGCGCTGTGGAGCTGGTCGTGCTCGGGGCCGGGGCCCCGGTCGGCGCCGAGGTGGGGCTGCAGCCGGCAAGGCAGACCAGCCCGATCACAAGGAGCGCTGAGAGTCCGTGTTTCATGAGAATCATTATCATTAAGGCAAGGTGTGATGTCAAACGTGGTCCGAGATGCGCGTTGGGTTGGGCGATGGCTGGTCTGGCCTAACGGATCGGGTAACCTTGGTCTGTGGTGCGTCCTCGGGACGTGCTGACCGACGAGTGTGGTGAAGGACGGGCATGGCAAACACAATCGACAATGTCATCAATCTCGCGAAGCGACGCGGCTTCGTCTACCCCTGCGGGGAAATCTATGGGGGCACGCGCGCGGCTTGGGATTATGGTCCGCTGGGTGTGGAGCTGAAAGAGAACATCAAGAAGCAATGGTGGCGATCGACCATCACTAGTCGTGACGACGTGGTCGGCCTCGACTCCTCGGTCATCCTGCCGCGCATGGTGTGGGTGGCCTCCGGTCACGTCGGGGTGTTCAACGATCCGTTGACCGAGTGCCTCAGCTGCCACAAGAGGTTCAGGGCCGACACCTTGGCCGAGGAGTTCGAGTTCCGCAAGGGACGTGCCCCCGAAGGTCTGGCCGAGGTTCCCTGCCCGAACTGCGGAGTCAAAGGACAGTGGACTCAGCCCAAGGACTTCAACATGATGTTGAAGACTTACCTCGGGCCGGTCGAAGACGAGTCCGGTCTGCACTATCTGCGTCCCGAGACGGCCCAGGGCATCTTCGTCAACTTCGCCAACGTGGTGCAAACCCAGCGGATGAAGCCCCCGTTTGGCATCGGCCAGACCGGCAAGTCCTTCCGCAACGAGATCACGCCGGGCAACTTCATCTTCCGTACGCGTGAGTTCGAACAGATGGAGATGGAGTTCTTCGTCCACCCGGGCGAAGACGAGCAGTGGCATCAGTACTGGATCGACCAGCGCACGGCGTGGTACACCGACCTGGGGATCAATCCAGACAATCTGCGCCATTACGAGCATCCGAAAGAGAAGCTGTCCCACTACTCGAAGCGCACGGTCGACATCGAATATCGTTTCGGTTTCCAGGGTTCCGATTGGGGAGAGTTGGAAGGCATCGCCAACCGGACGGACTTTGATCTGCGCACCCATTCGGAGCATTCCGGCCAAGACCTCAGCTACCGCGATCCGGTGACCAACGAACGCTATCTGCCATATGTCATCGAGCCAGCCGCCGGTGTCGGACGGTCGTTGATGGCCTTCCTGGTGGACGCTTATCGCGAAGACGAGGCGCCTAACGCCAAGGGTGGGGTCGACGTACGAACGGTGTTGGCGCTGGATCCGCGGCTGTCCCCGGTGAAGGCCGCAGTGTTGCCGCTGTCTCGTCACGCCGATCTGTCGCCGAAGGCCCGCGATCTGGCCCATGAGTTGCGCCGTTACTGGAATATCGACTTCGACGACGCTCAGGGTGTGGGCCGGCGCTACCGCCGTCAAGATGAGATTGGGACGCCGTACTGCGTCACGGTCGACTTCGACACCGCCACCGACGGCGCGGTCACGATCCGCGAGCGCGACACAATGGCCCAGGAGAGGGTCGCCATCGACCAGGTGCGCAGTTATCTGGCCTCTCGTCTGGCTGGGTGCTGATTGCTCAGGTACGATCGGGTGCTCGCCTGTCGGGGTCAGCGCGGCTGTCAGGTCCGTCGGGGGCGGTGATGACGACCGCACTGAACCTGGGATCGATCCATCTGCCTGTGCCTGTGTTTCTGGCGCCGATGGCGGGTGTGACGAACTCCGCCTATCGGCGGCTATGCCGGGAGCAGGCCGAATCCGGGGTCGAGGTCCGTCCGGCCGGAGTGTTCACCTGTGAGATGATCACCGCGCGCGGTGTGGCTGATCGGATCGCAAAAACTGGGGCCATGATGGCTCCCGACACCGGTGACCGTGTGTTCTCGGTTCAGTTGTACGGCACCGATCCTGATGTGGTCGCCCGCGCGATCACGGTGGCCTGCGGCGAGCATGGGGTGACCCACGTCGATCTCAACTTCGGCTGCCCAGTGCCCAAGGTGACCCGTCGCGGAGGCGGTGGGGTGCTGCCGTGGAAACGGGATCGTTTCGCGCAGATCGTGACTGAAGCGACGGCGTCGGCCGCTCCGTACAACGTGCCGGTGACCGTCAAAACGCGCATCGGTATCGACGATGATCATGTCACCATGTTCGACGTCGGACGGATCGCCGAGCAGGCAGGAATCGCTGGGATCACGTTGCACGCGCGTACGGTCGAGCAAGCCTATTCAGGGCAGGCCCGTTGGTCGGCCATCGCCGAGTTGGTCCAGGCTGTGTCGATTCCCGTGATCGGCAACGGTGACATCTGGGAGGCGTCTGACGCCCTGGCGATGCTCGAGCAGACCGGATGCGCCGGCGTCAGTGTCGGGCGTGGCGCGTTGGGTCGACCCTGGCTGTTTCGTGATCTGGCGATCGCGGTGGCCAAAGGTCGAGCCGAGGTTCCCGCGTTGCCCGACCTTGGTCAGGTGTGCGCGATGGTGCGCCGTCATGGTGAGTTGCTGATCGAGCATTTCGGCGACGAGCGGCATGCGATGGCTGACTTGAGGAAACACATGGCCTGGTATTTCAAGGGCTTCGCCGTCGGTGGGGATCTGAGACGGGATCTTGGCATGGTCGCCTCGCTGGATCAGATCGACGAGTTGATGTCGCGGCTCGACCCGGCCGAGCCCTTTCCAGCTCACGAGTTGCATGCTCCGCGCGGTCGCCAAGGCGCGCCTCGCGCCAGGATCGCCATGCCACACCGCTGGCTCGACAGTCGTACGCTCGACAGTGACGCGCCGATCGATGTCGAGTCCGACGCGGTCGGGGGCTGAGCCGGCCGATCAGGGCAGGCGCATCCGAAAATGTCGGTGGTCCGCGAGATACTGTGTGAATGGCAATGACACATCGGGGACAGATTTGGGCGTCGACCATGCGCGGGCACGCCTCCGTTTCGGCCGTACGAGCCCATGACGACAGTTTCGCCGCCATCTCATCAAGCGGACCAGTCATGAGGCAGCGACGCGAGCAGATCGAAGTCGCCACGCTCAGCCCTGGGGCGGCGTTGTCTCACGGTGGCGGTGATCGGGCTGTCGCGGAGCCTCCAGACGAGTTCCGGACCTGTTTTGAGAAGGACCGTGACCGAATCATTCATTCGACCGCCTATCGTCGGTTGGCTGGCAAGACCCAAGTCGTGGTGTATCCGCGCGACCATCAGCGCACTCGATTGACTCACGCGCTGGAAGTCGCTCAGGTCGCCACCGCCATCGCCCGTGGGGTGGGGGCCAATCCGGTGCTGACCGACGCCATCGCCTTGGGTCATGACTGTGGTCACGGGCCGGGAGGTCACGCCTCAGAGGACGCCTTCGACCCGTACATCCTCGGTGGTTACCGACACGGCCCGTGGGGGGCGGACGTGGTTCTGGCCGGGCTCAATCTGTGTCGCGAGACTCTGGATGGGATTCGCAACCACTCGTGGTCCTGCCCCGCACCGAGCACGGTGGAAGGGGAGATCGTCTCCTGGGCTGATCGCATCGCCTACTGCGCCCATGATCTGGAGGACGCCCTGCATGCTGGAATCGTCCAGGTGGAGCAACTGCCGCCGGCGGTGGTCGACACCTGTGGAGAGCGGCGCTCACAGCAATTGAGCGTGTTCATCAACGCGGTCATCCAGTCGACGGTGGCTCAAGGCGTGGTGAGTATGGATCCGACCATCGCTGGCGCACTGGCTGATCTGCGACAGTTCAACTACGACCACATCTACATGCGTCCGGAGTCGTTGGCCCAGTCTGACGCGGTGGTCGACGTCTTGCGAGCTTTGGTCGATCATCTCATCGCCCATCCGCAGGCGATCCCGGGCTTCGACATCGACGGCTCTGGCGGCACGAGCCCTGATCACGCCACGGTTGAGGGCCCGCTGGCCGATCCGATCACCATGGCTGCGGTGACGTACGTCGCCGGGATGACGGATCGGTTCGCTTTTGATCTGGCGTCGGAACTGTTGGGCTATGATCCGCGGTTGATCCCAGTCGGAATCGGTCGCGGGGCCTGACAGTCGAACGTCAGCGGTGGCCTCACTCGACGGGTGCGCCGACTTGTTCCAGCCCCGACCGCGACGATGGTTGCCCAGCGGTGGTGTCACTCGCCAGTCGCCAGGTGGATCAGCTCTTTGCGGCGCTGCTCAGCCGAGATCATGGTGGCGAACATCGCCTGGTAGATGTCGGGGTCGGCCACGGGGTTGGTCCGTTGAATCTTGGACTTCAAGTCCCTGATCTCGGTCTCCACGGTGACCAACTTCAGTTTGGCGGCGTACTCCACGGCGTGGCGCGCGGTCAGCTCCGTCAACGGTGGTTCGACCGCCAACTGGAGGGCCAACCCTCTCAGGTCGTCCCGAGTCAGATGGTCGAACACGGAGTTCGGCCAGCCGGAGCGCTGGGCTGACACTGCCACGATCGTACGAAACAGTGCCCGGTAAGCCCCGTGAGTGAAGTCGGCTTCGGTCAAACCGAGCCAGGTCTGCTCCGGGTCGTCGAAGGTGTCGGGGGCCTGCAGAATCAGTTTCAGCGTGTCTCGTTCGGCGAGGAGTCGTCGGTCATGAGGATCGGGCAGGCTGGCCGCACTGGGGGTCGGCGCGACATCGGGAAGGTCAGGGGTCGCTGTCCGGGTTTGCGTCGGCGCGCCATGCTGTCGAATGGCGAGGATCTCTCTTCCGACCCGTTGGGGGTCCATGCCGACCAGCCCAGCCAGCTCGAAAACGTACTCGCGAATCTTGGACTGGTCTCTGATCGAGGCGACCAAACCGCCGGCTTCGCGGATCGCAGCCAAGCGCGCGTCGGCATGGTCGAGGTCGTAGTGGGACACGATGTCGCGCATCACGAACAGATACAAGGGCACCCGCTGTGCGATCAGATCTCGCACCGCCTGATCGCCCTTGGCTTGTCTGAGGTCGCAAGGATCGAGCCCGCCGGGTTCGATCGCCGCCCAGGTCGAGGCGGTGAACAGGGAATCTTCGCGGAAGACTTTCAGAGCGGCGTTTCGCCCGGCCTGATCGCCGTCGAAGGTGAAAATGACTTGCCCAGATGAGGTGTGGTCGCCCATCAGACGTTGGACCATCCGCGCGTGATCGGCTCCGAACGCCGTCCCGCAGGATGCGACCGCGGTCGTCACACCCGCCAGGTGACAAGCCATGACGTCGGTGTACCCCTCGACGATGACCGCTTGAGAACTGGATCCGATGGCGGTGCGCGCCAAGTCGAGACCATAAAGGACGTGCGACTTCTTATAGACCGGGGTCTCCGGGGTGTTGACGTACTTCGCCGGCATCCGATCGTCGTCGAACAGTCGTCTGGCTCCGAAACCCAGGACAGCTTTTCCGCTGTCGCGGATCGGCCAGACGACTCGACCCTGGAAGTAATCCCACCCGCCGCGGCGCATCAGTCCGGCTTCGAGCAACTCGTCGTCGCGGAAGCCAAGGGAGCGAAGATGGGAGACCAGGTCGCGTCCGCCACGGGGGGCGTAGCCGATCTGGAAATGCTCTGCGACCTCGCGGGTGAAGCCACGGCCGGTCAGAAAGTCACGACCGGGCCCACCGTCGGAGCCGTTGAGCCGCTCGGCGAAGAATGTGGCGGCGGCGGCGTTGGCGTCGATGATGCGCAGCCGTGATATTCCGGTGGGTTTCTCGCTGTCTTCAGTGAATCTGAGGCGCACGCCGTACTTGTCGGCCAGAAACTCCACCGCCTCTCGAAAGGAGAGGTTGTTGATCTCTTGGACGAAGCTGACCGTGTCTCCGCCCTTGCCGCAACCGAAACAGTAGTACAGCCCGCGTGCTGGAGTGACCTGGAAGCTCGGTGTCTTCTCGTCATGGAAAGGGCAAAGACCCTTGAGAGTCCCCGCTCCGGCCGGTTTGAGATTGACGTACGCGCTGACGACGTCGTCGATTCGGGCCCGTGTGCGAACCTCGTCGAGATCTTCGGGGTTGATGAGTCCGGCCATGGGGTCAGTCTACTGACGATGACCACCCGGTGGTCGCATCAAGAACCGTTCGATCTGACAGGCAGGGTACGATCCAGTCGTCGGTCAGGCGAGCTCGATGCTTCACAGACCTCGAATCGGCCGGTGTGAGGTGGTCACCCAGATCAGTGTTGTCGCGATGTGGTCGGGCGCGATCTGTGGATGAATGACTCGGATCGGCCTGGGTTTTGCCACGGTGGAGGTATGAACAGTGAACAAGCGCAGCGGGAGGAACGGCTGGCCAAGCGCATTGAGGCCGGGCTGATCGCTCAGGAATTACTCGATCAAGGATCGTGGTCGGTCAAGGCCAGCGCCGAGGAGTTGGAGACGTTGGCTGCGGAAGGCCGTCAAGCGCGCGACGACCTCGTGCTGGCCCATCTCGGCTTGGTGACAGTCATCGCCGCGGAGTCCCACCGTCGCCGGGGCGTGCCCTTCGCGGATCTATTTCAGGAAGGCTGCGTGGCCATCCAACAGGCGGTGATGAGCTACGACTGGCGAAAAGGACCTTTCGGGCCGTACGCGGGCCTGTGGATTCGTTCGGCGGTGCGTCGGATGGCGCAGCGACCGTGGGTCCCAATCGAACAGGTCGAGGTGGTCGATCTCGCGGTCGGCCAGTCGTACGAGCGAACCGTCTCCCGTACGGGAATGGCTCAGATTCTGCAGGTCGTGCCGCGGGCCGAACGTGAGGTTCTTCAGCTGCGTTCGGGTTGGAATGGGAAGCCGCGGACTCGCCAAGCGGTGGCGACTGAGCTCGGATTGACCGTGGCCAAGGTGCGTCATCTGGAACGTTCGGGTCTGGCGACGGTGCGCGAGCAGTGGGAGTTGGCCGAGGCCGCCTGATCGACTCGGTCGCGAAGTGCCTCAGTTAGGAATGAGCGCGTGGCTGGTGTTGGTGCCTCACGTTGTTTGAGCGCGTGGCTTGCGTTCATTGCTGGGTTGCCAATCGGTTGATTGATGCTTTTAATGGTCT
>JAITVK010000017.1 GCA_031285845.1 Propionibacteriaceae bacterium
TCGGCAGATCACCAGGAGTGATCTTGTCACCGGCCTGGTACGACGCACTAGTCGAGAAAGAACCAACCGTCGTCGAGGTGAACGTCACCGAGTAATGACCCGCAGAATCCGAACTCACCGCCGACACCATCACCGCCGGATCAGCGGTGAAACCGAAATCGGACGCCGTCAAACCACTCAACAGATTGCCCTTCGCGTCCCGCGCCGTCACCGTCCCAGTCCACGACTGAACACCATCAGCCAACACCGGAGTCGAACCAGAAGTCGGAGCCACCGCATACGACGTCGCACCCGGACCAAAATCGATCGAACCGGCCACGAAGGTGATCGGAACATCGCCCGGCTGGATCTTGTCCCCCGCCTTGTACGTCGCATGGGTCGAGAACTCGCCCGCTTTGGTCGACGTGAAGGTCGCTGAATAATGACCCGACCCGTCCGCAGTCACCGCGGACACCGTCACTCCTGAATCGGCCGCGAACGCGAAATCGGTCGTCGTCAGCCCCGGGATCAGGTTTCCTTTCTCGTCTTTGGCCGTCACGACACCAGTCCACGACTGGACGCCATCAGCCACCACCGGCGTCGAGCCGGTCGCAGTCGCGGCGTACGAGGTCGCGTCCGGAGCAAAACTGATCGCTCCCGGGGTGAACGTCAGGGCCTTGGGCGACCCCTGAATCTCATCGTCACCCAACTGAGCCTTCAACGTCACAGTCTGCGCCACGTCGTCGGTGATCGTCACCGCGCAGGTCCCATCGGCCGCGGTCGTGCAGGAAGATTCCACCGTCGCCGAACCGTCAACCTCGAACTCAAAGGACACACCGCTGTCCACAATGTTGCCTTGCGCGTCGCGCGCCGTCACGGTCGCCGTGATCGAGTCACCCACGGTCGCGGACTCACGATCCACCACCACGCTCGACGTCAAGGCCGTGGCCGCGCCGACACGGAAGGACAGCGTCAACGGCGAACCCGATTGGGTCAGCTCCGTCGAACCGATCGAGGCCGTGATCTGATGCTCACCAGCCACGGTCGAGGTCGCCGTGACCGTTCCCGTCCCGTCAGCGCCGGTCATGATTGTCGCTTTGGCGAGGCTCAGCGCTGCGTCGGAGGTCGCCAGCGCGAACTCGACACCAGCCACCGGGTGGCCTTGGATGTCGAAGGCCCGAGCCGTCACCTCATCAGTGGCCACTCCATCAGCCGCCTGATTGTCACGGGTGACGGAGACCCCGGTGTGATGAGCCGGATCAGGATCAGTCGGTGTGCACCCGTCCTCGATCACACACACCTGACCAGCCGAGAACTCAATCGCCAGATCACCGGGCAAGATCTTGTCGGAATCCTTGTACTTCACCGAGGTTTGGAACTGGCCCACACTGGTCGAGGTGAACCTCACCGCGTAATGTCCCAACCCATCCGAGGCCACAGCCGACACCGTCACTCCGGAGTCAGCCGCCACCGCGAAGTCGCGCTCCGCCAAGCCAGTCAACAGATTGCCTTTCGCATCTTTGGCTGTCACGGTGCCCGTCCACGACTGGACGCCATCAGCCAACACCGGAGTCAATCCGGATGTCGGGACGACCGCGTAGGCGGTCGCGCCTGGGTCGAAACTGATCTGTCCTGCGGTGAATTCGAGAACCTTCGGCGACCCCTGGACATCCTCGTCACCCAAACGGGCGTGAAGCGTCACATGCTCGGCCATATCGTCGGTGATCGGGACTGAACAGGTGCTGTCCGCCGTCGTTGTGCAGGTGCCCAACACTTTGCCGGATCCGCTGACCGTGAAGGCGAAGCTGGCGCCTTCACCAGCCAGATTGCCTTGCGCGTCTCGCGCTGTGACTGTCGCCGTGATCGCGTCAGTGACCGCCGAAGCGTTCTTGTCCACGCTCAGCGACGACTTGCCCGCCACCACCACGGTCGGATTGAAATGCAGCGCCAACGGCGATCCGGAGCGACTCAACTCTTTGCCGCCGACCGAGGCCGTCGCCAGGTGAGTGCCGGCGACACGCGAGGTGGCCGTCATCGTCTGCCGTCCGGTGCTCGTCGTGGTGATCGTCGATCCCGACAACGTCAAAGCGGCATCGTGCGTTGCTATCGCGAAGTCGACTCCCTCCAGCGGATGACCTTGAGCGTCGTACGCCCTGGCTTCGATCCGGTCGGTCTGAACCCCGTCGGCACTCGCCTGATCGGCCACCACCGCCACGCCAGTGCGCAGCTTCGGATCCACCGGAGCGCAGCCATCCTCGATCAGACACACCGGTCCGGCGCTGAATCGAATCTGGAGCTTCTGTGGGTCGAATTGCTGATCACTTTGATAGTATGCCTGGGTTGTGGCGGTACCCACCCGAGTCGACGTGAAGGTGACCGAATAGTGGCCAGCGCCATCACTGGTCACCGGCGCACCGACGCGAGTGCTGCCGTCAGCAGCGAACAGGAAATCGCTGGCACTCAGATCCGGCAACAGGTTGCCGCGGCAATCCTTGGCCGTGACCGTGCCCGTCCACGATTGAACACCGTCAGCGACGACCGGCTCAGAACCGCTGGTCGGAGCCACGGCGTACGAACTCGTGCCCGGTGTCAGGCAGAGTTCACCGCGGGTGAATTCGACTTCTTGGGCAGAGGGGATCTCGTCACCACCGGTGACACGAGCATGGATTTTGGCTTTCTCGGCGACGTCGTCGCGGATCGTGGCCGCGGCGTGGATCCATCCGGTCGACGGGTGGCCCGACCGGACCCTGCTCCACGTCGCGCTGTGCTGGGGAGTCACTGTGGCGGAGGAGCCGGCGTCCAACCAGTAGTCGATGCCGGTCGAGACCTCGTTACCGAACTGATCGAAGACGTACGACCGCACGGTGATCCCATCCGGGTCGTCGACTGACGTCGAACTCGGATCGACCTCCACCCGCGAGCAACGATCGCGCGGCAGGTTCGGATCGCAGGTCATGGCCGGGTCGCCGGCGTCGAAGGGCACAGCCCGATCCGAACCGACTTGGCCCGCGTCAACCTCGACACTGGCCTTCGCCTCATCGGTAGCTTTGGTCGAGGTCAGGTCCACCGAATAGGTGCCGTCGCGATGGTTGACGATGGTGGACACCTGAATCTCAGCCACGTCCGTGCCGAAGGTGATCCGGTCGAGATCCAAGTCGGTGATGAGATTACCGGAGCCATCCTTCGCTGTCAGCGTCGCGACGTACTTGCTGACGCCGTCGGCTTCGACCCAGGTCGACGGGTCGTCGAGATCTGCGCTCGGCGACACGACGAACAACGAGTTCTCAAAAGAGAAGTTGCCAGCAGTGAACGAGATCGGCTGCGGCGAACCATGCAGCACACCGATGTCAATCGACGCCACCGCGTTGACTACCTCGACGGTGGTGTCAGTCACTGCCAACCGAGCGGTGGAGTCGTCCTTCGTCGCCACCGGATGATCAGTCGACGGCACGGTCAGGGCGTGAGTCCCAGGCCCGTCGAGTCGGAAGGTCACATCCACTCCCGGTCCGACCGGATTACAGTTCGCGTCAGCGAGGTAGGCGATCGCGGTGGCAGTCTGCTCCACAGACAAAGTGGGGTGATCCACCCTGAGGTGACTGGCCTTGCGGCCGGTGTTCGTCGGATCGACACAGGTCAGCGACGGCGCTCCCGGGGCGAACGGGATCGCCTCAGACCCAGCGCCGATCTTCTTCCCACCCAGTCGGGCGGTCAACGTCGTGTCGGCCGAAGCGACCAGTGAGCTCAGTTGCGCAGTGTAGGTTCCGTCGCCCTGATCAGTGATGGCCGTGACGGACACTGCGGGCGAGGATGGGACCAGACGCAGCCGTGCCGGATCCTGCCCGGGCAGAACATTGCCTTGCGCGTCCCGCAGGGTCACGGTGGCTGTGTAATGCGAGGCTCCATCCGGCGGTCCGACCTTGACCCAGGTCTTGGCATCCGTCTTGTCCACGCTGGGCGACACGCTCAAACTGGAGCTGGTCGCGCTCGCGCCACTCGTCTCGAACGCGACTTTGGTCGGCGAACCGTCGAGGGTCAAACTTCCCAAAGCGGCATCGACATCGACCACTTCGACCTTGGCGTCGGTCAACTGGGCGACGGCCTTCGAGTCGGCCAGTGTCACTGTGATCACCGAGACGGCCCGCGATCCATCGAGGAAGTACCCGTTGCCATGGGCGGTGAAGGTCACCGCCGTGCCCGCGCCGACTGGGTTGCAATAGTCATCGGTCACAAACGCCGTGACTGCGGAAGTCGCGCCCGTTTTCACGGGGGTGACCGCCGTCAGATTCGTCCCCACTTGTCCGTCGCAGTGCTCGGGATGAGGGGATGGGGCGGCCGGGACGTACAACACCGTCATCGGCGAGCCTTGCACCGGAGCCGAGCCGTCTGCGACTGCGACCGACGACGACAGGACGAACGCGCCCGCCTCTGTGCTGGTCAGCCTCACGGCACACTGGCCATCATCACCGGTGGAACAGGTTCCCCCATCTGATAGGACCGTGTGGGCGGGGTCGACAGGAGTCCCGTCCTCGCGGGTGACGCTGTAGGTCACGGTTTGCCCCGGGCTGGGGTTGTCCGACGAGTCGCGAACGAGGGTGGTCGCGGTGTACGCGCTGTCATCGCCTGATCCGACGGTCAAGGCGGCACTGGTGGGATCTGGTGTCACTGTCAGGGTTGAATGAAGCGGATCGCCAGCGCCTGCGGTGAAGGTGACCGAAGCTGGAGAGCCTGACAAGCCACGTTGCGCTCCGTTGATCAGCAAGGTGGCGCTGACTTCGTCAGGGTACGAGCCCGCGCGCGACGATGCCAGAGTGACTGAGCACAGACCCTGGTCATCGGTGACACAGTGATCCGAAGACAACGTCACAGTTCCCGGATGAGCGTTGGTGAGTTGGACATTCTGGCCAGCCAACGGGTTGTCATCGGAGTCGACCACTCGAGCCGTCGCGGTGACATCGGTCCCCACCGGCGCGGATGGTTTGTCCAGACTCAGCGTCGACTTGGTCGCATCAGCGGCTTTGACGTACGTCAGGCGCAAGGTGGTGTCGTCACCGAGTGATGCGCTGAAGGTGACATCGGTCGAAAGCCCGTCGCGAGTGAACGTGGCCGCCGCACTCGGCATCGGGTCTCCGGTGAGGGTGTCGATGGCGTCGACCTTGTCCAGCGTCCAACTGTCATCGGGGGCTTTGGCCGTGAAGGTGGTCGTCCCGGTGGTGGAAGCTGCCTTGCCTTGAGTGTAGGTCCAGGCTGACGCGTCGGCGGTCACCGACTGTCCGTCGATCGTGAACTGGCCTTGACCCGAGATGGTCTTGACGGCCGCACGATAGGCGGCGTCGGCCACGTTGAAGGAATAGTCTTCAACCTCGCCCGGAGTCGTCCACGAAGTTTTGCCGCCGTTCTTGGACTGATACTGCCCCCCGGCGTTGGTAGGATCTGTGATCGTCTGCAGCCCCGAACCGCTGTTCGACGTCGACAGATAGCCGTACGACAAGTCAGCGCGCAGCTGCATCGGCTTGCTTGTCCCACCGATCGCAGCCGCCGAGGGCACGAACGGTGCGGACGCTCTTCCATCGGCGATCGTCGGCGTCCACACCGCAGTCTTCGTCCATGAGGTGTCGGTGGGTCCGGCTGTCCAAGCCTTCAACGACGTGTCATCGGTTGCTCCGGTCACCTTGGCTGTCAGCGGGTAGCTCTTCGTGGCCGCGAAGGTGTTGCCGTCCAGATCCACCGCACCATTGGGGGTGTCCAAGAACAACCCGTCGTCAGTGGCGGAATGACTGTTATTCGTGGCCGGCGCGAAATAGCGGCCCAGTTTGTCGCCCAACCACAAACTCGCGTCACTTCCATTGACATGAACTGGCGCACCAGCGTCGATGTAAGACGGCCCAGGGGCGGAGTCTCCCCAAGAACCGGACGTGGTGATCCCGAAATCGGCGTCAGCCACTTCAGTCGACGTCGTGACTTTGATGGCTGAATAGATCATCATCGCGTTCGGTTGAGTCCCGGTTCCTCCGACGGTGTCCAGCGTGGGATCCAATGCTGGGGCGTGTAGCGCACCGTCGCAAGGCCCCCCTTTCGCGTTGTGCTCCCCACCGTTGACGCACTGCGGAGTGACGGAGTTGCGGCCAGAGCCGCCGCTGGCCCAGGTCTGGACGGCATTGACCCCGTTGATCCTCGGGTTGACCAATCGGACGACGTAGTCACCTTTGCCCCCGAGAATGAAGGAATAGTCGCCTGAGGCGTCGGTCTGACCGGAACCCAGCAATTCGTATTTGCCACCATTGTTCTTTTGGTAGACTGCGATCGTCTGGCCAGAAATCCCTTTCTCGCCATTATCACGCGCCCCACTGGCGTCGGCGTCGTTGTAGACGGTGCCTTCGATAACGATGGCCGCCTGGCCAGCGGCCAGATCGTTGACCTCGGTGGCCGCGTTGAACTTCGGAGGCACGCCTGCGCCCGCCGGCACCATGTAGACCAGACCCGTGATGGGATTGATCGCCACTAGCCGAGTGATCTTGTTCCACGACGCGTAGATCATGCCGTTATAGAAGGCCATGCCCCAGGCGTTGCCGGGTCCGGACGCGAACTCTTCGGCGGCCGGGTGCTGGTTCGGGGCAGCCCGCAGAGGGCGGACCAAGTTATACTTCCAGGCTTGCCCCCTCTCGCCGGGAACGACACGCACCAACCATGCCCTTCTTTCGTTCGAGACGCCGAATTCAGGCGCGGCTTTATTCGCGTTCACAACCAAGTAAGCGTTGCCGTTCGCATCCAAGGCCATGTCCGAAGCGACCTGCCCGGAACCACCGAAAATGTCGTCAGTACTGGTTTCCGGCTGAAGCCTGCCTGAGTAGTTGTAGGTCAAACTCAACGGGTTGAGGCGCATCATGACATAGTTGCCTCCGATCGTGTCATCCTGACCGGCGCCGAACATGATCTCACCGGTCTGCTGGATGACCTCGCCGCCCGCCCACAAGGTTGCCCCTGTCCTCGCGTCACCGAACTGGCGATCATTGGGTTTGGGAAGATCCAGGACTGTCGCCTGGGTCTGGTTGTCCATCCAACGCTGAACATGGGTGTTCCCGGAGTCCCAGACGTAGGCGGCTCTATGCCTCCTGGTCCCATTGGGATCAGCGTCGATCGCTATCTCACGCGGTGCGTCAGCGCGGTTTTTGATGTTTCCGATCGGTATTTGGTTGTCGTTGGCCGGGGCGCCCCCAGTCCTCGCCAGAGTGCCCACGCCTTTGCTCTGAGAGGAGTAATACAGCGTCTTGTCATCGAGCGGGGTGAACGGGCCGCGTGAATCCAGCGTCGGCGCCTTGTTGCCCTTGTCAACCCAACTCCCCGACAATTTGCCTTGAGATGAACCCCCCGACGCCGCCTGAGCCGTCGGTGCGATGGCCTCCCGCCCCCAAGTGATCCCGCTGATCAGGATCGCCACGGCGCTGAACACGGCAGTGACCGTACGCGCGACATGGCATGATTTGGGTTGGTCGGAAGGGTTTTTCTGCGTGCCTGATTTAAACGTGCTTCCACAAAAGAGCATAGAGAATCTCCGCCATATGGGGTAGCCAGAACGGGCTACACAATGTACCTACTGCTTGTTCCCACACAGCGACCAGAATCGATTCCCCACGGATTCTTGAGCCGCACTTCGATTATGCCAGAGCGCTACCGAACAGCCAAATCAAGGCCCTGTTTCGGGGTGAGCGCGACCCAGCCCTCCGCACGAGGGTCGACATTGACCAGATCGGCTCGACGCCATCCGGGCAGGGACAGCGCGACGTACCGATGGTGAAAAAGTGACGAGACGACGGTTCGAAAGCACACAAAGGGCGTGCCGCTCCATCGAGTCGAGCGCACGAATGATCGCCATCGGTGAAAGGGAAGATTGAGCGAGCCTCACGAGGCTGACTCAATCCTCGGTGGGCGTAACTGGGTTCGAACCAGTGACCTCTTCGGTGTGAACGAAGCGCGCTACCACTGCGCCATACGCCCGCATGGATTGAGTTGGACGATCAGAAGAGGAGAAGCCTCACCTCAATCGTCCGTGTTAAGGTCACGGACCTGGCAACGGACTCAATCGGTTCGGAACCGAAAGCAAGCTTTCACTTCTCTCACCTCAATCGTCCGTGGGCGACACTGGGTTCGAACCAGTGACCTCTTCCGTGTCAAGGAAGCGCGCTACCGCTGCGCCAATCGCCCGTGTGGAGTTATTTCTACTGTAGTTGTACTGCTGGTACTACATGGAGGTGGGTACGGGATTTGAACCCGTGTACACGGATTTGCAGTCCGTTGCCTCGCCTCTCGGCCATCCGACCAGCGGAGCTGATCCTGAAGGTCCCTCCGAGCGGACGACGGGATTCGAACCCGCGACCCTCACCTTGGCAAGGTGATGCTCTACCAACTGAGCCACGTCCGCAACACGTATCGTGCGAGTGACTACGATACCAAGGCCGAGGCTTCGACACAAACCGGCGACTAGCAGTTTCACTAGTCGCCCGAAACCCCTTCGCTCGACTTCGCCATCCACGTCGTCGCGACTTGAGCCGCCTGATCTGGCCCAGCGATCTCGTACCCGCCCGCGACACCGGAATTCCCCAGCGCCGACGAAGCCAACTCCACCGCCCCGGAAGCCAGGATCACCGGAATTCCACGGAGCTCAGCGGCCTCTTGCACGATGTTCAGCGCTGGACCGCCGAAATCCGACCCTCGTGCCTCATCCATGACAAAGATGACCAGGTCGGCACGCGCAGTCTCATGTCGGTACTTCTCACGCCAATCTTTCAGGCCCCAAAACCCGAGCGGACCGACAAACGAAGCCATCCGCAATGGTACGACCGGCGCGCTCACCACCGGTTCAGCGCCGACAGCAAGGAAAGCGGCCTTCAACCATGACACCCGATCAGCGTTGCCCGGATCAGGCGCTTCGGGAACAATCAACACCATCATCCGGTCAGAATATCAATATTCAGAATGAGACATCTGGCGCACCACCGCACCCACCTGCCAACACGACGACTTCAGGCTCCGCCCGTCACAGCGGACACGCCAAAGTCCGGCCTGCGCCTGCCGGGTAGGCC
This sequence comes from Propionibacteriaceae bacterium, assembly GCA_031285845.1. GTDB lineage: Bacteria > Actinomycetota > Actinomycetes > Propionibacteriales > Propionibacteriaceae > WQYJ01. Next base: position 9,057 of record JAITVK010000017.1, read on the forward strand.
TCTGAGGATCCAACCCCTCAGCGAACGTACGGCCTCACGGGGTTCGCATGACGCGCACAGGATCAAGACGGGCGGCATAGAACGCCGGAGCCAACGCGGTCACACCGGCAGTGATGACGGTCAACAGGGCCACAGCGATCACGAAAGACAACGGCGGCAAATGACCCGAGCCGCCGTCGAGGGCGACCTCGACGGCGCAGCCGAGGACCGAACCCATCAAGGCGCAGATCACCGCTCTGAGCGTCACCAGGATAGTCAGGTCGGCGCGGGTGACTCCCAAAGTGCGCCGTCGTCCCAGGTCGCGGCGACGGATCAGCACGTCGGCCAACACCACCACAGCAACGAACAACCCGCCCACGCCCAGGATCAACGCCAACAGGTTGCGCCCGAAGCCTGACAACTGCTCCCCGACGATCCGCGTCAACTCGGCGACGCCGGCCGGCGACTCGACTGACAACAACTGCGGATCACGAGGTGCGATCAGCGACACCACCGCCGTCTGGGTCGCCTGGGCGGCGGCGATCGACGTCAACATGACTCGCATCTCCACACCAGTGGCGGCGTCAGCATTGTTCACGACCGCTCCAGCGGCGAAATCAGTGAACCCTTCGACCGGGTCGAACTGACCGACGATCGGATACTGATTGGCTCCGGCTTGGAGGAACCCGATCGGCTCAGCCAATCCGAGCTTCGCCTGGGCCAAAGCAGAAATCACGGCCTCCCCTGCTTGCGGCAAACGCCCACGGACCATCTGGACGACCCCGGTCAGGTCGCCTTGGACCGGCCAGGTCGGCACGAGTGCGCCGCCGCGCCCGATTCGACCGTTCGTCGAGTCGAAGGTGGTTCCCAGTGTCACCGCCAATTCCACGGTCGACAAGGCGTTGACCGCCCCCAGTGCTCGCGGGTTGATGAACTCATGTTTTTCTGACTGGTCGCGCACCACCAACGTACGCCCGCCTGCTTGTTCGAAACTGGCCCTGACCGCCGCCTCATTGGCTGCCGTACGACCCACTGTCGCCAACGAGACGAAACACATCGCGGCGGCCACGATGACGACCAGGGCGCTGGGGACTTTGGTCGCCCAAGCCGACGCCAGCGACTCCCTGATGATCACAGTGATTCTCACAGCGCCACCACCCGATCAGCCACATCGATGACGTAGGGATCATGGGAGGCGATCACCACTGTGCGCCCCGAGTCGTGGGCCGCTACGGCCAAGGCGTCCAACACCAAAGCAGCGTTGTCACGATCGAGGTTGCCCGTCGGTTCGTCGGCTAACACGATGTCCGGCTGGTTGATCATGGCCCGACAGACCGCGACCCGCTGAGCCTGCCCGCCCGACACTTGGCCTGGACGATGATCGGCCCGATGAGCCAGGCCGAAACGTTCCAACAATTCCAACGCGACTGGGCGTAGATCGGCCACACGCCGACCCAGATACAACCCCGGTTCGATCACCGAGTCGACCACTGTGCGCGACGGATCCAGTTCAGAATCCTGAAAGACGAACCCGATCCGGGCCGCCCGCAGCGTCGAGCGCCCACCATCGCTCAACCGCCCCACGGGACGCCCGTCGACTTCGATCTGGCCCGACGTCGGGTTCAACATCAGACCGAGCAGATACAGCAGGGTGGACTTGCCGCAGCCCGACGGGCCTGTCACCACGGTCAGAGCGCCGGGTGCGAACCGATGGGTCAACCCCGAGAACAACTCCTCACCGCGCTTGATGTAGGAGAAACGAAGATCGACCACGGCCAGAACCGACCGATCGAGCGTGTCGGACGGATCGGTCTTTTCCATCGAACGAGACGGCATCGAGACCGAACGCTCGAGCGCCCCGTCACCCGCAGACGCAGCGCCATCGTTTGAAAACGGCTCGACAGCCCGCTGGGCGGTCATCGTCCGCTCTTCGTCGCCGAGGGTTGACCGGCAGGCTGAGCCCCTGCCCCGAACACTTGCACCCGCTCGCCTTCCACCAGCCCGTCCACGACGGCGACACCCTCTTGGGACCCGAGGACGGCGACTGCGCGTTCGGTTCGTACCCCCTGATCATCAACCACGGTCACCACAGTCGTCCCATCAGGACGTGTCACCACGGCCGCGACCGGAATCGCCGGGCCAGACACCGGTGGAACCACCGAGACAGTGAACAGCAGATAGGTGGCCTGCTGATCAGCGGGCAGTTGGTCGCACTGGTCGCCACAGACGACACCACCGTCGAGAGCCGCCAACTCCAACTGGATCGACCCCTCGGGGGTTTGACGCTGCCCAGTGATGACCGCAGTCCACGTCGACTGGCCGAAAACGATCTCAATCTCCGCGTCCGAGGGAACCTGACTAGCCTCATTCGAGCCGAGCTCCATGACAAACGTGGGAGTGCCCGCGTTGACGAACAGCAATTCCTCGCCTCCGGCCAACACCGCGCCCTTCCAGACCTTTTCATCGAGGGTGAGGATGGCGGGCAGCGACGGGACGGCCACCAGTTCGCCCGCCCCGATCACCCCGGTCGGTTCCTGACCCAGATCCTTCTGCCACGCTTTGACGGCTTTCTCGGTCGACTGGTCGAACTTCTTCCCGCCTTGGGTGCTCAGATACCCCAAGTGACGCAGGGTTTCCCGCAGTTGCGCGACATCGGTTCCACTTACGTCACGGGCCAGGTCGCGATAGTACGGATCCGGTCCGGCGACGACGCGCACCGGAGTTCCACCAACGGCGTACACCACACCACCGTTGTCGAAGACCCCCGATTCAGACGCCTGGGTCACCACACCGGCCAACGCGTTGATCGCCACCGGAGTACGCTCTCGAGTCACAGTCACGTTGAAGCGCAGAGTTTTGCCGACCTTCTGCGTGGTTACATCAGTCAGCAAAGACTCCTTGCCTTCAGCCGCAATCGGTGTCGGAGCACGCAAGGTCAGCCGCCCCGCCCAAAACGCGCCGCCCGCCACGACCGCCACCACGAGGATCCCGGTCAGCCACCGCGCCCAACGTTTCATTCCCTGTGATGTCATCCTTCTTCACCCCATATCGCCATTGACGGTTCGACCGGGCAGGTGCGTGCCAGGTTCACCCTTTTCTCGTACGTCCAGGCGTACGCCATCTCCGCTTCATTAGGTGGATACCACAGATCATTCGAAGAAGCCTTGGCACTGGCCATCCACGACTCCTTGGTCGGCGGCAGGGAAACCGTGACGTCCAGGCCCGTCACGCACGGGACATACCATTCAACAAAGTAGTCGTACAACAAACCCAACTGCTCGTCAGAGAACGCCCGAGTGTATCCCGGGTGCAGGGGGTACGCCATGTCACACTCGAAGATGGCCTGATTCTTGATCGCCTGCTGGCTCGGCGGCATGTCAGTTTCGGGGTAATTCACACCTTGACCTTGCCCCGCAGACTCGAACCCCGCCTCGCGCATACAAGCTTCTTGCGCCTGACCCCGATCCCACGGGAACGTCCACCGAACGAACTCCACGTCGGGCACTTCCGACAACCCCTCAAGCGCGGCAAGTCGAGGCAAATCCTCCTCGTAAAGCCGTCGGGCTTCCTCGTCGCTCGCCGTAGCTGCTTGCTCGGATAAGCGGTGACTCGGAGTCCACTGACCCAGCGGTGTCGGGGTTGGGGCCAGTGTCCCCGAGGTCGACTCGGGGACACCGGTTGGCGAGGAACACCCCACCAAGACCGACCCAACCATCACAGCCAGGCCAAGCATCAACCTACAAGGCCATGCGTGGCGCACAGTAACTACCCGACTTAGACTCGTCCAGGCCGTTCCGAGATGCTGTCGACACCCGCCAATCCGAGGATGTCCGGCCGGACAAATAGGAGACCCCGAACTGACCGGACTGGTTCTTGACAGTCATGCCAACAGGAATCTCGAGCCTCGCCCGCGAGGTTGAGTTGTCTACATTCCTCCCCTTGACGCCGACCACCTTCTGAACACCGCGGCGCTCAACCTCAGACTTGGACATCGTCCCTGCCCAGGCCGTTGGTGACATCGTCACCACCAAACTCGCGGTGAGCACACCCCCGCCGAGAACGCGGGCGATCCGACTCATCATCTTTGAATAGTGCATCTCACTTCCTTCATCTGTTGTGCTGGACCTTACTCTCCAGGACTTGTGTTCGTAGCGGCCGTACCAACAATGGCCGCCTCACTACCTTTAACGTAGTTCTCGCAGGACCAACACACAACTAGTAAACAATCGTATATGAAACATGTAATGACGGTATCCATTACAGAGAAAGGTATCTTGCAGATACTGACCACCGTTCGAACGAAGTGCCGTTGTCATCCTTCTTCGCCCCACAGACTCACCGGGGGCTCCTTAGGACAGGTACGAGCCAACCGCACAGTTTTCTCATAGGTCGAGCCGTACAAATCGCCAGCTTCGTTCGGTGGATACCACTCCCCACCAGCACCAGAGTTAACACTAGCCAGCCACGATTCTTTCGTCGGAGGCTCAGAAACCGTGATCCCCAACTGAGCCACACAGGGGACATACCACTCAACCAAATAGTCATACAACAAACCCATACGCTCATCACCAGACCAAATCCCATAAGCCGACGGATGAAGCGGATACTTCGCGTGGCAGATATACATCGCCCGATTCTGAGCATCGTACTGACTCGCAGGCAAATCACCAGGAAAATCGAGAGTCGAACCCGACCCGGCCGACTCAAAACCCTGCTCCCGCAGACAGGCCTCCATCGTCGGCCCTAAATCCGTTCGAGAAGTCCACCGAACAAACTCCACCTCAGGCGGATCCGTGACTCGATCAAACTCAGCCATACTGGGCAGGTCATCCAAGTAAATCTGCTTGGCCTGCTCCTCATCCATTGTCGGAATCGGCAACCGATGATGCGGCGTCCACTCACCCAACGGCGTCGCGGCCGGAACTGGTGTCCCCGAGGTCGACTCAGGGACACCAGTCGGTGAGGAACACCCCACTAAGGTCGACCCGACCATCAGAGCCAGGCCAACTACCAACCTACGAGACCATGCGTGGCGCACAATAGCTACCCGACGCAGACTCGTTCAAGCCAGAACTCGACTTTATCCACACCTTCCAGCCCGACGAGGTTCGATTCGTCAACTTCTGAATTGCGTGCCTCGTAGGCTCACTCCTGATGACTGTGCCCACCGGAGCCTCGAGCGTTATCCAGGCGTCGGAGTCATTCGCATTCTGCCCTCTGACTCCGACCACTTTCTGAACACCACAGCGCTCAACCCCAGGCATCGACGTCGTTCCCGCCCATGCCAGTGGTGACATCGTCACCACCAAACTCGCCGTGATCACACCCATGCCCAGCACGCGGGCGATTCGACCTGGTATTCCTTGTGAACTCATAACTACTCCTTCTGTGTTCTGAGCCGACCGACACAGTCGACTCTCGGTATCCGGAGAGGATGTCGCATCTCCGACATCGTCACGCCTTTCACACTAGTGGCGCGTCACCAGTAGATCAAGACATCAGAAATAAATAACAAAGAAGACTATAACCCCTATATCCTATTGCGTGAAACGACAATTCTCCATAGTTGGCGCCTTAGAGTCGAGGCGCCTCGCTCGTACGCTGACGCATACCCTCACCACCAAGGGAAGGCTCGCGAAAACATGGGGAGTGGCAGGTCGGAGATCACGAAAAAACAACGCCCACAAGGGGGTGATTCGAGAAATATGTCCCAACCTGCCACCCACTGACGACTATACCCGACAATTGTTCGTGTGGCGACAGTTTGTACGCCCGAATGTGACTCACAACCGAGCCGATGACACCTGGGTCACGAGGATCGCCCTGGCTCCCGCCAACCACAACGCGTCCATCAGCGCCTGATGTCCTTTGCGTGGGACCATTGTTCGTACGGCGAACCAGCCGGGTTTCGCCAACGGCGACACGGTCGGGCCCTCCAAGCCCGGCGCCAAAGCGGAGGTTTGCTCCACGTGCTCCTGCGGCACATCGAAATCCACCACCACGTAATCCCGTGCGACGATCACCCCAGACAGCCGACGGACCAACTGCTCGGCGTCAGATGTCAGCTCGACCCCGCGACGACGAACCAGGATCGCTTCCGACTCCAAAATCACCTCGCCGAAGATCTCCAAACCAGCCTTCTTCAGCGTCGAACCTGTCTCCACCACGTCGGCGATGACATCGGCAACTCCCAGACGAATCGCGGACTCCACCGCGCCATCGAGACGGATCAAACGAGCAGACATCCCGCGGGCGTCCAGATAGGCCCGAACCAGACCTGGGTACGACGTGGCGACACGTGCCCCTGACAACCCGCCGGTGTCGATGTCAGACCCGACCGGACGAGCGAAACGAAAACGGGTCCCCCCGAATCCGAGCGACAGAATCTCTTCAGCCTGCGCCGCCGAATCGAGCAGCATGTCGCGGCCTGTGATACCGACGTCGAGAGTGCCCTCACCCACATAAACGGCGATGTCACGCGGCCGCAGGTAGTAGAACTCGATCGAATTCGCCTCGTCGGTCAACACCAAATCTTTGGCGTCCCACCGCTGGCGATAACCGGCGGCTCGCAGCATCGCGGACGCGTCCTCAGCCAAGGAGCCCTTGTTCGGCACGGCGATCTTCAGCATCTCAGTCACGGCTCCAATGTACCCCACCCGCGACGACGACCCCGCCGCGCCCAAGCTTGTCGCCGCTCACAAATAGCGGTAGACGTCCTCCAACGACAGGTCGCAGGCGATCATCATCACCTGAGCGTGATAGAGCAGTTGCGAGATCTCTTCGGCGGTTTCCTCACGCGACTGATATTCGGCCGCCATCCACGCCTCGGCGGCCTCTTCGACCAGCTTCTTGCCGATGGCGTGGCGTCCCGCGTCCAACTCAGCCACAGTGCCCGAGCCAGCCGGACGGGTCGCCGCTTTGTCACTCAACTCGGTGAATAGTTCCTCGAATGTTTTCGCCATCTCACTCCTCATCTCGCATACGAATCGCGGGTATCAACCTCGCGTGCGACCGACTGCTGCCTCAACCACGGCGATTCGTGGTCCGACGGCGGACAGGGCCGGTCGCCGCGTCAGCCCTCGCTAGATTCCAACTGTTTCGTCGCGGCGCCTGTTCCCACCAGCTGGCCGATGCGGCCACCCACCAAGCCCAGTTCGGCGTACTGTTCCAACCGCTGACGCGTGTCGGCGATGTCCAGATTGCGCATCGTCAACTGCCCGATCCGATCCTCGGGCCCGAACGCGGAATCCTCGACCCGCTCCATCGACAGTTTCTCCGGATGATATGACAACGAAGGTCCGCTCGTGTTGAGGATCGAATAGTCCTCGCCACGGCGCAAACGCAACGTGACCTCGCCGGTGATCGCCGAGGCGACCCAGCGATACAGTGACTCGCGAATCATCAGCGACTGAGGGTCGAACCAACGGCCCTCATAGAGCAGACGGCCCAGTTTGCGACCCTCGTTATGGTAGTTGGCGACAGTGTCCTCGTTGTGGATGGCGTTGACCAACCGTTCGTAGCAGATGTAGAGCAGCGCCATGCCTGGCGCCTCATAGATCCCGCGCGACTTCGCTTCGATGATGCGATTCTCGATCTGATCGGACATCCCCAGCCCATGGCGTCCACCGATCTGATTCGCCGCTCTCATCAGCGCGACCCGATCAGTCATCGTCTCGCCGTTGATCGCCACCGGCCAGCCGTTCTCAAAACTGATCGTCACATCCTCAGTGTCGATCAGCACCGACGGATCCCAGAAGCGTACGCCCATGATCGGATCGACGATCTCCATCGACGCGTCGAGCATCTCCAAGTCTTTGGCCTCATGAGTGGCGCCCAAAATGTTCGCGTCAGTCGAGTAGGCCTTCTCCTGGGAGTCGCGATACGGCAGATCGCGCTCAGCCATCCACAGGCTCATCTCAGAGCGCCCGCCCAACTCGTTGACGAACTTAGTGTCCAGCCACGGCTTGTAGATCCGCAACTGCGGATTGGCCAGCAATCCATAGCGATAGAACCGCTCGATGTCATTGCCTTTGTAGGTCGAGCCGTCGCCCCAGATGTGGCAGTCGTCGGCTGCCATCGCCCGAACCAACATCGTGCCCGTGACAGCCCGACCCAACGGCGTGGTGTTGTAATAGTAGCGTCCGGCGTTGCGGATGTGGAACGCCCCACATTGGATCGCGATCAGCCCCTCGTTCACCAGCGGCTCAGTGCACCGCACCAGTCGGGCGATCTCGGCCCCGTACCTCCCGGCCCGCGCTGGGACCGAGTCGACGTCCGGCTCGTCATACTGTCCGATATCTGCGGTGTACGTACACGGCACGGCACCGTTCTCCCGCATCCACGCGACCGCCACCGAGGTGTCCAATCCACCCGAAAACGCCAGCCCCACCTTTTCCCCACGGGGCAACTCGAAAAGCACTTTTGACATGCTCGTCATTCTACTTGACCGCACGATGACCCCTGGACCTGCCCAGTCCCGGCACCGGCGAGGGTGTCGTCGGCAAGACGGTGGGGTGACGCGGTACTCGGCGGAGCCCGGGGGCGCTTGGTGCTCGAGAACGTGGCCATCACACCGCCGCGAGTGGACGACCGAGGTCACGACCGCGCATAACTGGGCACTCGATGAGCCAAAGGGACCCGAACCACCAAGCCGCCATGGCCCAACAGCCCCCACTGCCGTCGCCACCGCGACGGACATGGTTGCGACACGTCACTCGACCCGCGCGCCAACTCCACGTCTTGCGCGTTCATGCTCATACTCTCACCGTGGCCGCCGCGCAGCAGAAGTGCGAAAACAGTCCATCGCTGTGGACAACCGCGCGAGAACCCCAGACTTCGGCAGCCTGTGCGGCGGCAGTCAACACTGGACAGCGGAGCGTACGTCGGGGTCTAGTCAACTGCACGTCGCTCCGGTATAATGAAAAGGCTTCACAACGTGAAGTCGTACAACTCCATAGGGGATGACTGGTTTCGACTTGGAACGGTAGTTCTAGGAGAAGCGGGCCGAGGACTCAGGGTTATCTCGTAAACGATCCTTGAAACCAATAAGTGCCAACGATGTTCGCACTGACTTCGCTCTCGCTGCCTGATCAGCGATCGAAGGGTCAGCCTGAGGGTGCCTTCACCTCAGACACTGGCCTCATTTTGAAGGCTCACCTTGACGCTTTCGTCTTAGGGGCGTGAAGGGAAAACAATAAGACTGGGCTTGTTCATGACGTGCTTCCGAGAGCATGAGAGCCAAGTAGAGCGATAAGTGAAGCTGCGCCCGGAGAATGTCTAGTTCGCCTTTCGAGGACGGGGGTTCGATTCCCCCCATCTCCACAGGTTCACTTATCCGAACCCCCAACCCACCCTCTGCCCGACAGTCCCCGTAGCGGGCCTCTGCGAAGCACGCGAAGTGCCTCATCCATGTGGCCGGGGCTAGCATCGATGAGGCAATGACCCGGCTCATCTTGCTGCTGAGCATTCTTGTGCAGTCCCGGCAAAGTCAGCGCTGGGCACCATCACGGCTATGGCTCTGGCGGACTACTCCGACGGGCGCCCACCGCAGGCCCGCACCGTCCGCGTAGGCGTCCTCGTAGACTACCTCACACAACGCAACGATGACCTGCCGCCGATCAGCAGCGGACAATCCACTCAGAAACTCGCGGAGCCGCGCGAGCAGATCAGTCACGCTTCCAACCATGCGCCAATTCTGCCAGGGACCAGGGAAACTCTTGACTCAGGGAGCGTGTCACCGGTGGCCTGACAGAGCCCGTCTTTACCGCAATTGTGAAATTAACTTCATGACCGTTTTCGGCTGAATACCGTACGTGGTCACCGCAGAAGAGGCGAATCTTGACACGCTTCGAGGATTAACGAGTAAAGCAACCAAAACAACGACAAAGGGAACAATGCTCGGAGGATCGCGGAGGACAGGCGTGAGAACCTCTACACTGGTTCTGTCTCGTAGACAAGCAGAGAGCCTTGTCAAGACATCTCTTCGCTTCCTTGTCTTCTCAGCCGTTCCCAGAAGAAGAGCTTGAGTGCTTCGGGTCTTTACACCCGCCCTGCCCACTTGAAGCGTACTAGGAAAAGGCAGCCCTGCCGAAAGCTTAATGAGCAAATCGGGTAAGTTCACGCCAGCACATTGCGCGTTAGCAGGCTCAACCATACGAGGATTGCATTCAATGTAAAAGGGTTTTCCGTCCCGCATGATGAAGTCAAAGGTGATGGCGCCATGCCACTGTAAGCGCTGACCTACTGCGAGCATGTCAGAGCGGGACATGGGTGAGTCAATGCTCAGACGAGCTGCGGCTGAATCACCTACACCTCTACCCGCTTGAAGCGTGGTGTGCACTGCGATCATTTTTCCTTGGTCAAACACCGCAACAACTTGTCCGTAACGTCCATTGATGTCTTCTTGAATCATCAACCGATTGTCGCGGGAAGAATGGATGCCAGCATACAACTGTTGCAACTCGGCAGGGTTGTGCACCTTATGAACGGTCCTCCCCGCCGTGCCGTACTCTGACTTCAACCAAAATGGGTAAGGAATGGCTACTTCTAATGACTGGTCGATAATCTGCCATTGTGGTTGCTGAATGTGTAGCTCGTCCAATAACGCAGCAAAGGAAATCTTACTCTGAGTGTTTCCAAATGCATCCGTTGATGCGACAGCCATCGGCGCATCAACAGGAAGAAAGGAACGACCTTCCGCAAGCAACCACGCTTGCTCATGAGTGGGTACGACAGCAAGGTAGTCGTTGTCATGCAGCAGATGAGAAATATGCTTGAGATAGCCCTGCGGGTCATCATTGGCATTGACTGTTTTGATGATCTTGTGCCGCCAACGGCTGAACGCGCAGGTGCAAAGTGTGGTCGAACTTAAAATATCAATCTGATAGCCACACTCGCTCAGCGCCGTGATCGTCTCACGTGAAGAAAGGCTTGAACCTTCCGTCAAAAGGATTCTCTTATTCTTTGAAGCCACTCTCTCACCACCTTGCTTAAAGGGGAAACTGGGGTTGGTGTAGGTTTGGTTGACCGTTTTCCTTTTCTTCAATTATGCCGCGAGTTGGTGGTCGGAGATGTGAATTGCCTCGCACTAGACAGGGCCGAGTTCGCCGACTCAGCGTCGGCGATTGTAGACGGCTTCGATCCAGCAGACGATGGCCAGTCGTCGTTGATACCGGTCGGCCACACACGGCGCTTGTCGAGGATGTTCTTCTGGCGCAAGGAGAAGAATGATTCTGTGAGAGCGTTGTCCGCGCAGGGGCGGGCCTGTCCCATCACGCGGTGGCGGCCGGACTCTGAGGCCTCGACCACCTGTTGGACCAGCGGGTAGATCATTTCGGGTTTCGCAGAATCGCCCAAGGTAGGTGCGCCGCAGCTCGGCGCAATACCTCGTTCTCCTCTTCCAACTCCCGAATACGGCACAACGCCAGACCGATCTGGTTGACCTCCACGGGTCGTCCGGCCCAGTCAAACCGTGGTCGACCGCGTCAGCCTTGAACTCTCACCGTAATCGCCGGCATCCCGACTCATTCCCGGCCAACTGAAGTCAACCACACCTGCGTCAAACTCCTTGTCGACCGAAACAGCGCGCGGCAATGGGAATGGCCTGGAGAGACACCAGCGGTCGATCACCGAGTCGAGTTGTCCAAGCCTGCGTCATGTCCGCTGGCCTGGATCAGCGCGTCCCACACGTCGTCTGGGATCGGCCAAGTGGCCCAATCCAGGCTCTCCTGAATCCGCTGTGGATGCGTCACTCCGACGATGACGGAGGCGATCCGCTCGTCGCGCAGCGGGAACTGCAGCGCGGCCGCCCCCAGGGGCACACCGGCTTCGGCACAGATTCGGGTCAAGGCCCGGGCGTGGCCGAGCGTGGCCTGATTCATCGGCGCGTAACAGTAGGTCGACGTGGCATCCACACCTTTCGCCAACACTCCACCGCCGTACGGCGCGCCCTGAAGCACACCGACACCATTCGCGGTCGCCCAGGTGATGAGCGGTTCGGACGTACGATCCAGCAGCGTGTAGCGATTGTGAGTCAGAACCACCTCGAAGACGCCGGTCTGAAGGAATTGCATCAGGTTGCCCACCGGGCCTCCCCCGACTCCCAGATGCCCGACCAGACCTTCATCCTTCAACCGGATCAGTTCCGCGACCGGGCCATCGGGGGCCATGGCGTCCGCGAACGAGATCTGCTCGGGATCGTGCAGATGCAACAGTTCGATCCGATCCACGCCCAGTCGGCAAAGACTGCCTTCGAAGCTTCGCCGCACGGCCGCGCCGTCGTACGCCCTGGTCTTCTGGTCAGGATCCACCTTCGTGGCCAAGACCCACCCCTTAGGCACGCCGCCACATTCGGCTATGGCCAAACCGATTCGTCGCTCCGACTCACCGGCGCTGTAACCAGCTGACGTGTCGTAGAAGTTCAGAGGTGACGCGAACGCGGCCTTGACAGTGGCGACCGCGCGATCCTCCGGAGTGTCGTACCCGAACAGTGACGGCACCGACCCCAGACCACCGGAACCAATACCAATTCCTGATACCGCCAAACCGGTGTTTCCGAGCCGACGACGGGATGTTGGATCAATCATCGCGCACCTGCCATCGGGGAGTCGACGTGGGCGAGACGAGACGAGCCACCCGCGAAACGGGTCGAACCGTCGACCCTCCAGTAGGGCGCGCCCACGATGGCGGAATCCGTCTCGTGAATGACGATTTCACTGCCCCCGCCCAGATCGTACCCATGTCTGCGAGACGCTCGCCCATCGAGCAAGGTCCGCCCTTTAGCTTCCGCCATGATGAAAACTCCTTCTGTCTATCCTGAAACTCTACGTCATTGGGACACATGGTCGCTGACGATGCTCACTCCGCGCAGGACCCCTCCGCCATGGGGGATGGGGAATCAGGGCGCGTCGATGACGCGCACCCCGCGCGGGTCGTCGCCGGTCGCAAGCCCACAGCACTCACCCGTCGATGCGACCGAACCCCGTGACCCGCATCACCAGCCGCTCGGCCCGGTCACTGGCCGCCGGATCCACCAGTGCAGTGATGGCCCAGTCGTGGTCGTCAGCCGGGTCATCGATGATCTGACGTACCCGCCACAACGGTTCGCCTGGTCGTACGACGAAAACCGCCGGACCACGAGCGGTCGCGTCCGAGCCGATGACGTCATGGTCGTCCCAATAGCGCTCCAAGGCCTCATCCCACTGGTCCCCCGACCAAGCGTCGGGCTGACCAGTCCACGGGTCTCGCCACTGCGCTGGCGGGGTCGGACGGCTCGGCGGGGTCCAACCCGGCGCCGAGGACGCCTCCAGCCAGGTCTGGTTCGTCTCATTCTCGAGAGTTTCCAGGGCGTCGACATCGTCATTGGCGGCCAACAAAACCCGCCGGAACATGGCATTACGGATCAACACCTGGAAGACTCGCGGGTTGCCGGTCAACGGCCGCTGCGCCACCTCTGACCGCGGCTCGGCCACACTCGTCGGGTGGGTCAGCGCCTCCCATTCATCCAACAAGGAGGAGTCGGTTATCGTCACGACCTCTCCCAGCCAAGCGATGAGGTCGTCCAACCCCGGGGTTCGCATGGCCTCGGGAACAGTTTGACGCAAGGCCCGATGGGCGTCCGACAGGTACCGCAACAGCAGCCCTTCGCTGCGTTGCACCTTATAGAAGGCAGTGAACTGCCCGAAGGTCATCGCTCGTTCGTACATGTCACGAACCACCGACTTCGGCGACAGCGACGCTTCCACGATCCACGGACGGGTTTGAGCGAAGACGGCCAAGGCTGAGGTGAGCAGTTCAGCCAACGGCTGCGGCCAGGTGGTCTCCTCCGCCAGTCGTACGCGCTCGTCATACTCGACACCATCGGCCTTCAGCCGCGAGACCAACTCCCCGCGCGCCTGATTCTGTTGGGCCAGCAGGACGGTGGTCGGATCTTCCAAGGTCGATTCCACCACGCTGACCACATCGAGCGCGAAGTCAGCCGCGGTCGAGTCGAGCAGGTCGAACGCTGCCAAACCGAAGGCTGACAAGGGTTGATTCAGCGCGAAGTCGTCCTGCAACTGATCGGCCACATCGAAAAGACGACCGCCTGGTGTGGGCTCGGCCCGCCGTACCACCACCCCAGCTTTCACCAGCGCCTTGCCCAGTTGCACAGCTCGTAGCAGCAACCGGCGACGGGTCTTCACCTCCAGCGTGGCTGCGTCGACGATGTGGGTCACGGCCTGCGCGGTGTCTTCGTCACGGTGGAGCAAGTTCAGCAGCATGGCATGACTGACCTGCATCGTGGGCCGCAGAGTCTCCGGAGGAGAATCCACCAGCTTGTCGAAACTGGCTTGCGTGTAAGTGGCCCGTCCAGGGGCTGGCTTGGCCTTGCGCATGCTCTTGAGCTTCATCGGATCGCCACCGGCCTTGGCCTCAAGCCGGGCATTCTCCACCTCGTGGTCGGGAGCCTGCCCCACCACATAGCCCAGGGTGTCGAAGCCTGGACGCCCCGCCCGGCCCGCCAGTTGATGGAACTCCCGCGCGCGCAGCAGCCTTTCCCGACGCCCGTCGAACTTCACCAGTGAAGCGAACAAGACAGTACGAATCGGCACGTTGATGCCCACGCCCAACGTGTCGGTCCCACAAATCACTTTCAACTTCCCGCTGCCGGCGAGGACCTCGACCAGACGGCGGTACTTCGGCAGCAACCCGGCGTGGTGGACCCCGACACCCGCGTCCAACAGACGTCTCAGTGTCGCCCCGAAGCCGGGGGAGAACCGAAAACCAGCGATGGCCTCATGAATCGCCCGCCGCTCGTCGGCAGTCACTAGCGGCATCGACATCAGCGCCTGAGCCTGCTCGGTCGCACCCTTTTGAGTCGGATGAACCACGTAGACCGGGGCTTGGCCGTCGGCGACCAGGTGAGCGACCGTGTCGTGCATGGCGGTGCGCACGTAGTCGTAGACCAGCGGAACTGGGCGACGAGCGTCGGCGATCATCTCGGTCGGCCGCCCGGTGTTCTTCGTCAGCATCGACACCAGCCCGGTGACATCGCCCAGCGTGGCCGACATGATCATGAACTGTGCCTGCGGCAGCTCCGACAAAGGCACCTGCCAGGCCCAACCGCGATCCCGATCAGCGATGAAGTGGAACTCGTCGGCCACCACCAGATCGATGTCAGCCTCACGTCCCTGACGCAAAGCAATATTGGCCAAAATCTCCGCCGTGCAACACACGATCGGCGCGTCAGGATTCACGCTGGCGTCCCCGGTCACCATGCCGACCAGGTCGGCCCCAAAAACCTCGCACAGCCAGAAGAACTTCTCCGACACCAGCGCCTTGATCGGCGCGGTGTAATACGAGCGCCCCCTGGCCGCCAAGGTGGCGAAATGGCCGGCCGCGGCGATCAACGACTTTCCTGAGCCGGTCGGTGTGGTGATGACGGTGTTGTCACCAGCCAACGTGGCGATCAGCGCCTGCGTCTGGTGGTCGTAGAGCGGCCAGCCGCGCTCACTGGCCCAGGATTCGAACGCCGCGAACAAAACGTCAGGGTTATGGGCGTCAGCTCCACGGGGCAGACGGTCAGTCAAGGGTGCAACACTCACCCGCCAATCGTCTCACGTGAGACGTACGGCTCGCCGGTGGCGGTGATCGCCCCTGGACCCAGCAGCCACCGGCCAGCTCCTTCCCTGATTAAGGTAATATATTACCTATGTGCTCCTCCCCCACTCCGTCCGAAGACCCGATTGCCCAGTCGACTTCGACAAATGTGACCGAGCCTCCACGCTGGGGGCGAAACACCGGCGAGGACTCCCCAACCCTCGACATCATCGACGCCACCCGTGGGTTGGGCTGCGCCCGCGTCGTGTTCGGCGCCATCTTCTCGGTGGCGAATCGCCTCCAACGTACCCTCGACGTCCTACTGCCCGAACTGACCGCCAAACAGTTCTGGCTGCTCGTCGTCATCTCGCTGTTCGACAACCCGCCGACTCTGAGCCAGCTGGCCCAGGCCTCCGACAGCTCCCACCAGAACGTACGACAACTGTTGAGCAAGCTCACCGCCAAAGGATTCGTCCGCCTGGACGCTGACCCACGAGACTCTCGCGCCGTACGAATCAGCCGTACGGCGAAGGCTGATCAGTGGGGATTGGACACCGAAGCGCAGGCCCGCGACTTCATGGCGTCCATATTCTCGGGTCTTGACTCAGCCGAGTTGGACGACCTGGCCCGACACCTGCTCAACATCCACGCCACCCTCGGCCGCATCGGACGAGCCCACGAATCATCCCCGAAAGGACACTCATGACCACAGCGATCATCTACGCCTCAAAACACGGTCTGACAAGTCAACTCGCCGCTGACATCGCCGATCGACTGGGACCAGACACGGCAGTGTTCGACCTGGGTGAATCCGCCCCACCGCTAGCCGGGTTCGACACCATCGTCTTGGGAACCCCGATCTACGCCGGACGGCCCCTCGCCGCGATGCGTTCCTTCGTCTCACGAGCCGATCTGCGCGGTAAACGCGTCGCACTGTTCGTGACCGGGATGGAGTCCGACCCGCACGTCAAGGCTCAGGAGGCGCGCGACGGATTCCCAGCCGACCTGGTCGAGCGAGCCATCGCCGTCGCTTTTCTCGGCGGACGGTTCCGTTTCGCGTCGATGAACCCCATCGAGCGTTTCCTGATCACCCGGATCAAGAAGACCACCCAAGACACTGAGACGATCGATCAGGCCGCGATCGACGGATTCGTCGCGGCACTGACCGACGCCTGATCGACTCGCCCACTGGTTCACCGCGTGGCGCGGGCCACGCGACCACCCGAGTCGAGGACGCTGACCCGTTCCAGATCGGCCCGGTTCAGCCCCCGGCAGCAGAGCCGTCGTGAACCTCGGCGGCCTGCGGTCTGGCCGGGCGAACCTCCGCCAGGGTGTAACGGATCAGCATCTCAGCCCAACGCCTGGCCATCAATGTGTCGCCCAGGGCGACAGCCTCAGCCAGGAAAACATGCCGATCGACTGAGTCTTGGATCAATCGGCGCAGGTGCTCCTGCCCGGATTCGAACCGAGCATGCAACCCCGCTGCCACCGGACCGGCCTGTTTGGCTAGAATCGCGTTGCCACTGCCCTCTAGCAGAGCCTTGTGGAACAACGAGTCCGCCTCGAAGAATCCTTCCGGCGAAGCGGCGCGCAGCGCCGCGCCCATCTGAGCGGCGTGCTCCATCAGCTTGGCCCCAGTGTCGACGGGGGCTCGCCGGGCGCTGAGCTCAGCTGCGACCGGCTCGACTCCCAGGCGCAACTCCAGCAGTTCATGATGCTGGATCAGAAAGTCTGGACCATGAGCGCGCCATCGAATCACCATCGGGTGGGTCGTCGCCCAGTCGCTGGGCGGCAGGACGGTCGTCCCGACGTTGCGCTGGGCCTTGACCAAGCCGAGAGTGGACAGTGTGCGAGTGGCTTCGCGTACGACTGTGCGCGACACATGCTGATCCTCTTGGATCTGCTCGGTCGGAAGCACGCTGCCCACCGGAAAGGCGCCGTCGATGATCCCCTGCCCCAGAAGGTTGAGGATGGTCTCATAACGGTCACCCGCTCCGCGAGCCGTCATGCCAAGCCAGCCATGTCGTACGCCAATTGTGGCCGTTGAGTCGCCAGCTTTCCGCCGCTGACGTCGATCAGAGCGCCGGTGATGTATCCGGCCTTGTCGCTGGCGAGGAAGCACACCAAGTCGGCCACGTCGTCGGTGGTCTCCCATCGCCGCAAGGACAACGTCGACAACAAGGATTCCTGCTCAGCCGGCGGTCGCTGCGTGAAATGGTTGATCTCGGAAGGCACCATGCCTGGGGCGTACGCGTTGACGGTCACGTTCCACGGGCCCAGCTCCCCGGCCAACACTCGGGTCAACGACACCACCCCCGCTTTCGACGCCGCGTAGGCCGACGAGCCGACCGACGGGACGATGGCCGCGAACGAGGCGGCGTTGATGATCCGACCACCACGCTGCTGCTTCATGACCGGCGCCACCTGTTTGCAGACGTTGAACACTCCATTCAGGTTCACGTCGATCACTTTACGCCAGGTCGACTCGGCCAAGTCAACCACCACCGTGTCCAAACCGATGCCTGCGTTGTTCACGACGATGTCTAACCGTTCATGGGCGGCGACGACTGCGGCGACGGCGTCAGCTACTGACTCCGGTCGAGTCACGTCCACCACCATATGGTCGAAACCAACCCCAGAATCGGGCCAGGCGAGGTCCCAGCCGATGACCGTCGCACCTTCGGCGACCAAACGGTCAGCCATGGCCCGCCCAATGCCGCGGGCGGCCCCGGTGATGACAGCCACTTTGCCTGTGAGATCGATGAGCATGAATTATCCTTTCATTGAGCCGGCGGTCAAGCCGGCGACGACATAACGTTGGAAGATCAGAGCGAAGACACAGACCGGCAAGGTGATGGTCACCGACGCTGCCATCAGGCCACCCCAGTCGATCGACGCGTAGGAGATGAAATTGTAGAGCGCGATCGGCAGCGTGCGGGTCTGAGCGCTGGATAGGATCAGGGCGAACATGAAGTTGTTCCACGAGAAGATGAAAGACAGAATCCCCGCAGTCGCCAGACCAGGTGTCGACAGCCGCAGCGTGATCCGCCAGAAAGCCCCGATCGGGGTCAGGCCGTCGACTTGGCCCGATTCCTCCAGATCGATCGGGAGTTGTTCGAAGAACCCGAGCATGATCCACACGATCAGCGGCAGCGAGACGAACATGTGCGCCAGGATCAGCGAGGTGTACGTTCCAGCCAAGCCCGTCTGAGCGAAGATGTAATACCACGGGATCAGCAGCGAGACGGTGGGGATGATCCGGGCGACGAGCACACCGGTGGACGACTTGGTCATCTGATAACGCGCCATCACCCATGAGGCGGGCACGCCGATGATCAAGGAGACCACCGTGGAGGCCGCTCCGATCACCAGGGAGTTGATCATGAAGGGCAGGAAGTCGGCCACCCCGAAAACCGTCTCGTAATTCGTCAGCGTCGGGTTGAAACTGAACAGTTGCTTCGGGTCTGTGATCGCGAGGTTGGATTTGAACGATGACAACACCATCCACAAGAACGGGACGACCAAGGTGATCACCACCACCGTCAACATCACTGCCCGAAAGATCGGGTAGGCGATTCGTTTGGAACTCATACTCTCTGCTTCTTTCTCATGATGATCAACACACAGCAGATGGTCAAAATGATGATCAAGAACAGCACCAACACCGCCGAGGCCTTGCCGTAGTACTGATAGTCGAAGGAGTACGAATAGGCCAAGATGTTGAGGGTCTCGGCCTCGTGGTACGACCCACCGCCTTTGCCTTTCGTCGCGTAGATGATGTCGAAAGTCTTGAGCGCGTCGATGGCCCGCAGCAGCAACGCGGTGACCAACGTCGGCGCCAAAGTCGGCAAGATGACGTGGATCAGACGCTGGAAAGAATTCGCCCCATCGACACTGGCCGCTTCAAGTGGCTCGTCAGAGATCGAGCGCAGCCCAGCGAGCAGGATCAGCGTCACCATGGGAGTCCATTGCCAGATGTCGATGAACATCAGCGTCGGCAGAGCCTGACGCGGATCCGACAGCCATCCTTGAGCCGACACTGAGAACCAGCTGAGGATCTCATTGGCGGCCCCGATCGTTGGGTGGAAGATCAACATCCACATCATGCCGACCGCCACCGGGGTGGCCACGAGCGGCAACAGGATGATGACCCTCAAGATGGAGTCGCCGCGAAAGGTGCGCCACAACAGCAGGGCGATGCCCAATCCGGCCAGCATCTCCACGGTGAGGACGACCGAGGTAAACACGACGGTGCGCCACACCGCGGGCCAGAACCGGTCATTGCCGAACAGGATCTCGGCGTAGTTGGCCAAGCCGAGGAAGTCGGCGTTGCGCGACACTGATCCTGAGGCTCCGGTCATCGACAGATACACCGTGAAACCGAGCGGAATGATCAGCATGCATGTGATGAAGAAGGTCGCCGGGCCAGCCAGCACGTACTTTCGATGCTTGTTGGCGAAGTCGGACAACGCGCTGGCTGTCTGGGCGACGGGCTTGGGGGGTGTCATCGGTGCTCCTTGAGTGGGGCTCGGGCGGCGTCCTCGAAGGAACCGCCCGAGCCACGTGGTCGCTCAGGCCTTGGTTTCGGAGTCCAAGAACTTCTGATAGAGCGTCTGCGCCTCTTCGATGGCCGCCGCCACGTCGCCACCGTCGATCCCGGTGACGATCGGCTTGCCGATGATCTCACGCGCCTCGGAGACCTTGATGACCAGCGGGCGGTCATGCCCGACGGCCACACCTGCGGCGGTCGAGGACTTGATCGCGGCGATCATGTCGTCGCGGAAGCCCTTGGTTCCTTCGGCTGACGCGTAGAGCGAGGCGCGCGCCAGCGACTGGCCCTTCTGCTGCAGCTTCAAAGACATGTCCTGACCGGTGGCCCATTCCATGAACTTCCAGGCAAGATCCTTGTGTTCCGAGAAAGCGTTGATTCCCAGAGCCCAAGCCGAGATATTGTACGGATGCGAGCCCGCAGGCCCTGCCGGGAAGGGCGCCACGCCCCAATCGTCGACCACGGTGGAGGTCGCCGGATCGTCCAAGTTCGGCGACAGCGAGCTGACATCGGTGTAGAACGCGACCTTGCCTTGAGCGAAGATCGGCATGGCCTGGATCCAGTTCATCTCTGTGGTTCCCGTAGGGGCGTACTGGTTGAGCATCCGTCCATAGAACTCGTAGGCCTTCTTCGCCTCGGGGGTGTTCAGTGTGGCTTTCTTGCCATTGTCGAAGTCACCGCCGAACGAGTAGAGGAAGGACGAGAACTGGGTGACTGAAGCCGAAAGTTGTCCGCGCGACAGGAAGCCGTACTGGCCCTTGCCTTTATCCGTCAGCTTGGCTGCGGCCGCTTCGAGCTCATCCATCGTCGTCGGCACGTTCACCCCGGCGGAAGCTAGCAACTTCTTGTTGTAGTAGAGCACCTCCTGCTCGGTGATGAGCGGCGCGCCGTAGATGGACCCGTCCACGGTGACCGAGTCGCGGGTCGCCGGCAGGAAGTCATCCCACTTGTACGCCGCGTCGGCCTGCTTGAGGTAGTCGTCGATCGGCGCCAACCACTCATTTTGGACGAAAAGCTTGCCATCCTGGGGTGGGCGGAACATCATGACATCGAAGTCCTTTGACTTGGTGTTGAGTTTGACGTTGTATTGGTCAGACAACTGGTCCTCACCAAAAGTTGTCAGATCGACCTTGATGCCAGAAACCTTCTCGAATTCGGGGATCGACTCTTTGATGGCGTTGGTCCAGGCGTGGGTCGGCAGGGCCACGTGCAATGTGGGCTGATCGCCGCCGTCTTTCGGGGTGGACGAGGAACAGGCGGCCACTGGAACCAGTAGCGCCGTGGCCGCCAAAGCGACGACCATCTTCTTCAACTGCATTGTTTACTCCATATCTTTGTTGGCCGTCACACCGGAGCGCCGACGTGACGGAGATGTTGGGGGTGGGGCCCGATGAGGCCTAGGCTCCCACCCATTCGAACGGCGGCAGGCCCTGACGAGCACGGGCGTGATCAAGCGTGGCGACGCTGACCTTGGTCGAACCGGCGAACCAACGATGGCGGGCCTGGACCAGGAATTCACACGACGCTCGCAACTCGTCGAAGCTGTTCACGCCGTCCTCGACCGAGATCCAGCCGTCATAACCGGCGTTCCATAAGGTCGAAAAGATCCGGTCGTAGTCGTTCAGGCCTTGGCCGATGATGCCGTGTTTCAGCAGTGGGGAATATCCCAAGGTGCCGTCGGCCTGCTTCAAATCAGCGAGGTTGCCGCCCGGAGCCAGTGAACGATCCGACGCCTGGATCGTGTAGACACGGTCGATCACTTTGTCGAGGAAGTCAGCCGAGTCGGCCCCCGCCGTGATGGCGTTGGACGGGTCGTACTGAACACCGAACCAGACACGCTCGTCGATCCGATCAAGCAAGTCGAAGAAGACCTCGGGACGCTGAGCGAACTCCGGGTACTTCCAAAATCCATCCTTGTAGTGGTTCTCGATTCCAAGCAAGACGCCGAGTTCGCTGGCGACATCGACCAGGCGGTTGATGGCGTCGGCCACCCACTCCAATCCCTGCTCGACGCCAACCTCGGGACGACGCTGGCCAGACAGAACCCTGACGCTGACGCCCGGCCCAGAGATCCGGCGCGCGGCCTGGATCATCTGGACTTCCCTGTCGAATTCACGTTGACGAACCGCAGGATCGGGAGCGCTCAGATCCGGCGAGGCGCAGAGCATCGGCATCACCAGGTCATGCTCGTCCAAACAGTCGGCCACCTGATCCCAGAAGCTCTCACCCTTGTCCAAGAGCATCCTGGAATACAGTTCGACGCCTTCGATCGGCAACGTGGCGGCCTGGGCGATCCACTGAAACACCGTGATCTTGCCGTTGACGATGTCGTCGAGGTCGCCCTTGGGGAACGCGCTGATTTTCATGCCGCAGCCTCGTAGCGGGTCGGCGTGGCGTGAACGGCGGCACAGGCGGCCGTCAACACATTGGCGAGGTCTTTACCTGGGGCGAAAGACTTGCCGTCGATGGCCAGCGGAGCGCCGAACACCACCACGGGCGCGCCGATCTTCGGGCACTGGATGGCTTGTTCCATGCTCAGCCCACCGACCGCCTGGACCGGCACGGTCGTGGCCGCCACGATGTCGGCCAACTGATCCAATGGCGACGGACCCGGATGGGCATTGCGATGATCGAAGCCGATGTGGTGGACGATCATGTCGATGCCCAGCCGCTCCATCTCGACACAGGCCGCGACGCGGTCCGATTTGACCATGTCGTCGCCCATGACCAGCAGGTCGTACTTCTGTCCGGCCGAGATGACGGCCTCGATGGTGGCCTCATGAGCCTGAGCCATGACGACGACGGCGTCGGCCCCGGCGTCCCCCATCATCTCGGCTTCGAGGTATCCGCCATCCATCGTCTTCAGATCGACCACGATGGGGTGATTCGGGAACTCTTTGCGCAGGGCGCGCACGGCATGGAGGCCTTCAGCCAGGACCAGCGGGGTGCCCACTTCGATCCAGTCCGCACCCGCCTCGACCGCGATGGCAGCGGTGGCGAGAGCCTCAGCGTTGTTGGTCAGGTCGAGCGAGATCTGGACCTTGGGCACCATCAGATCCGCTCGGGTCAATCCTTTGATCATTCCGGCCATGAGCCGGTTCTCCTTTCAGTACGGGCCAGCCGCTGACGCGGACAGCCATGTCGACGTGATAGGGGATCACCGTGGTGATCTTGAGGCGGACGCCTGATCGCTAGCCAGGCGCAGTCATACGATTCCCTCGGACAGTGGTCCGTAGTCGTTGGGCCACTGAGGGGTGATCCCCGATTCTCAATTAGTATGATGTACGAGAAGAGTATAAGCACAGTTCAGATGACTTAGCAACTCGCGAGTTTTGGGTGAATATGGTGCATTTCAGCGTAGTTCGCAGCGAGATAGACCAATTCTGTGACAAGTCTCCCCAAGATGTCGACCAATAAAAGCTACTTTTTCGATAGTCTTCGGTTCGGTTATGTATGATTTTCTGGATGACGTTGAGGTGAGGGAGCACCAGGCAGCCCACCCAAGGCACGATGAAATGGTCGGGAGAACTCCGCCAAGCGGCGAGCCGCGTACGTTGTCCCTCCCGTTGGCTCGCGCTAGTGGCATGACGGGGCCGCAGGGCGACCAGAAGTGAGGCTTTGCGCGACGATGGAACGACGGTGGCGAGCCGCCGATGGAACGACCAGTGCGGTGAGAATTCCGCAGCGCGTGGACGCTAGGCGGCGGCCTTGCGACGCTTGCGCTTGGCGCGACGCTGCTTCCATGAATGTGGGATGAGCATGAGCTGCTCGCTGACAGGTCGACCCAACAGAACCCCGAGACTCGCGCCAGCCGCGATCGCCAACGCGATGGCGGCCGCTGTGCCCAGGGTCGCGCCGCCGGTAGACGGGTCAGCTGGAGCCGAGGCCGAGCCGACCATCTGGATCAACCCCAGGTAGAGCCCCAAGCCAGGCACGAACGGGATACCCATGGCATTGATGACACCGAACGCCGGAATCTGCCACAGTCTCCTCACGAGCAGGGTGACGAAGAAGGCCGCGACCATCGGGCCGACGAAGTTGGCCGTGATCGCACCCCAGCCCAAGTTGAGCGCGATCAGGTAAGCTCCCCATCCCAGCGCGGTCGTCACGGCGGTCACCGCCAACGTCCGGCGGTTCGCGAAGTAGCTCATCGCAGTGAAAACGGCCGTCGCAGTGGCGCCGACCACTTGTCCCGGAGCACTGCCGAACGGAGGCACACTGGCTGAGATGTAGACATCGACTCCCAGGCGTCGCGCCAGATCCAACCCGGACACCAGGCCGACCACCAGCCCGGCGGTCATCAACACCACTTGGACCATTCTGGCGGCGGCCGTGACGAAGAAGGCGTCAATGGCGTCTTGGATGCCTGCCACGAACCGGGCTCCGACCACCAACTGAAAAACACATCCGACAGCGATCGCCGTCGGCGAGACGTACCCTAAGACGTTGACGGCGGGATGAGAGTTGAGCCAGGTGAAACCGGCCGCGAACGCGACGATCAGCCAGCCGCCGAACATCTGCTGGAACAGTGCCGGCAGACCACGGCGCGACAACAGGTAGACGAATCGGTTGACCAAATAGCCAGTGATCAGTCCCAAAGGCAGCATGATCCACGACGTGGCGTACAACAACTGAACACCCATCGACACCCCACCGGCGGCTAACGCGGCGAGCCACGGAGGGTACGGCTCACGCCCTTTGCGAATCCCGTCGAAACGCCGCATCGCCCGCCCGAGCGACAACCCGTTCGTCACCTGAGCCACCAAATCGTTGACGCCGTAAACTTTCGACAGGTTTGGGACCACTTGGGACACCGTCCGCATCGACGTGATGGGTGGCATGCCCTCGCCGGGGTAATACGAGGCTAGGATCACATTCGAGGTGACGTCCAGCTGAGCCCGCTGCAACCCGTATGCGGCGCAGATCCGCCGCATCACCATGACGGTGTCGTTGGCTCCGGCTCCCGCCGACGCGAGCAGATCGGCGGCGCGCATGGCCAACTCGATCGTCAAACCCTCTTTGGTGGCCGGGAGCTCTCCGCGCTGGCGCAACTCGCGCATCGAGAGTTGGGGTGTCTCAATCGTTGGCGGGTCAGTCGATTGGAGGTCCTCGTTCACCTGGCCAGCCTATCGCGCGGGTCAAGTCAGATTTCGGCGGCACAGTGGCAGGCCATGAGACGATCCGGACCAAGGCCGACCAGTAGTCAGGGGGCGACCAGCGTTCAGCCCCGCTTGTTGCGCACGCGCAACGCCCGCTCGGCTTCCCGCTTGGCGTCGCGCTCGGCGATGGTCTGCCGCTTGTCCCACTCCCGCTTGCCGGTGGCCACTGCGATGAGGACTTTCGCGTAGCCGTCCTGGAAGTAGATCTGCAGAGGGATGATGGTCGCGCCAGGAGCCGCCGACTGCTTGTCGAGCTTGGCGATTTCGCGGCGGTGGAGCAGCAGCTTGCGGGTCCGCTTCGGCGCGTGGTTGGTCCAGGTTCCGTACGAATACTCCGCGATGTTCGCGTTGCGCAGCCAAACTTCACCCTCATCAACGGTGACGAACGCGTCAGCCAATGAGGCGTGCCCGGCGCGAAGCGCTTTGACTTCCGTTCCCGTCAGGACGATGCCGGCCTCGAAGGTGTCGTGGAGATGATAGTCGTGACGAGCCTTTTTGTTCTGGGCGATGAGCTTGCGCCCGACTTCTTTGACCACGGTTCCTCCTTTCGATGGCATCGACCATCATAGTGGACGCGCGGTTCGAGCCGACGAGCGCCGGTTCAACCCAGGGGCCGCTTCAGCCTCAAGGTAGGCCCGACTCAGGGAAGGTACGGCAGCGGGTCGGTGCCCGAACCGTCGACCCACATCATCAAGTGCAGGTGGCAGCCAGTCGAATTGCCGGTCGTGCCGACGTAACCGACAGTGTCGCCTTGACTGACCCATGTGCCCGTGCCCAGAGCGTAGCCCGACATGTGGTTGTAGCTGGTGACCATGTGGTGACCGTTGACGTAGCCGTGGTCGATGAACAGACGGTAGCCGTACCCCGAGCTGTAGTACTCGTCGGTGATGACCCCGCCAGCGGGAGCCTTGATCGACAACCCGCAACTGGCGCCCAAATCCAGACCATCATGGAACATCCATGAACCCCAGATCGGATGCCAGCGGTAACCGTAAAGGTCGGTGATGACCGCGTTGACCGGCCAGATCAGCCCATCGCTCGACGCGGCCGGAGGAGCCGGATCAGGTTGCGGAGTCGCTTGGTTGGCGGCGTCGCGGGCGGCTTGGGCAGCGGCGGCCTCCTCAGCCAGCCGTCTCTCCTCCGCGAGGCGATGCTCCTCAGCGATCTTCGCGTCGATGTTCGCGGCTTCGGCCTGGGTCTGGGCCAGCATCGCCTCGTCTTCAGACTTGGCCTGCTGGGCGGCGGCCTCGGCGGCCTGTTGGGTGGCGAGCGCTTCGCGCTGTTGATCGAGAGCGGACTGCAGACCGTCGCGAGCCTGCTCGGCTGAGCGCTGCACCTCAGCGGTGGCGGCGATCTGCGCGTCGGCTTCCTTCTTGGCCTGATCAGCCCGGTTTTGAGCGAACTGGGAATCAATCCGAGCTTGTTCCAACTCTTCTTGCAGAGCACGCAACCCGTCCAGATCGACCTGGTTGGACGACAGCACGGTGTCATTCCACTGAACCCGGTTGGACAGGCTGGCGGTGGAGGTGGCGTCGATCAGGCTGGCGACACTCATCAGAGGCATCGAATCCTGGACGATCGAGCGGGCGTAGGCGTTGATGGCGGATTTCTGAGCGTCGATCTTGGCCTGGCCTTCGCGCTCTTTGGCTTGAGCGGCAGCCAAAGCGGCCTGAGCCTGAGCCAACTCGGCGTCTTTGACCTTGCCCTGCGCCTGAGCCTCGGCCAAGGCTGCCTCAGCGGCGTTCAACGCCTGCTGAGCGACCGCGACGTTGGCTGCGGCCTCATTCACTTTGGTGGTGGCGTCGCTGACGCGGCCCTGAGCGGCCACGAAGTTGGCGGTGGACTGATCCAGATCGGCGGCGGCCTGGCTGACTTTCTGGTCAGCTTCGGTCTTCTGCGCGTTCAGCTGGTCGATGTCATCGGCATGGGCCACCATCGCCGTCCCAGCGAACGCCAGGGTGATCGAGCACACGATCGCAGCTAACCGCACTCTTGTCAGTCTCCGCATCACAAACCTCCGTCAGTCAGTCGGTCCTACACACGCAAGTATCTCCGCGCCGAGATCACCGTCGGGATGATGGACAGTACAATAGCCACAACAAAGATCGAACCCACAGAAAGCCACGTCTGAGGCCATCCCACCCAGCGGAAAGCCTCAAGGGTGTGTTGAGCGTTTCTCATAATCACAAACCAGACACCAAAAACTAGTGTTCCTGAAGCCAAAACAGCTCCAATCAGGGCCGCGATCAGCGATTCGAGCAAGAACGGGCCCATGATGTAGAAGTTCGAAGCACCCACTAATCGCATGATGCCAATCTCTCGACCTCGAGTGAAGGTCGCCATTCGAATGGTGGTGCTGATCTGGAAAGCCGCGGCCAAGAGCAGCAAAACGCTCAACACGATGGTCCCCCATTGCAGCGCGCCCAGCCACTTGAACACTGGGTCGAGGATCTGATGCAGATCCTGAACCTTTTGAACTCCGCGCATCACTTTGACCTGTTCCACCAGCGCGTCGTACTTCTTCGGGTCGACCAGTTTGACCCTGAACGAGTCCTGCATCTCATCGACGGACAGCGAGTCTTTGATCGACGAGCCGGCGAAAACCTGCTGGAATTGCTCGTACGCCTCCGGCTTGGTCTCATACCACACCTGCTGGACCTGCGGGTTGGCCTCGATGGCCGACCGGATCTGATCCTTCTGCTCTTGGGTGGCGTCTTGACCGGGGTCGCAGGTTCCAGCGGTCTGCAGCTTGGCGGTGCACAGGTAGACCGTGATCTCGATCTTGTCGTACCACTGGTCTTTCAGCAGATCGACCTGTTGGGCGGCGATCAGGCCGGCCCCGAACAGTGACAGTGAGACCCACATCGTCATGATGACGGCCAACGTGATGCCGACATTCCTCTTCAAACCGGACCATGTCTCGGACAGTGCGTGACGCATCAGGACTCCTCTCAGGCTCTCGCGCCGTAAATGCCACGTTCCTGGTCACGGACGACATGTCCGTTCTCCAGTTCGATGACTCGTTTTCGCATCTGGTCGACCATCGCCCAGTCGTGGGTGGCCATGACCACTGTGGTCTCCGACCGGTTGATCCGGTCGAGCAACCGCATGATGCCGACCGACGTCTCGGGGTCGAGGTTGCCGGTGGGCTCGTCGGCCAGCAAGATCTTGGGATGGTTGACGAAGGCGCGGGCGATGGCCACACGCTGCTGCTCTCCACCAGACAGTTCATCGGGTCGACGATCAGACTTGTCCCCCAACCCCACCAATTCCAAGGTGTCGGGGACGACTTTGCGGATCAGCGAGCGCGGCTTGCCGATCACTTGGAGGGCGAAGGCGACGTTCTCAAACACCGTCTTGCCGGGCAGGAGCCTGAAATCCTGGCTGACCATGCCGATCTCGCGACGCAGGGCCGGGATCTTGCGCTCAGGCAGAGTCGCCACATCGCGTCCAGCGACGTAGATCCGACCGGTGGTGGGACGGAACTCGCGCATGACGAGCTTCAACATCGTGGATTTGCCCGACCCCGAACCGCCAACGAGGAAGACGAACTCTCCCTTGTCGATCTCTACGTTGACATTGGCCAAGGCGGCCCGCGTTTGTCCGTCGTAAATGCGGGAGACTTCCTCGAATTTGATCACAATATACCTCTATGCCTCTCCAAACCTGAGAAAATGTTACCAAACCCTCAGGTTTATCCCAACCTTGTTCGTACGTCCGGGCTCATCGAACACTGGTTTCGCCCACGAACGACGCGCCTTCCACGATATGAAACCGCGCGACAAGGCACGATACCGCGAAACTCAGGGTGAACGTCGACACCACGTCCGACACACCCGAAACCTCAACGCCACCTGGAGACTCCAGAGCAGGAGCGACTCAGTCTTGATCGTCTTGTTGCCGACGCCACCGGATGCCGGCGTCGATGAAACCATCCAAATCACCGTCGAACACGGCCGACGGGTTGCCCACCTCGAAGTCAGTCCGCAAATCTTTGACCATTTGGTACGGATGCAAAACGTACGAGCGCATCTGTGAGCCCCATGAGTTGCCGCCGTCACCTTTCAACTGCCGCAGTGCCGCCTCATGCTCGGCGCGTACCCGCTCCAACAAGCGAGACTGCAACACTTTCAGCGCGGCGACCTTGTTCTGCAACTGCGACTTCTCATTCTGACAACTCACCACCAGTCCGGTCGGCAAGTGCGTGATCCGTACCGCTGAGTCGGTCGTGTTGACCGACTGCCCGCCAGGGCCAGACGAACGGAAGACGTCGACCCGGATGTCAGCCTCAGGAATGTCGATGTGGTCGGCCTCTTGAGTGACAGGCAGAACCTCGACCCCGGCGAACGAGGTCTGACGGCGCCCCTGGTTGTCGAACGGCGAGATCCGAACCAACCGATGAGTCCCCTGCTCGACCGACAGCGTCCCATAGGCGAACGGCGCTTTGATCTGCAACGTCGCCGACTTGATCCCCGCCTCTTCAGCGTACGACGTGTCGAAAACCTCAGCCGGGTAACCGTGACGATCCGCCCAGCGCAGATACATCCGCAACAGCATCTCCGCGAAATCAGCCGCGTCGACCCCACCGGCCTCGGAACGAATCGTCATCAACGCGTCACGATCGTCGTACTCGCCATTCAGCAAGGTACGCACCTCCAACGACTGAATCTCCGCCGCCAAAGTCGTCAACACCGTGTCAGCCTCAGCCAACGTGTCCGCGTCCTGCTCCTCAACCGCCAAATCCAATAGCACACCGGCGTCATCCAACCGCGTGCGCAGCCCGAGCACCCGCTCACAATCAGCCTGAAGCCGCGACAACTGCGACGTCACTTGCTGGGCATGATCCTGGTCACTCCACAGATCCGGCACCGCGGCCTGCTCCTCCAGCGACGCGATCGCGATCTGCTTCGTCGGCACGTCGACGACCGCCTCGATCGATTTCATCGTCTGATCGAGATCGTCCCAAAGATTGCGCAAATCGTCCACAGTAGCCACGAGAAGACATTTTACCCGGTTGGGCCCAGCAACAGCGAAACAACGGGGGTGGAGCGGGCGTACGGGGTGGAGCGGCACCGCGAGTGCGGGCGGCGCAGCGGTGGGCGCGGCGCGAGGGTACGGACAGTGGGGCGTGCGTACAGGCGGGGCGTCGGGCTGGGGAGACACTATACGGTCTCGCGAAATGGCGGGGCGTATGTACGGGCGGGGCGTCGGGGGCGCACGGAAGGGGCGCACGGACGGCGAGCGGACGGCGAGCGGCACCGCGAGTGCGGGCGGCGGAAGTGTGAGGGTCAGCATGGCGTACGAGGACGGGGCGTACGGGCGACAGAGTGCGGTGGCACGAGCGAAGCACGCGGTCCTTGGGCGGCCGACGCGAGCGGGCGGCGGCCGGCACGAGAGCACGACTGCGAGTGCAGACTCGGAGCGTACGGCCGGCGCGAGCGGCGTACGGATGTCGAGCGAGAGACAAAGCGGTCAGTCGCAGGAATAGCCGAGCCGCGCAAGCGGACAGAACCGTACGGGTGGCCCGGCCCAAGCACCCCAACCCCAGTGCGGGGAGATAATCGCGCAAAATCGTCAGTTCTGACGGGCCACCCACGATTTGGCATGGGTGTTGACACCCGCCACCGGCGTGTCGGAATCATTACACATACCAAACCGACAACCGACCCCAGAACAGGTCGATATTGCTCAATTCCGACACTCAGAGAAAACCTGGGACATATCGAACACTAAGCGGTGTCTCGCGACGCCCGAGCAGCGACTCGCGGTTCCCCCCGACAGTTGAGCACACGGACGCGGAACACACCGTCGGCGCGTCAGGCGTGCCAGCTCCTCAGCACTTCGCGACACAAGCGAGGCACACGAAAGCGCCTCAATCGCTTCCCCGCACAGGCGAGGCGCACCAACGACACTTCGACTTCGCACTCCGACGCCACGGTTCTCCGCGCTCGGCGGGCCGTACCTCTCGGGAACCCGGCACGAACTTGGTGGATTCAGCCGGTCTCGAACCGACGACCCCTTCCTTGTAAGGGAAGTGCTCTACCAACTGAGCTATGAATCCGCGTGGTGTCATCCACAGTGGGACTTACCCTACCGCAGTCCACAACGTGAACCGCGCCTCACAAGTCTTGAGGCGGTCACGGTGGCTCCACGGGCCGCGCCGCGCAAGACGCCACGACCCCGGATGTCGATCATCGTCGGCCAGCCTCGGACGTACGAGCCATCGTCGTGAACGGCACAGGGGTCCGCGGAACCACGGTTCGATCAACGCCGCGCGGATTTCGGACGCACGACCTTGTGGGCCGACCACTGCGCAGACGCCGACACCGTGGTGGTCAAGACCAGACCTGCGGCCAAAACGCCCTCGGACAGATCCGACTGCGCCACGTGTCCGGGCCGACCGATCTTCGGAGTCAACACCCACAAGAATCCTTGAGGTCCGAGGTCGGTCAACGAGTCGATCAACAGATCCACCACATCGCCGTCGTCGTCGCGCAGCCACAGGATGACCGCGTCGACCGCCTCAGTGGACTCCTCGACCAGATCCGAGTCGATGTCCTCCATGACGGCCTGACGGAAATCCTCGGCGACGTCATCGTCCCAACCCAACTCTTCAACGACCATGCCCCGTGCCAGACCCAACTGCTGGATCTCCGCCGTGGTGACGGGTCCATGTGAGCTCACGACTGTCTCCTTCGTGCCATGCCGATTCCCTCGCTCCTAATCTACGCGATTCGGCGCTGAGATGCGGAATCGACGAGCTGACACCGCGCGCTGCCTGCCGTCGGACTCGGTCCGCAGTGGGAGCACGGTCGACCGTCACACGGAGTCGTCTCGCCCTGGCCGCCTTCGTGCCGAGCTGGTCCAGACTCGGTCGCGTCACACGGAGTCGTCCGCCTCGTTCGCGGTGCTCGTGGCGTTGATGTCATCCAAACGATAGCGGGAATACGCCGCAGCGGGCAGATCCGAGGCCACCTTGCCTTGAGCGGCGAGCATCTGCAGAGTTTTCACGACCAGCGACTGCGCGTCGATTCTCAGCCAGCGGCGGGCTGCGGCCCGCGTGTCAGAGAATCCGAATCCGTCGGCCCCCAAACTGGCGAAATCTTGGACCACCCAGGGGGCGATCTGGTTCGGCACACTCGCCATGAAGTCGCTGACCGCCACCACTGGCCCTTCACGATCACGCAACGACGTGACGACGAACGGTTCAGTGGCGTCTCCGCCTCGCATCACCGCCTCGTCACGGCTCCGGGCATCTCGGGCCAACTCGTTCCAACTGGTCACCGACCAGACATCGGCGGCGACCCCCCAATCCGTGGCCAGCAGTTCCTGGGCCTGCAACGCCCAAGGCACAGCCACGCCGGAAGCCAACAGCTGTGCCTTGGGCGCGGCCACCTCAGACGCACCCGACGCCCGTACGCCCGTCCCTTGCGCGACAACGTCCGACGCCAGCGGTTCGGCCGCGTGCACAGTCTCCCCCGCATCCGTCCCCGGCGCGGCCTCCCCTGCGGGCGCGTCCGCGTAGGGCGCGACCCCACCGCCGATCGACTCGGTCTGCGCTGCGGGACGCAGGAGGTACATTCCGCGCAGCAGCTTGTCAACGTCCAGATCATCCGGCTCGCGCGGCTGGAGCATCGGCTCGTTATAGACCGTCAGATAGAAGATGACGTTCTGCGGATCCGGACCGTACATCGTGGTCAAACCATGCGCCATGATGTGGGCGATCTCGTAGGCGTACGCCGGATCGTAATGACGAACCGCCGGATTGGTCGACGCCAGCAACGGACTATGACCGTCTGCGTGCTGCAACCCTTCGCCGGTCAGCGTGGTCTTGCCCGCGGTGGCCCCGATGAGGAAGCCCCTGGCCAGTTGGTCGGCCGCCGCCCAAATCTCATCGCCGGTGCGCTGGAAACCGAACATTGAATAGAAGACGTACATCGGAACCATCGGCAGTCCGTGCGTGGCGTACGCGCTGCCGGCCGCCGTGAAGGCCGCCATCGACCCGGCCTCATTGATCCCCGTGTGGATGATCTGGCCGGCGGTCGACTCCCGGTAGGCGAGCATCAGATCGTCGTCGACGGGCGTGTAGCGCTGACCATGCGGGTTGTAGATCTTGATCGTCGCGAAGAAGGCGTCCATCCCGAAGGTACGGGCCTCGTCGGGAATGATCGGAACGATGTGCGGGGCGAAATCCGGGTCGCGCAGCAACTCTTTCAGCAGCCGCACCCAGGCCATCGTCGTGGCCACCGGCAAGGCGCCAGACCCTTTCTTGGCCACGTCGAAGAACTTCGGCTTGGGCAAGGGCAGAGCGCGTGGCTGATCGCGACGAGACGGGACGAACCCGCCCAGCGCGCGCCGACGCGCCACAGCGTAAGCCACTCGCTCGTCGTCGTCGCCTGGATGATAGAACGGCGGACGGTAAGGATCAGCTTCCAGCGTCGCGTCGGACACCGGAATGTTGAGACGGTCACGGAACTGTTTCAGATCGAGCAACGTCAGCTTCTTCATCTGATGGGTCGCGTTGCGTCCAGCGAAGTGGGAACCCAAAAAGTAGCCCTTGATCGTGTGAGCGAGAACCACCGTCGGCACACCATTCGGTTTGACCGCTTCGGCGTACGCGGCGTACACCTTCTGATAGTCGTGACCGCCGCGGGTCAACCGCCAAATCTGGTCGTCGCTCCAATCGGCCACCATGGCCGCCGTTCTGGGATTACGACCGAAGAAATGCTGGCGCACGTAGTCGCCGTCGTTGGCTTTGAAGGTCTGGAAATCGCCGTCGGGAACGGTGTTCATCAGATTCACCAACGCCCGCTCCGGATCATGGTCCAGCAGTTGATCCCAGCCAGAGCCCCAGACCACTTTGATGACATTCCAACCCGCGCCGCGGAAGAAGCCTTCCAGTTCTTGAATGATCTTGCCATTGCCGCGAACCGGTCCGTCCAACCGCTGCAGGTTGCAGTTGACCACGAAGGTCAGATTGTCTAGACCTTCGTAGGCCGCGAACTGGATCAGGCCTCGCGACTCGGGCTCGTCCATCTCGCCGTCACCCAAAAACGCCCACACTCGCTGACCGGAGGTGTCTTTCAGACCACGATTGTGCAGATAGCGGTTGAACGAGGCCTGATAGATCGCGTCCATCGGTCCCAACCCCATCGACACGGTCGGAAACTCCCAGAACGTCGGCAGGCGACGCGGATGAGGGTACGACGGCAGTCCGCGCGCCACACCGTCGACGAGGTGGCTGCGCTCCTGTCGGAATCCGTCGAGGTCGTCGCTGGTCAGACGACCTTCCAAGTACGCCCGAGCGTACATTCCGGGCGACGCGTGTCCTTGGAAGAACACCTGATCACCGCCACTGGGATGCTCCTTGCCTCGGAAGAAGTGGTTCAGCCCGACTTCGTACAAGGTCGCCACCGAAGCGTACGACGACAGATGTCCGCCAACCGCGATCCCGGGACGCTGCGCCCGATGGACCACCATCGCCGCGTTCCACCGCAGCAGGCGGCGAAAACCCCGCTCCAGGTCGATATCGCCGGGGTAGACCGGCTCGTCCGAGTGAGGAATCGTGTTGACGAAGTCCGTGGTCACCGAGCCCGGAACAGCCACATGGCGCTCACTGGCGCGCTCCAGCAGCCGCGCCATGACGTACCTGGCCCGATCAGCGCCACCGTCACGAATCAGTCCATCCAAGGATTCCAGCCATTCCGAGGTTTCGGTCGGATCCGGGTCATCCCCGCGTACGGGAACCCCTGACAGGATCGGAGCTGGTTGTCGTTGGGGAATCATGGTGACCTCCACTAGCGTCATGATCACATTCGCGGCGCGGAAATGATCACTGAATCGATGTTGAGCTGCCTGAATTCCATCCTACGGGTTTCATCGACCGATGCTCACGATCAGGGCAGGCGATGACTCAGCGAGACCTCCGGACGATCGTGACCCCACTCATTCAGACCAGACACCGCAGGCACGTCAACTGATCGGCGCTCTCGGCGCCAAGAAGGATTGAAGCTCCTCCGCCATCATGGGGAATCGCGCGCGAACTTGGTATGCGAGGTCGCGACTGAGCCGAGCAGTCCCACCGCTATGATGGGGACACGGTCGGTTCATGGGCGCAGGTGTGATGTTGACGCGCGGTCGCTGCCAGGAGCAGTGAATGTCCACACAGGAAAGTCCACCAGTCAGATCCACCCCACGTCGGATCGACGACTCGACCGAATGCCCCTGAACGACGAGCCGCCCAGACTCACTGACACGCGGCGCAGCCATCGCGCCCGCCCCAGTGAGATGGCATCCATCATCGAGGAAGGACCGACCATGGTGACCGTGGTCATCGGCCCCAACGGTTCGGGCAAGTCGGCGCTGGCCGAATCCATCGCTTCGCGCCATCATTACGCCCGTCATGCCGGATCCTTGATCTACCTGGCGACGATGGTCCCGGCCGATGACGCGGGGCGGCGCCGAGTGGCCGCTCACCGCGCCAGTCGCAGTGGCGCTGGCTTCGTCACGCTCGAAGCGCCGACCGTCGATCTAATACGCACCCATCCCGGTTTCATCACCGCCGACGACGTCGT
The DNA here is from genome assembly GCA_031285845.1 of Propionibacteriaceae bacterium. Classification (GTDB taxonomy): domain Bacteria; phylum Actinomycetota; class Actinomycetes; order Propionibacteriales; family Propionibacteriaceae; genus WQYJ01. Next base: position 44,894 of record JAITVK010000017.1, read on the forward strand.
CCTGCTGGAAGACGTCTCCAACCTGGTCGCCAACCTGCTATTCGGCGACACCGACGGACGAAGCGCGACCGAACAGTGGGAATGGGCACAAGCCCGCGCCTGCGAGCGAATCCTCGCCCTCGAACAGGCCTGCTCCGACCTTGTCAGTGTCACCATCGGTGGGTTGAGACCCGAGTCGACGTACGACCAGACGACGGTGGAATACATCGGCCTGCTCAACCAGATCAACACTTGGCTGATCGGACGGGCCGACCAGGTCATGACTCGCTGCGTCCAACCCGACCAGCGCGACCCTGTGGTCTGATGTCGTCGATGGTGGCGGTGACGGCGGCGACCACCTGCGCGCCAGCGACGATCTCGCGGGACTCTACCGGGCGATGGGTGTCGCCTGAGGAACTGGGCACCCCCCATTGATCCCTGACATCCCGCCTCGCCGCCAAGCTCGGAGACGAGGCGCCGCTACGATGTGTGATTGACTTAAGAAAGGCGGCCATGAACTGGTTCGACTCCATCATCCTCGGCATCGTCGAGGGCATCACTGAGTTCCTGCCGGTCTCGTCGACCGGGCATTTGACCATCGTCGAGAAACTGCTCGGACACTCGATCGACTCCCCCGCTGTGACGGCGTTCACCGCCATCATCCAAGTGGGAGCGATCGCGGCGGCGATCCTCTACTTCCGTAAAGACATCGTCCGTCTGGCCGTGGGATGGTTCACCGGACTGTTCCATGCCGACAAACGAGGCACCGACTACCGGCTCGGTTGGGCGGTCATCCTCGGGTCGATTCCGATCGGACTGGTCGGACTGATCTTCCACCATCTGATCGAGACCACGCTGCGTTCGCTGTGGTTCGTGGCTGGAGCACTCATCGTGTGGAGCTTCGTGCTGTGGATCGCCGACCGGCATTGTGACCACCTGAGCACCCAGGCCCCCCAGCGGTCAGCCGAATCCGCCGGTCTGCGCGGCGAGCAAGACCTCACGATCGTCGACGCTCTGATCATCGGCTCCACCCAGTGTCTGGCCCTCATCCCGGGTGTCTCCCGGTCGGGAGCCACCATCTCGGCCGCGCTGTTGCGGGGCATCGACCGTCAGACCGCCACCCGGTGGAGTTTTTTCCTCGGCATCCCCGCCCTGACTTTGTCAGGGATCCTTCAAGCGATCACCAACGTCGATGAGATCTCCACCTACGTGGGTTGGGGGCCGACAGCGGCGGCCACCGTCGTCTCCTTCGGTGTCGCCTACGCTTCGATCGCGTGGTTGCTCAAATTCGTCTCGACCAACCGCTTCACCGCTTTCATCGTCTACCGCATTCTCATCGGCTTGGTGATCATCGCCCTGCTCGTGACCGGGGGCATCTTGGCTGTGTGAGCCCAAAGCATCGAATCGCAGGCCCGTACACGACGCCGCGACGCCACACGAAGCCAGTCCATGGCCTACTCTTGGGACTATGCAACCCACACGCGTTGGAACCAGCGATCTGGTCGTCTCACCGCTGGGGCTCGGCACCATGTCGTGGGGCGCCGGGACGCCCACCGACGAGGCAGCCGCCATGCTGACCCAGTTCGTCGACCACGGCGGAACGCTGATCGACACGGCTGCCGCCTACGGTTTCGGTGAAGTCGAGGCGTTGCTCGGGCGGCTGATGACCCAAACAGTGCGCCGTACGGACCTGTTCATCGCCACCAAAGCCGGTTTCGTCCTGCGCGACGGGGTCAGAATGATCGACAACTCCCGTACGACGCTGCTGGCGGACTTGGACGGGTCACTGAAACGGCTCGGCACCGATTGGGTGGACCTGTGGCAGATCCACGCCTGGTCGGACACCCCGCTGGAAGAGACCCTCTCCGCCGCTGACGAGGCGGTCGCCACCGGCAAAGCCCGCGCGGTCGGGGTGTCGAATTTCGTCGGCTGGCAAGTCGCTCAGTTCCACACCTGGCAAAAGGCGCTGACCGGAGCGCCAATCGTCTGCGCCCAAGCCGAGTACTCGCTGCTCGCCCGTCGCGCCGAGTTGGAACTCATCCCCTGCGTCGAAGACCTCGGCGTGGGATTCTTCCCCTGGTCGTCGCTGGGTCGAGGCGTGTTGACCGGAAAGTACCTCGGACCAACCCCTGCCGGGTCACGTCGGGCTGATCCAGCGATGGCCTGGTTCGTCGAACAGTATCTCGATGAGGAGTCCACCAGGATCGTCTCGGCCGTGGTCACCGCCGCGAACGGATTGGGCTTGACGCCAGCCCAGGTCGCTCTGATGTGGGTACGCGAAGCGCCCGGAGTCACGGCGGCGTTGATCGGTCCACGAACCGTCGAGCAGCTGACACCACTGCTCGACGTCGCCGACCTGATTCTGCCCGACCAGATCACCTCAGCCCTCGACGACGTCTCCGGCGGCCCGCATCAGGGCCGAGGCGATCCCACCGACTCCAATGACGTCTGATCGACCTCGAACTCGACCACCGGATTGAAACGGGCCCGGCGCACGCTACGGCGCAGCACCGCCAGCAACCGTGGACCGACCACCACCAGCAGGACGGCGTTGGTGATCGCTCGGCCGGTGTCCCACACCGCCGTCGACGTCAACAATGTGTACCACCCGAAGCGCCCCAGATTGTCCAGCAACCCCGCCCCAGGAACGTACGACAGGCTCGGATCGGATCCCATCTCGGGCCCGGTCAGGAAAGGCCAGAACCACAGGTTCATGATCGCGCCGAAGAGGTACGCCGACACCACACCGTACGCGACGAGCATGGCGACCTCCCAGCGCCCACGAATCAGGCGGGAGCCCACCCGCTGCGGCAGCAAGCCAGCACCCATGCCGAGCCAGGCCGACGCCATCATCTGAAACGGCATCCACGGTCCGACCCCGGCTGTCAACAAGGCTGACACGAACAGCGAGGTGCAGCCCAACACGAACCCGAAACCGGGCCCGAACACCCGGCCGGCCAAGATGAGCAAAAAGAAGACCGTCTCAACGCCACCGGTCCCAGCCCCCAAAGGTCGCAAAGCGGCGTTGACAGCGCTCAACACGCCCAGGATGGCCAACGCTTTGGCGTCGATCCCCCGCTCGGCGATCTGCGCCAACACCAACAGGACCAACACGGGCAGTAGCACGACGAAAGCAAACGGCGTGGTGATGGCCGAGGTGTCCTCGGTGGCAGGGATCAACAGCGGCCAAGCGAACATGCCAAGTCCTGCCACCGTGACCACGCCCAACAGACCAGCCGATTTCCACCCCAAACGAATCGGGTTGGTGTCAACCTGCGAATTCACCAGCGGCGACCTCATGACTGGCCCCACCCGCTTGGTCGGCCTGCCACCACCTGGCCCTCCAGCGCTTCGACCACCTGATACGGGGTCAGCCAACGCTGCGGATACAGCACTTTGGCCACTTGTGAGGCGAACAGCGCCGAGGTCCCCAACACCTGCTCCGCCGTGCCTGCTTGAATGACTTGGCCTTGGGCCATGACAAGGATCTGATCGGCCACGACGGCGGCGAATTCGACGTCGTGAGTCACCATCAGAACGACCCGTCCTTGACGAGCCACGTCTGTCAGAATTCTCGCCAGGCTGGTTTTGGCCGGGTAATCCAGACCGCGGGTCGGTTCGTCGAGCAGGATCACCGCCGGATCCCCGGTCAGTTGGATCGCCAACACCAGGCACAGTTTCTGACCTTCGGACAGGTCACGAGGATGGATCACCGGGTCGATCCCGGGCGCGAGACGATCCAGCAATCCTTGACAGCTGCCCGACGGAACACCGGCTTGATGGTCAGCCGCGTCGCACTCAGCCTGGACACTGTCCAGATAGAGCAGATCGGCCGCGCTTTGTGGCACCAGCCGGATGACTCGACGAATCTCACGCGGTTTGGCGGTCGACCACAACCGACCATCGACACTGAATCGGCCACCCTGAATCGGGACCACACCGGTCAGCGCCCACAGCAAGGAGGATTTCCCCGAACCGTTGCGACCCATCACGACCGTCACCATCCCCGGTTCGCACCGCAGGTCGACGCCGTCCAAGGCCATCACGGAGCCGTAATTCAACCGAATCGACGCCACATCCAACCCCTGCCCCACCCCGGCGACGCGGGCCGTCGACTGGCTCGCCGGATCACAGCCCTCGGATCGAGGCAGTCGATCGTACGAGGCCGGATCAGCCTTCTCCAGTCGGGTTCGAAGTGGACCGGCCCAGCCCCGGGCCTCCCGCACGGTCAACGGAACACCGGGCATTCCGACGGCCCGACCCAGCTCGACCACTGGAGGAATCAGCGAGCTGGTGGCCATGATCTCGCGCGGGGACGCCAGACGAACCGTACCATCACCGCGCAGGGCGAGCATCGCGTCGGCGTACCCCACGACCCGCTCCAGTCGGTGCTCGGCCACCACCACGGTCAGTCCGAGGTCGTGGACCAGACGCAGCAAGGCGGCCAGGACCTCCTCCGATGAGACGGGGTCCAACGCCGAGGTCGGCTCGTCCAACACCAGGACTCGCACCCCAGCGGCCAACACTGACCCGATGGCGACTCGCTGCTGCTGGCCACCGGACAGGGTGCGCAATGTTCGGCCACGCAACTCGGCCAACCCCAAGATGTCCAAGGTCTCTTCAACACGGGTACGCATCACCGGCGCGGCCACACCCATCTGTTCCATCGAATAGGCCAGTTCCTCTTCCACGGTGTCGGTGACGAACCCCGCCAGCGGATCCTGGGCTACCATGCCGACCACCCCGCTCAGCTCACGCGGCGGATGGCTGGCGGTGTCCAGTCCATCGACCACGACCGATCCCGACATCATCCCGCCAGTGAAATGTGGAACATGCCCGTTGACAGCGCCCAACAGTGTGGTCTTGCCCGACCCGGTCCGTCCACTGACGAGGACCAACTGTCCGTCCTCGATCGTGAAATCGACGTCACGCAGAACCGGGGCCGACTGCTCGCGGTACCGCAGCCAGACATGATGGAACTCGATCATGACGCCTCCTCTGCCCGAATCAACGCCGTGTAACGCTGGGCAGAACTCAGATCAGTCGAGCCGACTTCTGTGGAGATGGTTGGTCTAAGCACGGCGCTTGACGGCGTGGCAGTCGCGTGTGCTGCGCTTGTCACAGTCGTCGCCGCCATCACCGGCGTCGGCGCGATCACGACCGGGGCGAGCAGGAGCAGCACCGCGCCGAGGCCGACCAGACTGACCTGGGGCCAGCCCAGCGGCTCAGCTGCAGGAAAGGCCGCGACAGGCCAGACGACGTCCACCACCATCATGGCGGCAGCCGACACCACCGCCGTCGCACACATCCAGGCCTCGCGACTTCCGAATCGATCCGGGCGGTAGCGAGTACGTTTGACTCTCAGTCCGAGCCAGCGCAGCCCGACGACGGCGACGACCAGGCCCGTCACGACCATCGGCAGTCCCATCCACCACGGCGTGCGCCCAGTGTCCAGCAGACCGTACGCCCCCACGCACAAAGCCAGAGTGGCAGCCAGGATCATGACTGAGCTCGCCCGACGCACCGCCGGGCGGACCAGCGAGGATCGCCCGTAGCCACGCGAATCCATCGCCCCGGCGAGCAACAAGGAGCGATCCAGCCCATCCGAGAGCACAGGCATCGCGACGGTACGAATCAGATGGGTTCCCCGGCCTGCCTCAGCCCGCAACTGCCGGGCCCGACGTACCCTGACGACTGACTCGGCCAGTTGGGGAAAAACAGTCAATGCGATGATGACCACAGTGCCCCATTCGTACAACGCAGCCGGGACCGCAGCCAACAGACGCTTCGGATTGGCCAGCGCGTTGGCGGCTCCCACGGCCAACACCATCGCGGCCAATTGAACTCCGGATTGGAGAGCCGACATCACCGCCTCTGCGCTGACCGGCCCGAACAGGGTCACCGCAGAAAACACTCCCGGCAAACGCCACTGGGGAAGCCAGAGCACCACCGTGGAGCCCTTGGCCCCGAACAGGATGCGAAAGCCGAGCCGCAGCACCACGATCAGGAGGCCCAACCAGACGTAGAGTCGAAAGGCTCTGGCCCATGGCGCGTCAGTTCGTGACCACACCACGGTGAAGGCGATGACCGCGATCAACACTGCGAGCAGAACCAGATTGGTGGTTCGCGACGCCACCACCGCGCAGCCGAGCGCCCAAGCCCACCATGCCCCCGGATGCAAACCGCGCGTACGGTTGGTCACGACGAGACGGCCCGCCGTTTGCGCCACCACCAGGCCCCGCCCGCGCCACCAGCCAACGCGACGATGAGGACCAATCCGAGGATGAACTGCCAGGACGGGCCCTGGGTCATGGTCGCCACCGACGCGGAGGTGGGCGTGGCTTGCGCCGACGGCTCGGCGCTCGATGAGCTCGTCACCTGGGCGCTGCTGGACGCCGACGCAGTGGCCGAGGTCGTGGCCGGATCCGGTGTCGCGCTAGGGTCAGCAGTCGGCTGGGTCAACACCGGGGCCACCGGCCGGCTCGTGGCATCGCCTGGCGCTGTCGCGACGCTATTCGGCGCGCCTTGGGCCGCCGGAGGTTCAGGCGCCGGGGCCGGAGCAGGCGCGGGAGCCGGCGCAGGTGGCGCGGGAACTTCCCACACCACCGGAGCGGCGCCAGGAGGGGTGTTCGAGCCGATTGAGAACGACCAGCCCTCATAGGATCCGAAAACCACGCTGCGGCTGGACGCGCCTTGGGAGGCGTACGACCAGGAGCCGCCGGCGGCGGCTGTCCAGTAGCTCCAATAGGCAGTGACCGGAGGAGTGGAGACACACTGCTCCTGATAGGCCTGCCCGTTGGCGAGGGTGATGGTCTGATCAGCCGAGGGCGATCCTGCCAGACGACAGACGAAACTCGAACCGTCATGACTGGTCCCTTGGACCGACACACCGGCGGCGACCAACGCGTCCCACCCGGTTGCACCGGAGGGCAAATCGCTGGCGCAGTACTGATTCACGCCGCCGCCGAGCCGACCGAAGTCGATCACGATTGTGACCGCGTTGGTGTCAGCTCCAGTGCATGGGCCGCCACGTCCGCTGGTGTGGGCCGCCGGAGCGGAGGGCATCATCCAGGCCAAGCTGGCGACGAGACTGATCGCCGCCAGCGCCGCTGTGGTTCGTTTCACCGGTTCAGCCCGAGCCGGGCGACTCCGACCGCAGCCAGACTGAGCGCCAGTCCGGCCAGCAGAATCATCCAGCTGTTGTCAGCCACGACACCGCCAGTGGCGGCCGTCGCGCCCTTTCCAGTGGTCGATCCGGGCGCGACCCCCGTCGACGAGTTCGACTGGTCGGAGCCGGAGTTGGCTGGCGGATCGGTCACCACCGGACCGGAGTCGGATGAGCAGCTCGGCGCGGTCACACCAGCAGCCGCGCCCTGAGCGGTCAGATTGCCCATACGCGCACCGCCGAGCCCCAACACCGCCTGAACGGTCGCGCGCAACGACATCGTCGTCATCGAATCGTCCAGTCCGCGGGCGGTGATCGCCGCGAAACTGGATTGGTCGAAAGCGACCACACCGAGATTGGCAGAGGTCAGCGTGGTCGGATGCGCGGCCAACGTGTCACAACCGACCTGCAACCCACCGATGAATCCAGCCGCTTTGGCGGTCGGGTCGCTCCGCCTTGGCGACAGACTTTGAGCGACCAGCCCTGTGCTGTTCGAATTCAGAATGCCCATCGAAGCGAATCCGCCGGAGGCGTCCTGCTTCGACTCCAGCCACTGATTGGCCAGATTGGCGATCGGATCGGCGATCGGCTGACCGGCGGCGATTAGAGCCTGAGCAGCCAAAGCGGTGGTGTCGATGTCAGGATTGGCGCAACCCGGCGTCCAGCCGAAGGAGAAGGCGTCGGGCGAGCCCTGCTCGTCGCACCGTTGACCATCGCGCAGCCACAGCGACGCGGTCAGCGGGATGCCACCGGTGGTCCTGGCCAAAGCCAGCATGGCGTACGAATGAACGAAAGCGGTGTCGGTGCCCGTGGCGCCGAAGGACCCATCGGCGTTCAGAGCTGATCGCAGGTCGCCCACCAGGTCACGAGCACCAGCCGTGGTCGGGAACGCCGTCGGGTCGACCCCGGCGACTTCGAGAGCGAAGACCATCTTCGCCACCGCTGGCCACTTGGTCCCGATCTCGGCTTTCGAACCGATGTAGGCCTCGTCGGAGGCGCGCAGCTTGGCGGCGGTGGCGCTGATCTGGTCGCCCGCCACACCGGTGGAAGCCAAACCGATCAGAGCGTCGATCGTCAATCCCCAATCCGGTCTGCCGTTGGCCTGAGCGACGTCGCCATGCGAAGCCAACTGGCTGGCGATCCACCAAGCACCAGCTTGGGCGTTGGGCGCGCCCGGTGTGGTTGTGCTCGTGGGAGGCACCACACTGGTGCCCGTGTTGGCCACGACCTCGGACAAGGTCGGCTTGGCGTGGCAGACACTGGGGTCGTCCATCTGGTCGGCGTACTTCGGATCATAGGCGAGCATCATGCAGTCCCAGGAGTCAAAGACTCGGAACAGGTAGGCCTGATCGGTCGACACTGGCGTGTCCCCAGCGCCGATGGAGGCGAAAGTCCAATCTTTGGCCGGCTGGCCAGCGGCGGTCCCGTCGACGGTGGACGTGTAGAGCCCCCAATAGCCTTCAGCGCCGTAGAGCTTGGCCGGATCGACGCCGTCGATCGTGGTGACGTAGCTCGTGGCCCCGCCCAGATCGAATCCGGCTTGAACGAACGCCGCCGCGACTGTGCCAGAAGCGCCTGGCGCGCAGCGGATGTCAATGTCAGACCCGTCCAGCGACTTGTCAACGACGACAGTCACCCCTTGACCGGGTTGACAGGCGGCCCCCACGACGGAGCCGGTCCCAGCCGACCACGCTTGGGGTGCGGTGACCAGGGAACTGGCCATGAGGGTGATCCCGACAGTCGCGATGAGGACTGCCTTCAATGAACGATGACGCACGTGCCGTGCCTTTCTGTTGAGCGATCCGAGAGGAGGATATCAGCATGACACGAGGTCGGCTTCCCCTCCGTAGACCACGACGGATGGTTCGCTCCGTTTCAGGCAGGTGTTTGGACTCATTGGCTCGCAGCCAATCCACCATTGCGGGTCAGTGTCGGGGTTTGACCGACTTCTCCTGCATGAGACGGGATTCAGTTGTGACCCCACACTAGCACACAGGATCGTACGATCGACGACCATTCAGATATCTGTTTGTCGCTCGCTCAACCGGCGACGAACTTCGCTGATGGCGTGGTCAGTGGCAGTCAACGCGATCCGCACATGGTCGACCCCGCTGGGGCCGTAGAAGTCCCCCGGCGCGACGATGATTCCGTGACCGGCCAGCCACTGGGCGGTCACCCGCCCCGGCTCGCCGCGCGTCGCCCACAGATACAAACCGGCCTGGGAATCGTCGACACGGAACCCTTGAGCCAACAGCGCGGTGGACAACACCGCCCGGCGACGAAGATAGCGACGGCGCTGTTCCTCGACATGCACCTGGTCATCGAGCGCGGCACACATCGCCGCCTGAACCGGGGTCGACACCATCATCCCCAGATGCTTGCGCAGCCCCAACAGACCCTGAACAACGCTCGGGTCGCCGACCACGAATCCGGCTCGGTATCCGGCCAAATTCGACCGCTTCGACAAGGAGTACGCCGCCACCAGCCCGTCCAGAACTCCACCGTTGACCCTCGGATCCAACACCGACACCGGGTCGGCCTGCCACCCGAACTCGCCATAACACTCGTCGGCGGCCAGGATCGCGCCGCGGGCGCGAGCGTAGTCGACCCAGGCCGCGAGCTGATCAGTCGTCATGACCGCGCCAGTCGGATTCGAGGGCGAGTTGATCCACACCAACCCCGGCTGAATAGACTCAACCTGATCCGGGGACGACGCCCGTACCACGCGTGCCCTCGCCATCAGCGCGCCGACTTCGTACGTCGGATAGGCCACGTCGGGAATCACCACAGTGTCGTCGGAACCGAGCCCGAGCAGTGTCGGCAACCAGCCGACCAACTCCTTGGTTCCGATCACGGGTAGCACGCAAGCGTCCTCGACCTGTTCGGGGGCGGACCACCGCCGACGCACGTAGTCGATGATGGATTGGCGCAGCCGGGGCGTGCCCCACACCGTCGGATAGCCCGCGGCGTCACTGGCGTGGCTCAGCGCCCGTTGAATCACCGCTGGCGTAGGGTCGACCGGCGTCCCGACACTCAGGTCACAGACCCCGTCGGGATGGGAGTGCGCCAAAGCGATGTTGGACGCCAAGGTGTCCCAGGGGAAGTCAGGCAATTGCGGGATGTGAGACATGGCCCACCTTCAAAATAGGGGGTTCGCCCGATCCACACTGCCCGGCGAACTCCAGTCCAACTGGCGACTCTACTGGTTCTGCAACGGCAACGCGGAAATCAGCGGATGGTCGTGATCCTGCGGCCCGGCGACCGCCGCCCCACCTGGCGAGCCCAACTCGTTGAAGAACTCGGCGTTGATCTGAGCGTATTCAATCCACTGCGACGGAAGATCATCCTCGTAGAAGATGGCTTGCGTCGGGCACACGGGCTCGCAGGCCCCACAGTCGACGCATTCGTCGGGATTGATGTAGAGCGTCCGATTGCCTTCGTAGATGCAGTCGACCGGACACTCCTCCACACAGGCCTTGTCCTTGACATCGACACAAGGTTGAGCGATCACGTATGCCACGGGGGTCCTTTCCTCAGCGATAGTCGGATTGTACTCTTTCGTGATCTTTCCTGGGTCTAGCGTCGGACTTCAGCCGTGAGCCCGGGCGCGGCACGAACCGGTCGCCGCCTGGAGACGTCGTGATGGTCGGGCAGGCAAAGTCGTCGCAGCCGATCACACGGAATCGGCGAGGCGAAACCGGGGTCGCCGCCGCCGGGATCGGTGGTCCGCTGGGCGATCAGGCTCGCCGACTGGCCCGATCGACGGCCGAACAGACCGCATGAAGCGACGCGGTGACGATCGAGTCATCCACCCCGACACCCCACCACAAGCTTTCATGACCATCGACCACGACCTCGGCTTCGACGTACGCCGCGGCTTGGGCGTCGCCACCGGAAGCCAACGAGTGCTCGGTGTAGTCCAAGACCCGCACCTGGTAACCCAGACCAGTCAAGGCGTCCACGAAGGCCGACACCGGGCCGTTGCCTTCGCCGTGGATCCGACGGGCGACGCCCTTCGACACCACACCCGCTTCGATCTCGTAGCGTCCGTCGACGCTGGTCACCGTGGCTTGCGTCAAACGCAGCGGTGTATCACACGACAGATACTCGTCGGTGAACAGTCGCAGGATCTCTCCCGACGACACTTCACGACCGGTCGCGTCCGAATAGCGCTGGACCGCCCGCGAGAAGTCCAGTTGCAGTCGGCGGGGCAGATCGAAGTGGTGGTCCTTCTTCATCAGGTACGCCATCCCGCCCTTGCCCGACTGGGAGTTGACCCGGATGACCGCCTCGTACGTCCGACCGACGTCGGCCGGGTCGATCGGCAAGTAGGGGGCCTCCCAGGCCACCTCATGCAGGCTGACGCCTTGGGCGTCGGCCCGGTTCTGCAAATCCTCCAAGCCCTTCTTGATGGCGTCTTGGTGGGAGCCGGAGAACGCAGTGTAGACCAGGTCGCCCGCGTAAGGATGGCGCGGATGAACGGGCAGGCCAGTGCAGTATTCGACGGTGCGCCGAATCTCGTCGATGTCCGAGAAGTCGATCTGCGGATCGATGCCCTGCGAATAGAGGTTCATGCCCAAGGTCACCAGATCGACGTTGCCTGTGCGCTCCCCATGACCGAACAGACACCCCTCCACCCGATCGGCCCCAGCCATCAGCCCCAGCTCGGTGGCGGCCACGGCCGTGCCACGGTCATTGTGCGGATGCAGCGAGATGGCGACGAGTTCCCGGTGCGAGATGTGGCGCGCGAAGTACTCGATCTGATCGGCGTACGTGTTGGGTGTGGACATCTCGACCGTGGCCGGCAGGTTGAGGATGATCTCTCGGCCAGGGCCAGGCTGCCACACCTGCATGACGTTTTCGCAGACCTCGAGCGCGTAGTCGGTGTCGGTTTGGGTGAAAATCTCGGGAGAGTACTCGTAGCCGAACTTCACATCGGGCAAGTACTGCTCGGCGTACTGCATCACCCAGGCAGTCCCCTGCCTAGCCAAAGCCACCGTTTGTTCGGCCGTCGCGCGGAACACCACCCGCCGGAACAGCTCCGACAAGGCGTTGTACATGTGGATGGTGGCGCGTCGAGCTCCGACCAGCGACTGGGCCGTACGCTCGATCAGGTCTTCGCGGGCTTGGGTCAACACAGAGATCTGCACGTCGTCGGGAATCTTGTCGCCCTCGATCAGGGCACGAATGAAATCGTATTCAGTCTGGGAGGCCGACGGGAAACCGGCCTCGATCTCTTTGTAGCCCATGTTGACGAGCAGCTCGAACATGCGCATCTTGCGCGACGGGGTCATCGGATCGATCAAGGCTTGATTGCCGTCACGCAGGTCGGTGCTGAGCCACCGTGGAGCGTGAGTGATCTGCTTGTCTGGCCAGGTTCGATCCGGCAGAACCAAGGGCCGGAACGGGTGATACCGCGTGAAAGGCATCGGAGAAGTCAGCTGACACGGTCGCGTCGACGGCGTCGGTTGTGAGGTGATGGTGGTTGTCATAGGTGTCTCCTGCGAGGGTTGTTGGTTTCAGGTCAGGCCGAACTCCGCAGCGAGACGAGTGTCACTCGCTGCGGCAGCTAAGCAGCAACCGGCAGAACATGACTTTCATCATAGTACGACCGGTGGCCTGCGCGACCGTCTGGTCGAGGGATGAAGCGACCGACCTGTGACCGAAGGCGGGTCAGTCAGCGCCAACACCGGCGCGCGGTCGCCCCAGCCAGCACCACCGCGCCGACGGCCGCTGTCAACCAGGCGACCAGCGCTGGGCCATCTGACGCGGCCCGTCCGCCCGTGGAGGCCACGATGGACTCGGATGTCACCGTCACCGGCAAGGCCAAGGACCCCGACTGGCCCCCGGTCAGGTCTAGCGTGGCCGACCCGGCTGGAAGGACGGCGGGGATGGCGAAGCTGGTTCGCACATTCCCCTGATGATCGGCGCTGGCTTGGCCGATCTCGACCCGATCCGCCTCGTGTGACGTGGATTCCCCGGTCGCGGGGTTGGGCACGACAGCGGTGAGCTTGACCGTCTCACCAGGCTCGAATCCGGCGGCCGTGAGCGTCATCACACCCCCGGCGCGCAGCGAGGCCGTACGATCTGTCGGCGTCGAGGGATCTGTCGACGTCGAGCTAGGGTCGCCGGCCGACGGATCCGACGCGCGTCGCGTCGGATCCTCAGCTCCGGAGGAGTCAAGGTCGGCGATGGTGGCGCGAAGGAATCGCAGGCCGATCACCTGTGACTTCAGGGTCGATCCGGTGTTCTGAGACCAGTGGGCGCTTACCTGAGCCAAACCAGGCCGCGTCGAGGCGACCTCGGCCGCATAAACCCCTGGTTCGGTCTCCTTGAACGCAGTGGCGCTCAGCCCAGCCTGGTCGCTCAATTCGGAAGACTCGGTGGGAACCAGGCTCAACGACGAGGCCTGACCAGCCACCGGGGCTGACGCCGCGCCGTCCAACCGAGCGGTCAGACGCACCGTGATGGTGTGGGTGTCCACCCCATCGGCGACGACCGCCGCGTCCACAACCGCGGTCGAGGCGGTGATCGAAGCCAGCCAAGCGGCGATGAACTTCACCGAAACCGCGCCCTCGCCGATCTGGCGCATTGTGCCGTCCGGATCTTTCATCGTGGCCCGCAAGCGGTGGACCCCGGCTTCCGTGCTCGTCATCTGGGCGACGTATGTCCCATCGCCACGGTCGACGAATGGGCTGACCTGAAGCGCTGGGTCGCCGATCACAGCCAATCGATCAACCAGACCGAGCACCTCGCCACCAGCGGCGTCGCGAGCGTAGATCGTGACCGTATGGGCGCCGACGCCATCGGCCACCCGTGTGCCGTCGCTGACGGCGAAGGCGAGCGTCGATCCAGCAGGAGCACTCGGCAGACATCCTTGGGTGAACGTCACGGTGACCGGGTAGGCCAACTGAGTGAGCGGATCGCCGGAATGGTTGTCCACGTTGGCGACCACAGTTGAGGACCCTTGAGACGTTGACTCGACATCGACCCCAGCAGTCCCCTGCTCATCGGTGGTCACCGACGGGCCGACCCGCCCCGGGCCGTCAGCTTCGAAACTGACGGTGACTCCAGCCAGTCGGTGGCCTCCAGCGTCTTTCACCACAGTGGTCAAACGCGTACGGCCAACTCCGGCGCAATCGATCGGGATCAGCGGATCCGCCGCCGTCAACGACGACTGCGCCGGATCGGGCACAGCCGGATCGAACACCACCGTCGTCGACACGTCCTGGTCTGGGGAAGTGCCGACCACGTGGGCGCGGATCGTCACCGTCTCGGCGACCACGTCATGAATCTGCAACCAGGCCTGACCGTAGGCGTCCAACCTGGCCGACTCGGTCGACAAGGTCGCCGACCCATCGACGCTGAACTCGACATCAGGGCCGCTGATCGCTTGGCCGCAACCGTCGATCCATTCGGCCAGGATCGAGTGAGCGGCGAAACCGTTGGCCATCACCGATTGGACCGCGCCGGTCGCTCTCAGAGTCAACTCGGTGGTCTCAGGCGGCAGTCGATCCACGCCAGTGGTCACCGAGAAAGGCGAGCCTGTCACATCGACCGCCCGGCCGTCGATGGTCACCGCAGCATGGATCACTCCCCGCGTCGACGCGTCGACAGAGGCTGGGTCCACTCGTACGGTCATGATGGCCACGCCATCACTGTCCGTGACGACCGAGTTCGTGTCGGTGTAAAGACCGCCGGAAGCGGAGAAATCGACCACGGCCCTGGGCAGCGGACGCCCAGCGGCGTCCAACGCTCTCACGGTCGCGGTGAGCGTGGTCGGATCAGCCGCCGCCTGCGAACCGCAACTGGCCCAGACCACCGCGACGTGGTTGGTGTCGACGGTCAGCGTCGAGCGAACCGGGTCGGGATCGACTTTCACCGGGTCGACATTGGTGACGACCTGAGGACTGGAGTTTCCGGCCGGGTCGGTCGCTGTGACGACGATCTGGCCGCCAGCGGCGAGCATCCCCGTCGGCGCGGTGACCGCCCAGCGCCCGGCTGAGTTCGTCACCACCGGTGGGGCCGCACTGGTGTCAGGCCATCGCAGGCCCACCGTCGCCCCTGGCTCAGCCGTCCCTTCGATTGTCTGCTCAGTCATGTCGGTGATGATGGGTGCCAGCGGCGCTCGAGTGTCGATGACCGCGACGCCCGGCTCGGACTGGTTGCCCTGGGCGTCGACAGACCAGGCCAGGATCGTCGTCCCGTCGCCGACAGCGTCGGGACGCAGGCAGGTCCACGGTCGCGAGCCGCTGGCTTCCACCTGACACAGAGTCGTTCCTTGTGCCGTGGCCACGGTGACTTGAGCTGACTCGTCAGCGCCCTGATCAAGTCGGCCGACGACCTGCGTCGCATTGGCGATCTCGATGGTCGGAATCGGCGCAGGCATCAGGTCAAGGCTCCAGGTCACGGGCTCGGAGACATTGCCCGCTCGGTCGCTGGCGGTCAGCGTCACCTCACCGGCCACGGCGTCGGCTGGGGTGGCGATCAGCCAGGAGTCATTGGACCCCACGGCGGCCTCCACTGTCGCGACGCCGGCTCGGGTCGGGTAGGTCAGCGTGACACCAACCGCATGGGCCACCCCGCTGATCGCGGTCGCATTGCCACGCTGAATCACCGGTGGCTCAGGAACGGTCAAATCCAATTCCGACCACGTCGGCTCCGACTGGTTCCCGGCTGCGTCCAACGCCACCACTTCGAGTTGTCCCGCCTCGGCGTCGTTCGGGGTGGACACAGTCCAGCCCCCATCCTCAGCCGTGGTGACGGTGACAGTGGACCGGCCCGTCGCTCGAACGTACTGCACGCTCACGGTCGACGCCTGCCCATCCTTGGCCACTGTGCCACTGATCTGGTGGGCGTTGGCCGCCAGAACCACCGGCGGTTCAGGCACGTCGGCGTCGAGGTAGCCGCTGCCGACGACCACCGCGTCGACATCAGGGTCGATCAACCGAACGCGAATCGATCCCGCCGCCATCTCGGAAGGTGTCTGAACGCCGAACTGGCCGTCGGCCCGAACCGGAATGGACACCGAGGCCGTGCCGTCGGGCCACGTCAAACTGATCGTGGCGTCATTGGGCACGGGAAGATCGACCTGGCCGGTCACATGGGTTCGGTTCGCGATGATGATCTGCGGCGCGCCAGAGTCGTCGGCCTGCAACTGGGCGTCGACCGCGGACGATCGGTTGCCCGCCGAGTCCATCGCCTGCACGATGATCGTCCCTGAGGGCATGTGGACCGCCGTGGCGATGTCGAACACTCCGTCGGCTCCGACCGCCACCGCAGTGGACACTGTTTGATCTGGCCACGTCAGGGTCACAGTCGTTTGGGGATCCTTCGAGGTCGTCCCGACCACGTGGGTCTTCGTCGCTGCGACCACCACCGGTATGGCAGGGGGATCGGCGTCCAGATGGATCTCGACTGCTCGGGAGTCGCCGACACCGTTCGAAGCGACCACCGATCCGGCCCCGGAGATCATGCCTGCTGGAGTCGGAACCGACCAGTGGCCTGCGGCGTCCACCGCGGCAGGCCCGCTGATCGTACTGTCGGGCCAGGTCACCGTCACCGTGGCTCCGACTGGAACCGGAGTGGCCAGTGCGCCAGCCACGGCGGTCGCGTTGGAACGGTCGACGCTCGGCGGATCTGAGACGGCTCGCCCGGCTTGGCGGTAGGTGACGTTCTCGATTCGGCCAACCCCGGTTGCTGAGTCGAGCACCCACACCTGGCAGGCCGTTCCGGTCACAGGATCGGGGGATTCATTAGGGGGCAGCACAAGCCACACGGTGGCCGTTCCGACGCCGTCGCCGGGGGTCGGCTGACTCAGTGCGGGGTTGACCGCCCCGATCCTCCATTGGTCGGCTTGGCCGATGCCCAGTTCGGCCGCCACTCTGCCCCCGGTGTACGCCGCGTCGACCTCAGCCACGGTGGTCGACTCAGGCAGCCAACAATGCGGATCAGACCACGGCGCGCCCGCGTCGGTCGTCATCGCCTGATAGAGCGATCCCACTGGACACGTCACCGGCTTGACCGCCTCGTCGACGTACAAGTTTCGGACCGAAGCCGCCACGTCGTGCACCGCCACGTCATCGGGATGATCCTGATACGTGATGTCGACCAGCGCCGATTCGGCTTGTCCGGCGTCAGGGAACGCGTTCCCCAGGGCCGGCGCTCGCCAGTCGGACTGGACTCGCGGAACCGTCTGGTCTCGCCCGTCACCTGATGACTCAGTCGCGCCCGGCGCTGTCGGGGCGGGCGCAGGTGTCGTACGAGTCGAGCCGCCACCGATCACCCGCGCGACGGTCTTGTCCGGGTGCGGATCGATCGTGACCCCAGCCGCAGTGAACCAGAACAGCGAAGATGACTTCGCGGCCGGGTCCAGCCAGTTGAGGTCGGTGAACAGATCGGTCAGATTCAGCCGTGCCCCCGTGTCGAGACGCAGGTTCTCGGCCGCGAAAACAACCTCGGCCCCGTCATGTCGGACGAACAGCGTCAAAGACAGCAGATTGGAAAAGTTCGATTGGACGCGAGCTCCGAGGACGACCGGGTCGGCGTCACGCTGCGCACAAGAAGCCACGGACTCCACATCGTCGACTCCCCACAATCGGCGCAGGAAGTCGTTTTGACCCTCGGCGGCTGCGGCCATGACACGGCTTTGCCTGTCGCCATCTCTCAATCCGGTCACCACGACGCGCTCCACGGTGGCGCAGGCCGATCCATCCCCCACGGGAGCGACCTGGTCAGGCTCGGTGGTGACACTGAGTGGATTGACGACGTACGTCTGAGCGGGCTTGGGGGTGTTAGAGGCCAACGGATCAGCCTGCGCCAGGGCAGGCAAACCACCAATCAATCCCGCCATCATCACAAAAGCGACGACAGCAGGCAGCCAGCGCACATCGCGCACCGTCATCGCGTCCCCCTGTTCCGGGGTCACCAGCCTAGGTGTGTGATAGCGCCCCCGTCAAACATCCACCCACCATGATAACCCCGGGCGATGACAAAAGGAAAGAACCATGCCCCATTTTGTGACCCACCGACAGGGATGAATCACCTAGAAACCGAGCCGGTTGAGGGCCTTCGGATCGCGCTGCCACTCCTTGACCACCTTGACCTTCAGATCCAGGTAGACCGGCGTGCCGACCAGGCGCGAGATCCGTTGACGAGCGGTTGTCCCGATCTGTTTGAGCCGGGAGGCTTGATGGCCCAAGATGATCGGCTTCTGCGATTCCCGCTCGACGATCAAATGGGCGAAGATGTCGAGCAGCGGACGATCCTCGGCCCGCCCAGCGCGCAATCCCATCTCCTCGATCGTCACCGCGATCGAATGGGGCAACTCTTCACGAACCAACCCCAAAGCCGCCTCACGGATCAGCTCTGCCACCAAGGTCTGGGTCGGCTCGTCGGTGACCTCATTGTCGGGATAGTACGCCGGGCCATCGGGCAACTGCTCGATCAACAAATCCTTGACCATCGCCACGTTCTCGCCCGTCACCGCCGACACCGGCACGATGTGCTCCCAGGTGAAGTCGAACTCCGATTCCAGGGCCTGGATGTCCAGCAGGTGTTCACGAACCCGTGCAGGACTGGCCAGATCCAGTTTGGTCGCCAGCGCGACCACCTTCGGACGCCGAGCGATCTGGGCCACCTGGGACACCAGGTGCCGATCCCCTGGTCCGATGCGCTGAACGCACGGCAGGCAGATCCCGATCACATCGACTTCGCTCCACGTGTCGTACACCAACTGATTGAGTCGCTCGCCCAGCAGCGTGCGTGGCCGGTGGATCCCGGGGGTGTCCAAGATGATCAGTTGGCCGTCGTCTTCGGTGATGATGCCTTTGATGATGTGGCGAGTGGTCTGTGGCCGATCGGAGGCGATCGCCACCATCTGACCGACCAACGCGTTGGTCAACGTGGACTTGCCGGCGTTGGGCCGACCGACGAAACATGCGAAACCAGAATGAAACATCAGGCCTTCTTCGGTGGAGTTGAGCCGTGATCGTCGTCGGAGTCCTCCAGCTCCGATCGAGACTGCGCGGCGGTGGAATCAGCCAAGCCCGGTTCGTCGACGACTCGACGAACCAACACGGTGGAGATCTGGTGGCGACGACCAGCGTACTGATCGGCCGTGAACTCCAATCCTTCCCACACCAGGGTCGACCCCGGGATCGGCACCCGATTGAGCTGCTTGGCGATGATGCCGCCGACCGAATCGACATCCTCATCGTCCAGTTCCAAACCGAACAGATCACCCAGATCCGCCAACGACAGCCGCGACGACACGCGATAGACGCCGTCCGAGACCTCAATGGCAGGGTTCGCCTCCTGGTCGTACTCGTCTTGAATCTCACCGACGATCTCTTCGAGCAGATCCTCGATGGTGACCACCCCGGCGGTGCCGCCGAACTCGTCGACCACCACGGCCATGTGGGTGTGGGCGGCTTGCATCTCGCGCAGCAGGTCGTCGGCCGGTTTGGAGTCAGGACACCAGGTGACAGAGCGCAGCAGCGACGAGACGACTTCGGAGGATTGAGCGTCCGGCTTGTCGTACACCCGCTTGACGATGTCTTTCAGGTAGACGATGCCGACGATGTCGTCCAAACCGCCTTGGCCGGTCACCGGGATGCGGGAGAAGCCGGAGCGCAGCGCCAACGACAAGGCTTGACGCAAGGTCTTGCCATCTTCGATGAAGACCACGTCGGTTCGCGGGACCATCACCTCGCGCACCAAGGTGTCGCCCAAGTCGAACACCGAGTAGATCATGCGGCGCTCGTCGGCCTCAATCTGGTTGGACGCCTCAGCCATGCCGACGTACTCGCGCAACTCGTCTTCCGAAGCGAACGGGCCGTCGGGAAAACCCCGGCCAGGAGTGATGGCGTTACCCAGCCAGATCATCAGTTGTGGAATGAAAAACAAGACGGTGACAATCAGTTTCATCACTGAGCAGGTCGCCGTCGCGACCCCGACCGTACGCTGGCGGCCCACCGTACGAGCGCCGACCGACACCACAATGAACAACACCACCACGGCGACGACCCCCGCGACCACCACCGGCCAGGTCTGATCCGGGTGGGTGCTGCCCAGCCACTGGACGAGGACCACGACGAAGCCCACTTCGCAGATCAGACGCAAGAATTGCGCGGTCGAGACCGTCGGGGCAGGGTCGGCGGCGATGTCGGCCAGCGTGGCAGCCCGGCGGGCGTGCTCATCAACCAGGGCTCGGGCCCGACCCTTGGTCAGACCTGAGAACGCCTCGTGGACAGCAGCGAAGAACACCGCTCCGACAAGGAAAATGGTGAGCAGCACGATGTGGATGATCAACGCGGCCATGACACCTCGTCACGCTTCAGCGCCGCACATCCCCCACGAGCCAGTTCCCAGGCGAATGGGCCGATCTCAGACATGCTCGCTCCGCTTCTTCGTCCAAGCCTCGATGATCTGGTCGTTGAGCCCGAACATGATCGCCTTCTCAGCCGGTTCGGCATGGTCGAATCCGAGCAGGTGGAGCAACCCGTGGATGAGCAGATAATCCGCCTCCTGCTCCGGGGTACGCCCAGTGTCGGCCGCCTGACGGGCGGTGACGGCTGGGCAGAGCACGATGTCGCCCAACATGCCGTTGGGCAGGTCGCGCCCGGGCTCGCCTGGACGCAACTCGTCCATCGGGAAACTCAGCACGTCGGTCGGACCGGGCTCGTCCATGAACTTCTCGTGGTAGGTCGCCATCGTGTCTTCGTCGACCAAGACGATCGACAACTCCGCCTCGGAATGGATGTGGAGCAGATCCATGGCGAAACGCGCCAACTGGACCAGCCGCTTCTCGTCGACCTCTTCACCGGATTCGTTGTTGATGTCAATCATGGCATGCCCTTTCAGCGCGTCGCGGTTCGAGAGGTCTGGGCCCGGCGGGCCTCGTACAGATCGTACGCGGCCGCGATGTGCCCGACCAGCGGGTGACGCACGACGTCACGATTCGTCAATCGGCACACCGCGATGTCGTCCACCCCCTCGAGGATGGTGGGAATCTCTTTCAGACCGGACCGCATCGCCCCAGGCAAGTCGATCTGTGTGACATCGCCGGTCACCACCATTGTCGAGCCGAAGCCCAGACGGGTCAGGAACATCTTCATCTGTTCCATCGACGTGTTCTGCGCCTCGTCCAAGATGATGAACGCGTCGTTGAGGGTCCGCCCGCGCATGTACGCCAGTGGTGCGATCTCGATCGTGCCAGCGGTCAGCAGCCGAGGAACCGAGGCGGGGTCGAGCATGTCGTGCAGCGCGTCGTACAACGGACGCAAATAGGGGTCGATCTTCTCCGACAAGGTGCCGGGCAGAAAACCGAGCCGCTCGCCGGCTTCGATGGCCGGACGAGTCAAGATGATGCGGGCGACGGTCTTGTTCTGCAGAGCTTGGACGGCCTTGGCCACCGCCAAGTACGTCTTGCCTGTTCCGGCCGGCCCGATGCCGAACACGACTGTGTTGGCGTCGATGGCGTCGACATAACGCTTCTGGTTGGTTGTCTTCGGCCTGATCGTACGACCCCTGTGAGACAAGACCACCGACGTCATGGCAGCGGCCGGACTGATCGGGTCGGCCTGATCCATCTCGACGATGCGATCGACGTCGGCCAGACTCAATCCTTGGCCGGTGCGCACCACAGCGACCATCTGCGACAACACATCGGCGGCACGCTGAACGAAAGCCGGGTCGCCGGTCAGAGTGATCTCGTTGCCACGCACGTGAATGTCGCCGGGCAACCGTTTCTCCAACAGTCGAAGGAACTCGTCGCCGATCCCCAACACCGCCACCATCGGGGTGGACGCTGGGACGACGATTCGGCGCGACTGGCTGATGGAGTCAGATGAGGACACGATGATGCGTAACCCTTCGCGGCGTCACCGCCGATTAGTGTATCGATTCGCCATCCATTCTACCTGGCAGATCGATGGTGGCCCACCGCCGCCACCAGTACCGGAGATATCATGCGTACGGAGGGTCTCATCGCTCGTGCTGGACACCTGAAGTAGGATGACCAGACGTGACAGATCCGAGATTCGACCTGGGCTTGAGCCGACCGACCCGGTTGTACGACCTGGTGCTGGCCAGCTTCTGCGGCATGCTGCTGATCGCCAATGTCGCTGCCACCAAACTGATCGCGTTGGGGCCCCAATGGAGCCCGGGCGGAGTTCATCTGCTGCCACTGATCTTCGACGGCGGCGCCCTCACTTTCCCTCTGACCTACATTCTCGGCGACTGTCTGGCCGAGGTCTATGGCTTTGCGCGCGCCCGACGAGCCATCATCATGGGGTTCGTCCTGTCGGCTTTGGCCTGCGCGGTCTTCCTGGCGGTCGACTTGGCGCCACCCGACCCCGCCTGGGGCAACCAGGAAGGCTGGCATTCTGTGCTAGGTCTGGTCCCGCGGATCGTGGCGGGCTCGTTGGCCGGTTATCTGGTCGGACAGTTGCTGAACGCCAAAGTGCTGGTGAAATTGCGCGACCGCGCCCGCCCTGGGTCGCTCTGGTTCCGGTTGATCGGATCGACCGTGGTCGGCGAAGCCGCCGACACCATGTTGTTCTGCACCATCGCCTACGCCTTCGTCGTCGACTGGGGCACTCTGATCAACTACATTGGCGTCGGCTACCTCTACAAGGTCGGCCTGGAAGCCGTCCTCCTGCCCGCGACGCTGCCCACCATCACCTGGTTGAAGAAGAAGGAGGGGGTCACGACAGTGGGGCCGACGGATCCGACTGATCTGACTGCCACTGTTGACGAGCCAGATCGGTGAACTCAACCCAGGTGAGCCCCAACTCGCGATAGAAACCCAGTTCGTGGGACAACCGCTGACGGGCCACCTCGCGACGCTGATCGGCCAGACTGTCGACAGGCCGAGCGGCCACAAAACTCCCCTTGCCCACCACGCCGTAGATCAGGCCTTCACGATCCAGTTCCTCCCAGGCGCGTTTGACGGTGATGACGGACACTTCCAGCATCCTTGCCACAGATCGGATCGGTGGCAAGGCCGCGCCGGAAGCCAAATCACCCTTCAGGATCTGGGCTCGGATCTGATCGACGATCTGAGCGTAGATCGGGGTGTCGGAGTTGAGGGATACGACGAGGTCCATGGGCTACAGGTCGACTGACTCGTAGTTGGACACCGCTTTACGCCAGGCCAGCCAGGTCATCCCGCCCCAGATCGCCACCCCGGCGACGAGGACGATCAGTTGGAGGCCGATGTGGTCCAAGCCACGGTCATTGAGCACAGTCAACGCTGGCACGACCGAAACGGCCACGGTCAGCGTTCCGCCCACCCCCATCGCGATCAGCGTTCCGCCGAGCAGCGGCCACAACATGCGGTAGGCCCGTTTGTAGGCCCCCGGCAGATAGATGACATTGAACACCGCGAACATGACGAAAATCAGACCGAAGAACGTGAGATTGACATTCATTCCCGCGACGTTGTCGTGGTCGTACAACCAGAAGCGCGCGATGGCGAACGGAATCGCCAAGACGACCATAGCCGCTTCGACGAGGATCAGAGTCATCGCGCGGGCCGTGACCGCCCCCGACTTCGGGATCGGCAAACTGGCGCAGAACATCAGGTCGTGGTTGACCTTGTCGGTCTGGACGACGATCAGCATGAAGCCGAAGAACAGGTAGCTGAAGACCACGACGAACGGCCAGTTGGGGATCAGCAGCAACACGACTGCGGCCAGCCAGCAGTAGTTGGCCCGCGGAATCGCCAGATCAAACTCTTTACAGATCAGTGGGCGAATCATCGCAGTTCCTCTCGCGGTTGACGCTCGTGGTAGATCATGATGTCGTCGATCGTCGGAACGGTCAGCTCGCAGCCTGATGCAGTCGACGAGGCCTCGGTGTGGATCAATCCAGTGAACCCCAGCTCGGTCACCTTCGACCCGATCAGCGCTGCCACCAGTTGAGGACCGAGCGCGGTTTTCGGGCCGCGCACCAGTCGATACGCCTGCTGGAACTCATCTTTGTCGCAGCTGGCGACGATCTGCCCCTGGCGGATGTACGTGATGTAGTCAGCGCACTTCTCCAGGTCAGAGGTGATTTGCGTCGAGTAGAGGATCGAGCGGTCGCCCGACTCGATCAACTCGCGAAAAACGTCGAGCAGGTCGTCGCGTGACACAGGATCTAACCCAGAGGTCGGCTCGTCGAGGATCAGCAGCTTCGCTTGGTGGGACAAAGCCAGCGCCAAGCCGTACTTCACCCTCATCCCGGCGGAGAGGTGCTCCACCGTCTTCGACTCGTCCAAGTCGAACCGTTCCATGTACGAGCGGTAGGACCGCTCGTCCCAGGTCGGGTAGAACTGTCGTACGACCCCGCTGATTCGGCGCAGCGGTGACTTCGGGTAATAGTCGACCGGGCCGAGCGCCAAGCCGATCATTGTTTTCAACTTCTGCTCATGGGTGGCCCAGTCTTGCCCACAGACCGACACCCTGCCCGAATCAGGACGAACCAGGTTGAGCATGGCTTTGATGGTGGTGGTCTTGCCGGCGCCGTTGCGCCCGATGAAACCCATGATGTATCCGGCCGGCAGAGTGAAACTGACCTGGCGCAGCTGAAAGGTGTCGTACGACTTCGACAGCGCGTCGACGTCGAGCAGATCCATGATCAGTCCTTCGATTGTGTATGTTGTACATACAGACTAGCAAGGGGCCGACGGGCCCGTCAAGTGGAACCCGCGCATCGAGGCAGGGTTGACGAAACCGGCGAAAAGGACTTGACTTGACCTTAAGAGCTACCTTTAACATATCACAAACAATGATGCGGTCGGCTCTCCTGAGGTTCCATCCTCGCGATGGGATGGGCCGCCGGTCAACACCTTATCCCTGGTCCCCGGCGGCCCACTGTTGGGGTCTCCCCTCGGGGAGGCCCCAACGACAATCCTGCCTCATCAGGCAATGACCACACCTCACCGTCACCCGGTCCGAGCGTCACGCGGTTTCTCCGTGCGCGAGGTCAGGCGAGTTCACACCGTCGCCCGAACTCTGACCATCGCGCGGACTTGGACTATCGCGCGAGTTCACAGCGTCACCTGGGCTCACCTCGCGCCAACTCGGGCATGGCGAAGGCCGGTGAGCCTCGAACCACCCTAGGTCGCAGTTCGAGGCCCCCGGCCTTCACACTCACTCAGTCAGCGGCTGATCGCCGCCAGAACCTACTTCGTCACCGATTGCCGCGTGCGTCCGTACACGATCGCCGAACCAGCCAGGGCGAAGAACACCAGGCTGACCACGCCAGTCGGAACGCCATCACTGGTCGAACCGCCCGTGGAGACTCTGACAGAGTTGCTCGAACTCGACGTCGTCTGGCCAGTGGTCGTTTGAGATCCCTTGCCCGCGCCATCGCCGGTGAGACCACTGCTCTTCGGCTGAACCACGAAGCTGACCTGGCTCGGCGGCGACTGGTGACCCCACGGATCGACCTGAACGACCTTCACCGTGTGAGGTCCGTTCGCCAACGGCGTCTCAGGAGTGTACGACCACCTGCAATCCGGCTTGACCACCGTCGAACCGACCGGCACGTTGTCGATGATCACGATCACGATCGCCGAGGACTCGCCCGTGCCCGTGATAGCCGGCGTGGTGGTCGAACTGGTGGACCCTGGGGCCGGCGAGGTGATCACCGGAGCCGCCGGCGGCGTGGAGTCTCCCGTGGAGACGTTGACAGTGAAGTTCACCGTGTCGGTGTTCACTTCGTCACCCGACGGATCGATCTGGGTC
Source organism: Propionibacteriaceae bacterium (assembly GCA_031285845.1). Taxonomy (GTDB): domain Bacteria; phylum Actinomycetota; class Actinomycetes; order Propionibacteriales; family Propionibacteriaceae; genus WQYJ01. The sequence continues at coordinate 70,772 of JAITVK010000017.1, forward strand.
GCCGTCACCTTGTGTGAACCATTGGTCAAGGCCACAGGCGGCGTGAACGACCAGGAGCCGTCAGGCTTGACCACCGTCGAACCGATCCGCTTGCCGTCGACACTGATCACGATCGTGTCGCCCGGCTCACCCGTGCCCGTGATAGCGGGCACGCCCATGGCCGAGGTCGAGCCATCGGTCGGAGTCAAAATCAGCACAGGGCTGTGCATACCGTCCAGGCCACCGCCATCCCCATCCTCGTCGAGCGTGAACTCGTTCGAATCTGGCTGCGAGGTGTTGTCCGACGAGTCAGTCTGAGTCGCTGCCACTTCATGCGGTCCGGGGGTCATCGGTTCCTGCGGAGTCACCGTCCAACCACCGCCATCGTCGACGATCGTCGAACCCGCAGGCTTGTCGTCGATCGACACGTCCACTGTCGCGCCAGGCTCACCGGTTCCCGCGATCACTGGCGACGGATCCGACACGGTTCCGCCGTCAGCGGGGACCAAGATGACAGGCGCGTCAGGCGCGGTCGTGTCAGGAGTCGGAGTCTTCGGGCCGAATTCGACAGTCACGATCCCGGAGGCGTTGCCCGCCGGATCGGTCTGCTGCGCGGTCACCTCGTGGGTTCCCGTTCCCGAGATCGGCTCAGTCAGCGGCAGACGCCATTTGCCGTCGTCACCGACGACCGCCGTGCCCATATCCTTGCCATCCACAGTGACCTTCACGGTCGCCCCCGGCTCTCCAGTGCCCGAGATGTACGGATTGTCGCCCGTCATACTCGTGCCCGTGGAGTCGTCGATGGTCGGTGGCAGAATCTCGGTGTCCACGATCACGTCCACCGGAGCGGACGGGGTCGACTGGTTGCCCGACGGATCAGTCGAACGAGCGGTGATGACATGGTCACCATCGGTCATCGGGGGCATCGGCAACTGCCAAGTCCCGTCAGGATTGACCACAACCTTGCCCACCTCGTGACCGTCGACGATCACATGGACGGTCGACCCGGGCTCGCCGGTGCCGGTCGCCACCGGGGTGGCGTCGTTGGTCTTCGACCCATTGGCCGGACCGGTGATGACTGGAGCAGCCGGTGGCGTGGTGTCCACCGTGAAACCCGTCGGAGACGACGCAGGACTCTTATTCCCCGCCGGATCCGTCTGAGTCGCACTCACCGTATGAGGA
>JAITVK010000014.1 GCA_031285845.1 Propionibacteriaceae bacterium
ACAACCAACCCCACCAACCACATCAGCCAACTCCACACCACCCTCACCACCCCACACCACCAATAGCCAGGTCAAGTCCCGCCACCCAACCCACATCACGACCCCACCACACACACCGCTGACTCCCGCGTAGAATGGACGGTCATGACCAAGAAGTCCTCCAACCGCCTGCCGAACCGCATGGTTCCCTATTCCGAGGCGTTCACTCAGTTCATCCCTGAGCAGTGGGCGCCGTACCCTGCGCAATGGCGCGAGCCGAACGGCGCGATGGCGTACACTCCAGCACGCCGCGAGACCATCATGACCAAGTTTCCTAACGACCGGTTGGTGATTCCCGCCGGTGGTTACCACGTCCGTTCCAACGACTGCGACTTCCGTTTCCGACCGCATTCCGCGTTCGCCCACCTGACCGGGTTGGGCGAGGATTTCGAGCCAGACGCGGCGCTGGTGTTGGAGAACGGCGAAGCCACCCTTTATTTCCATGGTCGTGTCGCGCGGACCGATCCTGAGTTCTACTCGTCGGCTCAGTACGGCGAGATGTGGGTGGGGCCCCGCCCCAGCCTCGACGAGATGGCGCATTACACCCAGTTGACGGTGATGGACTCCGCCGAACTGGCCCCCCGCCTAGCCTCGCCGCTGACCTGCGGTGGGATCACGCGGATCATCGCTGGTGTCGATCCTCGCTTGGACGCGCTCGTCACCGCGTTGCGCGGTTCGAACACCGAAGCTGATCATGAGTTGACGGTGGCTTTGTCGGAGTTGCGCCTACGCAAGGATGAGTACGAGATCGAGCAGATGGAGGCGGCCTGCGCGGCCACTCTGACCGGTTTCGAAGCGGTCATCGCCGAGTTGCCGGAGGCGGTGCGCCGGGGCCGCGGTGAGCGCTGGGTCGAAGGTGTTTTCGGTCTTCATGCTCGCCATTTGGGCAATGCGCTCGGCTATGACACGATCGCCGCCGGTGGAGATCACGCCTGTACCTTGCATTGGATCCGCAATGATGGCGACCTCAAACCGTCGGACCTGCTGCTGCTGGACGCCGGGGTCGAAGTCGATTCGCTCTACACCGCCGACATCACTCGCACGTTGCCGGTTGGTGGGCGATTCTCCCCCGCTCAGCGTCAGGTGTACGACGCGGTGTTGGAAGCGCAGCAGGCCGGTATCAATGCGGCGCGTCCGGGAGCGAACTTCATCGATGTCCACCGCGCCGCCGTCAAAGTGCTGGCCACAAAACTACACGAGTGGGGCATCCTGCCAGTGTCGGTCGAAGAGACGTTGAGCAGCGAAGGTGGCCAGTTCCGTCGCTGGATGGTCCATGGAACCTCCCATCATCTGGGCATCGACGTCCATGACTGCGCTCAGGCTCGTCAGAAGCACTATCGGGCGGGCAAACTGAAGCCGGGAATGGTCATCACGGTCGAACCGGGTCTGTATTTCAAGTCGACCGATTTGATGGTGCCTGAAGAGTTGCGCGGCATCGGGGTCCGGATCGAGGATGACATCCTCATCACTGATGACGAAGCCCGGGTGTTGTCTGAGGCCTTCCCGCGCGATCCGGAAGCTGTCGAAGCGTGGATCAGCGAAGTTCAGTCCCGCTGACACCGTTCCCGGCTCGATCTGAGTTCAGACTCGCCGAACGCTGCCAGCGGTAATCGCAACGCGCTGATCACTGCCAGGATCACCCGCCGAACCCCGCTGATCTCAGCCCCGGCTCACTGGCGCAGCGCCTTGGCCAATAGAGCCTGCGCGAGTTTGACCCCCGCCTCGTCGACCATCTCACGATCGACTTCGATCGCCCCGGTGAATCCGCCGGTTTGCGATGTCGCTTGGTCGTACGCTGCCACGATGCGCCGTGCCCGTTCGATGACGGATGGGTCGACTGAGTAGATCTGATTGCCCTGCTCGACCTGATCTGGATGCACCACCCATTTGCCGTCGAAGCCGAGTGCGGCTGACTTGGCGGCCGAAGCGACGAACCCATCGAGGTCGCGTATCCCGACGAATGGGCCGTCGATAGCCTGCAGACCATGAGCCCTGGCGGCGACCAGAATCGTCATCAGGGCATGATGGAAGGCGTCGGCGGAGTAGCCGGCGGGCTGAGAACCGACTGACAGGGTCCCCATGCCGACACTGGCCATGAAGTCCCCCGGCCCGAACACGAGCGACACCATCCGGGCCGAGGCAGCGGCGATGGCGTCGGCGGCGATCAGCCCGCGAGCGTCTTCGATCTGAGCCTCGATGCCGATGCGACCGACCGGCCAACCCGCGCCACGTTCGATCTGACTCAACACCAGGTCGGTGGCGCGAATCTGGTCGACGCCGGTCACTTTCGGAACCACGATGGCGTCGATGCGGTCGCCGACCTGTCCGACCACGTCGATCAGATCGGACACCGTCCACGGCCCGGTCCAGTCGTTGACTCTGACAGTCACGCACGGCGCCTGCCAGCCTTGCGGATCGCGCAGCGCTCGTACGACATTGTCCCGGGCGGCGACTTTCGCACCAGCAGCGACCGCGTCCTCCAAATCCAAGAAGATGGCGTCCACATTCAAGTGGCGCGACTTGGCGATGAAACGTTCGGATGAGCCGGGGACAGCTAGGACGGTACGGCGAGACAGGGTGGTACGCATGCCTCCACCCTAACGGTTACACTTGTCGGGTGGCACCTGTCGGAACCAGCGTGTTCATCTCGCGCATCCATGATCTTCCCATCGTCGATTCCAGTGGCGACTCCCTGGGAACGCTGGGTGATGTTGTGGTGTCCATTCGCTCCAGGCTTCGCCCGCCGCGGGTGAAAGGCATTGTCATGGAGTTGTTTGCCCGCCGCCGGGTGTACGTGCCGATGGAGCGGGTCTACTCACTGGACGCCTCGCAAGTGGTCGTGTCCGGTGTGCTCAACGCCCGACGGTTCCATCGGCGCGAAGGCGAGTCGCTGGTGATCGAAGACTTCATCGACCGTCACGTCATCCGGCGCGGTTCAACCATCGCCTCCTTGATCTACGACGTGTCAATGGCGTCGTCGCGCAACGGCGAATGGGAGATCAACCAGGTGGCGCTGACCCCGATGCCCAAGGGTTTGTCGTTCAGCTCGAAGGTTCCGATCACGGTGGTCAAATGGTCGGAGATCCCCGACCTCAGCCCGGCCGCCGGCCAAGCCCCCGACGAGCAGTTGTCGGAGTTGATGGATATGAAACCGGCCGACGTCGCCCGCGAACTGCATGACATGGCCGAGGCCAGGCGCCTCGAAGTCGCTCAAGCTTTGGACGATCATCGGCTGGCTGAAGCGATCGAAGAGCTGCCCGAAGACGAGCAGGTCGCCTTGATTTCGATCCTCAACCCTGAACGGGCGGCCGACGTGTTGGAGGAGATGGATCCTGACGACGCGGCCGACCTGATCGCCGATCTGCCCAGCGACACCGCCGAGGTGTTGTTGACTCGCATGCGCCCCGAAGACGCCCAGGATGTTCGCGATCTGCTGGCGTACGAAGAGAACACCGCCGGCGGCATGATGACTCCCGAGCCGATCATCGTCGCGGCCGACGCGACCGTGGCCGACGCTTTGGCGATGGTGCGCGAAGAACAGATCCCTGCAGCTTTGGCCGCGATGGTCTTCGTCGTACGCCCACCGCTGGAATGTCCCACCGGGCGTTTCTTGGGTGGAGTTCATTTGCAACGCCTGTTGCGCGAACCGCCGTCCGAATTGGTGTCGGGGCTGATCGACCCTGAGTTGGAGCCGCTGGACGTCGACGCGCCGTTGGCTGTTGTCAGCCGCTACTTCGCGACGTACGACATGGTGGTCGCGCCCGTTGTGGACGCCCAAGTCCGCCTGGTGGGCGCGGTGACTGTCGACGACGTGCTCGACCATATGCTGCCCGAGGATTGGCGCGGCATCCAACTCGACCAAGACGGCGCCGCAGCCAGACCCTGACAATTCCCCGCCCCTAGGAGGTGACCATGGCCAGACAACGCCAACATGTCGACAATCGTCTCGACACACCCGGTCCCCGACGTCGCAGTTTCCTCGCCAGACCCCGCACCGATCCTGATCGTTTCGGCCGATTCGCCGAGGCGTTCGCCCGACGAATGGGCACGGCCAACTTCATCTTCGGCATGACCGTGTTCATCATCTTCTGGGTGATTCTCAACATGGTGTTGGGGCAAAAGCTCGCCCCAGACTATTACCCATTCATCCTGCTCAACCTGTTCTTCTCTGTGCAGGCGTCGTACGCTTCCCCGCTGATTTTGCTGGCGACCAACCGGCAGGAGGCCCGCGACCGGATCTCGTTAGAAGCCGACCGCAAACAGGCCGCCCAATCGAAGGCCGACATGGAGTATCTGGCGCGCGAGATCGCCAGTCTGCGAATGCGCATGGGTGACATGGCCACCCGCGATTTCATTCGCTCCGAGCTGCGGTCGATGCTCAACGAACTGGACCGACGCGAGGTCGCCGCCCAGGACATCGACGGCGACGAGACGGTGGCGCGCGCCGTCGACTCCCACGGCATATAGCCGTACAACAACCGTACACCTGGGCCGCCCCAAAACGTTTGGTGGTGCGGCTAGAATAGCCCGGTGAACGATTCCCATCCTCTTCTTCCAGCCGTCTCGGCTGCCCTGGCCACTGTCATCGACCCCGAGCTGGGTCGGCCCATCACCGACTTGGGGATGGTGTCCAACATCGACATCGACCCGGATTCACGCGTCCATGTCACGATCTTGTTGACGACACCCGCCTGTCCTTTGGCGGACCGTTTCACCCACGACGTCACTGAGGCTGTCCTGGGGGTGGATGGTGTCGCCGACGTGCGGGTGACCATGGATCAGATGAACGACGAGCAGCGACAGGCCTTGCGCGAGAGCCTGCGGGGGCCCGAGCGAGTGATCCCGTTCGCTCAGCCGGACAACCGTACGCGCGTCATCGCCGTCGCCTCCGGCAAGGGCGGGGTCGGCAAGTCGTCAGTGACGGTGAACCTGGCCTCCGCGTTGACCCAGTTGGGTCACAAAGTCGGCGTGCTCGACGCCGACGTCTATGGACACTCGGTGCCAGATCTGCTCGGCATCGGCGAAGATGACGGTCCGACTGTCATCGAAGGCATGGACCTGATTTTGCCGGTGGAGGCTCAAGGACTCAAAGTCATGAGCATCGGCATGATGAAGCCCAGTCGCGACCAAGTGGTGGCTTGGCGCGGTCCGGTCGTCGATCGGGCGCTGAACCAGTTCTTGACCGATGTCTTGTGGGGCGACTTGGACTTCTTGATCCTCGACCTGCCGCCGGGCACGGGTGACACCGCTATCGGGTTGGGCCAGAAGGTTCCCAACGCCGAAGTCTTGGTCGTGACCACGCCTCAAGACGCCGCGACCGAGGTGGCCGAGCGGGCTGGAACGATGGCGTCGATGATGAAGCAGAAGGTGATCGGGGTGGTCGAGAACATGAGCTACCTCGACGTCACCTGTCCTGACTGCGGCTCGACTCATCGAGTCGACGTCTTCGGTTCCGGTGGCGGCGAGGCGGTGGCGGCCAGTCTGAGCCAACGTCTCGGCTACGAGGTGCCGCTGCTGGCTCAGATCCCGCTCGAACCGAACTTCCGACAGGCCGGCGACGCCGGTCGACCAGCCGTGTTAGCCAACCCCGACTCCACGTCCGCGGTGGCCATCACCGAGCTGGCTAAGACTGTCAGCCAGGCCTGACCAGTCCGATCCCCCGATTCCCCGGGCGCTATGCCGACCGGGGGATTGACACACCCGATCATCGACACCCGAGGAGCTGTTCCAGCTCAATGACCACCAACTTGACCGTGGGTCATCCGACCCGAAGTATTGTCGCTTTCACCATACCGTTGCTCATCGGCAACCTGTTCCAGCAGGTGTACGCCTTCACTGACGCCGCCGTCGTCGGACGCCTGATCGACGTCAACGCCTTGGCCGCGGTGGGAGCCGCCGGGAGCCTGCAATTCCTGCTGATCGGATTCACCTTCGGCGCCTCCGGCGGTCTAGCGATTCCCACCGCCCGAGCCTTCGGAGCCGGCGACATGGCGGCGATGCGTCGCTATGTCGCAGCGGGGTTGGCCTTGTCGGCCGGCATCTCCATCGTCATCACCGCCATCGGAGTGCTCGGGGCCCACGGATTATTGACCGCGCTGCACACGCCAGCGGCCCTGATCGCCGACACGGAGGCCTTCCTCGTCGTCTCCTTCCTCGGCACCTCGGTCACCATGGCGTACAACTTCCTCGGCGCGACGATCCGGGCCTTGGGCGACTCGCGCACTCCGCTCTACTTCCTCATCATCGCCTGCGTGCTGAACGCCGGATTGGTCGCTTTCTTCATCGGGGTGCTGAAGCTTGGCGTGATCGGGGCGTCCGCCGCCACTGTGCTGGCCCAGTTCGTCTCGGTGGTGCTGTGCCTGCTGTTGATCGCCAAGAGGATGCCCCAGTTGAGGATCCGGCGCGCCGACTGGCGATTCTCGCGCGCCGAGTTGGGCGAGACTGCCCGTCTCGGGCTGGCGATGGGCTTCCAAATGTCCGTCATCGCCGTGGGGGCCGTCGTCTTGCAGTACGCCATCAACACCCTCGGTCCGGACGCCATCGCCGCCTTCACCGCCTCGGTCCGCGTCGACCAGATGGCGTCCACACCGTTGAGTTCCTTCGGCCTGGCCATGGCGACGTACGTGGCGCAAAACCGCGGCGCTCGTCAATGGGATCGCATCCGCGTGGGAGTCTTCCGCATCATGCTGGTCGTGATCGGAGCCGCTGTCACACTCGGCGCGCTCGTGATCGTCACCGGCCGCCCGATCGTGGAACTGTTCCTCGGCCCCGACGAGCCTCACATCGCCGAGATGGCCCATCAGTACCTGATCGTGTCCGGAGTCTGCTACGCGATTCTGGCGCTGTTGTTCCTCTATCGCAACACGATCCAGGGACTCGGGGCGACGGCTGTGCCGACGGTGGCTGGCGCGATGGAACTGGTGCTGAGGGCCGGATCGGGGATCTTCCTCGTCAGCCACATCGGATTCTGGGGGGTCTGTCTGGCCAGCCCCCTGGCATGGCTGGGCGCGCTGATTCCGACCGCGATCGCCTGGATGGTCGAACGGCGTCGCCTGATCGAACGAGGATTGTCCGAGCAGGGCTTTCAGGCCGAGGTCGCCCACGAGATCGCCAGCGGCGAGTCCTACACGGTCAGCGAGCCCGCCCATCCACGATGTGACGCTCTTCGTCTTGCAGACTGAGTTTGCTTGTACGCTGGAAGTGTCAAAGGAGGAGAATGTTCCAAACCGACTATGCCCAACGCGTCTTCACTGAGGTCAGCGAACGCACACCATGGGAAGCCGAATTTCTGCAAGCCGTGCGCGAGGTCCTGCTCAGCATCGAACCAGTGCTGAAAGCCAACCCCGGCCTGGAAGACACCGCGATTCTGGAGCGCGTGGTCGAACCGGATCGTCAAATCAAGTTTCGCGTCGCCTGGACTGACGACGCCGGACGGATCCGCGTCAACCGCGGGTATCGCTTCGAGTTCAACGCGGCCATCGGCCCGTACAAGGGTGGGCTGCGCTTCCACTCCTCAGTCAACGCCTCCATTTTGAAGTTCCTCGGCTTCGAACAGGTGTTCAAGAATTCTTTGACCGGCTTGTGGATGGGCGGCGGCAAGGGCGGCAGCGACTTCGACACTCACGGCAAATCCGACGCCGAAGTGATGCGCTTCTGCCAGGCCTTCATGACTGAGCTTTACCGCCACATCGGGCCCGACACCGATGTCCCGGCGGGCGACATCGGTGTGGGCGGTCGAGAAGTCGGCTACCTATTCGGGCAATATCGTCGCATCACCAATGAGTTCACCGGTGTCCTGACCGGCAAGGGCTTGGACTTCGGCGGCAGCTTGGCAAGAACCGAAGCCACCGGGTACGGCCTGTGCTACTACACCCAAGAGGTGTTGCGGTTGCTGAAGAAGGACTCGTTCGACGGCAAGATCGTGGCTGTTTCCGGCTCGGGCAATGTGGCGATTTTCGCCGCCGAGAAGGCCACCCAGTTGGGCGGTCGAGTGGTCACCATGAGTGACTCCTCCGGCTACGTCTACGACCCGGAGGGGATCGACGTCGAGGCCGTCAAGCAGATCAAACTGGTCGACCGCGGCCGGATGTCGGCCTATGTCAACACTCACCCGAAGGCGACGTACGTCGAAGGCCGCAGAGTGTGGGAAGTCCCCTGCGACATCGCGTTGCCCTGCGCCACACAGAACGAGCTCGATTTGAGCGACGCCCAAGGATTGATTCAGGCGGGCGTCACTTTGGTGGCGGAGGGCGCGAACATGCCCACCACACCGGACGCGATCGAGGCGTTGCGCGCCGCCGGTGTGCTGTTCTGCCCGGGCAAGGCATCCAATGCTGGTGGGGTGGCCGTCTCCGGTTTGGAGATGGCTCAAGACTCCCAGCGCCTGCAGTGGACTTTCGAGCAGACCGACGAGAAGTTGCAGTCGATCATGAAATCGATCGTCGCCAACACGCTGAGCGCCGCCGAGCGCTACGGTTTGGGCCCTGATCTGTTCAATGGCGCCAACATCGCCGGTTTTGAGCGCGTGGTCAACGCCATGACAGCCCAAGGCGTTTTCTGAGCGATGACTCTGACGGGAGGCCCGGGCCATCGGCCCGGGCCTCTTGCTTGTCTATGCGTCAGTGCACCGGGCCAATTTTCACCAATTGGCCTTGCGCGATGATGCCCCGGTGGCTACTGTGAATTCGTTGCCCACTACAAAGGAATGATCATGACAACCGTGGCGATCCTCGGCACCTTCGACACCAAAGGCCCGGAGTATTTGTGGCTCGCCCAGCGTCTGGAACACTTGGGCGTCGACGTCGTACGGATCGACACCGGCGCGTTCTCCGACGTTGAGTGGGCTGATGTCAGCTCCACCGAAGTCCTTCACGCTGCCGGAGTCGATCCAGCGACTCTGCGCCAGCGACGTGACCGAGGCGAGATGATGACCGCCATGGGGCGTGGAGCCGCCCAGATCGTACGCCGACTGGCCGATCGCGGTCAGATCCACGGCCTGCTGAGCATCGGCGGTTCTGGCGGATCCTCCCTGGCCGCGACTGCGATGCAAGCGCTGCCGATCGGATTCCCCAAACTGCTGGTGTCCACCATGGCTTCTGGAGACGTCCAGCCGTACGTCGGTGAGGTTGACGCCACCTTGATGTATTCGGTGGTGGACGTCGCCGGGATCAACCGGATCTCGCAGATGGTGTTCGACAACGCCGCCGCGGCGATCGCGGGCATGGCCAAGGCGCAGGCCGAGCGCGAGGCCACGCCGGTCGAGGCGACGAAGCCTCTGATCGGTATGACCATGTTCGGGGTGACCACCCCGGTGTGCGACGAGGCCCGTCAGCGACTGACCGAGTTGGGATACGAGGTGTTGGTCTTCCATGCCACCGGCACCGGTGGCCGGGCGATGGAGAAGCTGATCGAATCCGGATTGTTGAGCGGAGTCTGTGACATCACCACCACGGAGTTGGCCGATGACCTGGTCGGCGGAGTGCTCACCGCCGGACCACACCGAGGAGAGATGGCCGCGAAGACGGGTCTTCCTCAAGTGGTCAGCGTCGGCGCGCTCGACATGGTGAATTTCGGACCGATGGACACCGTTCCCGCTCAGTTCCGTGCTCGCAATCTGTTCGTCCACAATCCCACAGTCACGTTGATGCGCACCACCGCCGACGAGATGGCCGAGCTTGGCCAACGTTTGGCGGCCAAGCTCGCCGACGCGCCCGGGCCCACAGCGATCTTCCTGCCGTTGGGCGGGGTCAGCGCCATCGACACGCCAGGCCAACCGTTTTGGGATCCCACCGCCGACCGGGCCCTGTTCGCCGCCCTACGCGACGGTCTGGCTGGCAGTGACGTCGACATCCATGAAGTGGACGAACCGATCAACGCTGACGGGGTCGGGCGGGCCATGGCCGACACCCTTCACCGCCTCATCACCGCCACACAGCCCCGAACTTGACCACCACACCATCCACATCAGAAGGAAACACCATGTCACGACAAGAGATTCTCGATCGTTTCCGAGCCCAAATCGCTTCGGGCCGACCGATCGTCGGGGGCGGAGCCGGAACCGGCATCACCGCCAAATCGGCTGAGGCCGGAGGCATCGACTTGCTCGTCATCTACAATTCCGGACGGTTCCGCATGGCTGGACGCGGCTCCTTGTCGGGCCTGTTGGCGTACGGCGACGCTAACGCCATCGTGATGGACATGGCCCGCGAGGTGCTGCCCGTGGTGAAGCACACCCCAGTGATCGCGGGTGTGAACGGCACCGATCCTTTCCGCGTCATGCCCTACTTCTTGAGCCAGATCCAGGCGCTCGGCTTCGCCGGCGTGCAGAATTTCCCCACCGTCGGACTGATCGACGGGATGTTCCGCGCGAACCTGGAGGAGACCGGCATGGGCTTCGGACTAGAGATCGACATGATCCGTCTGGCTCACGAGATGAATCTGCTGACCACGCCGTACGCCTTCGACGCCGATCAGGCGCGCGAATTGGCCCGAGCCGGAGCGGACATCTTGGTGCCCCACATGGGCTTGACCACGTCGGGCACGATCGGGGCTCAGACCGCACTGACCCTGGAACAGGCGGCGGCCAAGGTTCAGGAACTGGCCGACGCGGCCCGTTCGGTCAATCCAGAGATCCTCTGTCTGTGTCACGGCGGCCCGATCGCCAATCCCGAGGACGCGCAGTACATTCTGGATCACACCGACTCCATCGTCGGCTTCTACGGCGCCTCGTCGATCGAGCGTTTTCCGGCCGAAGTGGGAATCCGTCGCCAAACCGAGCAGTTCAAGGCGCTCACGTTCTCCAAATGAGCCGCGGCTAGCGTCGGCGAGGATCAGATCCGACGCGAACCTCGCTTCATCGCACGGAGGCTGGCACCGCCCCAAAACCCCTACTCAATGACGGTACGGTGGTAGGTGACACTCAAACCATGGAGGCCACCATCATGAGAACCGTTGCGCCGAGGCGGGTCGACTCAGCCCACTTGATCCATCTGCTTGGCGACTGGGCGAATCCCTCGATCGGCCTGGTGGAGTCGCTCACGACGGCAGTGATGGACCTGGTCAGAGCGGGCCTGATCGTCCCGGGTGTCGAGTTGCCGCCCCAGCGAGTGTTGGCCCAAGCTCTGTCGGTCAGTCGTGGAACGGTCACTATGGCGTACGCCAATCTGGTCGAACGCGGCTATCTGGAAGCCAGACGAGGCTCTGGCTCGCGCATCCGATCGCGAGCCCGCGAAGCCGAGCGGACCGCTCAAGGCCGCTTGATGTCGCTGACGCGGGCGGCTCCGGGAGTCGTCGACTTGTCCAGTGGGGCGTTACCAGCCTCAGTCATCACCCGTGAGGTTCTCGGACAGCCGCTGCCCGACATGGCGGCGTACTACGACACCGACGGCTACTTCCCACAAGGCGTTCCGGCTCTGCGCTCGGCTCTGGCCGACCATCTGACCGCGTCGGGGTTGCCGACCCAGCCTGACGAAGTCGTGGTCACTGCCGGTGGCCAACAGGGCCTCCACATCGCCGTAGGATCCGTGGTCCAACCTGGAGATCTGTGCCTGGTGGAGGAACCGACCTACCGCGGAGCGCTGGAGGTGTTGCAGGATTGCAGTGCCCGCATCGAGACGGTTCCGGCTGATTCAGGGATCGATGTTCGTCTGGTCGCTCGGGCGATGACTCGACATCCTGCGGCGCTGATCTGCCAGACGAGCATCAACAATCCGACCGGCCAGACGATGGCGGTCGACCAGCGAATCGAGTTGGCCGACGTCATCAACCGCAACGGACTGACAACGATTGAAGACTGCTGTTCCTTCGACCTGACCTGCTCAGGCCAACCGGCGACCACCCTGGCCGGCCTGGTCGACCCGAGCCTGTTGATCTGTGTCGGCACCTTCTCCAAACTGTTCTGGGGTGGACTACGTTTGGGATGGATTCGGACGTCGTCGGATCGGATCCGCTCGCTGACCGAGCTGCGCAAGACTGTCGATCTGGCGTCGTCGGTCCCTTGCCAACTGAAAGGCATCGACCTGTTGGCTCATGTCGACCAGGCCCGGATAGAGCGTCAGATGATGCTCAATGAGCACTTGGCCGCGACCCAAGCCGCGATCCGGGAGGTGTTCCCCCAGTGGACCTGGAGACCGATCCACGGCGGATCGAGTCTATGGGTCGACACCCACACCGACACGGTCGCCCTGGTGGAACGGGCCAAGCGCGCCCGCATCAAGCTGTCGGCCGGGCCCAGTTTCTCCGCCAACGGCGGCCAGCGCACAATGTTGCGACTGCCGGTGTGGCATGCCCCCGACATGGCCCGCGAGACACTGATTCGATTGGCTCATGCGATCGATGATCCGGCGCGCCGAACAGGCGGTCAGTCGAGCAGAGCGGCGAGCCGTACGTCGGTGTAGCCTTCCGACCTAGCGTCGTGGAACCGATGACTCATCCTGTGGCGCGGTCTGAACCCCCGATCGGGCGATCTTCGTTCCGGTCTCTTGCGATGGACCCCTAGCCACCCGATGTCATGACAATGCCGTAGACCCAGTGGCCGAAAGCGAACAGCGCTGCGCTCACGGCGACGAAGGCGGAACCCCACAGCCAGCGGGTGAGGCGTTTGCGGCGCGTCGACGGCACCTCGGCTGGTCCCCACTCGCCGATCTGCGGCTGGACTCGCACAGGGGTGTCGCCGTGAAGGTTGAGGTCGGTCAGCACACGCACCCCATCAGTGTACCCTGACCCTGCCTCGCGCCTACTCGGCCGGTGTCACCGCCGCCAGCCCGCCGGCCAACAGTGCGACGAACTGAGAGGCGTCGATCACCGGGACCCCCAAGGTGTTCGCCTTGTCGAGCTTCGACCCGGCGCCATCACCGGCCACCACCACACTGGTCTTCTTCGACACCGAGCCGGCGGCTCGGCCACCATGACTGACCACGGCTTGATTGGCCTGATCCCGGTCGAAGCCAGGAATCGATCCGGTCACGACCACGGTCAACCCGGTCAAGGTCGCGGGCAGGTCGACCGGCTCGTCACCACCAGCTTCAGCAGGGCTCATCGCGCCGGCGGCCAGCCACTTGTCGACGATCCGACGATGCCAGTCGACCTCGAACCATTCGTGGATCGAGGCGGCCAAGACCGGGCCCACCCCGTCGACCTGAGCCAACTGCTCCGGATCCGCTGCACGCAAGCCCTCGATGGTCGGATAAGCCGCCGCGATGACCGGGGCCACTCCCCTGCCGACGTGACGGATCGACAAGGCGACGAGGAAACGTTCGAACGGCCGGGATTTGGCGGCTTGGATCTGCTCCAAAATCTTCGCGCCGGTTTTGGACAACACCGGTCCACCGGTCTTCTGGGCTTTACGGAACAGCGGCTGGGTGGCCAAAGCCTCGGCGGTCAACGAGAACAGATCGCCCTCGTCACCGATCAGACGACCGTCCACGATCGCCCGAACCGCTTTTTCTCCCAGTCCTTCGATGTCCAGCCCTTGGCGCGACGCCAGGTGGATCAGTCGCTCCCGAACTTGAGCCGGGCAGGATGCCGTGTTGGGACAGCGCAGATCCGCGTCACCAATCTTCTCCGGGGCCAACTCCGCGCCACACTCAGGACAGTGGGTCGGCATGACGAAAGCGCGTTCCGTTCCCACACGATCAGCCACCACCGGACCGAGCACTTCAGGGATGACGTCACCGGCTTTGCGTAAGATGACCGTGTCGCCGATCAGCACCCCTTTGCGTCGTACTTCGCCCGCGTTGTGCAAGGTGGCCATCTCCACCGTTGAACCGGCCACCACCACCGGAGTCATCACTGCGTAGGGCGTGACGCGGCCCGTACGCCCCACTGCCACCTGGATGTCGATCAGCTTGGTGGTCACTTCCACTGGAGGGAATTTGTACGCCACGGCCCAGCGCGGCACTCGTACCGTCGCGCCGAGCTGATCTTGGAGGCGAATCGAATTGACTTTGATGACTGCGCCGTCGATCTCATGGCTCAGATGCGGACGGTCCTGCCCAAGCTGGTCGATGTAGTCGACGATCTCATCCATGGTGTGGACCACCCGACGTCGATCAGAGACCGGCAGCCCCCAGGCGGCGAACTGTTCGTACGTCTGCTCCAGCGTGTCCATGACGGTGTCGGTCAACCCGATGCCGTGGCATAAGAAGGTCAACGGGCGCGACGCGGTCACTGCCGGGTCTTTCAACCGGATCGACCCGGCCGCGGCGTTGCGCGGGTTCGCGAACGGCTTCTTTCCTTGCTCGATCAGACGTCGGTTCAGCTCGGCGAAACCGGCCAGCGGCATGAACACCTCACCACGGACTTCGACCATCCCCGCCGCCTGGCCTTTCAGGCGTGACGGGATCGCCGCGATGGTGGCGATGTTGGCCATCACGTCCTCGCCGACCCGCCCATCGCCGCGGGTGCCCGCCTGGACGAGAACCCCGTCGACGTACACCAGATCCATCGCCAAACCGTCGATCTTCAGCTCACACATGTAGCCGTCAGCGGCCAGGGCCTCCTCACTGACGGACGAGACCACCCGGGAAAGCCAGGCTCGGACCTGATCCAGGCTGAAAGCGTCGTCCAGACTCAGCATCTGAGACGGATGTGTCACCGGCGTGAACAAGGTGTCCGGTGACGGTCCGACCTGCTGGGTGGCCGAATCCGCCGTGATGAGCTCAGGGTGGTCGGTCTCCATCTGACGCAATTGGATCATCAAGGCGTCAAAGTCGGCGTCTGGGATGGTGGGAGCGTCGTCGAGATAGTACTCGCGCCGGTGTCGCTGGATCAGATCGCTCAGCTCTTGGTGGCGGGCGTGAAGGTCGCTGGTCATCCTTTTATTCAACCAGGTCGACTGTTCCAGGCTTGCACCCCTGGCCGAAGAACAACGAAGTCAGACCGGCGGTCTTGATCCTCCCGTGTACGATCACACAATGCTGTTAGGCTAGTTTGGTTGATAGTTCTGCTAAGTCGAAGGATGCCATGATCGCACTGCATCTCCCCGCGCCTGGGGCGCAAGCCCGGCTCGGAGCCACTCTCGATGAGTCGGGAGCGTGGTTCTCCTTGTGGGCTCCACGCGCGACCAGAGTCGAGTTGGCACTGGTGAGCCGCGACCACGAACAGGCCAATCATGACATGGAGCTGGGCGACGGCGGGGTGTGGACTGTGCATGTCGACGGCGTGCGCGCTGAGCAACTCTATGGCTTCCGGGTCCACGGGTTGTGGGAGCCGAAGACCGGCCAGCGGTTCAATCCAGCGCGTCTATTGATGGATCCGTACGCCAAAGCGATCACCGGAGGCGTGGATTATTCCGGCCCGATCCATGACCACACCTCCGAGTCGGATTATCTGCCCGACACCACCGACTCGTCTTTAGCCGTGCCGCTGTCGGTCGTGGTCGCTCCATCGGGACCTCCGACCGCGCTGGCGAAATCGATTCAGCCCAACGAGCGTGTCATCTTGGAGACCCACGTCAAGGGCTACACTTTGCGTCATCCTCTGGTGCCTGAACACCTGCGTGGGACGTACGCCGGGCTGGCCTACCCAGCGATCATCAACCATCTGAAGAGCATCGGCGTGACCACGATCGAGTTGCTTCCGATCCATCATTTCGTGTCCGAGCCGTTCATCATCCGCGCCGGGCTGAGCAACTACTGGGGCTACAACACGATGGGCTTCTTCGCCCCCCACGCGGCGTACGCCTCGATCGGAACGATGGGCGAGCAGGTCGACGAGTTCAAAGACATGGTCTCAGCCCTGCATGAGGCGGGCATCGAGGTCATCCTCGACGTCGTCTACAACCACACCGGCGAAGGCAACCACGAGGGTCCGACCCTGTCATTCCGGGGCATCGACCACGCCGGCTACTACCGGTTGACCGAGAACATGTACGACGACTACGACGTCGACGGCTGCGGCAACTCGGTGGACACCGCCCAACCCGGGGTGCTGCGCATGATCATGGATTCCTTGCGCTACTGGGTGACCGACATGGGTGTGGATGGGTTCCGTTTCGATTTGGCCACCACACTGATCCGCGACGAGTACCACCACGTCGATCAGGCCCACCCGTTCAAGAAGGCCTTGGCCGAAGACCCGGTTTTGGCGAACACCACGTTCATCGCCGAACCGTGGGACATCGGGCCGTACGGCTATCAACTGGGAAACTGGGGACCCGGCTGGGGCGAATGGAACGGGCAGTTCCGCGACTATCTGCGCGACTTCTGGCGCGGGCAGACCCCCGGCGTCCAAGAGCTGGCCACCCGCTTGTCGGGCTCGCCGGATCTGTTCCAAGACGATGGGCGTCCGGTGACCAGTTCAATCAACCTGATCACCTGCCACGACGGTTTCACCCTGCGCGATCTCGTGACCTACAACGAGAAGCACAATGAGGCCAACAACGAGAACAACCGTGACGGCAACAACGACAACCGGTCATGGAACTGTGGAGTCGAAGGTGAGACCGATGACCCCACGGTCCAGGCTCTGCGTCAGCGCCAGGTCCGCAACTTCCTCATGACGCTGGTTCTGGCCCACGGCACCCCGATGCTGACCGCCGGCGACGAGTTCGGTCGCAGCCAGCAAGGCAACAACAACGCCTACTGTCAAGATTCCCCGATCTCCTGGGCGTCCTGGGCAGAAGAGGACACCTGGGGCGATCTGATCAGTTTCGTCGGCAACCTGACGGCCGTACGAGCCGGTCATGAGGCACTGCATCCGCAAGATTGGATCCACCATGACGCCGTGGTCGACGACGCCGGGGCGTCGCTGGGTCGTCCTGGTCTGGCCTGGCTGAACGGCGGCTCAGGCGAGATGGGCGACGCCGACTGGCATGACACGTCCCGCAAACTCCTCGGCATGTACTCCTCGACCACACAAGAAGCCTTCATTTTGTGGTTGTACGCCGGAGCCGACCCCTGCGACATCACGTTGCCCGGCACCGCCTGGGGTAGCGAATACCGTGTCATCTTGCACTCAGGAACCGAGGATGAGTTCCCCGTCTCGGGTCAGAGTCTGGCCCCCGGCGCGACGCTGACCATTCCCGGGCGTACGACCATCCTGATGCAGGCCGTGGTCGCCGATCGCACCCCGACCGAGATGAAACCGACCGAGGCAGGTTCGCCTCAGACGGAGCCGAGCACCGACACACAGTCGACGCAGCCGGTCGCACCCGAGCACGACTCGACTTCGACAGCCGCTGAGGATTCGCGGGTCGAGTCGAGCGAACCGGCCAGCGACTCGGGGTCTCCACAGGCCTGACAGTTGTCCTCGACGCGCTGCTCAACAACAACGAGACGCGAGGAACAATGTTCACTATTCGGACAAAGCAGGCGACAGTAACCCCTGATGAGACCAGAAATTGAGACGGAGTCAGTCCACCGCTACATTAGTGAACATGCCGTCATCATCTCGCTCCACCACCCCACGCTCCAAGTCCGCCGCCACAACCAAAGCCAAGGCGTCGGCGACGGCGAAGGCCACCACGAAGCCCGCCGCGAAGTCGAAGACCACGGTCGCGCACGGCTCAGCCGACTCGGCCGGTCCCCTGGTGATCGGCCCCCAGGTTCCGGGGCTGGCTCGCGGCGTCGGACGCATCCCAGTGCTCGATGTGAGCCCGGTGATCGAGGGCGGCGCTTACCCGGCCAAAGCCGTGGTTGACCACCCCTTCCCGGTGCGGGCCCATGTTTTCCGCGAAGGTCACGACGCTTTGGGCGCGACCGTCGTCTTGACCGATCCGAACGGCGGCGAGCATTCCTACCCGATGCCGCAGATCTGGCCCGACGGTCTAGACATTTTCGAGTCCTGGGTCACCGCTGACGCGCCCGGCACATGGAGTTTCCGAGTCGAGGGTTGGTCAGACCCGTGGCACACCTGGCTTCACAACGCCGGGATCAAACTTCCGGCCGGCATCGACACCGACCTGGTCTTCCTCGAAGGCCGCCAGCTGTTGGCTCGGACGCTGACCGAGCGAGCCGAGGATCCCACCGTCGAACAGTTGGCCTCGTACGCCACCGTGTTCGACTCCGGCGACGTGGACGGCCTGATCCGCCTGGTGAACGACGACACCTTCCTTCGACTGCTCACCGATCGGCCACTGCGCGACATGGTCTCCCCGACCGCTGATTTTCCGCTGTGGGTCGATCGTCTGGCGGCGGAGTACTCCTCCTGGTACGAGATGTTCCCCCGCTCCCAGGGCGCGGTCCGCCGCGACGACGGCTCGTGGGCCTCGGGAACCTTCGACACTGCGGCGAAACGACTTCCGGGGATCGCTGCACTCGGCTTCGACGTGGTCTATCTGCCCCCGATCCACCCGATCGGGCGTCAATTCCGCAAAGGGCCGAACAACAGTCTCACTCCTGGACCGAACGACCCTGGCTCCCCGTGGGCGGTCGGCGGACCTGAGGGCGGCCATGACGCCATCCACCCGGATTTGGGTGACTTCGCCGCGTTCGAGCGTTTCGTCACCACAGCGAAGTCGCTCGGGATGGAAGTCGCGTTGGACTTCGCCTTGCAGGCCTCGCCGGATCACCCGTGGGTGAAAGATCATCCGCAGTGGTTCGCCACTCGCGCCGATGGCACGATCGCGCACGCCGAAAATCCTCCAAAGAAGTACCAGGACATCTACCCGATCAACTTCGACCACGATCCCGAAGGGATCTACCACGAATGCCTGCGCCTGTTGGAGTTCTGGGTCGCGAAGGGTGTCACCATCTTCCGCGTCGACAACCCTCACACCAAGCCGGTGGAATTCTGGGCCTGGCTGATGTCGCAGATGCGGCGGCGTCATCCCGAGGTGCTGTTCTTGGCTGAGGCCTTCACTCGTCCGGCGATGATGCACGCCTTGGGTAAAATCGGTTTCCACCAGTCGTACAGCTATTTCGTGTGGCGGACGACCAAGACCGAACTGTGCGACTACCTGACTGAGCTGAGTCATGACAGCGCCAGCTTCTTCCGACCCAACTTCTTCGTCAACACCCCAGACATCAACCCGGTCTATCTCCAAGACGGCAATCCCGCCGGTTTCGCGATTCGAGTCATCTTGGCCGCGACGATGAGCCCCAGCTGGGGGGTGTATTCCGGCTTCGAACTGTTCGAGCACGCCAGCTTGCCCGGACGCGAAGAGTATCGCGACTCGGAGAAGTACGAGTACCGTCCCCGCGACTACCAAGCTGAACCGAATTTGAACCAACTGATCACTGTGTTGAACCAGATCCGCCGCGACCATCCGTCGCTGCAGCAACTGCGGTCGATCACCTTCCATGACATCGACAACGACCGCATCATCGCGTATTCGAAGAGACTGGGCGACGACACCGTGTTGGTGATCGTCAGCCTGGATCCGGTGACCGGCCAGCAGGGCACGGTCCATCTTGATCTGGACGCGCTCGGACTAGGCGATCGGGCCGGTTTCACGGCCAAAGATCTGTTGACCGGGCACGTGTGGCAGTGGGGTCGCGACAACTTTGTGGACCTGTATCCGGCGCAACCAGCACACATTTTGGTTTTCACGAGCTAGGATTGGGATATGAATCGCTGACAAGCATCGACGCGCACAACTGGAGGAGATTTGATGGCGGGCTATGATCTGGGCGGGGAGCTTCGGGGCACGGACATGGAAGGGCTGGCTAGCGGCGGCGACACCGAGCTGTGGAAGCGCTTGGGCGCCCATGTGACCACGGTGTACGACCCTGAGACCAAGCGAAGAATCCCTGGTGTGCGGTTCTCGGTGTGGGCTCCGAACGCACAACAGGTTCTCGTGGAAGGCGACTTCAACTACTGGTCGGGCGACGAGATGGTGAAACTGCCCGGGACCGGGGTGTGGTCACGCTTCATCGAACAGCGCGGGACTGGAACGGCGTACAAATTCCGCGTCCTCGGGGCGGATGGGGTCTGGCGGGAGAAGGCCGACCCGATGGCGCAATTCGCCGAGACTAACGGACGTTCCGCCTCCATCGTCTACCAGTCCACCCACACGTGGGGCGATCAGGCCTGGCTGGATTATCGTGAGGCCTGGAAGGCATGGGAATCCCCGATGTCGATCTACGAGGTCCATCTCGGCAGTTGGCGGGCTGGCAAAGGCTATCGCGACATCGCCGACGAGTTGATCGAGTACGTGACGTGGCAGGGATACACCCATGTCGAGTTCATGCCGCTGGCCGAGCATCCGTTCTACGGCTCTTGGGGTTACCAGGTGACCGGTTACTACGCTCCGACATCGCGTTATGGCACCCCCGACGATTTGAGGTACCTGATCGATCGCCTGCATCAAGCCGGCATCGGGGTCATCATGGACTGGGTGCCTGGTCATTTCGCCACCGACGAGTGGTCCTTGGTGAAATTCGACGGCACCAGCCTGTATGAGCACGCCGACCCGCGACAGGGTTTCCACCCCGACTGGGGGACGTACATCTTCAACTTTGGTCGTAACGAGGTGAAGTCCTTCTTGGTCTCCAACGCGCTCTACTGGCTGCAGGAGTTCCACATCGACGGCCTGCGGGTCGACGCCGTGGCGTCCATGCTCTACCTGGACTACTCCCGCCAGGACGGCCAATGGGTCCCCAACCGCTACGGTGGGCGCGAGAACCTGGAGGCCATCGACTTCTTGAAGTACGTCAACCACCACCTGTACTCCCGCTGCCCGGGCATCGTCATGATCGCCGAAGAGTCCACTGCTTTCCCCGGCGTCACCGAACCGGTGGACAAGGGCGGCTTGGGCTTCGGTTTCAAATGGAACATGGGCTGGATGAACGATTCGCTGAGATACATCGAGATGGATCCCATCTATCGTCAATGGCATCACGACGACATTACCTTCGGCATGGTTTACGCCTTCTCCGAGAACTACATCTTGCCGATCAGTCATGACGAGGTGGTCCACGGCAAGGGGTCCATGATCGACAAGATCCCCCAAGACGATTGGCGCAAATTCGCCACGTTGCGCGCCTTCTACTCCTATCAGTGGTCGTGGCCGGGCAAGCAGTTGATCTTCATGGGCCAAGAGTTCGGTCAGCGACGCGAGTTCACCGAGAAGGAGTCACTCGAATGGTGGGTGACCGGATTGTGGGGCCACCACGGTCTTCAGCTGCTGTTCCACGACATGAATGCGATCTACCGCTCGAACCGGGCGTTCTGGCGCAAGGACTGCGATCCTGACGGATTCCAGTGGATCGTCGGAGACGACTCGTCGGCCAACATCTTCGCCTGGCTGCGCACCGATGGACAGAACCGACTGGTCGCTTGCGTCACGAACTTCTCGGCCACCCCGCAAGAGCACTACCGCTTGGGGCTGCCCCAAGGCGGAACCTGGGTCGAGATTCTCAACACGAACGCCAGCCAGTACGACGGCAGCGGAGATTATCTGAATCCGGCCGTCACCGCGGTCGACGAGCCTCACCGAGACTTCAGCCACCACGCCGACATCGCTGTGCCCGCACTGGCTAGCGTATGGCTGGAGTGGGAACCAGAGCCCGCGGAGTTCTGAACTTCACCCGTGTCTGCCGGAACCTTCCTCCAGCCGCGAGCGTACGTCCTGCGGCTAGCCCGCCTGGCGAGTCCCGATGGCCCAGCGAGCCAACCTCATCCGCGCCAGATCAGCGAGACGGCGATCAGCCACATCACGACAGCGATCGCCACATCCAACACCTGCCAGGCTTTCGGTGAGGCGAAGATCGGTCGCAGCCACCGCGCGCCGTAGCCCAGCAGCGGGAACCAGGCGCAACTGGCCAACATCGCACCGACAGCGAACCACCACTGGTTCGGCTGGTTGCTGACCGCGATCGACCCCAAGAGCAGCACGGTGTCCAGGTAGACGTGAGGATTCAACCAGGTCAGCGCCAGACACGTGAGCACGACGGACACCACCGAGGTTGCCGAGTCGGTGGCTTCGACCATCGAGCGCTTCGTCCAGGCCCGGCGCGCCGACATCAGGCCATACCACAACAAAAAGACGACTCCGCCGACGCGCATCACCGGCAGGGCCCAACCGGCCACCGACGACACCTGGTCGAGCGCAGCAGTGCCCAGGCTGATCAGAATCAGGTCAGAGATCGCGCAGATCGCCGTCACCAAGCTCACATGACTACCGCCCAAGCCTTGACGCAAGACAAAAGCGTTTTGAGCCCCGATCGCCACAATCAGGGACAGCCCGGTGCCCAGGCCGGACAAGGCCACAAGAAACGGCAACCAACACCACTCAGAACAAGGCCGTCGCCAGATTGCGACGCGCGGTCAACACCACCTTGTCGGAGGGGTCCTGGGTGGCGAACAGCTCAAGCAAGCGCAGACGCAGCGTCTCGCGCTGGTCGCCACTGGTCTGACTGATCGCAGTGATCAGCCGGGTGAAACCAGCGGCGGCCTCGCCACTGGCGACCTCAGCGTCGGCGGCAGCCATCACATCGTCGATGCTGGCGTCCGGTTGATTCGCCGTCGCTACCGCCTGGGCGAAATCTAGCTTGTCCACCCGGACGAGCATCCCGGCCTGGGCCTGACCGATCTTCGCCAGCCCGTCGCCGGGATCGGCAGCCAGAATCGTCTCGAAAGCCGCCTTCGCTCCGGCGTAGTCGCCCTGCCCCATCAGGTCGTACGCGGTGGTGTAACGCGGATCCTCGGGCTGTTCGGCGTCGTCGCCGTCCTGACTGACCTCCCCCTGCGGCTCGACCCGGCCGAGCACGCCATTGCCTGCGGCCATCTTCAACAGCTCGCCGATCACCTTCTCGGCATCCTCTTTCGGCATCGAACCCTGCCACAGCGGGACCAACTGGCCGGAGAGCACACCGACCACCATCGGGACCGCGCGAATCTGAAGGGCTTGGACGATCTGGGGAGAGTCGTCGACGTTCATCCGTGCCAGCAGCCAAGCGCCCTTGGCGGCGTTGGCCAGCCCGGTCAGCGTCTGACCCATGGCGGTCGACTCCGGCGCCTTGGCGGAATAGAACTCCAACACCACCGGATACTGGATCGATTTGCGCACCGTCGCGTCGAAGGTCGCCTCAGTCACTTCGGTGACATATCCACCGCCGGTGGGTGCTGGTGTCTTCGACAACTGGGAGAGATCGACTGCGCCTGAAACCTGTGCCATACCCCTATTGTGTCATGAATGAGACACCGGTTGCCGATTCCGGCTGCGGTAGAGGAAGATGGATTCATGCTTGATCCTCGCGCCGGCCAACCTGCCCGCCCCGAAGACCTGATCGACCCTCAGGCACTGATTTCGGCCTACTACGATCTGACTCCTGATCCGGACAATCCTGACCAACAGGTGGTCTTCGGAACGTCGGGACACCGCGGTTCCAGTCTGGACCGCGCCTTCAATCAGGCTCACATCGCCTGCATCACTCAAGCGATCGTAGAATATCGCGCCGCCCAGGGCACCACCGGTCCGCTGTACATCGCCAAAGACACTCATGCGTTGTCAATCCCGGCCTGGAAGACGGCCCTGGAAGTGTTGGCGGCCAACAACATCCCAGTCGCTTCTGACCGTGACGGCGAATACACCCCGACACCGGCCCTGTCTCGAGCCATCATCGCTCACAATGCCGGTCGAACCGAAGCGCTCGCCGACGGCATCGTCGTCACCCCGTCGCACAATCCGCCGCGCGACGGTGGGTTCAAGTACAACCCGCCCAACGGTGGACCGGCCGACACCGATGCCACCGGATGGATCGCGCGCCGGGCCAACGAGTTGCTGCGCGCTCCTGAGCAGGTCAGACGCTCCACCACATTGAACTCGATCTCATGGTTCGACTTCCGCACCCCGTACTGCGAAGCACTGAGTCTGGTGGTCGATTTGGACGACATCCGTTCCAGTGGCGTACGCATCGGCGCAAACCCCTTAGGTGGCGCCTCCTTGCAGTACTGGGAGTACATCGCTGAGCATTTCAACCTGAACCTGACCGTGACCGACACTCGGCTGGACCCCACTTGGTCGTTCATGACCTTGGATCACGACGGCAAGATTCGCATGGACTGCTCCTCGCCGTACTGCATGGCCAACGTCGTGGCGACCAAGGACGCCTACGACATCTCCACCGGCAACGACGCCGACTCCGACCGCCACGGCATCGTCACCCCCGACGACGGCCTGGTCAACCCGAACCACTACCTGGCCGTGGCGATCGATTACCTGTTCACTCATCGGCCCGGCTGGCCGCATCACGCCGAGGTGGGCAAGACCCTGGTCTCCAGTTCGATCATCGATCGAGTGGCCCAATCCATCGGTCGCAAGCTGGTCGAAGTGCCGGTGGGCTTCAAATGGTTCGTTCCCGGCCTGATCTCAGGAGATCTGGGTTTCGGCGGCGAAGAGTCGGCCGGAGCCTCGTTCCTGACCCGCACCGGGCAGACCTGGACCACCGACAAGGACGGCATCATCCTCGACCTGCTCGCCGCGGAGATTCTCGCTGTCACTGGAGCCAACCCTTCGGCCCATTATCGCGATCTCGAAGCGCGCTTCGGCGTCTCAAGCTATGCCAGGACCGACGCCCCGGCCACCCGCGAGCAGAAGGCCCGTTTGTCACATTTGGCTCCAGACGATGTCACGGCCACCGAGTTGGCGGGCGAGCCCATCACCGCCACTCTGACCTCGGCTCCCGGCAACGGAGCGCCGATCGGCGGCCTCAAAGTCGTCACCCGTGACGCGTGGTTCGCCGCCCGACCTTCTGGGACGGAGAACATCTACAAGATCTACGCTGAGTCCTTCAAGGGCCCCGACCACCTGCGCCAGGTCCAAACCGAGGCGCGCGCCGTCGTCGATCGGGCCTTGGGCTGAACTCAGTTCCGCGTACGCTCGCTGCGGTGTCGGTGGACGCTGCAGCGTCGGTCGGTGCTGTCGCGTGTCCCCACCTCAGCCCGCTGGGGCGATCCAGTTGATCGACCGGGTCGCAGTCATGACCCGTCTGGCTCATCCTTGGCTTGCGCCATCGCGCGAATTCCGGCCCGCTGGATCACCCGCTGGATGGTCAGGTCGCGCCGTTTCGGATCCCCGACGAATGTGATCTTCCGCAGCCCCTGGTCGAGCGCGGCGGACTCAAAGGTGAAATGCCCGTAGTTGAGAGCCATGCCGACCAGTGACTGATAGACCGAGATGTCGAGGATTCGCGTCAGCGGCATCGTCGCCACGTGACGGTTGATGATTCCATTGACGCGATACACGCGCATATTGGTGATGACGAACCGGTCCATCGACCGGGAGTGGAGCTTCCATAGCCCGATCAGCCCGACCACCGCGCCGATGATGACCACCAACAGCCAGAACTGGTGGGCCAACGGGGCGGCCAACATTGTCAGGATCCCGACCAAGACAAAAAACAGCGGCACGATCATGCACACCGGGTGTTTGACCACCTCGTCGACGATCTGTTCGCCCTCCTCCACCAACAGATACCGGCGGACATCAGGGAAGAACAGAGAAGGTCGCTCCCCCATCTAACGGCCTTGGGTGACCAGAGCCTCGAAGAATCGATACACCGACTCAAAGGTGCCGAAAAAGGTGCGTACGGCCTGAGCCGACTGCTCGGGGCGAGTGAACAGGAAGAACAGGACGAAGGCGGCGACAAAAAGCAGCAGCACCCGCTTGATCCACTTCGACATCTGTGGCCTTCTTCCTAAGTCAGTTCTACCCCATCATGCCTCATCCACACGCTCGTACAACCACGACTCGCCGCCGGGTCGACAATCACCGCGATCGAACTGAATCCGTCGTGCTTTGAGTCTGGTCTCACCTCGTCGCCGAGATGAGCTCGGTGGGCGTCAGGGCCTGTCACCACTATGATCTCTGGCTGCGGACCCCCTGATCCACCGCCGGTGGCGAAGTAGAAACGCCTTGGCGGATGTGGAAAACTAGAGGCATGGAAAACGTAGATCTGTTCGTCTGTATCGACCATGTCGGTTACGCAGTTTTGAACCTCGATGAAGCCATCGAGTTCCACACCAAGGTTCTGGGCTTTCGGGTCCTCCACCGCGAGATCAACGAGGAGCAAGGCGTCGAAGAGGCCATGCTCGGCACCGGGGAGCAGCTTCCCCAGTCGGCGCAGGTTCAGTTGCTCGCCCCGTTGAACCCAGAATCCACCATCGGCAAGTTCATCGCCAACAACAAGGGCCGCGGCGGCATCCAGCAGGTCTGCTACCGTGTGGCTGATCTCGACCACGTCAGCGAAGTGCTGCGTTCGCGCGGAGTACGGCTGTTGTACGACACACCGAAGGTCGGCACTGGCGGCTCACGCATTCAGTTCGCTCACCCGAAGGACACCGGCGGGATTTTGCTGGAGATCGTCGAGCCGGCGGTTAGTTCCCACTGAGACCGCAAATCCAGTAGACTCATGATCACCGTGAAGAGGGCCTCTTCACGGTGATCGTTTATGTATGTGTGAGGGGTATGGTCAATGTCGTTTCCCGTCAACCCAGGAACAGAGTACGCCGATGACGCCACTGGTGGCGCCGGATCGTTCCAGATGCAGATGCGCGGCTATGACAAGGCGCAGGTCGACGCGTACATCCAGGAATTGCAGCAGCGACTGAATTCGACCCGCCAAGAGTTGGCGCAAGCTCAATCCGCGGCCCAAGCCCGGGCGGGTGAACCCGGCGCGGTCGAGTCTCGTGAGTCGGAGCTGGACGTCAACCGCTTGTCGGGTCACGCGGCTCAAATCCTGCACGCCTCTCAAGCCAAGGCTGACGAGATCCTGTCGGCCGCCACCATCGAAGCCCAGCGCATCATGTCAGAGGCCACCACGGCCGCGCAAGACATTCGCTCATCTGGTCAGCGCGAGGCCGACGCCTTGAGGACCTCGTCGATGGAAGCGTTGACCCAGGTCCGTGAAGAGCAGATGACACAGATTCAGGGCATCGTCGACCGGACCAAGTCTGACTCGAACGCTTCTTTGGCCGCCGCGCAGTCTCACGCCGAATCTTTGATCACTCAGGCGCAGCAGGAAGCCACAGGCATTGTCGAATCCGCCCAACGCCAGGCCGCCCAGTTGCGCAACGAAGCCGACCTGTCGATGACCCAGGCGCTGGCAACGGCACAGGCTTCTCGTGACACCTTGGTGGCCGAAGCGCACAAGTCACTGGAAGAAGCTCAGGCGACCAAGACCGCAGCGTTGAGCGAGATCACCGCCAAACAAGAGGCCGCGGCCAACAAGCTGGCCGAAGAGACTCAGTTAGCGTCCAACATCCGCAACACTGCTGTGGCCGAGGCGGAGCAAATCCGCCGCGACGCCACCGCCCACGCCCAGCGCCTGGTCGAAGCTGCTCACCGCGAGATCGCCGACCTGCAACAGAAAGTCACCCTGGAAGCGGCGAATCGTCGCAGCAAGTTGCAGGCCGACATCACCGCCCTGCAACAGCGCAAACGCTCTTTGACTCAGCAACTGGGCAACCTGTTTGGCCTGGGCAACGCGGCTGCGCACCAGTTCGGGGACGATGACTGGGATGAACTTCCTCAGGTGAAGTTCGCCGCTGCCACAGATTCAGACGCCGCAACGCCGAGCGCGCCAGTCGACGAGGTCTCCCCCGCCGCTGACAGCCCTACTGACACCCAAACCGACCAGGCTCAAACCGACCAGGTCGGCGCGGAGTCAGTCGACAAGGCTGAGCAGTCGAGCGAGTCAGACTCGACGCCCCAGCTTGAGCATCGGCCTGAGCCTCAGCCCGATGCCGCGGTTGAGGCCACGTCTGAGTCCCAGGATTCTGACGACCACAGTGCCTCAGAGCATGCCCAGCATGCCGATTCGACGCCGTCCGACGACAGTGAAGACGAGTCGGCCGCGCCGCGCCGCGAAGACTCCACACCGGACTCGGACGACCAGCACTGATCCTGCGGCCCAGCCACACCGACTGGCGCGGCTGAACTGGCCAAAGCAGTGGGCCGATCACTACTGGGCCGAGTACAACGCTGGGTTCACATGAAACAGTAGGCCGCCTAAAACAGGCGGTCGACGTCGGGCTCCATGCCACGAAGCTCGTCGTAATCCACGGTCACACAGTCGATGCCGCGGTCCTTCGCCAGCGTACGGGCCTGCGGACGGATGATTTGAGCAGCGAAGATCCCTTCGACGGCCCCCAACAGCGGATCGCGCCGCATCAACTCCAGGTACCTGGTCAGTTGCTCGACACCGTCGATCTCGCCGCGGCGCTTGATCTCCACCGCCACGTACTGACCGGTCGCGGTTCGGCACAGCAGGTCCACCGGGCCGATGGCCGTGAAGTACTCCCGCTGAACCAAGCTCAGTCCCGGTCGAAGAGTCGCCGGATGCTCAGCCAACAGTTCCTGAAGATGCTTCTCCACCCCGTCTTTGACGAGCCCCGGGTCCACTCCGAGATCGACCATCTGGTCGGATTCGATCGACGAGATCGCGATGCGCAACGTGTCCTCGCCGCGGTTGGTCACCGTCCACACCTGGATCAGTTCCTCATCGTCACCCCGGTTCTCGACCAACAGCGAACAGGGGGCCGACATCCAGTTCAGCGGTTTGTACGCTCCGCCGTCGGCGTGGATCGACACCGAGCCGTCGGATTTGACCATGACCAATCGTTTGGCCATCGGCAGATGCGCTGCCAGACGCCCGGAGTAATCCACCTCACAGGTGGCGACCATCAAACGCATCGGCGATCTCAGGCGACCGAAGCGGACGTGATGTGGCCACCTTGAGCCGGCCGGGTGCCCTGAGGATCGGTTGGATCGACCCCTGCGGCCGCGATCGTGTCCACCACGGACATCGACGCCTGCGACACGGTTCCCATCACGGTGTAGGCCGGATCCAGTTTGACGTCCTCACCGATGACGATGAAGAACTGTGAGCCGTTGGTGTTCGGCCCGGCGTTCGCCATCGCCACCGTGCCGTACGGATAGGTCTCACGACCGCTCAACTCGTCATTGAAACGATAGCCGGGTCCCCCGGTTCCTTTGCCTGTCGGATCTCCGCACTGCAGCACGAACCCGGGCACCAACCGGTGGCAGCTAGTGTCATCAAAGTACCCCTGCTCAGCCAACCAGACCAGCGAGTTCGTCGCGCATGGCGCCATGGAACGATCGAGGTCGAGGACGACGTCACCGGCGTCCATGTGCAAAGTGACGTCGACCGTGCCCGTGGCGGCCACGCCTGACCCGTTGGGCGGATCCACCTGTTTCGCGGCAGTTCCAGAGGCCGGATAGGCGCAGTCGACCGTGCCCGAGGCGGCCGGGGTCGAACTCGACGCGTGGACCGGTGAGGACGACCTGGCCGAACTGGAGGACGTCGACGAGACCGGCGTGGTGGCCGGTCCTCCCGAACAGGCCGCCGTGGTCGCCACGACACCTATCAACAACGCTGTCAGAACAATTCGACGCACCCGACTCATGACCATCCTCTTCTGCCTTGCTAGGCTGTGTCTATGGTGAACTTAACTAGGATATATACCAGAACCGGCGATCAGGGCACGACACGACTGGCGACCGGCCAGACCGTGTTCAAAACCGATCCGCGTCTACAAGCCTACGGCACAGTCGACGAAGCCAATTCGGTCATCGGAGCGGCTTTGGCCCTGACCGGCCTCGACGCGGAGATCGAGCAGGTGCTCATCATAATCCAAAACGATCTGTTCACTGTCGGAGCCGATCTGGCCACTCCGGCCAGCGAGACCCCGACCCTGAGAGTCGAACCGGAATGGATCACCCGGTTGGAGCAGTGGTGTGATCATTTCGGCGACGGTATGCCCCATCTGCGCTCTTTTCTGCTGCCCGGCGGATCCCAGTTGGCCGCCTGGCTCAACATCGCTCGTACTGTCGTGAGGCGGGCCGAGCGCGCCGGATGGGATGTCGAGGACGACAACGGGGTCAACAAGGTCGCGTTGCAGTACCTCAACCGACTGTCGGACCTGTTGTTCATCTTGAGCCGTCACGCCAACCGGATCGCCGGAATCCCTGAGCGGCTGTGGTCTCAGCCGCGCCGCGATGGCGCCTCACAGTGAGCCACCGGCGCTCCAAACACACCCAGCAGCCACGCCCCCTGTCCTCCAGCTTCGCCCACGCCGAGACGTACGACGGCCGCCGCTGGATCGTCGCGACGATGGCCGCAGCCAAGGCGAGCAAGGCCTACCGCTGCCCCGGCTGCCAATCCCCGATAACCCCGGGAACCGCGCACCTGGTCGTGTGGCCTGACACCCCACAGTTGGGCTCCGAGCGGGCGGTCGACGATCGTCGACACTGGCACACCGGCTGCTGGCGACACCACCCATGACAGCCCGGCTGGTGGGGGTCTCGCCGCCTGACATCGTCTTCTTGCATGGGCTGCTCGGCTCAGGGCGAAATTGGACCACCGTGGCCACCTCGATGAGCCCGCTGTCGAGCGCGCTGGTCGATCTGCCGAACCACGGCGAAGCCGCCTGGACCGACCACTTGTCGTACGACCTGGTCTGTGACGATGTCGCGACCTATCTGGCGAGCCTTGACGAGCCGCCCTATCTGGTCGGACACTCCTTCGGTGGCCGGGTGGCGATGTTGGTGGGGTTGCGCCATCCAGAACTGCTCCGCGGCCTTGTGATCGAAGACACCTCCTGTGGCACGATGGCGATCGACGAGCCGGACCAGGTGATCGCCGCGGCGCTCACATTGCCTCTGACGTCGCTGACTTCTCGATCTGCCGCGCTCGATCAGTTGATCGCCCAACAGATCTCGCCAACGATGGCTGGGTTCCTACTGCATAACCTGACTCGCCGCGATGACACCTGGCACTGGCGTCCCAACCTGGCGGTCATCCAAGCTAGCCTGGCCGACGTGGCGGCTTGGCCCGACACTGACGCGTTGAGTTTCACCGGCCCAGTGTGGTGGGTGCGCGGCGGGCGAAGCACCCCGATCACCGCCGACGCCCAAGACCAGATGCGAGCCTTGTTCCCCGCGATGATCACCACCACCGTACGAGCCGCTGGGCACTGGATCCATGCCGAGTTCCCTGAGGTGTTCGTGTCAGGGCTTCGGCGCTTCATCGACACGGACATCGCCCAACGATCATGACATCGGTGGCCGACGGCGCGGCCAGCGGACCTGATCGCGACGAGGCGAGCAACCAGATTCAGGCCGCGCGACGGGCGCGGCGACGCTGACTGAGCTCGTCGGTCCACACCTGGGTGACCGGGCTGGTCGGCAGCTGAACCAAACAGCCTTCGACATCGTGCCACACCCCGGACAAGGCGATGGCGAACATGGCTTGACCGCCTTTGACCAAATCGATGATCTCGTTGTCTTCGGTGCATTCGAACACCGACGTCCCATCGGACATCAAAGTGATCGAAGTCAGATCCACCGTTCCGCGGGCCCGCAGATGCGCGATCGCCAACCGGATCTGCTGCAAAGAGATGCCCGCGTCGATCAGCTTCTTGATGACTTTGAGCAGCAGGATGTCGCGGAAACTGTAGAGACGCTGAGTCCCGGAGCCCTCGGCCACCCGGATCTCAGGCTCGACCAAGCCGGTGCGCGCCCAATAATCCAGTTGACGGTAGGTGATGCCGGCGGCCATGCAGGCCACCGGGCCACGATAGCCCAAACCTTCACCGACGGCGGAGAAATCCCCGTCGAACAGACTGTCCTGGCGGTACTCGTCTGACTGGTTCATGATGGCCTTCCCTACTGCGGATAGCCGTCACGCTAGGCCAGAATCGATCCGGGTTCAACGATGACCGTGACACGTCGGCGTGCCCGGCAGTGAAGTCTCAACCTTGACTCAAGCCTGAGCCGCGAACAACGTGACCTCACCCGGCCTGGACATGATCCAACCCGACCTGGAGCAGTGCGGCATGGGCCTGCATCACCACTTCAGCGACCTCCAAGGTGGCCTGCTGTTTGCCTTGGGCTCGTCGGCTCCGCGGCGTGGCCGCCGCCACGATCAACTCGACCTCACGGTCCGCGGCCGCCTTGACGACTCTCAACTGACGGGTCTCGATACCCAGCGGCGCAAATTTCACCGCCACGATCGCCAGGGTCAACGCTTCCCAGCCATAGTACGACGCCCCACGCCGCGGACGGATGATGCCTTGGCGCTCCAACTCCACCAGGCTGGACTCCGGCAGGCCGCTACGTTCCAGCAGCTCCTCGCGAGTCAACCGCACCGGCGGGCGCTGACCGGCGACCACCGGCTCCACCCGTACTTTCCGGGGAGCCCCGACCGGTTTGGCAGCCATCGGCTCGACACCACGATCGATCAGTTCCAGGTTCTCCCGAATCACCTTCAGAGGCAGATAGTTGTCTTTCTGAGCGGAAAGAATGTAGCGCAGACGCTCGATGTCGGCCTTGGAGTAGCGGCGAAAACCCGACGGCGCGCGTTCGGGTGTGATCAGCCCCTCCGTCTCAAGAAACCGTATTTTCGAAATGGAAATGTCTGGATACTCTGGCTTCAGCACGGCCAGGACTTTTCCAATCGCGAGCCCTGCATTTGCCATCACTGGGTCCCGGTCGCCGACCCTAGGAAGAAGATCATCCGGTACTTTCCGATCTGAACCTCGTCGCCATTGCGCAGCAGCACCGGAGCCTTCAGCAACTCACGATTGACGTACGTTCCATTGAGCGATCCAAGGTCTTCGGCCAGGAAGGATCCCTGATCGCGGGTGAACCCGACATGGGATCGGGACACCGTGATGTCGTCCAAAAAGATGCCCGAGTCCGGATGCCGCCCGGCCACCACCCGATCATCGCGCAACAAGTAGCGCCCACCGGCGCCTGGCCCTTTGAGAACCATCAGCAGCGCCGAGCCAGCCGGCAAGGCGTCGATGGCGGCGATGTCCTCGCTGCTGAGCTCGTTGGTCAAGGTCTGGTCGTCCAGCGCCCCCATCGTGGTCGTCGTCTCGAACCCAGCCAGTCGTTCACCGCACATGGAACAGAACCGATCATCGGCGCTGACTTCGTGGCCACATGCCGGACAAGTGATCATCATTGCTCCTTCTCTATTGTCCTAAGTCACGTGTGAATCGAGTCATTGGAGTTGCCCAGTATACGCGTCAACCCGAGGCAAATCATCAGGCTTGTCTGAACCGACGAACGTCCACAAGGCTCCATAACCATCTGATCACACTTGGCCAGCTCGAAGGACCGGGACGCGCCGAATGAACCTCAGACCTTGGAACATATACAGCACACCAGCCCACCAGTAGAAGAAGGTGCCCCACAACGCCACAGCCCAGCCCGTCACCGCGAAGAAGCCCTCCCACGCGAAATGCTGCTGACCCAACAAGATGCACGGGAAAGCGAACAACAGACAGAAGGTCGCGATCTTGCCCAGGAAATGCACCGGCAAACTGGCGTACCCTCGGGCTCTCAGAGCCGGAATCAAACACGCCAGCATCACGTCACGCGCGATCAACAACACCACCAGCGACCAGGGCAGGAAGTCCCGAACCGCCAATCCGACGATGATGGCCAAGATGTAAGACCGATCAGCGATCGGGTCCAGCACCTGTCCCAACCGCGAGACCTGGTTCCACGATCGAGCGAGAAACCCGTCGAAGAAATCTGTGATAGAGGCAACCACCAGCACGGCGACGGCCGCCACGTCCCAGCGCGCGCCGAGCAGGAACCACAAGAACACCGGGATGCCCGCCAGCCGGATGAAGCTCAGCACATTCGGCACAGTCCACACCCGAGTGGTCTGATACCCGGGCGCGGAACCTTCAGTCGGCTGGGGTTGGGGATGTCCGGTCGTCATGAACGCTCCCACGCCTTGGCGAGTCGGGCTCGTGTGTCACCGAGCAATTGCGGGATGGCCTTGGTCTGGCCGATGATCGGGAAAAAGTTGGCGTCGCCAGCCCAGCGAGGCACGACATGCTGATGCAGGTGCTCCGCCACTCCTGCCCCAGCCACGCGCCCTTGGTTCATCCCCAGATTGAAACCGTCCGGGTTGGACACCTCGCGGGTGACCCGCATGGCCTGTCGGGTCAGTTCGGCGATCTCGGCGACCTCGCTGGTCGTGGCCTGGGTGTAGTCGCCGAAATGACGATAGGGGCAGATCAGCAGGTGACCGGGATTGTACGGAAAAGCGTTCATCACGACAAAGGCCAACTGTCCTCGCCAGACGATGAGCCCTTCCTCGTCATCCAGGGTCGGGGCAGTGCAAAACGGGCAGGCCTTGGCGTGATCCTGGTCATCGCCCGCGCCATGCGAGTCGATGTAGGCCATCCGATGGGGAGTCCACAACCGTTCCATGCCGTCGTCATCCCCGGCCAAACTCGAAACCGGTCGCGCCGTGGACGCCATCACTTCTGCCCCGTGATGGTGTCGATGATCTCGGCGATGGCCTCGCTGATCGGAACGCCGTTCTTCTGCGAGCCATCACGGTAACGGAACGACACCGCGCCGTGAGCCTGGTCCTCACCACCGGCGATCAGCATGAACGGCACCTTGGATTTGGTGGCGTTGCGGATCTTCTTCTGCATCCGATCCTCACCGTCGTCCAACTCCACCCGCACCCCCGCAGCAGCCAGTTGGTCGAGCACCCCGCTCAGATAGTCGTTGAAATCGGCGGCCACCGGAATGCCCACCACCTGCACTGGAGCCAACCAAGCGGGGAATGCCCCGGCGTAATGCTCGATCAGCACCCCGATGAAACGCTCGATCGAACCAAACTTGGCCGAGTGGATCATCACCGGGCGACGATGGGATCCATCCGGGGCAGTGTATTCCAGACCGAAACGCTCAGGCTGGTTGAAGTCGTACTGGATGGTCGACATCTGCCAGGTCCGCCCGATCGCGTCCTTGCACTGGACGGAGATCTTCGGACCGTAGTACGCGGCCCCGCCTGGATCGGGCACCGTCACCAGGCCCTCGTCGAGGGCCACCCGCTGGAGCACCGCAGTGGCTTCGGCCCAATCCTCATCCGACCCGATGAACTTGTCCTTCTTCTTGCCATCCTCGTCGCGAGTCGACAGCTCGACGTAGAAGTCGTTCAGACCGAAGTCGCGCAGCAGTTTCAAGACGAAGCGCAGCAGGTGACGCACTTCGTCAGCCGCCTGCTCAGCCATGACATAGCTGTGAGAGTCGTCCTGGGTGATCATGCGTACTCGAGTCAGACCTTGGAGGACCCCCGACTTCTCGTTGCGGTAGACCGTGCCAAACTCGAACAGCCGCAACGGCAGTTCACGATAACTGCGCTGGCGCGAGCGATAGATCAGGTTGTGCATCGGGCAGTTCATCGCCTTCAGGCGATAGCGGTCGCCATCGTCGTCCATGGCTGGGAACATGAAGTCGGCGTAATACGGCAGATGACCTGAGGTGTAGAACAGTCCCTCCCGGGCGATGTGCGGTGTGGACACGTAGCTGAACCCGGCCTCGATGTGGGCCTGGCGCACGTAGTCTTCCATCACCCGCTTCAACACCCCGCCTTTGGGATGGAACACCGGCAAGCCTGGCCCCAATTCCTCTGGGAAACTGAACAGATCCAGTTCGGCTCCCAACCGGCGGTGATCGCGCTTGGCAGCCTCCTCCAAACGAGTCTGGTAGGCCACCAGGTCTTCTTTCGACGCCCAGGCCGTTCCGTAGACTCGCTGCAACGTGTCATTGGCCTGGTCCCCACGCCAATAGGCCGCCGAGGTCTTCGTCAGCGCCACCGCCTTGATGTAGCCGGTGTGAGGCACATGCGGACCACGACACAGATCCTTCCACGCCACACTGCCGTCGCGGCGCAGGTTGTCGTACATCGTCAACTCGCCGGCCCCGACTTCGACCCCCGACTCGTCGTCTTGGGCGTGGGCCTTGTCAGCGATGAGTTCCAGCTTGTACGGCTCGGTGGCTTCCTCGCGACGGGCTTGTTCATCGGAGACGACTCGTCGAACGAACCGCTGGCGCTCCTTGATGATGCGGGCCATGCCCTTCTCGATCGCCTTCAGATCCTCCGGCGTCAGCGGCTGGACGCGGAAATCGTAATAGAAGCCGTCAGTGATCGGAGGACCGATGCCCAGCTTAGCTTCAGGGAAGATCGCCTGCAGAGCCTGGGCGGTGACGTGGGCCGCCGAATGGCGGATGATCGCCAAGCCTTCGTCGCTGGCAGCCAGCACCGGCTCGATTTGATCGCCATCGACCAACTCGGCCGCCAAATCGCAGACCTCGCCCTGTCGCCGCATCGCCACGACGTCATGATCATCACCCAGCAGATCCAGACCGGTCGCGCCCGTGTCGAGAACGTGTGACACCGAATCACCGTCGCGTAACAGCAGAACAGACACCGACATGAGCTTCCCTCTTTCCGAAGACGACAGACCTGGCCGCCTTCACCAGGACTATTCTGCCTCATTTACCGCCGCGATGAGTGGCTGACTTGCAGCGCGACCCATGGTCCGCGTGATTCACGGGCCATGGGTCGACGTCTGCTCGTCGCCCAGCCCGCTCAATCCCGCTGGCCGGGCGTTAGTCAACTCACTCGGTCAGCTTCAGATGGATCACGCCGTAGTCGTACGCCTTACGCCGATAGACCACCGACGGGAGTGTGGTGTCGGCGTCGACGTACAAGAAGAAGTCGTGGCCGACCAACTCCATCTCATCCAAAGCCTGGGCCAACGTCAGCGGCGCGGACCAGAACAGCTTCTCGCGCACGACCATTGGACCATCACCTTGGATCTCCAGCCCCCCGACCTTCGTCACAGGCACCGCGCCGTGTTCAGTCGCGACCGGTTCGGCCGGCGTCAGATCCACCGGCTGGTCGACAAAGCCGACCTTGCGCAGATTGCGATGGGCGCGACGGCGATCCTGAGCCTTGCGCAGACGAGCCTTCAGATGATCGAAGGCCTCATCAAAAGCCTGCGTCTTGCTGTCGGAGAGCGCCTCAGCCCTCACAACCGGGCCTTTGCCGATCAACGTGATCTCGACACGAACCGCCTCCCCGGATCCCCTGGGTTCGGCCTGCGCCTGAACCTCGGCGCGAATCACTTTGTCAACACGGGAATCCAACTCTGACATCTTCTTGGCCACCTGCTCCTTGAAGCTATCCGTGATCTGGATCTTCCGTCCAGTGATCGTGACATCCATGACTCCTCCTTGAATGATGCACCCGGTGTTGGGATGAGTCCAACGTTAGCCTGAGCGGCGGCGAAAGGATAGAGGCCGAGCCGAATTTCTGCACTGCGCGTCACCTATGATGACGCAGGACCGTGGCGGCCACGGTCGCCGCGCCCGCGCTGGACAACCCCGATCGAGCCAGCGCCGCCGTCGCCTCAGCCAGGCTAGCCCCCGTGGTCATCACGTCGTCGACCACGACCAACCAGCCCGCCATCGGCCGAAGTTTCGCCTTCATCGCCCCGTCCAGGTTCGCGTGCCGGTCTTGACTGGACAGTCCGCCTTGATCGGCCACCCGCCGCCGATGGGTCAGCAGCGGTCGCACACCAACGGTGACGCCGACCCGTCTGAGGTGACGAGCAGCGACGCCGGCCAACGCGGCGGTGAAATCCAGGCCACGTCGTCGTACAGCGGCTGGCGTCGACGGCACAGGCACCAACCAACCCGGGCCAGCGCAGCCGACTGCGTCGATCAGACCGGCCACCGAAAAAGCCAGCCGTGCGCCCAACACATTGATCGCGTCCCATCGACGGTGGTCCTTGGCCTGGGAGATCAACCGGGGAACCGGATGGACGTAATCCCCGCTGGACCACACCACAGCAGAAACCCGGTCACGGTGACGCGGCGCGACCACCCCGCACATGACCAGCGCCACACAGCCCTGGCACACCGCCCGCCCGGGCCGCCCACACCCTGGGCACACCCCACCGACCAACAGATCGGCGCTCGCATCGACAAACCTCACACCGTGACCATGGTCGGCCCCGGACTCGAAGTGTCACGCAAACCGAGATGATCAGCTCGGGAACACCACCGCCGTGACCTGGTCGCCGTCTTGAATCCAGTCGGAGTTGGTGTAGACCCACACCATTCCGTCGGCGTCCAAGACCACGATGCGTGCCGACGTGGCGGTCGGATGGACGGTCATCGCCACCGGAGACCAATCGGGGCGCATGCCCCACTCCTCCATCGACAATCCGTCCAGATCGGTCGAGAATAACCCCGCTGAGGCTGACGGATCGGTCGATCCCAGCACCAGCAGCGACGACGGACCGAGCCAGGCCACATCGATCAGAGACCGCAGTGACGTCTCGTCGCGAACCAGCCGGATCTGACGCCAATCCACGATCGCCGCCGGATGGCCGCTCTCGTACGTGATCAACGCCACGCCCAGCTCCAAACTCGACGGATCGGTGGCACTGGCCTGGCGAATCATCACCATCCGTCGCCCGTCGGGGGCCACCTGGAAGCCTTTGATGATCATGCCATTCAGGTCAGTGGTGTCCACGGACCAGGCGCCTCGGGCGGAGAACACCTGGAGCTCGACCTGTCCTTCCCGGCTCGCCATCGCCCACAGGTTGGCCTGCTGATCGTACTGTGGGCGCAGCAGGTCGGTCGTCTCCCAGTGCATGCTCGGCTCGACTCCACCGCCGGCCGCTCCGACCAGCAGACCCTCAGCGGTGACAGCCGCGATCTGAGAATTGGCCGCCTGAGCGGCGAACCCGGTGATCTGGCGCGGCGTCGTGCCCCAGTTCCCGCTCAGCGGTCTGGACTCACCGGCCGGGTCGATAGCCACCAAGACCTGGTCACGCACAGCCAGAAGCGTGTCAGCGCCCGCCCCAGCAGTGGGATAGTACGCCTCGACCGCCGACACCGGAATCGATCCGTCGGCAGCCGCGCCGGCCAAAGGAACCGGGCGTTCGTCACACAACAGGCGTATCCGTGTCAGATCCCCCAACTCCGACATCGTGGCGGCCATCTCGATCGCCAAACTGGTCGCCTCGTCCATGGAGAACCGGCCGAGGTCACAGGTCAATGGAATGCTCGCCACCCCCTGATCCGACACGACCACTTCGCCGTTCAGTGACACATTCGCGCTGGTGGTGGACGCCACGATCCCCGACAGCCACGTCGAGGGCCCGTCCAACACCAACTGAGCGGCTTTGGTCATGTTCCATTGCCCGACTTGGATGTAGCGGGTGTCAGGGACCAACGTCGAGCCCGATTCGGGGAAGAAGTAGACCGTTGCCCGGGTGAAGCTTTGGTTGAGCATGTACTGCGACACTGCCACACCCTCAGGCGGAGTCGAGATCCGCCATTGGCCGTCCTCTTGGACCAACCCCAGGTCGAGTCGCCAATTGGGTTCGGGGTCGGATACGAAAGATCCGTCGGGACGCAAGTAGCCGATGCGGCTGCCTGTCATCGTCCACTGATTGTCGGTGGCCTGCGGAGTGGTGGTGTTGGAGTAGATCAC
The DNA here is from genome assembly GCA_031285845.1 of Propionibacteriaceae bacterium. Taxonomy (GTDB): domain Bacteria; phylum Actinomycetota; class Actinomycetes; order Propionibacteriales; family Propionibacteriaceae; genus WQYJ01. Next base: position 39,270 of record JAITVK010000014.1, read on the forward strand.
CACCGACGATTCCGGGGACCAGGTCTGACCGGCCTGAGCAGTCAGGTACATCCGAGCCATGGCGTAATCCGACCCATAGGCCGTCATCGCGGTCAAGAAGCCCCGGATGATGTTCGCTGGAACAGCACCCTGCGGTGGCGGCTCGGCCACGATGGTGATCCCGCCTTGATTCTCATCGACGACTCGGCGCGACTCCGACACCACCGGGCCCGAGGTCGGGATCGACACGCAGCCGGCGCACACGGCGAGCAGGGCCACCAGGACGGCTCTGAGGAATGGCTTCATGACGGTTCCTCCTCGCCTCCGGCCGCGTCGACCGGAATCAGCGGAATCGGCGAGTAGGTCACCACGACATCCTCACGTCGAGGCAGCACCACCCTGAACTGCGCCCCTTGCCCAGGACGACCCCAAGCGTGGATCCAGCCCTGATGCAGTCGGACGTCCTCCTGCGAAATCGACAGCCCCAATCCGGTGCCGCCGATGTGTCGGGCCCGGGCCGGATCGGCCCGCCAGAACCGGTTGAACAACTGCTTGCCCTGATCCAAAGTGAATCCGATTCCATGGTCGCGCACAGCGAACCCGACCACGTCGGCGTCATGAGCGACGAACACGTCGATCGGTTTCGACTCCCCATGTTCGATCGCGTTGCTCAGCAGGTTGCGGATCAGCCGCGACACCCGGCGCGGATCGACCCTGGCCGTGGCGTCCGGATCAGGATGCAAGAGCAACTGGGTGCCGCTGGAGGCGGCCAACTCACCCAGGTAATCGATCTCGGCCACCACCAGATCGTTGATGTTCTCGTCTTCGAGATGGGCCACCGCGGCCCCGGCGTCGAAGCGGGAGATCTCCAACAGATCCGCCAACAAAGCCTGGAACCGATGGACTTCTTTGTTCAGCAGTTCGACCGAGCGGCGCTCGACCTCAGGCAATTGATCCCGGCTGGTGTACAACAGATCGGCGGCCATGCGCACCGTGGCCAACGGCGTGCGCAACTCATGGGAGACGTCGGAGACGAAGCGCTGCTGGACGGCCGACAACTGTTCGAGTTGACGGATGCGCTGCTGGAGCTGGTTGGCCATGTGGTTCATCGCCACCGACAACTGCGCCAAGTCGTCGGTGCCTTTGACAGACATCAGTTGGGTTAACTCGCCCGCCGCCAGCCGTTCGGCGGCACGCCTGGCCATGCGCAGCGGGGTCAGGGTTTGGCGAGCCACGACATACGACACCAATCCGATGCCGACCAGCACCACCATCCCCGACAATCCGACAGCCGTTTGGACCACGCGCAGGGTACGTGCCTCCTGTTCGAACGAGAACACGAAGTAGACCACGAAGCGATCCAGTCCGCCGCCCGACAGTGTGGAGGCGACCACCAGTCCGGGAGCAGTCGACCCGTTCTTCAGACGCACCACCGTCGGAACCGAGGACACCGCCTGCTGATTGGCGACGACGGCCTGGCGGATCGAGTCTGGAATGACCGAGGTGTCGAAACCGCCAGTGGCGTACGTCGCACTGCCTGCTCGCATCTGCACCTGATAGCGCCCCGACGACGCTCCGCGGTGGATGGCGGAGGCGACGATGTTCCACAGGGCGTCGGGGTTGACGTAGTCGTAGCCGACAGCGCGCATCTGCTGCTCGATCTCGGTCATCGCCTCGTTGGCGTCCACCGACGCCGCCTCTTCGGCGTTGTCGACGATCCCACCGGTCACCTGATAGAGCAGGAAGAAACCCGCCACCATCAACACCAGGGACGACCCCAAGACAGCCGACAGCACCACGCGCAGCGTCAGCGATGACTTCCACAGCCGGTACGGAGCGCTCAAACCATGGCGGATCCGTACGAAATCAATCTCAGTCACTCGCCCGATACCCCACCCCGCGCACTGTGACCACGATCTCCGGATTGTCCGGGTCACGCTCGATCTTGGCCCTCAGGCGCTGAATGTGGACGTTGACCAGCCGTGTGTCCGCCGGATTCTGGTAACCCCAGACCTGCTTCAACAACTGCTCACGGGTGAAGACATGCTTCGGGTGGCGCGCCAGCGCCAACAACAGGTCGAACTCCAGCGGAGTGACCGAGATGAGCTGGTCAGCTTTGCGCACCTGATGGGATTCGACCGCGATCGTCAGATCCCCGATGTGCAAGGTCTCCACCTCGCCACTGGACGTACGACGCAGCCGCGTGCGTACTCTGGCGACCAACTCGCGCGGAGCGAACGGTTTGGCGACATAGTCGTCGGCTCCAGCCTCCAGCCCCTTGACGACGTCGTTGGTGTCGGACTTGGCCGTCAGCATCACGATCGGAACACCCGACTCGGACCGGATGTCACGGCAGATGTCGACCCCGCCGCGTCCCGGCAGCATCAAGTCGAGCAGGACCAGATCCGGGCGCTCGGCATGGAACGCTTCCAACGCACGGTCACCTCGTCCGCACCACGCCGTCTCGAAACCATCCTGTCTCAGGACGATCTGCAGCATTTCGGCCAACGAGGCATCATCATCGATGACCAGGATCTTTCCTTCAGCCGGGTCAGACACGCCATCCTCCTCGCCTTGTTTAGGTCAAAGGTACACCCTGAGGACCAGTGGCGGGGTGGATGAACAATGGTCAGGTTCCAAATCGCGGCCCGACCCAGCGATCATGCGGAACGCCGCCGACCCAATCCGTGGCCAGTCGCCAACCCCATCAGTCAGCCAGCGCCAACCCAGTCAGTCAGTCAGGGTCGCCTCGATCAGTCGGCGTACCGTCTGAGCGTCGACTTGACCTTTCATCTGACGCATGACCGCCCCGATCAGCACCCCGGCTGCTTGGACCTTGCCAGCGCGCACCGACTCGGCGACGTCGGGATTCTCCGCGAGCGCTTGATCGACCGCCGCCTGCAGCTGCGACTGGTCGTTGACCACTGCCAGGCCATGGTCGGCCACGATCCGACGCGGCGAGCCATCACCGGCCTGAACCAGCCCCAGCACGTGGCGAGCCACCTTGTCGTTGATGACACCCTCGTCGATGAGCGCCTGAACCTCACCGACCTGCGCCGGGGTGACACCGACCTGGTCCAGGCTGACGCCGAGGGCGTTGGCGCGCCTGGTCAACTCGGTCATCCACCACTTGCGGGCCGCTTGCGGATCACACCCGACCTCGACGGTGGCCTCGATCAGATCCAGCGCCTCACCGGCCACCACGTCACGCATCTCGGCGGCCGAAAATCCCCACTGCTGACGCAACTGCGCGCGCCGCGCCGTCGGTGACGGTGGAATCGTCGTCGCCAGTTCGGCGACCCATTCGGGTGACGGGGCCACCGGAACCAGATCCGGCTCGGGAAAATACCGATAGTCCTCGGCTTGCTCTTTGCTGCGTCCAGCCGAGGTATACTCCCCGTCCTCATGCCAGTGGCGGGTCTCCTGCTTGACCTTGCCGCCGCTAGCCAGAATCGCGCCTTGACGACAGATCTCATAGCGCAGCGCGCGCTCGACCGACCGCAGCGAGTTGACGTTTTTCGTCTCCGTGCGTGTCCCCAACGTGGTCACGCCGTGCGGTCGCAGCGACACGTTGGCGTCGCATCGCAGCGAGCCCTGTTCCATGCGCACATCCGACACGCCGAGCGCTCGCATCATGTCGCGCAGGAAGCCGACGTACGCCCGAGCAATCTCGGGGGCCTTCGCGCCGCAGCCCGTGACCGGCTTGGTGACGATCTCGATCAACGGCACTCCGGCGCGGTTGTAATCCAGCAGCGAATGATCCGCCCCCTGGATCCGACCGGTGGCTCCCCCCACATGCAGCGATTTGCCCGCGTCCTCTTCCATATGGGCCCGCTCGATCGGCACAGTGAAGACCATGTCGTCCAACTCCACCTCGACATGACCGTCGAAACAGATCGGCTCGTCGTATTGCGAGGTTTGGAAATTCTTCGTCATGTCGGGATAGAAATAGTTCTTGCGTGCGAATCGGCACCAGGTGGCAATCGAACAGTTCAACGCCAAGCCGATACGGATGGCCGAAGCGACGGCGGCCGCGTTCACCACCGGCAGTGCGCCGGGCAACCCCAGACACACGGGGCAGGTTTGAGAATTCGGCTCCGCGCCGAAACTGGTCGAACAGGAGCAGAACATCTTCGAAGCGGTGTTCAGCTCGACATGGACTTCCAACCCGATCACCGGCTCGTACGCCGCCATGACCTCGTCATAATCCATCACGGCGTCAACGTTCATCGTGCGGTCTCCTTGATCTGGTTCAGCAGCGGCCCACCCCAGCTGCCCTCCATCGCCGCTTCGAAAGCGGCGCCCACCTGATACAGCCGATCGTCACACATCGGCGGGGCCATGACCTGCAATCCCACCGGCAGTCCATCCTCGTCGCTCAGCCCGATCGGGAAGGACGCGGCCGTGTTGCCCGCCAGGTTGGACGGGATCGTCGCCAGATCAGCTTGGTACATCGCCATCGGATCGTCGACCCGCTCCCCCAGACGGAAAGCCGTCGTCGGAGTGGACGGGGAGATCATGACGTCGACCGATTCGAATCCAGCCGTGAAATCCTCGGTGATCAGTGTGCGCACCTTCTGGGCCGAGCCATAGTACGCGTCGTAGTACCCGCTGGACAGAGCGTACGTGCCCAAGATGATCCGGCGCTTGACCTCGGCTCCGAAGCCTGAGCCACGACTGAGCCGCATCACCTGCTCGGCCGAGTTCTTGCCGTCGTCGCCGACCCGCAGGCCGTAGCGCATGGCGTCGAACCGCGCCAAGTTGCTGGAGACCTCGGAAGGCATGATCAGGTAGTACGCGGGCAGGGCGTACTGGAAATGTGGGCAGGAGACTTCCACCACGTCGGCGCCAAGTCCGGTCAGGACGTCCACCGCCTGGGCGAAACGACGCTCCACCGCCGGAGCGTACCCGGGCCCGCCCAGCTCCTTGACCACCCCGACGCGCATCCCGGTGATGTCGGCCCGTCTCGCGCCAGCCACCACTGGGGGCACGGGGGCGTTCACCGAAGTCGAGTCACGGGGGTCGTACCCACAGATCACCTCGTGCAACATCGCGGCGTCCATCACCGTTCGCGCGCACGGTCCGGGCTGGTCCAGCGACGACGCGGTGGCGACCAAGCCGTAGCGCGAGCAGCCGCCGTACGTCGGTTTGACCCCGACGGTTCCGGTGACCGCAGCGGGCTGGCGAATCGAGCCACCGGTGTCGGAGCCGATGGTCAGCGGGGCTTCGAACGCGGCGAGCGCGGCTGACGAGCCGCCACCGGATCCTCCAGGAATCCGATCCAGAGCCCACGGATTGTGGGTCGGGCCGAAATAGGAGTTCTCGGTCGACGACCCCATGGCGAACTCGTCCATGTTGGTTTTGCCGAGGATGACCATGTCGGCGTCGATCAGGCGTCGCACCACAGTCGAGGTGTACGGCGGCATCCAGCCTTCCAACATTTTCGAGCCACAGGTGGTCGGCAGTCCTTCGTACGTGAACGCGTCTTTGACTGCGACGGGCACTCCGGCCAGCGGCCCCAAAACCTCGCCTGTGGCGCGTTTGGCGTCCACACGGGCGGCAGTGGCCATCGCACGATCGTAGTCGAGGCTGAGGAAGGCGTGGATCGCCTGATCGACCTGCGCGATGCGGTCGAAATGGGCTTGGACCACCTCGACCGACGACACCTGGCCAGTCGCGATCCACTGAGCCAACTGCGCGGCGGAACTACGGGTCAGATCGGTCATGCTTCTTCCTCCAAAATCCTTGGGACGCGGAATCGTTCATCCTCCACGGCCGGCGCCATCGCCAAAGCTTCGCGCGGTGTCAAGGACGGTTCGACAACGTCGTCCCGAAAAACGTTGGTCAGCGCCAGCGCATGGGACGTGGGCGCCACATCGGCGCTCGCGACCTGACTGACAGCAGCGACCGCGTCGAGGATGACATCCAGTTGCCCGGCCAGAACCGTCAACTCGTCGTTCGTCACCTCGATACGCGCCAGATCCGCCAGCCTGGCCACATCGGCATTGGTCAAAGCCACAAGATGCTCCATCGGTGAGGGTAAACGCCGTCAGTCTAGCGGCTCAGTGTCAGGTCGTGCGCTGCGGCCCAGGGTTGATCGACCGGGGCTGTGAGTGATTCTCACCCGCGCCGCGTGGGGTCGAGCGATCAGACGGCTGGTCGACTAGGATGACTTAAAGTCGTCGAACGACAATCTGCTGTCGGATCGCGACCGACTGGCCACGGGGGCTGGTCGAACTCACCGTCATCAGAAGGTTGATCGAATGTTCATTCTGCGGGTGCAACTGCCCGAGCTGCCGGGTACCCTCGGCCGAATCGCCACCGCCATCGGCGCGGCTGGAGCCGACATCCAAGCCCTGGAGATCGTCGGACACGGCGACGGGTTCGCGATCGATGACTTCGTCGTCGATCTGCCTGGGGACGTCTTAGCCGACACGGTGGTCGCCGCCTGCCAAAGTGTGGACGACGTCCGAGTGCTGTGGGTCTCGCGCAGCCAAGGCACCTGGACCATCGCCTCCGACGTCGAAGTCCTCGACGCGATGACCGCCAATCCGAGTTGCGCCAAGACTATCCTGTTGAGCGAGGCGCCCAACCTGTTTCACTGCGCTTGGGCAATGTTGGCCAACCAAGACCGCCAGGTGTTGGCAGCCACCCAAACCGCTCCGGTGTTGAACGAGTCGGCTTGGGAAGACATTGGGGCATTGTCGAGCGTACGAACCGTCGAGCTGCCCTCCGAATGGCTGCCGGAATGGGGCGAGACGATCGTGGCGATCGCCCCGATGGGAGCCGACCAGGCGATCCTGATCGGCCGCCAAGGCGGTCCGAGTTTTCTGCGCAGCGAGCTGACTCGTTTGAAGTATTTGGCCCGCCTGGCGACAGTGTGACCGAACCGCGAAAGACCGGTCACCACGAAGAATCACCGTTGCCGAAAATGAGGAGGAAACCTAGCCGGTGGACTATGGTGGACTCGTGAGTTCACTTTCGCCCCAAGCCTTGGATTTGGCCGCCCAATTCGCGGAATCCTACATCGCCGACAGCCCCGAAGCACTCCTGGCCCGACAAGCGTCACGCGACTTGGGCATCGAGCCGATCAGCGCGGGCACGGCTCGCTTCCTGACTCTGCTCACCCGTCTGATCAACGCGCAGGCCGTGGCCGAGATCGGCACCGGCGCGGCGGTGTCGGCGCTGGCTTTCTTCTCCGGCATGTCCGATGACGCGGTGGTCACCAGCGTCGACCGGGAGGCTGAACACCAGGCGGCGGCGCGCGAAGCGTTGAAAGCGGCCAAGATCTCCCACACGCGCTATCGTCTGATCACCGGCGAGGCGCTGATCGTCTTGCCGAAACTGCGGGCGCAGGCGTACGACATCGTCTTCATCGACGCCGATCCGATGGAATACCCGGAGTATTTCGAAGAAGCGCTCAGGATCGTGCGCCCCGGTGGGCTGGTGATCGTCAACCACGTGTTGGCCCAAGGCAAGGTGGCCGATCCGACAAATTTCGACGATGACACCATGATCATTCGCGACACGATCGAAGCGGCCCGCTCGATGGACGACCTGACTTGTGCGGTCGTGCCGGTCGGCGACGGACTGCTCGTCTGCGTGACCGCATCCTGACCGACCGCTCGTTAGAGGCCGACTGACCGACAGCCTCCTGCCGACCGCTCGTCTGCGGGAGCGCCGCGCGACCACTTGCCGGGGCTCGGATTCTTCAGCGTGACCACGTCGCGGTCGACTGCCTAGACCTGGGCTCGTCGGCGGAAGCCTTGTGGGACCATCGTCCATCCGCCGCGTTCCAGTGTCTCGACCCACTCGCTGGCTTTCAGGGCCGAAGTCAAGTTGATCCGCGTGATCGTGATCGTGTCCAACCGGCGCTGGTCGATCCACTGGCCGACCAGACGAAGAGCCGACACCACCGAGTCGGGATCCTCGGTGAACGTGATCAATGTGTGAGCCCCCTTTTCGACGTAGATCACCGGCTGGCCGTCATCCAACACCACGATGGCTCCAGCGACCCGAGTCGGCCGATGCCCCATCGACTCCGGCCAGGCCAACGCGGCGCCCCAGGGGTTGGCCGGATCGCAGGCCGCCAGCAACACGAGCCCGCCGTTGGTCGACTCTCGCAGCCGATCCACCGCGCCGGGCAGCGCGAACTGAGCCGCGCCCAGACCGTCGATGAAGTACCCCCGGCGCACCACCCGCTGATCCTCCATGGCCGCCAGCACCTTGTACGCCACGAAGAACGACGGTGTCATGGCCTCGGTCACCACGGAGCCTTTCGTCAGCACTGCGTAACGCCCCAGTTCGAGGCTGATCGCCTGGATCTGGCGTGCCGCCGGCGTCAGATCCTCGGTGGCAGGAGCGAACCAGCGGGTCGCCGCTTGTGGGGATCGTACGATCGCGCGTGGGCGTACGACTCGCCGCACCCGCGGATTGGACGGACGACGCAGCACGCCGGCCGCCCCACTCAACGCCCGCAGCGCAGCCCACGTGTCGCATGTGGCCAACCCAGCCCAGACCAACTCCCACACCGCGGCTTGGGTCTCGCTAGCACTCATATCCGACTCGGTCAAGGCCTCCACCGTCCAGGCGCCACCGGCGAGCAGCGCGCCTCGAATGCTCCGGGCGGTCGCCGTGAGATCGGGGGCGACCTCGGCCACCGCCAAGGGCGCGATGTCCCCCGGCCACAAACAGACCCAACCGTCATGGGCACCGAGACTGCCATGACCAGTCCAGGTCACCTCACCGGCGGCGAGCACCTCGTCCAGCATGTGTGGCGCGTAATTCGCCACCCGGGCTGGCAGAATGACCGACTAGACCATCGACACCGGCATCGGGTAGCCAGCCAACTGATCGACCGCTGCCAACAGCGCTTCCACACCCGAGCCGGGTTCGCTGACCTCCTGCCAGCGCGTCAAGAACGAGGCGTATCGAGCCGGCGACACCGGTTGGATCGCGGCTCGCAGCGCGGTCAGACCATGGCGGCGGACCCGCTCCAAAACCTCAGTGGCGATGTGCTGGTCGGCGAGACCTTGAGCCGTGTCGATCCGGTGGGATCCGACGCCCTGCGCCGCGTCGACGCCCTGCGTGTCGGGGTCGACGAAACGGCCGGTCTTGGCCCAGCCTTGGACGACCAGACGATCCAGCACCGCGCTCACCGCTGCGGCGGGCACCCCGAAACGTCGCGCCACGGTTTGAGCGGTGACCACGGTGTGGCGGCCCATCCAGCGACGCACGATTCGCTCCAGATGTGAGTCGTCCTCCAGGTCGGCAAGAAGCCCGGCGTCGTCGGTGACGGCCACCATCGCCCGACCGGCCAGGACCACCTCCACGACACGCCCTGAGGCTCGCAGGTCATCCAACCATCGCCGGTTCGAGTCCTCGGTGCGCTCCGACCATTCGTCCGGCGTCAACGGCCCCATCTCGCGAAGCAGATCCCATCCTGCCTCCATCGACCTGGCCCGACGCTTCGCGCCCGTACGTTGCAGCTCGGCCTCGACCTCGGCGAACCATGGCGTGTCCAGTCCAGGACCGCCGCTGCTGAGCAGAAGGCTGGCCAACAGCTCCGGGTCGACCCAGTTCGCCGCCGCGGCCCGCTCGGCGATCGGCGCGTCGTAGTCGTACATGAACGCGCCGGTGTAACCGAACAGCAGGGCGGTCGCGAACGGCGAGGGACGCTCGGTCGTCACTTCGACCACACGGACCCGCCGCGCCGCGATGTCGCGCATCAACTGTTTGAGCGGTTCCAAGTCGAACACGTCGCTGAGGCACTCCCGCAGCGCCTCAGCCACGATCGGGAAGTCAGGGTACGACGCCGCCACGCCCAACAACTGTGAGGCGCGCAGACGCTGCTGCCACAAAGGTGACCGCTTGCCCGGATCGCGTCGAGGCAGCAACAACGCCCGAGCCGCACATTGGCGGAAATGAGCGGTGAGCAGAGCCGACTGCTGAAGCTCGGTCGCCACGACCGACTCCACAACGCCTGGATCCAGCCACAGGTGATGTCCGATCGCGACAGAGTCAACCTCACCCAGCCGAAGCACGATGCCATCGTCAGTGACCAAAACCTGAGGGTCCTGGGCGCGGTCCAAGCCGCTGGCCAGCCGCAGGTTGCGTTGGATGATCATCGCCCACGGTTGCAGGACGGCCCGCCCCAACGGACTGTGGACGCAGACCCGCCAGGCTCCCATCTCGTCGCGATGAGCTTCGACCACGATGGTCGTGGCGTCGGGCAACACTGAAGTGGCGGCCCTCTGATCGCGCAGGTACGCCACCAGGTTGGCTTGCGCCGAAGGATCGACCCTCAGCACCTGGCCGCCGACGGCGACCGACTCGACCACCTGAGCCTGGCCGTGGTGGTCCGGGCTCGATGAGGACCGGTCCAGCCGTGGATCGCCAGGCGTGGCGAGCTCGTCCAGCTCCGGTTCGAGGCTGGCGACGTACGACCCAATGGCCGCGCCGACTTCGGCCGATCGCGACATCTCGTCACCATGCCAGAACGGCATTCGCCCAGTTTGGCCCGGAGCGGAACTGACCACCACCTGGTTGGCGTCGATCTCGTCGATGCGCCACGCGCTGGCGCCCAAGGTGAAGATGTCACCGATCCGGGACTCGTAGACCATTTCCTCGTCCAACTCACCGACTCGGCGACCGCCGACCCGACTGCCCTTGGCCTGCTCATCACCAGCCATGACCACGGTGAACAGACCACGATCAGGGATCGTCCCGCCTGAGGTCGTGACCAACCGTCGTGCCCCTGGGCGGGCCGACAATCGACCGGTGACCTGATCACGAGTCAGGCGGGGTCGAAACTCGGCGAAGTCCTCGCTCGGATAAGCCCCCGTCAGCATGTCGACGACGGAGTCGAACGCGGCGACTGGCAGGTCGGCGAAACAGTCGGCTCGCGTGACGATGTGGCGCAACTCCTCGCCGGTCAGTTGGTCGTCCAAGCACATGGACACCAACTGTTGGGCCAGCACATCCAGCGGATTGACGATCCGACGAATCGGCTCGATCAGACCGGACACCATCCGCGCGGTCACTACCGTCGTGGTGAGCAGGTCGGAACGCGACAGCGGCAACAGAACCCCGTGGGAGATGGCCGACACCTGGTGGCCTCCACGACCGATGCGCTGCAGGCCACTGGCCACTGACGGCGGAGAACCGACCTGGATCACCAGATCGACCGCACCCATGTCGATGCCCAACTCCAACGAGTTGGTCGCCACCACACACGGCAGGAGCCCCTGTTTGAGATCGGACTCGATCTGCAACCGAAGCGACTTGGACACCGATCCATGGTGGGTGCGCGCGATGACCGTGTCGGAGTCCCCGGGCACACTTTCTCGATACAGCGCGTTCAAATGATTGGTCAGGCGTTCGGCCACACCCCGGGAGTTCGCGAAGCAGATCGTCGACCGATGAGCCATCACCAGATCAAAGACTTCCCGTTCGACATGGGGCCAGATCGAATTCGCCGGGGTCGACTGGTCAAGACTGAGCCGCGGATCGACCCCGACCGAAGGATCGCTGGTCGCCTCGTCACCTGATCGTACGACTGCGGACCGACCCTGGTCGATCAGTGTGGGGCTGCCGCCGACATCCGCGGACACGGTCGACACCGGGGCCGCCGTCGATGATTGAGACACGGTCGATGGCGCACTCGACGCAAGTTTCGGCGCGCTGCCTGGCGCAGGGGTGGTCAAGACCGTCATGTCTTCGACTGGCGCCACCACGTCCAACTGCCATTTCTTCGGCATCGTGGGAGCGACCACCACGGCCTCACGTCCTGAGCCGGTCAGGAAGCGAGCCACCACGTCGATCGGACGCACCGTGGCCGACAAACCGACCCGTTGACATCCCCCGCCCTCGTTCAACGCGTCCAGGCGTTCCAAACTGACCGCGAGGTGGGCCCCACGCTTGGTTCCAGCCAGGTAGTGGATCTCGTCGATGATGACCGTCGACACCGTCGTCAGCGATTGTCTGGCCGCTGAGGACAGCATCAGGAACAGGGACTCGGGGGTTGTGATCAGAATCTGCGGTGGATGACTCACCAAGCGGCGACGCTCATGCGGCGCGGTGTCGCCGCTTCGAACCCCGACCCGAATGGCCGGCACGGTCTCACCACGCTCCAGCGCCGTGGCGGCGATCCCAGCCAAAGGCAGCCGCAAGTTGCGCTCGACGTCGACCCCGAGCGCCTTCATCGGCGACACGTACAACACCTGAACTCCGGAGGGAACTGGGTCGCTCGCCAACAAACGATCCACGCTGTGGAGGAAGGCCGCCAACGTCTTGCCCGAACCCGTCGGGGCGATCACCAGCCCATGCGATCCGCGCCCGATCGCCTGCCAGGCCTCGACCTGGACCGGAGTCGGCGAACCGAAGGCGGCCCGAAACCACTGCTGTGTGGCGGGCAGGAATTGAGCCATCGGGTCAGAGGTGGTCACCATGGTTCTATTGTGGACCATCGCTACGACATGTCGACCAGCACCGATCCCGGCTCGACCGCCGACTGACCTTCACGCCAGCCAGACCGCCCAGATCATCGGATCTCAGGCAGCGATCACCGAGTCGACCGCAGCGACCAGCGCTGCTGGATCCCCGCCAGCTTTGAGGACCTCACGACTGACCGAGGGCAACAGCAGCGCATTCGTGCCGCGAAACGACTGGGCGAGCCTGGACACCGTTCCGCCTTGCGCCCCGATCCCTGGAATCAGAATCGCCGCGTCGAATCTCGTCAGATCGACGCCAAGATCGGCGTGAGTGCCCCCGACGACTACTCCGACCACCCGCTGGCCCAAGTCCTGGTTCCATCGGACAGCCTGGTCGACGATCGATTGGGCCACCACCTGGCCTGAGACCGTGTGTCCCAACTGCAGATCAGCCCCCTCGGGATTGGACGTACGAGCCAAGACGAAGACCCCTCGACCGTTTCGGGCGGCCAACTGGATCGCCGGAGCCAGCGCGTCGAATCCGAGATAGGCGCTGAGGGTGATCGCATCCACGCTTAGCGGACCAGAGTCCAGGTACGCCTCGGCGTACGCTGTCATCGTCGATCCGATGTCGCCGCGTTTCACATCGGCGATCACCAAAGCCCCGCGCGCGGTGAGCTCAGACACACAGCGTTCCAACACGGCGATGCCCGGGCTGCCCCAGCGTTCAAAGAAGGCCGACTGCGGTTTGAACACCGCCACCTGATCGGCCAGCGCCTCGACCAGGGTCATCGCCAGCTTCTCCACCCCTGCCACACTGTGAGGCAGTCCCCAGGCGTCGAGCACCCCCGGATGGGGATCGATGCCCACACATAGTGGAGCCGTTCGCGCCATCCGCTGATTCAAGCGATCGAAGAATGTCATGACCGTCCTGTCTTGTCTCGGCTCCAGTGGTTGATCCCAGCGACCAACCCCGGACCGGAGTAAATGAAACCGGTGTACACCTGAACGGCGACAGCCCCAAGATCAAGCATGGCCATGGCGTCGCCAGGAGTCATGATGCCCCCCGAGGCGATGACCGGCAGACCCTGGTCGACCGTACGAGCCACCACCTGTCGAGCACGTCGGGTCAACGGGGCTCCCGACAAACCACCGGGCTGACTGGCCAGGAGTCGATCGGCCCCGACCAGGCCGGTTCGTCCCAGCGTGGTGTTGGTGGCGATGACGCCGGCCGCGCCAGCGCCGACCACGGCGGCCAACAACTGGTCCAACTCATCCCATGACACGTCCGGAGCGATCTTGACGAACACCGGGATCGGGGTCTCATCCAGTTCGCGCGCCCGAGCCACCAGGGCGGCGAGGAGCTCTTCGATCGTGGCCGCGCGTTGCAAAGTCCTCAACCCCGGGGTGTTCGGACTCGACACGTTCACCGCCACGTAATCGGCTTGACCATGCACCGTCTCGAGCGAACGCACATAGTCGGGCACCGCCTGCTCGATCGGCGTCAGCTTCGTCTTGCCAATCGACACACCCAGCGGGATGCCAGCCGCGCCATTGCCCCGACGCACACCCCAACCGGCCAGTCGACTGGCCAGCGCGGAGGCGCCATCGTTGTTGAAACCCATCCGATTGATCAGGCCCGACGAGCGGCGAGCCCGAAACAATCGGGGGCTGGGGTTGCCCGGCTGAGCCTCGGCGGTGACCGTGCCCAGTTCAGCGAAACCGAAACCCAGATGGGACCACATCATCGCGGCCCGACCATCCTTGTCCAAGCCAGCGGCAACACCGACTCGACCAGCGAATCGGACTCCAGCCACCGTCACCGGATCGTTGGCCCGCCCGACCAGCCAGTCGACTCCACGGGCCACTGGGCTGGACGCCACTTGGGCCAGCAGGTTGATCATCGCCTCATGGATCCGCTCCGGGTCAGCGCCGTACGACCGGAACAGCACCGGACGAATCAGCGCACGGTACCCCGCGCGCAGCGCCGCCGACCTCATCGATCCGCTCATAGGGTCGGCCTCATCTGTGGTCCCCACTGCTGCAAGGACCGGACTGTGACCCCGCCCTTGCGGGCGGCGGCGATACCTTGCACCACCGCGATCAGGCCCTGAATGGTCGTCACGCAAGGGATGTCGGCCATGATGGCGGCTGAACGCAATCCATAACCGTCGCGCCTGGTCGACCCGGAACTGGCCCCCGAATACGGGGTGTTGATCACCAGATCGACTTGGTGGTCAAGGATCAGATCGACCACCGTCTTCTCCCCATCGGGTCCGACCCCTTCGGAGCGTTTGCGCACCGAGATGACCTCTATGCCGTTGCGGGCCAACACCTGAGCGGTTCCGGCCGTCGCCAGGATACGAAAGCCCATGTCCGACAGCATTTGAACTGGTAGGATGGCATGGCGTTTGTCTGAGTTGGCCACGGAGACGAACACCGACCCCGAGGTGGGCAGCGAGCCGTACGACCCGGCCTGGCTCTTGGCGAACGCGATCCCGAAGCTCGAATCCAGACCCATGACTTCACCGGTGGATCGCATCTCGGGCCCCAACAGCGTGTCGACGGTCAAACCCTCGGCGGTGTGGAAACGATTGAACGGCATGACAGCCTCTTTGACCGCGACCGGAGTGGTCGGGGCGGGCACCGACCCGTCGCTGGTTGAATTCAGCAGACCCTCAGCGCGCAGCTGGTGGATCGTGCGCCCCATCATGATCAAAGCAGCCCCCTTCGCCAACTGGACGTTGGTGGCTTTGGACACGAACGGAACGGTACGAGAGGCGCGGGGGTTGGCCTCCAAAACATACAACGTGTTGCCGGCCAGAGCGTACTGAATGTTGATCAGCCCGCGAACCCCGACCCCTTCAGCGATCGCCCGGGTCGACGTGCGAATCCGTTCGATCACTTCCGCGCCCAGCGTGATCGGCGGCAGAGCGCACGCCGAGTCGCCGGAATGGACCCCGGCCTCCTCGATGTGCTCCATGATCCCGCCCAAGTAGAGGTCCTGCCCGTCGAACAACGCGTCGACGTCGATCTCGGTGGCGTCATCCAAGAACTTGTCGATCATCACCGGGTTGGTCGCACTGGCCAGAGTCACCGTGGTGACATAGGTGGTCAAGGTGGCGTCGTCATAGACGATCTCCATGCCCCGACCGCCCAAGACATAGCTCGGACGAACCAACACCGGATAGCCGATGTCGGCGGCGATCTGGCGTGCCTGCGACGCCGAGGTGGCCATCCCATAGCGTGGCGCGGGCAACCCGGCGTCAGCCAAGACCTGCCCGAAGGCTCCGCGTTCCTCCGCCAGATCGATCGCGGCCGGAGAAGTTCCCACCAAGGGCAGACCGGCGGCCTGCAATCGCCAGGCCAGCTTCAACGGGGTTTGACCGCCCAGCTGGACGATGACCCCGGCCACCGGCCCAGCGTTCGCCTCGGCGGCGTAGACCTCCAACACGTCCTCTTCAGTCAGCGGCTCGAAATAGAGCCGATCCGAGGTGTCGTAGTCGGTGGAGACCGTCTCGGGATTGCAGTTGATCATGACCGTCTCATAGCCGGCCCCCGACAGCGCCATCGACGCGTGGACGCAGGAGTAGTCGAACTCGATGCCCTGGCCGATCCGGTTCGGACCTGATCCGAGGATCAGCACCGCCGGGTTCGTACGAGGCCGAACCTCGGTCTCCTGGTCGTAAGTCGAGTAATGATACGGGGTGTCAGCGGCGAACTCGGCCGCGCAGGTGTCGACTGTTTTGAACACTGGCCTGACCCCCAAGGCCCATCGCAGCGAGCGGACTTGCTCGGAGGTCATCGAGCGCAACTGACCGATCTGGGCGTCGGACAAGCCGTGACGCTTAGCCAAACGCAACAACTGAGCGTCCAAGCCGGGAGCAGAAGCGATATCGGTGGCGACGTCGAGCACCATGACCAGTTGGTCGAGGAACCACGGATCGATCTTGGTGGCGGCGTGGACCTCGTCGACCGTGGCCCCAGCGCGGAAGGCCTGCATCACATCTTGCAGCCGACCATCGTGGGGCCGAGCCGCCGAACGCAGCGCGTCCTGCTTAGGAGGCGTAGGGCCGGTGAACACCAAGGGAGCCCGCGCGTCCTCCACCGAGCGCAAGGCTTTGCCCAACGCCTCGGTGAAATTGCGTCCGATCGCCATGGCCTCGCCGACCGACTTCATGTGCGTGGTCAGCGTGTCCTCGGCCGAGGAGAACTTTTCGAAGGCGAAGCGAGGCACTTTGACCACGATGTAGTCCAGACTCGGCTCGAAACTGGCCGGAGTGACCTTCGTGATGTCGTTGGGGATCTCGTCCAAGGCGTAGCCCACGGCCAGTTTGGCCGCGATCTTGGCGATAGGGAAACCGGTGGCCTTCGACGCCAGCGCTGAGGAGCGCGACACCCGAGGATTCATCTCAATGACGATGATGCGCCCGTCGAGCGGGTTGACGGCGAACTGGATGTTACAGCCACCGGTGTCGACCCCCACCGCGCGAATCACCTGGATGCCGATGTCACGCAGGCGCTGATATTCACGATCGGTCAGCGTCAGCGCCGGGGCCACGGTGATGGAGTCACCGGTGTGGACCCCCATCGGGTCGAGGTTCTCGATCGAACACACCACGACCACGTTGTCTTTGTGGTCGCGCATGATCTCCAGTTCGAATTCTTTCCAGCCCTGGATCGACTCCTCGACCAACACTTCGGTCGTCGGCGAGGCCTCCAATCCGATCTCAGCCATCGTACGAGCCTCGGCTTGGTCGTGAGCGAAACCAGAGCCCACCCCGCCCATGGTGTACGACGGACGCAGCACCACCGGATAGCTCAGCTCCTCGGCGGCGGCGAGGACCTCGTCGACACTGTGGCAGATCACCGAACGCGCCACTTCCGGCGCGCCACCAACGATGTCGGTCAACCCGAGCACGACCTGTTTGAACTTCTCGCGATCCTCACCGCGCTCGATGGCGTCCAGCCTCGCGCCGATCAACTCGACGCCGTAGCGTTCCAACACCCCGGTCTTGGCCAAGGTCACCGCGATGTTGAGCGCGGTCTGACCGCCCATGGTGGCCAGCAGCGCGTCGGGGCGCTCCTTGTCGATCACCCGCTCGACGAATTGCGGGGTGATGGGCTCGATGTAGGTCGCGTCAGCGAACTGAGGGTCGGTCATGATCGTGGCCGGGTTGGAATTCACCAGGATGACCCGATAGCCCTCCTCACGCAGCACCCGGCAGGCTTGAGTCCCCGAATAGTCGAACTCGCAGGCTTGTCCGATGACGATCGGACCGGATCCGATGATCAGAATTGACGAGATGTCTTGACGTCTAGGCATCTGGGCTCCCTGCCGCTGAAGTGGATGATTCGTCGACGGGTCGTGAATCAGGTGAGGACTGGGATCGGTTCGCGGCCATCAGATCGACGAAGCGATCGAACAGGTACGACGCGTCGTGCGGCCCGGCGGCGGCTTCGGGATGATACTGGACGCTGAATCCGACCAGGCGTCCATCGCGGGTCAACTCCAAACCTTCGACCACGTCGTCGTTCAACCCGACATGGCTGACTCGGGCTTGACCGAATGGCGTGGCGACGTCGACCCCGATTGGGGCGTCGACGGCGAAGCCGTGATTGTGGGCGGTGATCTCGACCACCCCGGTTCCGAGGTCTTTGACCGGCTGGTTGATACCGCGGTGGCCGTACTTCAGCTTGTAGGTCGAAAAACCCAGCGCTCGACCGAAGATTTGGTTGCCGAAACAGATCCCGAAGTACGCCAACCCGGAGCCCAACACCTGTTTGAGCAGGGCGACCGCGTGATCGGCGGTGGCCGGATCCCCCGGGCCGTTGGAGAAAAACACTCCATCGGGGTTGAGCGCCGAGATCTGGCCGAAGGTGGCCGTCTGGGGCAGCACATGGACGTCGATGCCGCGTCGACTGAGCAGCTGCGGGGTCATCGCTTTGATGCCGAGATCGATCGCGGCGACCGTGAAACGCTTCGTGCCTTGGGCGGGCACGAGGTACGGCTGCTCGGTGGTGACCTCGCCCGCGAGGTCAGCTCCGGCCATGACGGCGGTCTGACGGACTTTGGCGAGCAGGGAATCCGGATCGAGGTCGATCGTCGAGATGCCGACCCGCATCGAACCGCGCTCTCGCAGGTGCCGGGTCAACGCTCTGGTGTCGACTCCGGCGATGCCCACCACTGATTGGCGGACCAGTTCCTCATCCAATGAACGCCGCGATCGCCACGACGACGGACGCGGGCTGGGGTCTCGTACGACATAGCCGGCGACCCAGATCCGACCCGACTCGTCGTCCTCGTCATTCCAGCCGGTGTTGCCGATGTGAGGAGCGGTCGCCACGACGACTTGACGGTCGTAGCTGGGGTCGGTCAGGGTTTCTTGGTAGCCGCTCATTCCCGTGGCGAACACGGCCTCACCGAAGGTCTGGCCGGTCGCGCCGAACGAGGTTCCGGTGAACGCTCGGCCATCTTCAAGAACCAGCAGGGCGGGGACAGTGTTCCGCATGGGTGGGTTCGTCCTTTCTGAAGGATGCCGCGTGGGGGTCACGATACCGTGGACATCGTGACCGTTGTGGAGTTGTCCGTAGTCTCGCTGTTCGTCGGGGCCGGTTCTGACCGATCCGAGTCCCCACTCGGCGGGCGCACCGACGAGAAGTCGGCCACCTCAGTGGCGACGTGGCTCAACACGCCAGTCAGAAAACTCGGCGAAGAATCAGTCGACAATTCTCTCGCCAGACTGACCGCTTCGCTGATCGCCACCGCGGGCGGAACATCGGCGCAGGTCATCTCGAAAATCGCGATCCGGGCCAAGACACGGTCCACGATCGGCATACGCTCGATCGCCCAGCCCGTCGACAGGCTCGACTCCAATTCCCGATCGATCTGACGCAGATGCGCGACCACACCGTGGGCCAACTCACGCGAATACGCGGGAATCTCGTGGCTGGACATTGTGGCGTACGTCGCCATGGCCGAGTCGACCCCCATTGAGGTCAACTCGGCCGAATACAAGATGTCCAAGGCGTACTTGCGCGCCTTGCGCATCTTGGAGCGTTTCGGAGTCGGATCAGACACGAGAGATGTATGAGCCGTCGCGGGTGTCCACCTTCACTCGCTCACCGGTGGTGATGAACAGCGGCACCTGGATCTGGTATCCCGTCTCGACCGTGGCCGGTTTCGTGCCAGCGCTCGACCGGTCACCCTGCAGACCGGGCTCGGTGTAGGTGATCTCCAGCTCGACAGAGGCCGGCAGCTCGATGAACAGCGGGTTGCCCTCGTAGAGCGCGACCGAACCGGTGCCGTTCTCCAACAGGAAGTTCTTGGCGTCGCCGACGACTTCGTCAGGGATGGTCATCTGCGAATAATCGGCGGTGTCCATGAAGACATAGCCGTCGTTGTCATGGTAGAGATACTGCATCTCGCGACGATCCACCTGTGCGTCCTCGACCTTGATGTCGGAGTTGAACGTCCGGTCGACGGTTTTGCCGGTCAGAATGTGCTTCAGCTTGGTGCGCACCACGGTGTTTCCCTTGCCAGGCTTGTGATGCTGGAACCATGTCACCTGCCACAGTTGCCCGTCCAGATTGAGCACCGTCCCGTTGTGGATGTCGTTTGTTGAGATCATGTGAACCCTTTCCTTTGCCAAGGATCAATCCTACCGGACCGCTCCAGCGTGCGCTGGACCCGACCGTTCGTCGCGTGGGACAAGAATCGCTGCGGCAAGCGGTGGCGTCCGGTGACGGCGACCGGGCTCCACACCATCGAACTGGACTACGGCGACACCGTGAGCCGGGCCTGACGCACCCGCTCGTCGCGGTCGTCGGCGTGAGCTGATCCGATCGACGCGATGCGCTGGCCCAAGTGAGGACAGGTGGCCCCGACCTGAGCGGCGATCGTACGAATCTGCGCCGCAGGCCGATTTTGAGACAGCTTCGACTTGGCCTCGACCTCACGAACCTCGAACTCCAGACCGACCACCGCCTTGGCCTGACGGGCCAACCACGCTGGGTCGTACCGCTCGATGCCGTCGGCGCCACGAGCGCGAAGCAACTCCTGCCACGAGGCGATGATCCACTGCGGGTCGGTGTGCGCGCTCAACCGGCCCCGCAACTGAACGGTCTCGTAATCCCACGTCGGAGCCGCGCTGGGCCCCATCCACTGATCGTCGATGTAGGAGTCCTCCCCCATCACCACGATCAGCGCCTCGCCTGGGCGATGCGCCGGGGCGTTCACCTTCGCGACGTGGGTCCGCAAGATCGGAGCTTCGGTGAGCTCACCGACTCGCACCCAGGGCAGAAAGGTCGCCTGAGGCGACAACGACTCGTCGACGCTGATCAGCGTCCCCGCGCCGATCCGATCGACGAAGTCCCACACGTCAGTGTCGGGCATCCGGAAGTGGTCGGGGGTGTACATCAGCGCTGCCACCGGATCGCGTCGTACGCCTTCGCCAACACGGCCTCGTCGATGTCGGACACGATCACCGGATGACCCAGCCCATCCAACAAGACCAGACGCAGATGGTCGCCGCGGGCCTTCTTGTCGCTGCTCATCACGGCCCGCAGTTGAGACCACGTGGCGCCGTCGTACGACGTCGGCAAGCCGACCGACGCCAGCAGTTCGCGATGACGAGCGACGTCGTCCGCGCTGAGCAGTCCGACACGGGCGGCGACTTCGGCGGCGAACACCATTCCGACCGCGACGGCCGCGCCGTGAGACCAGGTGAACTTCTCGGCTTGCTCGATCGCGTGACCGAACGTATGACCGTAGTTCAGAGCCGCCCGACCGATGGAACCAACGCCGTCAGTCTCGCGCAGATCCTGGGTGACCACCTGGGCTTTCAGACGGATGGAGCGGGTCAACACTTCAGCGAAATCAACCGTGTCGGTGGCCAACACCGCCGATGGGCTCTCGGCCACGATGTCACAGATCGCCTCGTCGCCGATCAAGCCGCACTTGACGACCTCCCCCAAGCCCGAGCGGACCTGATCGGGCGGCAGACTCGCCAACAGGTCCAGATCACACAAGACCGCCCGTGGCTCCCAGAAGGCGCCAACCAGGTTCTTCCCCTCCGGCAGGTTGATTCCGGTCTTGCCCCCGACCCCGGCGTCGGCCATGCCGAGGACAGTGGTGGGCACGCAGACGTAGTCCAGACCGCGCAGCATGGTCGCCGCGACGAAGCCGGCCAGATCAGTCGTGGTCCCCCCGCCGAGCCCGATGACGACATCCGACCGCGTGAAACCGTGCCGGGCCAACTCCCGCCAGCAACGCTCCAGATTATCCGTGGTCTTGGCCTGCTCCGCGTCCGGGACCTGAATCAGGACCGGGCCAGGAACTGTGGCTGCCAACCGAGTCGCGGTGGTCGCCATGACCGCAGGATGGATGATCGCGGTGCGCGTCGCCAACGCCACCAGGTCACCGGCCTGAGCCACCACGCCCCGTCCGATCACCACGTCGTACGCCCGATCAGCCTCGACGCGAATGATCATCGAGGTGACGACGTCAGTAGTCGTGGTCGATGGCGTCGACTGCGCCAGGTGGTCCATGATCGTGGCCACGACCTCACCCGGCGACGCTTGAGCGTCGACCCGCCAGGTCGCGCAGTCTTTGTAGACTGCCAGTCGGCTTTGCGCCAGCGCCGTCATCTGCTGGCGGACGTCGCCCAGCAGCAACGGTCGCAGCCGATTCATCCCGACCCGCCGGGTCACGGTGACCACGGACGCGTCCAGCCACACCACCTGATGCGGTTCGAGCAGTGCCCGGACTTCGGGGTTCATCACCGCGCCGCCGCCCAAGGCCGCCACGCCGTCTTGGCTCAGGGCCTGCCGCGCGGCCTGCGCCTCCAGCGCTCGAAAACACTCCTCCCCGTCGGTGGCGAAAATCTCCCCAATCGCGCGACCGCTGGTGATTTCCACCAGTTCGTCAGTGTCGACGAAACTGACACCCAGCGCTTGCGCCAACAGGGGACCGACCGTGGATTTTCCGCTGGCCGGCAGCCCGATCAACACCACGCTCACCATCGGCTCCGAAGGTTCGCGGCATCCAGCCTGCTCCGATAGTGCTCGACACTGGCGCGAACATCGCCGACCGTGTCGGAGCCGAACTTCTCCACACAAGCATCAGCCAGAACCAAGGCGACCATCGACTCTGCGATGACCGCGGCGGCCGGAACCGCGCAGACATCCGAGCGCTGATGATGAGCCGTCGCCTGGGACCCGGTCGCGACGTCGACCGTGGGCAGGGCTCGAGCGATGGTGGCGATCGGCTTCATCGCCACGCGGATCCGAATCGGCTCTGCGTTGCTCATGCCCCCTTCGATGCCACCGGCCCGATTCGAGGAACGGACGATGCGGCCATCGACCAGCCGCATCTGATCGTGGGCGGCTGAACCGCGCATGGTCGCCAATTCAAAGCCGTCTCCAATCTCCACCCCTTTGATCGCCGGAATCCCCATCAGTGCCGCCGCCAATCGGGCGTCCAAACGACGCTTGGCCACCGTGTGGGTTCCCAGGCCCGGTGGACAACCCCAAGCCACGACCTCGAACACTCCGCCGAGGGTGTCGCCGGCCGCGCCGACCTCGGCGATCAGATCCTGCATCGCACGGGAGGCCACCGGGTCGACACAACGAACCGGATCGGCGTCGATCTGGTCGGCTTGGTCGGGGCGCGGGCACTGATCGGTGGGCGCTGCGACCGATCCGATCGACGTCACGTGGCTGACGATCTGGATGTCCAGCGCTTGGATCAAAAAGTTGCGCGCGACCACGCCTGCGGCGACCCGGGCCGCCGTCTCACGGGCCGAGGCGCGCTCAAGGATCGGACGGGCCTGGTCGAATTCGTACTTCTGCATTCCAGGCAAGTCGGCGTGGCCCGGACGCGGGCGGGTCAATGGCGCGTTGCGAGCCGAGCTGAGAACCTCAGGGTCGTTCACCGCATCGGCGGACATGACCTGCGACCACTGCCCCCACTCCGAGTTGCCGATCTGAATCGCCACAGGTGAGCCCAAGGTCTCGCCCCACCGCACTCCAGCGGTGATCGTGACTTCGTCGCGCTCGATGCCCATACGCGCTCCCCGACCGGCTCCCAGCCGACGGCGCGCCAAAGCGTCCACCAACTCGGCGGTGGTGATTTTGACATGGGCCGGCACACCCTCGACGATGGCGGTCAATTGTTGCCCATGGGACTCCCCGGCAGTGATGTATCTCAACACGGGCACCAGTCTACTGACAGGGGTGGACGGCCTCGGCGCGCCCAGTCACTGGTCGTCGCCGGACAACCCCAGCGCACGAGCCCCAGCCTGACGCAGGACCGCGAAGGGCACGTGCGACCCGGTCATCGTCGCCACCTGCCCAACCGCTTGAGCGGCCAACAGATCCAGGCCAGTGGCCACGGCGATCCCTCGTCGCGCGGCCCTCGAGACCAATCCGGTGGGCCACGGGTCGTAGAGCACGTCGAAGACCAGCGACGGTGTCGACTCGGGTGGCAACCAGCGCAGCGCCACCGCCGCCGGAACCGTCGAGATCACCGTCGCACCGTCGAAGTCGGAAGCAGAAACGGCGTCGACCGTGGGATCCGAGGTGATCGGTTGAACCTCGATTCCCCACCCGGCCGCGTCGCGAGCCAGTCGCGCGGATGTGGCCACAGCCCGCCCGAACACTCGAACCGTGCCCAGCCCCAATCGCGCGGCCGCGTAGACACAGGACCGCGCTGTCGCTCCGTTGCCGAACACCACCAGATCATCATTGGCGCCGACCCCGGCTCGGCCGAGCACCAGTTCCACGCCGGTGACATCGGTGTTGACAACTCTGGTCGTCGATCTGAACCCCGGATCGCCGTCGAAGATCACCGTGTTGGCCACGCCCAACGCGACGACGACGTCGTCGGGCTGTCCCAACTCGACGATGGCCTGCTTGCAGGGCATCGTCACCGACAGTCCGCGCCACCGGCGATCCAACCCTGCGACGAACGAAGCAACGCCCTCCGCTGTGACCTCGTGACGGTCATAGACCCAGTCCAATCCGAGCCAGTCGTACGCTGCCTGATGGATGACCGGTGACAGCGAATGACTGATCGGCGAGCCGATGACCGCACAGCGCCGATACTGTTCGCCGGCGAGATCGGACTCAGGAGCACCCGGTGGGGTGGCCATTGTCGACGCACCACTGATCGAATCGGAGCTTCCCCTCATTGAAGGCCTCCTCTGTCTCGTAGAACTCGGTCTCGCCCGTGAACAGGTTCTGCGTGATCCACCAGCGCCAAGGCCCAGGGGTGGGATTGGCGGCGGCCTGAAGCGCGTCGCGCCCAGGATTGGCGATCGGAGTGTCAGGCAAAGCGGACTTCATGTAGAAGTTGTACGGCAGGTCGGGGTTGTGTTGATCGGCGACTTGGATCTCATCGTCGTACGGGGTGCCCGTGGCGATTTCGCGTCCATAACGGAAAGCCGACTCCACACCCAACGCCTGACCGACCAACAGTCGATTGTAGATCGACCGGGCCACCATTGGACGGTACTCGGAACGGTTGACTTCGCCTTCGATGATGCTGGCGACGACCACCAACTGTTGCGGCGTGATCGTGATCCCCAGTCCGGCGCTGACATTCGCCGCCGCCGCGTCCAGATTGATCTCGCCTGCCACGTTGTTGAACTGGCCCGTCATCTGGCGGAAGGCCCCCAGCGCGTCGTGGGGCTCGGACATGTAGGTGTCCGGGAAGAAGTACCCTTCCGGCTGAGCCGGATTGGCGTACGCGCTGAGCGAGTTGCCCGCCGGATCGGCCGTGATGGCCGCCCGGGCCTGGTCGACCTCCTCGCGGGTGACCCCGAGCTCATTGATCATCAGATCTTCGATCTGAGACAATCGCGTGCCTTCAGGCACAGTCCAGCGGATGGTGACACGATTGGCGTCGCGGTCGAGCAGCATGTCGAGCGCGGTCTTGGCCGGCAGATGGGTTTTCAGATTGTACGTACCAGCCCAGATCGCGGCGGCGTCGCCCATCTTGGCGCACTCATCATCGAACACCGACGGATCCTTGATCACGTCGGCGGCCACGAGGATGTCGGCGATCCGCGGATTGGACGACCCCGGCGGGATGTAGATCTGAACCTGGCTTCCCCCAGCGCCGATGTAGTCTTCGCGCTGACGCCAACTCATGTAGACGGAGTATCCCTTCCACACGACCAGGCCGGCGCCACCGAGCAGGATCACGAAGCTGAGAGCCACGGCCACCGCGCTCTTCGCGCGCCGCGCGCCCTCCGACGAGATCCAACTGAAGCCGTTGCGATCAGCCATCGGTTTCCTCCATCTGAAGCTTGATTCCCGTCGCGCGCCCTTGCTCTTCGGCTCGCAACACAGACTCTAGGATACCCACAGCCGCTTGGGCGTCGATCACCCCGCGAGCCGTTTTGGCGTGGCGACCCGACTCGCGTAGCCGCCGATGCGCCTGCGCGGTAGTCATCCTCTCATCGACCAACCACACCGGCACCGGCAAACGTCGAGCCAACTGAACCGCCTGAGCGCGGACTTTTTCCGCCGCGATCGAGGCCGACCCATTCAGCGCCAACGGGTAGCCGACGACGACCGCTTGGGCGGCGTGCTCGTCGGCCAGGCCCACGATCGCGCCGACCCAGTCTTGGTCAGCCGCCAGCGTGGTCACCGGGTAGGCCAAGATGCGCTCAGCGCCGCACGCGGCCACCCCGATTCGCACCGTGCCCACGTCCACCGCCAGCAGCGCCCCCCTGGGCAACATCTCAGACAAGAGCGTCAGCCACCGCGCTGATCGCCGCAGCACCCGCGCCCGGATCGACACCGCCGCCTTGCGCCAGATCGGCCGAACCGCCGCCACGTCCCCCCAAAGCTGCGGCCGCGCGCGCCACCAGATCACCGGCACGGTGGCCCAGATCACGAGCGGCCGAGGTGGTGGCCACGACCACCGACGGTTTCGGGGTGGTTGAGATCAAGCACACGACGGCGGGAGTCACCCCCAACCGGTCGCGCAACTGAATCGCCAGCCCACGTACGTCACCCGAAGCCACAGCGTCGATCGCCGACACGAAGCGAATCTGACCGACCTGAGTGGCCTGGTTGATCAGGTTGACGGCCATCGATCCGGCCTGAGCCGCCTTCAACTCGCTGATCGTCTTCTCGGCCTGCTTCAGTTGAGCCAACAGCTTGCCGATCCGATCCTCCAGTTGTCCCGGTTGGACTTTCAGGCTGCTCGACAGCGCCGCCACGATCGCCCGCTCGGCGGCAAGATGGCCAAAGGCGTCGGTGGACACCAGGGCCTCCACCCGTCGTACCCCAGAACCGACCGATCCTTCGGACAGCAGCGAGAGCAAGCCGATCCGACCAGTGGAGGCGACGTGGGTTCCACCGCACAGTTCACGCGACCACGGCCCAGCGAATTCGACCATACGCACAATGTCGCCATACTTCTCACCGAACATCGCTTGAGCGCCCAGCGCCTTGGCAGAATCCAGCGGCATCTGGGTGGCCGTGACCTCCCAGTCGGCCCGAATCGCCTCGTTGGCCACGCCCTCCATCTCCTGCTTCATGTCCTCGGACATCCCCGCCAAAGCGTTGAAGTCGAAACGCAGATAGCCCGGCTTGTTGTACGACCCGGCCTGGTGAGTCTGCGGACCGAGCAGTTGACGCAACGCGGCGTTGACGACATGAGTGGCGGTGTGAGCCTGGCAGGCACCGAAACGGGCCGGCGCGTCGACTGCGGCGGTGACTTCGGCCCCGATCTCGGCCTGACCGTCGGTGATGACGCCACGATGGACGATCAGGCCAGGGATCGGTTTTTGGACGTCGATGACGTCGATGCTCAATCCTGCCGCCGTGATCACGCCGGTGTCAGCGTCTTGGCCACCGGCTTCAGCGTAGAACGGGGTGTCGTTCAGCACGATCTCCACCTGATCGCCGACCATGGCTTGGTCGACCTGCTGACCGGCTTTGATCAGCCCCAGAATCCTCGCCGGACTGGTCAACATGTCGTAGCCCAGGAAACGCGACTCGCCCTCCTTGCGCAGATCGGCGTACGCAGAGGTCGCGGTGGCGCCACCCTTCTTCGCTTTCGCGTCGGCCTTCGCTCGGGCCTTCTGTTCGGCCATCAAAGCCGTGAAACCGGTGAGGTCGACGCTGATGCCCGCCTCGGCGGCCATCTCCAGCGTCAGATCGATCGGGAAACCGTACGTGTCGTGCAACTGGAAGGCCTTGTCGCCTGGGAGCACGGTGGCGTGGTTGTGACGGGTCTGGGTCACCGCCATGTCGAACAGTTGCGTGCCCGAGCTCAAAGTCCGACCGAAGCTGTCCTCCTCGGCGGCGGCCACCGCCTCGATCCGCGGCCACTGCTCGGCGATCTCGGGGTACGACGACTCCATCTGGGCCCGGCTGACACTGAGTAACTCGATCAGATTCGGCGACGTGACACCCAGCAGGCGCATGGAGCGAATCGAGCGGCGCAGCAACCGGCGCAGAACGTAACCTCGAGCTTCGTTGCCCGGCGTCACACCGTCGGTCATGAGCATCAGCCCGGAGCGGACATGATCGGCCACCACCCGCAGACGCACATCGTCGTCATGGTCGACGCCATAGCGGCGTCCCGACAACTGTGAGGCCCGCTCGATCACCGGGAAGACCTGGTCGATCTCGTACATGTTGTCGACGCCTTGGAGCAGGAAAGCGGTGCGCTCCAACCCCAGGCCTGTGTCGATGTTCTTGCTCGGCAGCAACGAGCGGACGTCGAAGTCGTCTTTGGCACGCACCACCGACAAATCCTCGGTTTGGAACACCAGGTTCCAGATTTCGAGAAAACGATCCTCGTCGGCCTCGGGTCCGCCATCGGGGCCGTACTGCGGCCCGCGATCGATGTAGATCTCAGAGCAGGGACCGCCCGGGCCGGGAACCCCCATGTTCCAGTAGTTGTCCTTCAGCCCGCGATACTGGATGTGATCAGGGGCGACACCGACCTTGAGCCACAGATCGCGCGCCTCAGCGTCGCCGTCAGGATAGTCAGGATGCACCCCCGGTCCGAGCACGGTGACCCAAATCTTGTCGGGCGCGAAGCCATAGTTCCCGTCCGATTGCGAACCGGTCACCAACTCCCAGGCGTAGTTGATCGCACCCTGTTTGAAATAGTCACCGAAAGAGAAGTTACCGGCCATCTGGAAGAACGTGCCATGCCGGGTGGTCTTTCCGACCTCGTCGATGTCGAGGGTGCGCACGCACTTTTGGACGCTGACCGCGCGCTTGTACGGCGACGGCTCAACTTCAGTGAAGTACGCCTTGAACGGCACCATGCCCGCATTGACGAACAGCAGCGTCGGGTCGTTGTAGAGCAGGGAGGCCGACGGAACCACCGCGTGGTCGTTGCGCGCGAAAAAGTCGAGAAAACGCCGACGAATCTGAGCAGTGTCCATGATGTCCCTTGATCAAGGGCGCGCCGAGCGGCAGAACCTCCCAGTGCGCCTGGTGATGGCTAACCGGATCATTCTAGACCAGTCGGCAAACTGACAACCGACCAGGCGTTGGAGCACAACGCGATCTCAGTTCTCGTCGGCGGCGTCCATCATTCCGGCTTGACGTCTCAACTCGACCTCGGCCTCACGCCTGGCCTGGTCGAACTCTTTCAAGAACCGGGCCGACTTGGCCTGAGTCTCAACGACCCAGTTCTGGGCCTGTCGGGCCACTGAACTGGGCTTGGCCGACTGAAGCACCCGAGAGATCTGCCAGGTTCCCACCGCGCCGACTCCGACTCCGATCATGAACCAGACCAGCCGTCGTATCATTTCTTCCCCCAGCCACGAATCGCCCGTTTGCTGGCCGACATGACCGCAGCCACCTTGATGAACGGCACAGCGATCGTCTGTGACACCAGCGTCGTCACTCTCGACACGTCGGTGGCCACATCGGAGGCCTTGCCCGACACCGTGGCCACATCCTCGGTCACCACCGCGAGCTTGCCCAACTCGTCATTGGTGGCCACCACCGTGGATTCCAACTCGGTCAGGATCGGCACCGACGCCACAGTCAAATCCTTGACCGAGCCGCGCAACTCGTCGAAAACACGGGCCAACCGGATCAACGGCCAACCAACCGCGCCGACAAGCAAAAGAAACGCGATCGCCGCGATCAGCCCCGCGATGCCACCCAAAGTCACTGTCACCTGGTCTCCTCGGTTCGAACAGGCGCGCCAACTCGGTCGTCATCAGAACCGGTGCGCGCACCACCAAGACTACAGGGCCCATGTCAGCGAGTGGAACCGGGCCGGTCGAGTTCGAGGCGCTCAGCCGGAGCGTTGACCAGCCTGTGTCGACTCAGTCGACCTTGTTGAACCCTGCTCGGGTCGCCCCAGCAGCGCGTCGATCGCAGCCAAGCGAGAACCGACCTGCGCCTCGTAGCCATGATCGGTCGGTCGATAGTACGTCGCGCCGACCAGGTCGTCGGGCAGATACTGTTGGGCGACGACCCCATGATCCCCGTCGTGCGCGTAGCGGTAACCGACGCCGTGTCCGAGGCCCGCGGCCGAGGCGTAATGCGCGTCACGCAAATGCGCCGGCACCGCGCCACCTCTGCCCTTTCCGACGTCGGCCTGAGCCGCGTCGATCGCGACGATCACCGCGTTGGATTTCGGCGCGGTCGCGCAAGCGATCACCGCCTGAGCCAAGATGATCCGGCCCTCGGGCATCCCGACCAATTGAACCGCTTGGGCTGCGGCCACACACGTCGACAACGTCGACGGCGAGGCCATCCCGATGTCCTCGCTGGCCAAGATCATCAGCCGCCGAGCGATGAACCGGGGATCCTCCCCGGCGCTGATCATCCGGGCAAGATAGTGCAGCCCCGCTTGAACATCAGAACCACGGATGGACTTGATAAACGCGGAGATGACATCGTAATGCTGGTCGCCGTCCGCGTCGTACCTCACGGCCGCCCGGTCGACGGCTTGAGTGAGGATCTCAGTGGTGATGACCGTGGTGTGAAGCGCTGTCGCGGTGGCGGCAGCTTCTTCGACATAGGTCAGAATCCGGCGGGCGTCACCATTGCCCAGCTGGATCAGATTGGCTCGGGCTTCATCGGTGATCGTGTAGCGCTGCCCCGACGGATCGATCATCCCCCGCTCGTCGGTCAACGCCCGATCGACCAAGACGCCCAGATCGGCGCCAGTCAGAGGGTTGAGGGTGAGCAGAAGCGAGCGAGACAGCAGCGGTGCAATCACACTGAAGGACGGGTTCTCCGTGGTGGCGGCGATCAGAGTCACCACCCGGTTCTCGACCGCCGGCAGCAGGACATCCTGCTGGGATTTGGAGAACCGATGGACCTCATCGATGAACAACACGGTTTTGACTCCGCGCGCCAACTCGGCCCGGGCCCGATCGATCTCGGCCCTGACCTGGCTGACCCCAGCGGTCACTGCGCTCAGTTCGACGAAACGGGCGCCGGTGGATCGAGACACCACTGAGGCGATGGTCGTCTTGCCCACACCGGGGGGTCCCCACAAGAACACCGACATCGGCGCTCCGTCAGCCAATCGCCTCAGCGGCGAGCCGGGCCCGAGCAGATGAGTTTGACCGACAATCTCGTCCAGTTTTCTCGGACGCATCCGTACGGCCAAAGGAGCGTTCTGATTGACGTCGCCCAAGGAACCCGTCCGCGTCGGGGTCACCGTGATGTTGCCGAACAAATCCTCAGTCACATCCACCACTTTCCTTCACAACCACGCCGTGAGACCACCCGCACGCAGGCTGACGTGTCGACCGGAACCGTCGCACCCATCATAGTGTCCACCTCGGGTGAGACCCCACAGCACGCCGGACTCGCCAAGCCGGACCGGGGTTTTGGAGCACCGATCGGGGTGGTGGCTTAGATGTCGATCCGATCAGTGTCCAAGGTGTACGCCCCCTGGATGATCAGGTCACGGCGAGGACCGACCTCGTTGCCCATCCACACCTCGAACGACGACGCGGCCGCCTGCGCGTCACCGATCCTCAAACGACGCAGGGTACGATGATGCGGGCTCATTGTGGTCTCCGCCAACTGGTCGGCGTCCATCTCGCCTAGGCCCTTGTAGCGCTGCGGCTCTTTGAATTTGACGCCCTTCTTCGTCAGTTCGGCCATCTTGCGCTGATACTCGGGATCGGAATAGGTGTAAATGTACTTGTCATAGCCCTTTTTTGGGTTGATGATCTCGAAGCGATGCAGTGGCGGCACAGCGGTATAGACCCGACCGGCCTCCACCAGCGGGCGCATATAAGTGAAGAACAGTGTGGCCAACAGGCATCGAATGTGGGCGCCATCCGAATCCGCGTCGGCCATGAAGATAACCTTGCCGTACCGGGCCTGCTCGACGTCGAAACTGCGTCCAGACCCGGCTCCGATGACCTGGATGATTGAGGAACACTCCGCGTTCTTCAACATGTCGGTCACCGAGGCCTTCTGAACGTTGAGGATCTTGCCGCGAATGGGCAGCAGGGCCTGGAAATGCGAGTCACGAGCCAATTTGGCTGTGCCCAACGCTGAGTCGCCCTCGACGATGAACAACTCGGTCTTCTCCGAGTCTGAGGATCGACAGTCGGACAGTTTCGGCGGCAGACTCGACGACGCCAGCGCGTTCTTCGCCCTAGCCGCCTCACGATGAGTCCTGGCCTGAACTCTCGTCCGAGAGGCCTGGACCACCTTCTCCATCACCGCTCTGGCTTGGGCTTTGACCTGAGCTTTGGTCGAGGTCAGGAACTCGGTCATCTGCGCGGTGACCACTCTCGTCACCAACTTGGCCACCACGGGAGTCCCCAACACCTCTTTGGTCTGACCTTCGAACTGCGGTTCAGCCAGGCGCACCGTGACCACTGCGGTCATGCCTTCGCTGATGTCGTCCTTGGTGATCTCGTCGGAGGACTTCGTCAGACGGGTCCCCTCCAACGCTTTCGTGAACGCCTTGGTCAGACCGCGCTCGAAGCCTTGGACATGGGTTCCACCTTGAGACGTGGCGATGATGTTGACGAACGACACGATGGTCGAGTCGTAGCCAGCGCCCCAGCGTACGGCGACATCGATCCCCAGATCCCGCTCGACATCAGCCGGAGTCATCGCCCCCGTGTCGTCGAGCATCGGGACCGTCTCGGTGAAAACCTCTTGGCCAGTCAACCGGATGACATCGGTGATGGCCTCGTCACGGGCCAAAAACTCACAGAACTCCCCGATCCCACCGTCGTGGCGGAAAGTCTCGACATCCTCGACCGGACCACGTCGATCCGTCACAGTCAGGGCCAAACCTGGAACGAGGAAAGACGTCTGACGAGCGCGATCCTTCAGTCGTGACAACGACAGCTGAGCGTCTGCCAAGAAGATCTGCCGATCCGGCCAGTAGCGCACCCGGGTGCCGGTCCGCGTCTTGGGCACGCGCACGCCGAGCTTGGTCAAGCCGCTGCGAGGAGTGAAACTGGCGTTGGGTCCCGGCCCGTCGAACACTCCGGGCACGCCACGGCGAAAACTCATCGTCCAGGTCGCTCCATCGCGATCGACTTCAAGATCTAACCGTGACGACAACGCGTTGACCACCGACGCGCCGACACCATGCAACCCGCCAGCGGCGTTGTACATTCCCGAGCCGAACTTGCCACCCGCGTGAAGACGGGTGTAGACCACCTCGACGCCGGTCAGGCCCGTCTTGGGCTCGATGTCGACTGGGATGCCGCGAGCATGGTCGGCCACGAAGATCGACCCATCCGGTTCCAACACGACCTCGATCGACGACCCGAACCCGGACAGCGCCTCGTCGACCGCATTGTCGATGATCTCCCACAAGCAATGCATCAGGCCCTTGGTGTCAGTCGAGCCGATGTACATCGCCGGACGCTTGCGAACCGCTTCGAGCCCTTCCAACACGAGCAAATGACGGGCGCTGTACTCCCCCGAAGCGCCAGTGGAGCGCCGTCGAGCGCTGGGAATGGGTTCTGCCTGGTTCACTGGCGCAAGTTTAGTGGGCTAGGACAACCTGCCCGTGCCGTCGACTCACTTGGGCGTGTCGGACGTGGGCTGACCAGCGTTCGTCGAAGAAACCACCACGGCGACCAACGGCTCAGCTGGCTGATCCTGGGCCGGAACGTCGGATTGCTGGAGACCTGAAGTGCTCGAACCAGGTTGCACTGGCGGATGGGACGGCTGCCAGCCGGGGGCGTTCCCATCGGACTGATCGGGTGACTCAGTCGATTTCGCGTCCAGTGAGCTAAACGCCGTCTCGCCACCGGCCGCCTCATCGGTTTGCGCCACGGCGCTCGAGGGTACCGGCGTCGAGGTCGTATCCTCGGCGTCAATCGTCTCCGCGGGCATCGCGTCCGTGCTGGTGTCGACCGAAGCCGGGCTCGTATCGGCGCTAGTCAACTCCTCGTGGGTGAAGACGTTGATCGACGTGTCGTCGATGTCGACTTGGGAGGGCGCTGGCGCTCCGGCCACCGCGGATTCCAGTTGAGCCAGGCGTCCGTCCGCGCCGAACGTCACCACCAGTCGGCTCGAATCCTCGAAGGTCAACACCATAGCGCCATCTTCATCGGTCACCGGGATCTGATGCGCCGACGCGTAGACCGTGATCACGTCGCGATGACCATCAGGCACATAAGGCAAGGCCCCTGACACATGACCGGCCGCGGTGAAAGCCGACGGTGGCTCCATGGTCAGTCGCGGATCGGTCACAACGGCGTACAACCGGCCAGCGCCGCTGGCTCCAGAGAACACCGCCCCACCCATCAACTGCGGACTGGCCACCAAGCAAACCGACGCTGCTGGGGTCATGCCCAGGTCGACGATACCCTCGACACTGAAGGACGGTTCGACGAACTCCCACAACTGGGTCTCTTCGCCGAAACGACGCAGCGGCAGGCTGCGATGAACAGCGACCATGTTGCGATCCCAACGCGACTCGCCCCAGGCCCAATGCCACGTGTCGGTGGACTCGTCGACTCTGCCCAACAAGGCGAAATGCAGGCGCACACCATTCAACGTCAACAGCCCGGTGTCAAGGTTCATCTCCCAGTCAGGACTGTCCGTGCCGATGAGTTCGCTCAGGCGCGACTGGCCTTCGACCAGCAGTGCGGTGTGCGCCAGCGCCCAGGAATTGAGGAGCGAATGATCAAGGGCCATGTGATCTAGTCTAGTGAGACCTAGTCCAGATAGTCGCGCAGGACTTGGGAACGTGACGGGTGTCGCAGTTTGGACATCGTCTTCGACTCGATCTGGCGGATGCGCTCACGCGTCACTCCATAGACGCGCCCGATCTCGTCGAGAGTCTTCGGCTGGCCGTCCGTCAGTCCGAATCGCATCGAGACCACCCCAGCTTCCCGCTCCGACAACGTGTCCAACACGTCGTGCAGTTGCTCCTGCAACAGCGAGAAGTTGACCGCGTCGGCGGGTACGACCGCTTCAGAATCCTCGATCAGATCGCCGAACTCTGAGTCGCCATCCTCGCCCAGCGGGGTGTGCAACGAGATCGGCTCACGTCCGTACTTCTGGACCTCGACCACCTTTTCTGGGGTCATGTCCAGTTCTTGCGCCAACTCGTCCGGAGTCGGTTCGCGACCCAGATCTTGCAACATCTGACGCTGAACCCGAGCCAATTTGTTGATGACCTCGACCATGTGGACGGGGATACGAATCGTACGGGCCTGATCGGCCATCGCGCGGGTGATCGCCTGCTTGATCCACCATGTGGCGTAGGTGGAGAACTTATACCCCTTGGTGTAGTCGAACTTCTCGACTGCGCGAATCAGGCCGAGGTTGCCCTCCTGAATCAGGTCGAGGAACAACATGCCACGCCCGGTGTAGCGCTTCGCCAACGACACCACCAGACGCAGATTGGCCTCCAGCAAGTGGTTCTTCGCTCGACGACCGTCTTCAGCGATCCACTCCAGGTCGTCGCGCTCGGATTGGGACACCGTTAAAGATGAGTCGTTCAGCTTCTCTTCAGCGAACAGGCCAGCCTCGATCCGCTTGGCCAAAGAGACCTCTTGCTCGGCGTTCAGCAGCGCGACCTTGCCGATCTGCTTCAGATAGTCCTTGACCGGGTCGGCCGTGGCTCCGGCCGCCAAAACCTGTTGCTCCGGCTCGTCGGTCTCATCGGCGTCGGACAGAGAAAAACCTTCGTCCTCGGTCAATTCGGCTTCCAGAATCGCTTCCTTCTTCGGCTGAAACTCCGTGTCATCGACATCGTCCAAGCTGCGCTTTTTGCCGCCCACCTTGAATTCGACCGACTCACCATCCTCACTCAAATCGAAATCCTCGGCGCTCAAGACGGCGTCTTCAACCGACGGCTCGCTCACGGCGGCGGTTTCGCCGGCGGCGACGTTGCTTTGA
Source organism: Propionibacteriaceae bacterium (assembly GCA_031285845.1). Classification (GTDB taxonomy): domain Bacteria; phylum Actinomycetota; class Actinomycetes; order Propionibacteriales; family Propionibacteriaceae; genus WQYJ01. Next base: position 75,023 of record JAITVK010000014.1, read on the forward strand.
CCCCGAGTCGGCCTGCGTGCGGCAGGCTTCTTGGCTGACCGTTGGGCAGCAGCAGGCTTCGAGTTCGGCGCGTCATCGGCGGTGATCGCGGCATCGACGTCAGGCACCACGGCCACCGTTTTCTTGGTTGATCGGCGCGACTGGGTCGCCGAGGGCTTGCGCGCGGGCTTCTCCGTCGTGTTCATCTGGTGTGTTTCCGTCTCCTTCACGGCTGCTGGAACCCTAGCGCCCAAAGCTGTCCCCTCACGTGGCATGATCTCGATCTACCCTTCCTCGACACCGGCTCAACCCGTACGAGGGTAAAAAAAAACCCGCACCTGTCAAGCCGCATTATATTATGCATGACGACTCCGCTTCACGCAAGTTGCCGCGTGGCCAAACCCCCATGTCCCACGGTATTGCGCGGCGACACCGGCACGGTCGACACCTCCACTGAGCCGGAATCTGGACTCGACACCTCACCAACATGAGACACAATCGCTCAGAATGCAAGCAACCATCTAGAATCACAGCCAAGGATTCGGGGATCCTTGAAGCGGGGCGGGAACCACACACGTCGCTGGTCGCGTCGCCGTGACCGTGCCATCGTCCGCCCACCACAGTACGAGGCCAGACAAGTCGACGACCTCGTCGATGGCACAGATTCGTGGGAATGAAATCTCACGGCTCGCTGTTATCCAAGGGGAACACGTCGATGAAAGGAATCGTAATGTCCACGCTTGCAGCACCAGCGCGAACCGGCGATCCAGCCAGCCGAGACGCCATCGGTCAATATTTGGAAAACATCTCTCATCATCAACTTTTGGACGCCGAGGAAGAACGGGAACTGGCCCACCTGATTGAACTGGGTGTCTTCGCCGACCATCTTCTCGCCGACCACGACACGCCGCGACCGGACGGTGCGAGCGACGCGGTCCTCAGCCAGATCGCCGATCAGGGCCAGGCCGCCAAACAGCGATTCATCGGAGCCAACTTGAGACTCGTGGTGTCGATCGCGCGCAAGTACGGTCGGGAGAACCTGTCCTTCCTCGACATCATCCAAGAAGGCAACATGGGCCTGATCCGCGCGGTCGAAAAGTTCGACCACACGAAGGGCTTCAAATTCTCCACCTACGCCACTTGGTGGATTCGCCAGGCCATCTTCCGCGGCATCGCCGCTCAAGGCCACATCGTCAAACTCCCGGTTCACGTCGCCGAACAGATCTCACGGATCGCGTCGGCCACCCGGCGGTTGACCGCTGACCTAGGCCAAGAGCCAACACCAGCTCAGATCAGCGACGAGTTGGGCATGTCAGAAGCCGAGGTCATCGAATTGACGGGGTACGCCCGCCCGCACGCTTCGCTCGACGCCCCCCTCACCCAAGGTGAGACGGCGACCTTGGGCGACGTGATCGCGGTCGAGACCGCCGCAGCCCAGGCTTCGGAAGCGCCCGACACGACCGCCGACATGGAGATGGTCTCGGGGTGGTTGGACAACCTCGACGAGCGCTCGGCCGACATCATTCGACGTCGCCATGGCTTGATCGACGGACGGCCCAATCGCCTGTCCGAGATCGGTGAGCATTGGGGCATCAGCGCCGAGCGCGTACGTCAAATCGAGCGTAGTGCGATGACGAAGCTGCACACCTGCCTCCAGGCCGCCGCCTGAGTCCACCCTGACCCGGGGTCGGCACCTGCCTGCGCGAACCGTCCCCGGGAGAATTCAGCGATTGATCAGCGCAACCGGACATGCGGCGTGCGCCAAGATCGCGCGCACCGGCCCGCCCAAGATCATCGACGGACGAGTCTTCACACCCAACGTCAACAGATCGACCTTGGCGGACTCCTGGATCAGTTCATCAGCCAAGACTCCACGCTGGGAGCGTACGGTGATGTCGACGTCGGAAAAAGCACGACGGACCGGATCGACCAACTGGTCCAACCCCGCCAGCACCCGCTGCTCCCACTGCTTCTCTTGAGCGGCAGTGGCGGGCAGGAACGAGACGACCCCGGTCGGCTGGTAGGGGATGACATGGACAACATTGACCCGACAGCCCAGTGACCGCGCTTCTTGGCAGGCCCAGCGCAGCGCGGTGTCACCCGAGCCACCCATGCCCACCAGGATCGTGTTGAACTTCCCCGTCGGTTCCGGGGTCGACGCGGCAGAGATGACCACCAACGGACAATAGGCCGACGACACCAGCGCCGTCGACGTCGAGCCGACGAACATCCGCTCCAACCCCGAACTCGCCCGACGTCCGACGATCAAAATCTCCGCCTCTTTGGAGAACTCGGTCAACACCGGGGTCGGGTTCCCGATGACGACATCAGCCCGGATTCGATCAGAATCGATCCCCTTGGCGATCGCCAAATCCGACGCCTGTTTGACGGCGGCCTGGCCAGCCTCCTTCAACACGGTCGGATCGTAGATCACACCCCAACCGCCTGACACTGCTCCGTCGTCGACCGCGTTGACGAACCACAGGTCACGGTCCAGCCGCTTCGCACGTCCGATGGCGTAGCGGGTGGCGCGAATCCCGTCCTCAGAGCCATCAATGCCCACCAGGATTTTCGGTCTGCTACCAGTCATGACTACTCCTTTCGCTGTCTCCATTCTCCCCCGCCTCATCCCGGAACTCAAGGACGCCCCGTCGAGCGCGGCAGGTCTTGGCGTGTCACCGCAAGGCCCTCGCGTGCCTCGTCGAATGAACTCGGGGCGCCTCGTCGGGCCCTCCTGTCGCGGCCAGCCTGACTCCACGCTGTTCGGCGAGGCTGGCTCACCGCGGCAGGCTGGGAGGCTCCTCGCCGGTCCAACCCTGCTCTGGGAAGGTCGTCTTACCTTGCAGGCTGGCCGCCAACAAGCCATCGACCCCGTCGGCGACATTGGCCATCTCGGTGATCGCCTGGCGCAGATGTTCGGCCACGAACGGCGACGCCAGAATCGACAGCGTGGCAAAAATCTTGTCCCTGACCAGGTAAAACTTCACCCAGCGGGCATGGGCGTTGACATCGTTGAGCACTTCCATCGCCCGAGACCGTCCGGCGACGTCGTGGACGATGACCGAGAACAACCGAATCTCCAAGCCATCGACGGGCACAGCCACGAAGATCATGGTCGATCCGACCCGAATGGCGAAGTCGCCGTCCTGATCCCTGATCGGGACCGCGCCGAAGGCGGCAGACAATTCTTGGGCCACGACGGCAGTGAGATCGTCTTCCCCGATCGAGGGAATCGACCCAGAGCCATCGTCGTACGCCTTGGAGTCGACCGCCGGGGCTGTGCCGCGCAGCATCTCGGCCAACAGACTGGCGTCGAGGAACACCGGATGCTCGACCACGAGCACATCGCGCAAAATCGCGACCGACTTGCGGGCCAGTTGGGCCGAGTCGTCCTGATCGCAGGCGAAACAGAAGCCGTCCGCGGTGGGTTGCCATCCCAGTTGGAGCACCTGAGTCACCTCGGCGGGCGAGAGGCACACCTCCGCCTGAGGGTCGCAGGTCAGTCTCACCATCAAACGTCCCCGCCGCTCTTGAACGAATTCCATCCGCCACCGGCCGGGGGCCAGCTCGTCGGGCAGCAGGATCAAAGGCTCGGTCTCATCCATCATCGACAGCACCTCGCCCAGTCGTACGGCGAAGCGGTCCCAGGCCTGGGCCACCGAGCGGTCAAAGTCAAAAGTCGCGGTCATCAGACTCACGCTAGCATGGTCGCCGCCGCTGCCATAGTGGCGACCGCCACGACGAACGTGCGAAAAACCTGTCACGGACAAGAACGAATCTGACGCGAGCCGGGGTGAGTCGCGGATTCAACCCAAGGCGATGTCCCGGCCCAGGCGACGTTAGAGGTGAACTGATCCGACGTGAGTCGCGGGTTCAACCCGAGGTGACGGGAGGTCGGGGGCCCCGGTCGGGGAAGCGCGCCGCAGCGGGGAGGATGCAGCCTGGCCACGCCGGGCGACCGCTCGGATCGCTGGCCCAAGCCGTACCGAGGAAATCACGGCTCAGCGCTGGACGCGGGCGTTGCCGTTCCAGATCGCCCAAACCTGGTCCTCATCGGCAGGCAAGGCGTAATCCGTTGTCGAGGCCGCAGCCAGTGCCCCAGTCGCCCAGCCGAATTGCATCGATTTCTCGGCGCTCCACCCTTGGAGAATGCCGTAGAGCATTCCTCCGACCGAGCCATCACCGCCGCCGATGCGGTCACGTACCTCGATGCACCGAGGCGGCGCGACATGGAACTGCGAATCGCCGTAGACGACCATACCCCACAGATGTCGGTTGGCCGACACGACTTCACGCAGCGTGGTGGCGACGAACTGCGCGCCAGGGTAGGCCGCGCGGACCGCGCCAATCATGTCTTGGAAGGAGTCGATCTGGGCGCCAAGGCCCTCACCCCCGGGGTTCGGGCCCTTGATTCCCAGGCACAGCTGGAAGTCCTCCTCGTTGCCGATCAGGATGTCGCACAGTGAGGCGATGTCGGCGAACGCTCGACTCAATTCGCTGTGCCGTCCAGCCCAGAACGAGGCACGGTAGTTCATGTCCATACTAATGACTGTGCCATGTCTCCTCGCCGCTTGAGCCAATTCGACACAGAAGCGACTAGTTGACGGACTCAAAGCGGCCACCAGCCCTGACAGGTGGAGAATCTTGACCCCTTCGTCCCCGAACAGCGCATCCAGATCGAAGTCCTCGACACGAAGTTCGCGGCCGACCTCGCCGGCGCGATCATTCCACACTCTCGGGGCGCGATCACCGAAACCGCGGTCAGCGATGTTGAACTGATGGCGGTGTCCCCACGGCCCCCCCTGCGGCAGATCGGCCCCCCGATAGCTCAAGCCACGTCGCCGCAGATCCGACTTGATGAAGGCCGAGATCGGCGAACCCGCCACGAAATTTGTCAACACTAGCGTGGGAAGACCCAGGTAACCGGCGATCGAGGCGACGTTGGTCTCAGCCGAGGTTGCCTGAAGCGTGAAGTGATCACAGACATGAACCGGTTGATCGTCCACTGGTGTGATCCTGACTCCCATCGAGGTGGGGACCACCAGCGACCATGAGGCGTTCGTACGTAGACGCATGACTCTCCCTGACTAAGATGTCGACACTTGTGTGAAATGTCGTCACCCATTCTGACTGTCTGCCCGCCGCGATGTCGGCCCTTGCCGGCTGTTGCTCACAGGAAGGTCGCCGGCCGCCCCAGTCGGCGGTCGGCGACCTTCACTGATCGATCAGCTGCAGCCCGAGGTCGCGCCACAGCCTTCACAGACATAGCACGAGCCCGAGGGTCGCATCTTCGTGCCGCAGATCAGACACAAAGGAGCGTCGATCGACTGTCCCAGCGCCTCCATCAGTTCGGCGGTGGTGTGAGGCGCCTCGATCAGCGCTGGCTGGCGCGGACCGGCCTCGTCGATCCTGAGATTGTCGGCGTCATCGTTGCGCAAAGTCTCCGACTCCAGCAGCTGGGACTCATCCTCTTCAGAAAGGTACGACCCGGTGTCGACATAACGGGCACGCTCCGCCGCGGTGTAGATGCCCAACTCGGCCCGCTGGTCGAAAGCCAGGTAGTCCAAAGCCAGACGGCGGAAGACGTAGTCCATGATCGACTGGGCCATGCGAATGTCGCCATCGTCGGTCATGCCAGCGGGTTCGAACTTCAAGTTGGTGAACTTCTGGACGAAGGTCTCCAAAGGCACACCGTACTGCAGGCCGATCGACACCGCGATCGAAAAGGCGTCCATCACGCCTGACAGGGTCGAACCTTGCTTGCCCAGCTTGAGGAACACCTCGCCCAAGCCACCGTCGTCATAGGCTCCTGAGGTCATATATCCCTCGGCGCCACCGACCGAGAAACTGGTGGTCCTCCCAAGCCGCGACTTCGGCAAACGACGCCGTTTCGCACGATACTCCACGCGCACTTTCTCTTCCGGCGCGGCCTTCTCAGTCGTCTTGCTGCTGCTCGACAGGGGCTGACTCACCTTGCAGTTGTCCCGGTAGATAGCCACGGCTTTCAGACCCATGCGCCAGCCCTGCATGTAGACCTCGGCGATGTCGGCCACGGTGGCCGACTCCGGCAGGTTGACCGTCTTCGAGATCGCGCCAGACAGGAACGGCTGGACCGCCGCCATCATGCGCAGGTGTCCCATCGGCTCGATCGATCGAGCGCCCACCGCACAATCGAACACCGCGTAATGCTCCTTCTTGAGACCGGGAGCGTCGATGACATGGCCGTTGCGTCCGATGTAGTCCACGATCGCGGCCGTCTGCTGAGCGGTGTACCCCAGGATCCGCAGAGCCCGATCCACCGTCGAGTTGACGATCTGAAGGCTGGCCCCGTCGACCATCTTCTTGAATTTCACGAGAGCGAAATCCGGCTCGATGCCGGTGGTGTCACAGTCCATCATGAAACCGATGGTCCCCGTGGGGGCCAACACCGAGGCCTGCGAGTTACGGAACCCGTGCTGGGCCCCCTGGGCGATGACTTGTTCCCACTGGGCGGTGGCGGCGGTCTTGATCATCTCGGCCAATCCCCCAGGATTGACCCCCAGGTCGGCATTGGCGTCGCGATGTTTGCGCATCACCTTCTGATGAGGATCGGCGTTGTCGCGGTAGCCATCGTACGGACCGACGACCTCGGCCAACTCTGTGCTTCGCCGATAGGCAGCCCCGGTCATCAGCGATGTGATGGCGCCAGCCAACATTCGACCTTCGGCAGAGTCGTACGCCAAACCCAAACCCATCAGCAGCGCGCCGAGGTTGGCATACCCAATGCCCAACTGCCGGAAGCGCCGGGTGTTGGCGCCAATCGGCTCGGTGGGGAAATCGGCGAAGCAGATCGAGATATCCATCGCGGTGATGACCAACTCGACAGCGGCGATGAACCGCTCAATGTCGAACTGGTCGTCGTCATTGAGGAACTTCATCAAGTTGAGCGAAGCCAGGTTGCACGACGAGTTGTCCACACTCATGTATTCGCTGCACGGATTCGAGGCCGTGATCGGCCCAGAGTTCGGGATGGTGTGCCAGGCGTTGATGGTGTCGTTGTATTGGATTCCCGGATCGGCGCATTTCCACGCCGCCGTGGCGATCTTGGTGAACAGATCCTGAGCCGACACCGTAGTGATGGTCCGCCCATCCAACCGAGCGGTCAGGTTGAACTCCGAATCCGTCTCGACGGCGCGCATGAAGACATCGGACACGCGAACCGAGTTGTTCGCGTTTTGATACTGCACCGAGGAGATGTCGGCGCCGCCCAGATCCATATCGAAGCCCGCGTCGCGCAGCGCGCGGATCTTGTCCTCTTCCCGAGCCTTCGTCGCGATGAACTCTTCGATGTCAGGGTGGTCGACATCGAGAATCACCATCTTGGCCGCCCGACGGGTCGCGCCACCGGACTTGATCGTCCCGGCGGAGGCGTCCGCGCCACGCATGAAGCTGACCGGGCCGGAGGCCGTGCCACCCGAAGACAGCAGCTCCTTGCTCGAACGGATCCGCGACAAGTTCACCCCGGCGCCCGATCCGCCCTTGAAGATGAACCCTTCCTCGCGATACCACGTCAGGATGGAGTCGATCGAATCATCCACGCTCAAGATGAAGCAAGCTGAGACCTGCTGGGGGGCCGGGGTGCCCACGTTGAACCAAACCGGGGAATTGAAACTGAACACCTGATGCAGCAGCATCCACGTCAGTTCGTCAGCGAAAATCTGAGCGTCCTCGGACGTGGCGAAATAGCCCTGCTCCTCACCTGTGCGTCGATACTGGGTCACCACTCGATCGATCAGCGTCTTGAGGCTGGCCTCGCGCTGGGGGGAGCCGACGGCGCCGCGAAAGTACTTCGTCGTGACGATCGTCGACGCGTTTGCGCTCCAGAACTCGGGGAACTCCACCGCTTTCTGTTCGAACACTGTCTCGCCGGTCTTCCAGTTTGTCTGGACGACGTCTCGAAGTCCCCATTTCACCTCATCGTAGGGATGAACTGTAGAAGAGAAGACCCGCTTCAGCCGTAAACCAGACTGGCCCGCGACGGGAACCGACATAGTAGTACCTTTCTGTTTGAACCTGTTGTGCTCTGCTCAGCGGGATGCCCGCTGCTGACGCAGCGAAGCGATCCCGGTCTCAAAATCTTCCATCGAAGCGTAGTTCTGGTAGACCGAAGCGAATCGGAGATAGACCACCTCATCAAGGTCACGCAGCGGGCGCAGGATCGCCACGCCGATCTCCTCAGCGGGGACCTCAGCCAGGCCCATGGCCCGAATGGAATCCTCCACCTGCTGGCCCAATCGAGCCAAGTCGGCGTCGGAGACAGGACGTCCTTTGCAGGCTTTGCGCACTCCCTGAATGACTTTGTCTCTCAGGAACGGCTCAACTGCGCCCGAGCGCTTCACCACCGCCAACTGCGTCTGCTCCACGGTCGTGAAACGGCGTTCGCACGCCGGGCATTGCCGCCGCCGCCGGATGCTGCCGCCATCATCGGCGACGCGCGAGTCAGTCACCCGCGAGTCGGGATGTTTGCAGTAGGGGCAGTGCATGCGCCTCACGTCCTATCGGTTCCAGATCATCGTCGGCCACTTTCCATCTGCCGACGCCCCCCTACTATACATGGGAGAATCCCATCTGTGTCACTACTAGATGTAGTGGTTTTGCGTGTCGCGACCGTTTCCGTCTGACTCACGGAATCGTCCCTTGTGGCCTGGCGTGTCGGCCATCACGAGGGTGAAAACCGCAGATCACCCCACTGCGCGTGTCGCGAACGGCTTGCGACTGAATCCTCGTTCTAGTGATTCACGCACCCCCGCCGTGAAGGTCGCGATTCACGCTCGACACCAAGATGATCCTTCAGAACCACGCACACTCACCCGCGTGCATTGACCCCGACGCCGCAGTCTGATCACTAGCTGCCTCACGGAAGATTGGGCACAGACAGGAAAGCCCACGCCATCGTGCCGACGGCCGTAGACATCACCGCGACCATTGAGGTGAGCACGCAGGTTCGCGCCAGCACCGCTCGGTCTCGGGCGCGAACAGCCACCCGGGCATGATCGCGCCGCCTGGCGATCGCGGTGACCATGGCCTGATCGACCACAGTGAGCGAACCTCTCGTGGCCCCGCCTGACGCCGGGGCTCGCCGACGCGATCGATCACCAACACCCAACAACCCAGCCGATCCCCAGTTCCCCTGGTCGAACACTTCCGCTGCGCTCATGATGACTTCCTTTCGTACATCTGTTCGAATCAATTATGCTCTATTGATCTCCTGACATCAAACGCATGTTCGAATCAAGGGACCGTGACACACAGTAGACACCCCAGGTACGACAGATTCTTCGACACGATCGAACAAGTGTTTGATTCAGCCTCGGGTTTCCGGTACGGTTCCACCATGGACTCCACCACAACGTCAACCGAAGACACCGGCGCTTACCATGACAACGTCACCGAGTTGCCCGACGGCCCGGCCGACGCCCACGGCTTGACCTTGCGCCAAAGACGAGTCCTCGACGTGATTCTGGCCTCCGTGCGAGACCGAGGGTACCCTCCGACCGTGCGTGAGATTTGCGAACAGGTCGGCTTGAACAGCCCGTCGTCGGTCGCCCATCAGCTGCGCGTCCTCGAAAACCGCGGCTTCCTGCGCCGGGATCCGAACCGACCACGCGCCATGGAGGTGCTGGCCCCGCCAGCCAGCGCCCCCGCCCCGACCACTCCAGAGCCGTACATCGCGGTGCCGCTGCTGGGACGCATCGCCGCTGGCGCGCCGATCACCGCCGAGCAGACCTGGGAAGACAGCTACGCCCTGCCAGAGCAGCTTGTCGGAGCTGGAACACTGTTCATGCTTCAGGTACGCGGGGACTCGATGGTCGACGCCGCGATCTGCGACGGCGACCTGGTGGTTGTGCGCCAACAGCCCACGGCTGAGAATGGGGAGATCGTCGCCGCACTGCTCGGCGAGGAAGCCACCGTGAAAGTCCTCAAACGCACGCCGGGCCAAGTCTGGCTCCTGCCTCAGAACCGGCTGTATTCCCCCATCGACGGCAACGACGCCACCATCTTGGGCAAGGTGGTCGCTGTCTTGAGACGTTTGTGATCTTCGACCTCAGCGCCGCGGTGTCACAGTCTGCCCCCCGCCTGCCACAACGGAGCGACGAAACGACTGACTGCGGTGATCCGACCGTCGACCTGAGTCGGCCACGACAAGCGTAGCAACGAGCGCGCCCTGGTCACACCCACGTACAGCAGACGCTTCTCCTCCGCCAACTGCGCAGGCGAGGTCGCCAACGGATGGGGCAGACTGGAATCGCTCAGCCCGCACAACCCCACTACGAGCCACTGCTGTCCTTTTGAGGCGTGCAGCGTCCCCAGATGGATCCCATCGCGCGGCGAGCCGACCTCGTTGACGTTGCAGACGAAAGGCACGTGGTTCTCAGTCAAGATCTGGCGGATGCTCGCCGCCTGACCATGCGTACGCCACAGCAACGCGATATCAGACCAGTCGACGCCATCGTGATGAACCTGCTTGACCCACGCGACGATCGCCTCCGCCTCATCGAGCCGACTCGGACTCGCGGCGAACGTCACCGGGGCGCCCGGCGGCAGTGTGGCCGTCAACTGGACCGACGAAGTGACGGCATTGGCCACGTGAAGGATTTGCGGTGTCGACCGATAGTTTCGCGTCAATGTCAGCTCGGACGTACGGGCGTGTCGGACGCCGAATCGTTCCAGATAGACCGAGCGTGATCCAGCGAACGAGTGGATGGTTTGCGCCGGATCCCCCACCACGCAGACGTCCTCGCGATCACCGACCCACAGATCGACCAAACGAGACTGGACCGGCGAGACATCCTGAAATTCATCGAACACGAAATGGCGGTAACGCGCCCGCACCTGACGGGCGACCTCGGGACACGTCGTCAGCAAAGCCACAACACACAGCAGCAGGTCATCCAAATCGATCACACAAGCGGTCTGTTTGGCCTGCTCGTACGCCACGATCGCCTCCGCCACCTGCTCGTACGCCACATGCGCGACCGTGCGCTGCTCGGCCCGGGCCAAGTCGACGTACTGCTCGGCCAACACGTTGGTCTGCTTGGTCCAGGAGATCTCCTGATCGATCTGCCGCACGATCGGCGTCGTGGCGGTCAATCCGAGCGTCGAGCAGGCCTGAGCGATCAACCCGGTCCGATCGGCCTGGACCGGCGGGAGCGAGCAGTTGTAGGCCTGAGGCCAGAAGTACTGCGCTTGCCGCAAGCAGGCCGAATGAAAAGTCCTCGACTGAACCGAGGGCACGCCCATCGACGCCAGCCTGGTCACCAGTTCCTGCGCCGCAGCCGTGGTGAATGTGAGGGCGAGGGTCGCTGCCGGATCGAGCTGACCTGTTGTGGCGGCGTAGGCCAACCGATGAGTCAGCGTGGCAGTCTTGCCTGTTCCAGCGCCCGCGATGACCGACACCGGACGGCCCAACTCACAAACCACCCGACGCTGATCCTCGTCCAACTGGTCCAAGATTCGGTCGATGTGCACACCACCAACTGTGCCACGGCCGTACGACATTGTCGCCCCGAAGCTGATCATAACCACGTCGGCTAGCCAAAACAACCGACGAGAATGGGCCCGAAGGAAAATGTCAGACCCATGCCCTAACGTGTCTGTTGTGATCCGCTACATCGCCCATGACGTGGAGACCTTGGCTGACTGGTTGAGCCAAGGTCTGTGTGGCGTGCGCGCGGATCCGTTCCTCACCGATGTGGTGATCACCGGCTCGGTCGGTCTTCAGCGCTGGCTAGCGCAGCGATTGAGTCTCACATTGGGAGCGAGCGACCGCGGCGACGGGGTCTGCGCCGGTGTGACGATGACCACACCGGAACGCCTGTCGCGCCTCATCAGCGGCGATGACGACCCGTGGAGCTCCAACGCCTTGGTCGACCGGGTCTGGCACGCTCTAGGGGCGGTGTCGGACCTCCCCAGTTTCGCTCCGTATCGCTCGTACCTGTTCAATCCGCGGCGCGGACCCTCGCGAACCGACGCCTGGGTCGCCCAGGTGGCGCGCCGACTCGCGGCGTACGTCGGATCCCGTGGCGAGCTTCTACAGTCCTGGCAGACCACGACGCCACCTGAGAGCGATCCCACCGCCTGGCAAGCCCAGTTGTGGAAGACGATCTGCGACCAGGCGGGATCCACTCCTGAAGACACTGCGGCGACACTGCGCCTCCGCGCTGCAGACGCCGCCAAGCGGTTCGCCTCCGTGACGCTGTTTTGCCCCGATCCGATCCGACCGATCGACCTCGATCTGCTCACGGCGATCGACCAGGTCCGCCCGATCACCGCCCTGCATCTGGCGACGACAGAACCAGGTGATCCGCCAGCACATCTGAGCCAACCCGATTCCGTCGGCCAGCAGCTTGGTCAGCGCCGAGCCCAAACCGTACGGTCGTTGACCCAGCTGGCTCACCAGCACATCGAGCTGACCGACCGACGACCGACGACCAGTCTGTTGAGCCGGTTGCAAGCGGATCTGCGTGGTGCGTCAGCGGAGCCAGGAGGCGACGACGAATCCATCAGCCTCCACGTCGTGGGCCCAGACCGCCAAGCCGATCAGGTGGCCGAGCTGCTCGCCTCACTGCTGGACGCCGATCCGAGTCTTCAGCCGCGCGACATCATCGTGGCGACCCATCGCCTCGATCAACTCCGACCATCACTGGCGGCGCTGCTTCATTCAGACGACTCGCCGCTGGCCACTGCGCGCCACCGCATCAGGGCGGCCCTGACCGATGTGGACCCACCAGCCGACGGATGGATCGACCTGCTGGGCCACATCCTGCGACTACTGCGCGAACGCGCCAGCGCCGATGACCTGGTGAACCTGTGTCGGCATCCGGCGGTGATGAGGCGCTCGGGGTTGACAGCCACCGATGTGAGCCGACTGGCGGCCATGGTCGAAGCCAGCGGAATGCGATGGGGGGTCAACGCCCCCGGACGGGCGAAGGATCAGATGGATCAATTCCCTCACAACACCTGGGCGACAGGGTTGGCCCGTCTCGTGTTAGGTGTCGCGTTGGACGAGGACGATCTGACCTGGCGCGGCGCAGTGCTGCCTTTGAACGCCGCCGATTCCGACTCGGTACGTCTGGTGGAGATCCTCGGACACCTCATCGGGCAGGTGCGGGCCGCCCAGGATCTCTGGCACCAGCAGGCTGATCAAGCCACATGGTCGGACCGTTTCCGCCACACGATGACGCAGTTGCTGGGCGAGCACAGCGCAAGCCCGCAAGCCGACGCCGCGCTGGCGCGCTTCGCGCAGGGGTCGCCTCACTTGTTGACGGCGGACCAGGCCGAGCGCCGCCTGAGCCGGATCTGGGCCACCAGCGTCCACGTCTCCGCTTTCGGCAACGGCGACCTGGCCGTGACCGACCTAGGCTCCATGGCGCTAGTTCCGGCCCGCGTGGTCATCGTGGCCGGTCTGGACGTCGACACCTTCCCGGCATCGACCCCGCTGGACATCGACGACGTGGCCGACGTGTGGTCCGAACCCGAGTTCGACGTACGCCTGCGCGACTATCAGGGGCTGTGGGACGCCATCCAGTCGGCGCGAGACAAACTCATCCTCGTCTGCCGCGGATTCGACGCCACCGGCGGACCGGTCCCGCTCCCCAAGCCAATCCATGACCTCGAGCAGGTCTGCCGCGCCTTGAGCTCGACAAGGTGTGATGTCCGCCGGGATCACCCGCCGCGGGGGCCGGCGAGCCCAAGCACGACCGGTCGATCCCAGGAGCAGTCGTGGCCGAAAGACCCGGCGTCGATCGGTCAGACGCCACCCAATCAACGGCTCGCCTGGGAGTCGGCCAACCTCGACACCGACCCGATCCACAGCGGGGCGACCGCGTTCGACGCGGAACCGTCCAACACGCAGGCCGCCAGGTTCAATAATCGTGGCACCGCGGTCAGGATCGACGACATGGCAGGATTGTTCGCTCAGCCAGCCGCCCATTGGCTCAAACGCCATGCCAATCTGACCGTGTCGGCGCTCAAACCGGCCGAGCCCTTGCCTGACGCGATCACCATCGACCTGTCAGCACTGGATCGATGGAAGGTGGTCGACACGATGCTGCGTCTGCTCGGCGTCGGCCAGCGCGCCGACGACATCGTGGAGGCGGAGTTGCGGCGTGGGCTGCTCCCTCCGGGCCCGGCCGGTGTCCTCGCTGCCCGGCAGTGTCTTCAGGTGGCGCAGTCCATCTTCACACGAACCCAGCCACTGCGGAACGAGGACTCGCAGTGGCTGCCGATCTGGGTCGACACCGCCGCCGATGTGACCCTGACCGGCGATGTTGAAGTCTTCGGGTCCGATCTGGTCGAGTCACACGCCGGACTGATTCGCTGCGAGACCCAGATGGCCGCCTGGATCCGGCTACTGACAACCCAGATCTGCCACCCGCAGCACACTCGGCGTGCCCACATCATCGGGCGACGAAACACGGTCGTGCTGACCGCGCCCGATCCTGGTCGCTGCCTCACGATCGTCAACGAGCTCGCGAGAGTCTATCGTGCCGCGTTGTCCACACCATGGTTCGCTCCACCAGCCGTGGCCGGTCACGTCGCCTCGATGGCCAGTCGTGGCTTGCCGTTCGATCCCACCGTGGTCAGGCGTTTGATCCAGACCCAGTGGGAACGAGATCCATCATGGGCCTTGATCTGGTCTGACCCACGAACCGTCACTGGTTTGGCTGATCCGATCGGAGGTTTGAGTAACCCGCTGCGGCCCGTCTCGTCGACGCCGACCGCGACCGGCAGCCCAAACCAGGGCTGGTCGCCACTGAACTCATCCGATGACCAGACCAGGATAGATCGTTGGGTCCAAACGATGTGTCGGGCGTATCAGCCGATGATGGAAGCCGGTGGTGTGCCATGACCACTCCGACGCCCCTTCCTCTGGCGGGGCAGACCTTGTCGATCCAAGCCAGTGCCGGGACGGGGAAGACCTGGACAATCTCCGCTTTGGTGTGCCGCTTCGTCGCCGAACGCGATGTCGCGTTGCCTCAGATCGCAGTGACCACTTTTTCAGCGGCCGCGGCCAGCGAAGTCAAAACCCGCATCGCCTCCATGCTGAATCATTGCCGCGACGCACTGATGAGCGACCATCCCACGCTGGATCCGGAGCTGGCGAGCCTATGGACGGGCGAGCCTAAGACTCGCGCTCTGCGTGCGGAGCGGATCGGCCGAGCTCTGAACCAGTTCGACCAGGCCACCATCATGACCACGCATCGATTCTGCTCGCGACTGCTCGCATGGCTTGGACCGTTGGCCGACCATGACCCCGACGACCACGTGGTGTCATCGGTGGCCGACCTGGTCGCCCAGACCACCGCCGATCACTACCTGCGACTGCGCAACGACGGTCCGCCTGGATTCAGTGTCGACCAGGCCAACCGCTGGGTGACATCCGCCCTGCAGCACCCGTCGATCCGGATCGAGCCGAGCGACAGTCCACGTGCCCGTTTCGTTCAAGCGGTACGCGAGGATGTCGAGCGGCGGGCCCGTCGGCGCGGAGAGTACACCTTCGACGACATTCTGCTGCGCACTCGCGAGGCTTTGACTCGGTCAACCACCGGCGCTGAGGCTCGCGCCCGGGTCGCGGCGGCGTACCCCGTGGTCTTGGTTGACGAGTTCCAGGACACCGACTGCGTGGGTTGGGACATCGTGAACTCCACTTTCATTGGATCTTCAGCCGTTGTGCTGATCGGGGATCCCAAACAGTCGATCTACAGTTTCCGCGGCGCCGACCTGGCCGCCAATCTGCGGGCGACCCCACCAGGCGAACACGTGGCGTTGACCACCAATCACCGCAGTTCACCTGCGGTGATTGACGCGGTGGACGCCCTGATGGGTACAGTTCATCTTGGTCCCCAATCCATCAGTGCCACCCCGGTCGACGCGGCGTACGACTCGCCACGCCTTGTCGGAGCCGAGGGCACGCCGTGGTCCTCTCCAATCCGGGTACGACTGCCCGCCCGAATCGATCCGATGTCAGTGAACCCTGCGCGTCGAATGGTCGAGGACGACCTTGTCACCGATGTGACCCGACTGCTCGGCGCGGGAATCGCCTACCAGCGAAGCGATCACGATTCACCCCGGCCCCTGCGTCCCGACGATGTCGCGATCATCGTGACGACCAACTCGCGCGGCAACGCGATCCTCGCCGCGCTGCAACGCCACCGGCTAGCGGCGGTCTTCACCGGCACGGGTTCGGTCTTGGCCACCTCAGCGGCTCGCGACTGGTTGATGCTGTTGACAGCGCTGGAGACTGGCACCTCCTCTCGAATCCGCGCCGCCGCGTTGACGAATCTCATCGGCTGGGATGTGCGTCGTCTGGTCAGCGCGAGCGCCGATGACTTCTCCGACTTGGCCGCCACCATGCGGCGCCTGACCGGCGTCCACGCTCAGTACGGCCCGCTCGGGGTGTTCGAATGGTTGAGCGACCACACGGATCTGACTGATCGACTCGCCAAGGATCGTGACGGCGATCGTCTGGCCACCGACTTGGTTCATGTGGCCAGGCTTTTGCACGGTCCACGGCCCCGGCTCGTCAGTGGCACTCAATGGTTGGCGGCCAAGATGAGGGACGTCGGCCAACCGGACGAGACGACACGCCGGGTGCCCACCGTCGGCGACGCGATCCGAATCCTCACCGTGCATCAGGCCAAAGGACTGCAGTTCCCGATCGTCTATCTTCCCCAACTGAGCGACCGCCATCCAAGCCGACCCGAGATTGATGATCCTCAAGTCATCACCGATGAGGGCGGACACCGCGCCCTGAGTCTGTCCCAGCGCGATGTGACCACCGAGCAGCGCAAACGTCTGATCAGGGACGACTCGGCCGAGTCATTGCGCGCCTGCTACGTCGCGCTGACGCGGGCCACGGTCCAACTCACCACCTGGTGGACGCCGACTTCTCAAAACACACCCGCCTCCCCTCTGCATCGATTGCTGTTCCGAACCTCGGATGATCCGCCAGCCCAAATCCCCCTATCGGGCCACGATCCGAGAGCCCTGCGTATTCCGGGGGTCCGGATGGAAACCATCGATCCTGCGCAAAAGGACCTGCTCCCACCGGGACTGACCACCCAGACGGCGACCATGGCAGCGGCGGCCACCCCGGATCCGATCACCTCACAGCGGGGCAACCCACCTGTTCGTACGCTGTCCCGACCGATCGACCAGACCTGGCGACGCGTATCCTTCTCTTCGCTGACGGTCGCCGCGCATACCTCGGCCTCGCAGCCATGGTTGGCTGAAGTCGACCCCCCGTCACTGACCGACCTCGACGGCGCACAGGCTCCCGGCACGCGCGTTGACACCAGATCGGCCCGTCCGGGACTTGAGCTCTCAAGCCAAGAGCTTCACCACTCGACGCCTGCCCACGCGACTGTGCCCGCATCCACGCCGGTCACCCCTACCCCGCCCAGCGAGATCCCCACCACACCGCACGGATCCACACCACCGGATCAAGCATCATCCCTGGACGAGCTCGACCTGGACACCGTCTCCCCGCTAGCCGATCTGCCCGGTGGCACCGCTTTCGGCAGTCTCGTCCACACCATTTTCGAGTACGCCGATCCGGCCAACCAGGATTTGACCAGTGACGTCGCCGCCGCCATGTCGACCCACGGGCTGACCGGTTTCACCGCTGAGGCACTAGCGGCCGCGTTGACACCGGGTTGGCGAACTCCCCTGGGCCCGATCGCTGACGGGCTGAGTCTGGAAGAGATCCCAGCCGCAGACCGCTTGGCCGAGTTGGGCTTCGACCTGCCCTTGTCCCACGGTGACACGGCCGCCACCCTGCGGGACATCTCCGATCTGATCGCTCGGCACCTGCCCGATGCCGACCCCCTGAGCGACTACCGGGCGGCCTTGCGATCACCAGAGCTGGACACCAGGGCGCTGCGCGGGTTCCTCACCGGCTCAATCGACGCGGTCCTGCGTATCGGCCAGCGGCACGTGATCGTGGACTATAAGACCAATCGTCTCGGCCCGCCCGGTGAGCCGCTCACGCTGAGGTCGTACGCTCCGCCGCGTCTGGCCGCGGCCATGATGGCCTCCCACTACCCTTTGCAAGGCTTGCTCTACACTGTCGCTCTGCATCGGTTCCTGCGCTGGCGACTAGCTGACTACGACCCGGAGCGTCACCTGGGCGGCATGGCCTATTTGTTCGTCCGCGGCATGGCCGGTCCCCATACGCCCACTGTCGACGGCGTCCCGTGCGGCGTCTTCAC
This sequence comes from Propionibacteriaceae bacterium, assembly GCA_031285845.1. Lineage (GTDB taxonomy): Bacteria > Actinomycetota > Actinomycetes > Propionibacteriales > Propionibacteriaceae > WQYJ01. The sequence goes on from JAITVK010000014.1 coordinate 93,253, forward strand.
TTGGAAGCCGCCGACCGACCTGGTGATCGAATTGTCCGACCTCGTGACAGGAGTTCGATGATGACCGCTATCTTGAGTCAACTGGTCGACGCCGGGGTTCTGACAGACGCGACCGTGCGATTGGCCCGTCATCTGGGCTGGATGTACGCCGAAGCGGACGACCTGGTCATCGCGGCCGCCGCCTGCACCATCGCCGCCGGATCATCCGGCTCGATCTGTTTCGATCCGGCCCATCCGAGTCTGCTGCTCGCCACCGACGACGCCACGGCGTCGATCCCGTGGCCGGCCCCCCAACCGTGGCTGGAAGCGCTGTGCGCCTCGCCGATGGTCGCCGTCGACGTCGACGACCACACGCGACCGATGATGGTGGTGAACGACGTGGTCTACCTGACCCGTCACTGGAACGAGCAGGAGAAGATCGCCCGCTGGCTGATCGACCGGGTCAGTCTTCGACGACCTGACCAGGTGGGCTCGGCGCCATCCTCGGCGGCTCGAGTGGTCGACGAAGTCGACGATGATCACACCCGAGCACTGCGATGCGCCACCACCATGCTGGTCTGTGTCATCGCCGGAGGTCCTGGGACGGGCAAGACCACCATCGTGTCGGAGATCCTCGACGCTCTCAGCGCCAACCGAACCGAACCGCTGCGGGTGATCTTGAGCTCACCGACCGGGCGCGCGGCCTCACACTTGGATCAGGCCGTCAGCCACCGACTCACCACTCAACCCCACGGCGTCGATCCTCCACCGATCCGCGTCACCACCGGGACACTACACCGCATCCTTGGTCTGAAGCCACGCGGCGGCGCGCAGTACGACCGGCGCCGACCGCTGCCCGCCGACATCGTGGTGGTCGATGAGGCGTCCATGCTCTCCCTGCACTTGATGGCGGCGCTCCTCGACGCCATCGGCCCTCACACCCGGCTGATCCTCGTCGGAGACCCCGACCAACTCGCTTCGGTCGATGCCGGAGCCGTGTTGGCCGACGTGGTGGCCGCCCAACCGGTGGTGCCCGTCATCCGGTTGACGAAAACCTACCGTTTCTTCGGCGCCATCGCTGACTTGGCCGACGCCATCCGGCGCGGCGACCCCGACACCGCCATCGCCGTGCTCGATAACGCCGACGACAGCGTCGAATGGATCCGCGCTGACATCGGAGCCCCCGATTTTCTTCCCACCGATCTGCCGCGACTGCGCCACGACCTGGTCCATCAAGGTCTCGGTCTCATTCGAGCCGGCGAATCCTCAGCAGTCGGAGAGGCGCTCGACCACCTCGACGCACATCGTCTGCTGGTCGCCCACCGCCACGGCCCATCCGGGGTGAGCCAGTGGAATCGTGTCGTCCACCACTGGTTGGCCCAAGCGGCGCCCGAGACCGTCACCGCGCGTGGCTGGTATCCGGGCCTTCCCATCATGGTGACGCGCAACGATGACGCGCTATCGGTGTTCAACGGAGACTGCGGCGTGATCGTCGACGCGGGTGGTCTGCGCCTGGCCCTGCCCAACCCGTCTGGCCCACGGCTCATCTCCCCCGATCTGATCGAGTCGTGGGAACCGCTGTACGTCAGCACAATCCACAAAGCCCAAGGCAGCCAGTTCGACTCGGTCAGCCTGCTCCTGCCCGCCGAAGGCACGACGCTGCTGACCCGCGAATTGCTTTACACCGGGGTGACCCGGGCCAAGACCTTTCTACGCCTGATGGGGACCGAGACAGCGTTGAGACACGCGATCGATTCCCCAGCGGTACGAGCCTCCGGGCTGACCAACCGACTGACCACGCTACGCACCGGGTGTCAATCCAACCCGAAGGATTCACCCGCGTCTGATCCCGACCCGCCAACAGACGAGTCTTAAGCCACTGGACGGGCAGTCGAAGCCGCCGAGCCAGCCGGATCTCACAGACGTGTCACCCGAAGCCGACCAGACCCATTCACATAGAAGCGCCCCGCGTGGTCGCTCGAGTCCGAACGCTGAATCGAGCGAGTCTGTCGAACCGCTCTGCCTTTCAGTTCGATCGAGTCTGTCGTCCGACTCAGTCCTTCGAGCCGACCCAATCGCCGATCAGTCGTGAGGCGATGGACCCCGGAGGCGGCAACGTCACGGTTTGGTCAGCGACCGCTTGGCACAACTGATCACGAGTGAACCACCGGGCGTCGGTGATCTCCTCTCCATCGGGGCGCGCGTCGGTCGAGACGGCGGTCGCAGTGAATCCCATCATCAGTGATCGGGGCATGGGCCAGGGCTGACTGCCGATGTAGCGCACCTGAGCCAGGTCCAGACCGACTTCCTCGCCCACTTCCCGGTATACCGCCTGCTCCAACGACTCCCCTGCCTCGACGAAACCGGCGAAGACCGAGACCTGTCGATCAGCCCAACCCTGGTGATGACCGAGCAGAATCCTCTCATCAGCGGTGATGGCGATGATGATCGCGGGATCGGTCCGCGGGAAGAAAACCGAGTCACAGTCCTGACAGACCCGTGAACGACCGAGGTCTTGGGGCACGGTCGGTTTCCCGCACACCGAACAGAAGCCGCTGGAGTCGTGAAAGTTGGCCAACGCGACCGCGCGCATCGCCAATTCGGTGTCCACGCTGGTGGCGCGAGCCAGCCAGCCACGCAATCCGACGCGACCAGCGGTCACACCACCGCTCCTGGCGCCCCGGCCGCCGCTACCCTCATCGCTGTTCGCGCTGCCGCCAACACTCGTGCCCCCGTGCGATGTCGTACCGTCATCTCGGTCCAGCCAGCCGAACACCGGTGTACGGTCGACTTGCCCCAAATAGAAGTGTTGCTGAGGATCGAATCGCATGTCGCGCGAGGATCTCAAACCCGCAGGCGACCCGTCCAGGGTCGAATCACCGACCGCGTCACCCCATCCGATCGATGGGGATTGACCGGGACGCACCGACAGCAGTCGTGCCGTCCCCTCACGCCAGGCCCGGGGCCAATTCGGATCCACAGCGAAATCGATCAGGCTTGGTGCTTCCCACAAGGTCATGCGCCCAGTGTAGTCGGCCACTTTGGCCACCGTCGCAGCCGCTGGGGCTCAGTGCCGCGCGAGGCCGACAGAGTCGGCCATATCGGCCACCCTCACAGCCACTGAAGGCTCAGCCGTGGACCTCACGCGAATCGCGAACCTCATCCTGCTCATCCAGACTGGCGACGAGGTCGACCAGTTGCCCGGAATCATGATCATCCACGATGGCCAACGTGTCGCGGGCCACATAGTAGAACCCAGCCGCGACCTGGTCGAGTGGCACCGACGACGCGGCCGCCCATGCCATCGCGTAGACCCACAGCTGGACCTCGTCGGCGGGCCGATGTCCGGTCTTCCAGTCGACGATGAGAAAAGCCTTGCCCTTGGGAACCAAACCGGGATTCTCCTCAGCCCGGAACACCGCGTCGATCCGGCCCGAGACGGTCACCGCCGCGATCGTGGTGACGAACTCGACTTCCACGCCCAGCGGACGAGCGGCGGCGAATCGACCGGACAGGAAACGATCGCACAATCGGGCCAACTCGCGACCGCCATGAGTCGGCCGAAAGACCTGAGGAATCGGTGACAAGCTATAATACTGTTCCACCCAAGCATGAAACCGAACCCCCAGATCGGTTCGACCACTCGGCGGTGATGGTACGGGCCGCGCCAGACGGGCGGCGAACTGCTCCGGGCCCAGACTCCTCAACCGCGCCAACTGAGAAGTCGACAACGGCGCGGGCACTGGCACTGACACCACCGAGCGCGCCTCACGCTCTGACTGCAAGATCGCGATCTGCTCATCCCACGTGTCGATCGCGGCCTGAACCTCCGGCGGCCGATCAGCGTCCGGCCACATGCGGTGGCCCAGCGCCGCTTCGTCGACGATCTGGCGAGCCTCGGCCCACCGCAGATCCGGCGGAGTCGGCCAGTCGCGGATAGGCGACTCGCCGATCGGAACGAGGTCCGCGTCCTCACCGTCCAGCCAGGACACCGTGATCGGGGAGCCCTCACCGGCCAAATCAGCCACGGCGTCCACGTACCGAGAACGGCGCTGCGCCCGAACAGCCCCGGCCCTCCAGCGGTGACAGGTCATCACCAGCTGACGCTTGGCCCGAGTGATCGCGACGTACGCCAGGCGATCCTCCGAGCCAGCCAACGCCTCGCGCAGCTCAGCCTCATACACTTTCAGCCCATCATTGGACACCTCCCGAAGTTGAGGCATTCCGGCCGCATCGGAGCGTACCGCCGTGGGAAGGGCCGCCGGCGTCTTGATCGGATTGTCGCTCAGCCGATCCGACGGAAACACATGATCGACCATGGCTGGAAGCACGACCGTGTCCCACTCCAACCCCTTGGCCCGATGCACGGTCATGATCGCCACCGCGTCGCCCGGATCGGTCCCCGCTCGCGACAGGCCGCTCGAATAGGTGGCCTCGGCCTCCAAATAGGCAACCAACGCGCTCAAACCAGCCTCGGGCTGGCGGGCGCCGAAATCGACGACATGCCCCAGAAACTGTCGGACCTGACCTTGGCTGTCCGCCTGACTGGCATAGACTTCGACGTCGAGCCCGATCTGGGCGATGACCCGGCGGACGTGGTCGACCAGCGAACCGTTGAAGCCGCGCAGAACAGTCAAGTCATGGGTCAAGCGGGCCAGGCAGGCCACGGCGTGCGGAGAGTACGCGCCTGCTCCAGGGTCGATCACCGCCGCCAGCAGACGCACCGGCAGCTGGACCGTGCCCATGCCAGTGCCACGATCGACACCACCATCGTCGCTAGCGTGGCCACGAGCACTGCTCCCGGCGGCGGCGTCGCCATGATGGGTGCCGGCGTCGCCGGTGTCATCGAAGCCGATGTCGGCACGCCCCGGGTCACCACGACCGATGTCGTCGCTCGCCTCGCGAGCGAGTTGACGCGCCCGGGATCCGATCGCTTCAAGGTCATGGGGGCCAAGCCCGAAGCGCGGTCCGCTCAAGACCTCCACCACTTCGGGGTTGGCCTGATCATCGACCACCATTTTCATCATGGCGAACACTTGGGCGACGGCCGGGACGAACAGCAGTCCACCCAGTTCTTGAACCACTACCGGGACTCCTCGGCTGGCGCAGGCGTGGAAAATCGGTCCAGCTTCCCGGTTCCGACGCACCAGAATCACCGCGTCGCTCCACTGATTCAGCCGACCAACGCGGTGGTCGTCGAGCAGTCGGTCGGCGATCCACTGGGTTTCCTCCTGCCAGGTGACGCTCTCATGGATCGTGATCTCGGCTCGTGGCGCGCCTGCGCCCGGGGTTAACTCAACCACCGCCGGGTCCTTCGCCGCCAACTCGCGGCGCACCGGTTCGGCGACGGCGTTGGCTGCGCGCAGGATCTCTGCCCCACTGCGCCGGTTGATCGACAAGGTGTACGTCGCAGGCTTCGACGCCGGAAAACTGTGATGGAATGTGGCCATGTTGTCTGCGGCCGCCCCGCGCCAGGTGTAGATCGCCTGCATCGGGTCGCCGACCGCGGTCACCGGATAGTCCCGGATCTGACCGGCCGCTCCGAACAAGTGGCTCAGCATGCGGGTTTGGGCAACCGAGGTGTCTTGGAACTCATCGACGACCACCAGCGCGAAACGGGCGCGAAGCGTGGCCCCGACCAGGGGCAACCGCTGAGCCAGATCCACCGCGGCGGCCATCTGGTCACCGAACTCGACCAATCCGGCCCGGCCCTTGGCGTCACGGTAATCCGAGCACAGACGAATCAGATCCAGCCTGGCCAACCCGATCCGCTGAGCGTCCACCACCGCGCGATAGGCCTTTCCGCGATACAACGGAGCAGCGTCCAGCTCGGTCAGAAACCCCGTCGTCCAGCGTTGAATCTGGTCGTCGTCGAGCAAGTGAGCCCGGGCCGCTGATTCGAGGGCCACCACGTCTTTGGTGATCGAACTGATCGACTTGTGACCCAGATGGGTCCCAGCCTCAGTAGCGGAGCGTACAACCTTGTCAGCCACCACGTACCGCTGCGCGTCAGCCAAGACCGAGGTCGATGATGGCAAACCGACCCAATCGCCGAACTCCGCCACGATATGCGAGGCGAATCCGTCATAGGTCGTGACCGTGGCAGCGAGGATGTCGTCCAACTGAAGCAGGGCCAGGGCCGCCTGAATCCGATCAGCCAACTCGCCTGCCGCTTTGCGGGTGAAGGTCAGGCCGAGCACCTGCTGGGGTTCCACAAAACCTCGACCGACCAGCCAGACCACCCGTGCCGCCATGACGGTGGTCTTGCCGCTGCCTGCTCCAGCGATGATCACTCCAGGGGCCAATTCTGCGGTGATCGCGGCCAACTGCTCGGCTGAGAAATCAATCCCCATCAGAGCGGACAGGTCGGCTGGGGTGTCCAATCGAATGCTGCTCATGCGCCGCCGCTTTCGTCGATCAATCCAGGACAGGCTTGGCGGAAGGCGCAACCACGGCAGCCTGGACCGGCGATCGCGGGGTAGGTGTCCTGGCGCAAGACTCCGGTGGCCAGACCGAGCCGATGATGCACCCAGGTCGGGTGCTGGCGTTGTGACCCGACCGACTCCAGCGGCGGCCAGCGACCAATCGGCGGTTCCTTGTCGTGGATGAGGTACGGATGATCAGTCAAAGACTCTTGTCGAAACACTTTCGGCAAAGCCGAGCTGGCGGCGTCGGGTTGCCCCAGGTAGACCAGTTCCGCCCCGCCCACGACCTGGCCTGGCCCGAGCGCTCCTCGTGCCACGCCCAACTGATACAGCCCCAACTGTAGGTTGGCAGCCGCGGCGGCCACCGTGGGCAAGGTGTGCCCAGTCTTGTAATCCACGATCCACACCTTGGACTGCTGGTCGGTCTCAAGCCGGTCGATCCTCCCCTGGATCGTGACCGAGTACGGCGCGGGCACCGTGAAGTCCACGGCTCTTTCGGAATCCATCCAGGCGCGGTCATGCCAGCGCTGATAGGCGTGGTACCGCCCAATCATCGCCACGGCCTGATCCCACTGGGTCGTGCGCATCCACTGCGCCGGGAACTCGATCGACTCCCAGCGTCGACCCAACTGCGCCACCATCTGCTCCTCGCTGGCCGAACGTTCCTGAACCACCGCATGGATGGCCACCCCGACGCTAGCCGCCATCCCGGACGGCCGTTGCCCCTGGCCTTTTCTCGCCAAGAACCAGCGTCGAGGACAACCCAGCAGGTCCTGCGCGCCACTGGCCGTGAGCACCATGGCTGGGCTTTCATCGGCATTGTCGCTCCCGGGAATCCCGACTGACTGACGCTGACCCCGAACCACGACTCCGGGGCCGTCGCCGGGTTGGTCACGGCTGACGCCGGTCGCGCGGGCACGATGACCGGGCTCCTCGATCCGAATCACACCACTGACGCCAGGCTGTTCAGATCTGGCGTCACCCACTCCCCACCACCAAGTCGGATCGGCGCCGCGAAAGCCCGGCTGCGCGGCCAGAACGGCCAGACGATCGGCGGCGGCCTGTCGCAACCCCGGATGGGCGTTCTCGTCGGCCAACGTCAGGCGCAGCCGACCGACCAGTTGGGCCGGCGACCAGGCGGACGATTCGGGCGAGTCACCCCCGACCTGCTCGATGGCCGCGATCTGTTCGAACAGCATCGACGGCTGAGCGTCTGGTCCATCAACAGCGGTCACGATCAACTCGCAACTCGCGCTCGAACACGCGACGTAGAGCGACCGCCTTTCCGAGGTGAGCTGGTCGCGGTCCGACGGCAAGACAATCGACTCGCTGAGCCCGTCGAGGTCGATCAATCCGATCGGCGTCGACCTGGCTGGCCAGATCGACGACTCGACGCCGGCCACCACCACCAAGGGCCACGACCACGATTTGGCACGATGCGCGGTGGTCAACCGTACCGCTGACGAGGACCAACTCGATGATCGCGGCAGATCCTCGGGGATCTCCTGGCTGGTGACGGCTTCGTTCAAGGCAGTGATCCCCGATCTGGCGGGCAGGTCGGAAAACTGTTCGGCCAAGGCGAACAGCGCCACCACCGCGTCGAGATCTCGATGCGCCCGCCAGGCCTGCTCGCCGGCCGATCCGGCCTCGTCGAGCAGACGTTGCTGCCAGGTGGAGTGGGACCACAACGCCCAAGCCACATCGGCCACGCTGGCCTCGAGGCTCCCCACCCCTGCTGTCAGCGCCGACCAGAGTCCGAACAATGGATCGTCATCAGAACAGGTCGGGGCGAACAGCCGAGGAAGAACTGCCTCAATTCCAGCTGAGGCCACCGCGGCGATCGACGGCCCCAGCGGCGAGAACACCACCGCGCGAACGTCAACCATCGACGCCTGCTCCTGGTCACGGATCACCCTCAACCCCGCCAACAAACAGCTCACGACCGGCTCTGAACTGAGCTGAATCTCATCACCCGACAGGGCCACGGGAACCCCTGCTTCTTGACAGGCCATCGCATAACGGGCGAGCTGATCACGACGGCGTACGATCACCGCCATCGACTCGTAGGCCAAGCCGGACCGCAGATGGGCTTGGCGCAGCCGCTGCGCGATCCAGGCCGCCTCCGCGTTCGGATCGGGAAACACCAGCTTGGTCGCACGGCCATCGGCGTCGGCCTGAGTCGAGCGATATCGATCGACGGCAGCCAAGTCGATCCCGACGGGCAAGGTGATGGCGTCGCGGATCGCGGAACTGGCCCGCAGGCCCTGCCCGGCCACATCAAAACCTCGGTCCAAACCGACCACCGCGGTGGGCCACCCCCGGTCGCGCCATTGGGTGATCATCGCCGAGACTGAGCGCGCGACCGTGCCGCGAAAACCGTAGACCTGGGTGTCCGGGTCCCACGCGAGTATCGCTGGCGTCGAGCGGTCGATCAGGCGGTCGAGAATGTCCAGTTGGAGGCCGTCCAAATCTTCGGCGTCGTCGACGATCACCATCGACCCGGCCGGTCGGACCCGTTCCAGCGCCTCCGGATCCGACAACACCTGGTCGGCCCGAATCAATAATTCAGGGTAATCCACCGCCTGGGCCAACCCGAGCACGTCGAGGTACTCCTGATAGAACCCGCCCAGCGCCATCCAGTCGTCGCGACCTGCCTGCGCCCCGATGAACTCCACCTGACGCGGTGACAATCCTGCCCGCTGACAAGCAGCCACGGCTTCTCGTACATCACCGGCGAAGCGCGAGGACTGGCGCGCCTGATCGAAGCGCTGCGGCCACGCCTGCGTGGGTTGACCAGCCACTAAGTCGCGGATGTATCCGTCTTGCCGCGCGGCCGACAGAACCTGCGGAGGGCCAGACTGGTCGTCGACGTGGCCAAGGACCCACCCGGCGAAAGCGTGGACCGTGGTCACACGAAGCCTCGCGGCCAACTGAGGCTGGCGAGCGCTCAACCGGGCGCGCAAGTCGAGCCGGGCACGTCGAGACCGGGTGAAGAACATCACCTGAGGCGCGCCGTCGTCCAATCCGGCGAGGGCCGCTTCCATGAGCGCTGTCGTCTTGCCCGTCCGCGGCCCGCCCAACGCAACTGCGATCCCGACCCGATGCGTCGCGATGGCCTGCTGGCTCGGATTCAGCACCCGCCGAGCCGCAGGGGCCGGTCGTACGAGCCGGTAGGAAGTCGCCATGGGTTCATCTCATCACCTCGGTGTGACATTTGTCACTCGCCGCCCGCGGATTCGCCTGATCACTCAAGCTCGACGGTCGGCCCATCACGCGAAAGAGCCACCGCCCGTCCCTACTGGCTGGGTCCTACCCTCACCGCACGGCCCGAGGCAGCCCCAGTCACCCTAGTCTTTCCCCCAAACTGGCCAGTCAGATACTGTCTGGGCTACCCCGGCTTGCCTAGAACCGCTACATTAAGAGGGACATATCAAGCGCTGATCATGATGGAGGGTCCTCTATGTCCGATTCGTCGGCCCCAGCCGCTTTGGCGGCACCAGCTTCGTCGTCTGCCATTCTCACCTTGGAGGCTCCGGCCGCCATGGAGGTTGTGGCCACCACGCAGGCCCCCGCGATGGCTCCACAAGTCGACGCGGCTCAGGTGCCCGTGCTGGATGACAAGGTGGCGTCGTTCATGAAGCAGATCGATCAGGCCGAGACCAAGTCCCCAGAGTTCTCCGCCCAAGCCGACGCCGTACGAGCGATGGGTGACGTCGATATTCGTAAAGCCGCCGAGACCTCCAACCGTCTGCTGACCGCACCGGTCAAAGCGATGAAAGAGGGCGGCTTGTCCCAAGGGTCGACGGTCGGCAAGACGCTGATGGACCTGCGCCGTACGGTCGAGGAACTGGATCCCCACGAGGACGAGGGCTTCATGAAGAAGCTCTTCGGCTCCTTGCCCTTCAAAAGCAAGGTGTCGGACTATTTCCGCAAGTATCAGTCGTCTCAGGATCATCTGAACGCGATTCTGCACGCTCTGCGCTCGGGCCAAGACGAGTTGACTCGCGACAACGTCTCGCTGAACATGGAGAAGCAGAACCTGTGGCAGACGATGGGGCGGCTCAACCAGTACGTCTACATCGCTGAGCGTCTGGACGCCCAACTGGCGCAGAGGGTGTCCGAGTTGACGGTGACCGATCCTGAGCGTGCCAAGGCCATGAGCGAGGACGTGCTGTTCTACGTGCGTCAGAAGCACCAAGACCTGCTGACCCAGTTGGCCGTCTCGATCCAAAACTACTTGAGCATCGACATCATCATCAAGAACAACATCGAGCTGATCAAGGGCGTCGACCGGGCCTCGACCACCACGGTGGCCGCTCTGCGCACGGCTGTGATCGTCGCGTCGGCACTGGGCAACCAACGTCTGGTGTTGGATCAGATCACTGCGCTGAACACCACCACCTCTGGCTTGATCCAAAAGACCTCGGAGATGCTGAAAGAGAACTCAGCCAGCATTCAACAGCAGGCCGCCAGTTCGACCATCGGCCTGTCCCAGTTGCAGGCCGCCTTCCAGAACATCTATCAGACGATGGATTCGATCGACGCGTTCAAGGCGCAAGCTTTGACCAACATGGCGCAGACCATCACCGTTCTCGAAGATGAAGTGTCCAAGTCACGCACGTACCTGAACCGGGTCCAACAGCGCTCGCCTCAGCAGGCGATTGACTCGCTCACGGTCGAGACCCGGGCCTGACAGGGGCGCACAGTGGGTTTTTTCGACTGGTTCCGTGCCGAACCTGAGCAGGCCGAGGCCGCTGTCGCCGGTCCTCCGACCCCCGAACAGATCAGTGCGGCGCTGGACACCATGGATGCCCGCGTGCTCGAGGCCCAGTTGTCTTCCCCGGTCATCGCCAGAGTCCGGCGCATCACCCAGCGCCTGCGTCAGACGCTGCCTCGGATGACCAACGCCGGGCTGACCTCGGTCGACCAGTACTCTCTGATCGCGACGGCCACCAGCTATCTGCCACAAACCGTGAGCAGTTACGTACGGCTGCCGCGCGACTGGGCGGACCGTCGTCCGGTCGACGCTGGGCGCTCCTCGCTGCTGGTTCTGGTCGACCAACTGGATCTGCTGGGCGCGACCATCGACAAGATTTATGACGCGGTCATAGCCAAGGACGCCGAGGCTTTGGTGGTCCACGGGCGCTTCCTGGCTGAGAAGTTCACCCCGGGCCACATGGACGCGCGTGTGATGCCCGCTGTGGCCAAGCCTTCCGCCACGGCCACCGGTTTGGATTTGGGATGACGACGAACGACACCACTGACGCTCAAAAGATGGAAGATTTCACCACCAACGGCCCAGCCGTGCTGCGCCAGGTGATGGCCGCTCTGCGTCGGGTCAGCTCTGAGCAGGGCCACACCATCGACCAGCTGAGCGTCGACCCGTTCAGCTTGACCGACCTGCCCTCAGACGCTCCTGGAGCCTTCGAACTGCTCGGTTCTCCCCTGCAGGCAGGCGGCGACGCGACGACACCGGATGGCGACCAGTCACACCCTGGTTTGGCTGGCGTGGGACCAGGTTCGGCCACGCAACCGAATGGACAGTCTCAGTCGGGCACCACTGACGCACGAACCGGTTCGACGACCAGTCCGGCGACCGCCGCAGCTGCTGCTCCCGGGCAGCCTGATCAAGCCGAGGCTGAGACAGCCCCGTCACTGTCCGAGCTGCTGGCTGAACTCGACGGGTTGATCGGATTGGAGTCTGTCAAACAGGAGATTCACCGCCAGTCGGCCATCTTGCGCATCCAGGGCTTACGGCACAAGGCCGGTCTGAAGGATCCGACGGTCACCCGACACCTGGTGTTCGTCGGCAACCCCGGCACAGGCAAGACCACCGTGGCTCGTCTGGTCGGCGGGATCTACCGAGCCCTCGGCTTGCTCAGCAAGGGGCATCTGGTGGAGGTCGACCGCTCCGAGTTGGTCGCCGGCTACCTGGGACAGACCGCCATCAAGACCGCCGAGGTCTTGGCCAAGGCGGCCGGAGGCGTCTTGTTCATCGACGAGGCCTATGCCTTGTCAGGAGATCAATACGGCCAAGAGTCGATCAACACCTTAGTCAAGGAGATGGAGGATCGACGCGGCGATCTGGTCGTGATCGTGGCGGGCTACCCCGGTCCGATGGAGCAGTTCATCGCCGAGAATCCTGGGCTGGAGTCGCGTTTCCGTACGACGATCGTGTTCCCCGACTACACCGACGACGAGCTGACGGCGATCCTCACCTCGATGGCTCATGCCGCCGATTTCGACCTGCCTGAGGCGAGCGTACGGGCGTTCCGCGCACTGCTCGCCCTCCAGGTGAGAGACGAGAATTTCGGCAATGGCCGTTTCGTACGAAACGTGTTCGAGGCGGCAATTGGCAAGATGGCTTGGCGATTGAAGGACGTGGCCGAGCCCACCCTCGAACAACTGCGCCAGATCTTGCCGCAAGACATCTCACCAACACCCCAGGAATCAACGCCGACCGAGCCGGTCGACGAGGAAGACCAGTCCGGCTCGACTGACGATGAGTCAACGCCGACCGAGCCGGTCGACGATGGCGAGTCACTGTCCGCCGAACAAGCCGACGCCAAGCCGATCCCCACCGATCCGACCGAACCCATGGATCTGGTCGATGGCGTCGAACGGGTTGAGACCAGCCAACCCAGCGAACAGATCGCCCCTGGAACACCCGATCAGGCTTATCGGCTCTCTGCCCCGCCGGAGGCCTGATGGCCACCGCCAGTCCTTCCAAGGGTTCGGTTCGCACTGCGACGACACCCACCGCGACGAGCACAGCCTCGGTCGCGACCCAGTCGGTGGCCAAGCGGCCGAACTCGACCACTCTCGCTTCTCGCGTGTCCAGTCCTCGACTGTTCGCCTGGTTGCGACGTGGTTTGGTGGTTGCCCTGGTGATCGCGGGCGTCACCGGTCTGAGCGCGATCGCCACCTCACAGTCGAATCAGCAACAGGTCGCAGCCACCGTCCAACATGTCCACGATCTGCAAGATCTTCGCGCCGACGTCGCCCAAGCCCAGTCGATCGCCATGGCGTCGTTCGTTGCGACCACCCCACAGCAGGTCGACACCCAGTGGCAGGGGTACGAGCAGGCGGGCGAGGCCATCGCAAAATCGATGGTCGGGGCGGCGGTCAACACCACCGACCTGGCACAGATGAACCAGATCGTCACCGATCTGACCCGGTGGCAGACCGCCGTGGCGCTCGCCCATGGCGCCGGGGCCAGCCCCACCACCGCGTCGGCGACCATCCAAACTGTTGTCGACGCTCAAGCCAGCTTGGACTCCACGTTGAGCGGGGCCATCGACTCTGTTGGTCAGACCACCGTGACATCCAGCGCCCTGGTCGTGGCACTGGTCGTCGCGGTCGCCACCGCCTGTCTGTTCCTGACCGCGTTGGTGATCATAGCCCGCCGGACCCACCGGGTGATCAATATCGGAGTGGCTATCGGCTTGATCGCGGCAGTGGCGATGGTGGCTCCTTTGGCTGGCTACCTGAAAGCCACGACCGAAGCCGACCATTCCAGCACCTACCGCGGCCAACTGAGCGCCATCGACGTCAATGTCTGGTCCGGTCGCAGTATGGGCGCTTTGAGGATCCTCGATCCTAGCCGGTCCGCCGACACGGTCACGGCGATGACGAGCGACGTCGTCACCGCTGTCGGACAAACCGGAATGTCGGGACAGGTCGAGGCTGCCCTTCAAGCGTTCGTCGCCCATCAGAACCAAGCGGCCACCGACAGCACCCCGGATCTGGTGTTGGACGCGACCACCTGGCAGGACCTGTCTGATCAGATCAACTCCGAGATCTCGTCGGTCACCACCTGGGCGGCGGCCGGCGTGGTGCCCTCACTGACGCCGTCGATCCTGATCGTGGTTGGCGGGCTCATCGGCATCGGCGGCACACTGGCCGGTGTCCACGCCAGGACGAAGGAGTACGGATGAGTCTGCCCGAAGCTCCCGGGTCAGCCCAGACCCCACCGACGATACAGCAACTGATGGCGTACCTGCCCCAGTTGGAGCAGTGGATCGATCAGACGCGCGCCACGCTCGACGGGTTGGATCGTAAGATCCAACAGGCCAGTCCTGACCAGGGTGTCCACGACATGGCGATGACGTTGACTGTGTGGCAAGCCGTGTCCGATCGTTACCACGATCTTGATCGGACGTGGGACTCCGGACGGGTGACCGAGGTCCAATTGCGAACGCTGGGCGCGATGATTTGGGGAAACCTGAACGACATGCTGACCCCAGGAACCACGTTGACCACAGGCGGCGGATTGGCACTGTCCCTGCCGGAAGCCTGCCGGATGCTGGACGCTTTGGTGACCCAGTTGTCCACCCGCTACCAGTTAGGGCCGGTGGCTCCCCAGGCCGCCGCGCGCATCGCCGGATTGCGGGCGCAACTGGAAAGAATTCGCCAACAGGTGGCGCTGGATCCGCCCCAGATCTTGGCCACCACCGCCGGACCGGTCAACCAACTGTCTCACGACGTGGACGAGTTGGTCGCCATGGCTGATCGGGGCGGCGACATCGGCGGGATCATCGGGCCGTTGGAGGCCCGCGCCGCGCGGATGGAGCGCGACCTGATCGTGGCCCACGCCGAACGCGCCCAATTGGCGGCCGCCGTCGGCCAAGCTCGCAACCGCCAGGCCCAGTTGATCGCCCGTGAGCAGGCCGTGACCACGCTGGTGGCCGCGACCCAAGCCGAGGTGACTCCAGCTCCGAAGTACGCCGTGCCGCACGTCGAAGCCTTGGGCCCCGTGCCGAACACGATTGCCGATCTGCCGGCCTATCTGGCCAAACTGGATCAGGTGAATCGAGCGCTCGACCTGGTCCAGCAGGCCAATCTTCAGGCGAACGCCCGCAAGCAGGGTTTGGCCCAGCGTTTTCAGGCGGCGCGCACCGCCGCCAGTGCCAATCAGAGTCTGACTCAGACTCTAGGCACGCAGATTGAGCAGTTGCTGACCAGTCGACCGGCGCCGCTCGACGTGATCGAGCCGCTGATCGCCGCGTTGGAGACCGCCGGAAGGCAGTCGTCATGAGATGCACTCAACCCGGCTGCCCCGGACACATCGTCGACGGTTACTGCGATGTCTGCGGCATGCCCGCGCCAGCCGGCGCCAGTGTTCCGGCCCAGGCCGCCCACGCCTCACCGATCGGTCGGCCGACCGCCTCACCGGTCCCGCCTGCCGCCGTTTCGACTGGCGTACGACCTGGCCCAGCCCAAGCGCGTCCGACCCCTGTCAGCGGCGGAGTTCCCCCACTGGATCGGTCAGGCTCCGCCACCGGTCGATTCCTCACCGCGAGCGCGGCTGCTGCGCCAAGCCCGACTCAATCGTCGGGCACCGGGCCGCGCTGTCAAGTCCCGGGCTGCCCCGGTCACATCGTCGACGGTTACTGCGACACCTGCGGCGCTCCGGCCTCACAGCCGCAAGCCTCCACCGCGTCCACCGCTGGCCTGGCCACCATGAGCCTCGGGTCCTCGCGGCTGCGCGGCGGCATGGCCGTGCGGCGTCCGTCGGTCGCCAACCACAACCTGGCGCATCTGGGGGCCGGTTACACCACGATTCCTCCGGAGCCGACCGTCGACCCCAAGTCGGCGATTCTGGCCCACCCGGAGGTGCCCGAGGATCGGCGCTTCTGTCCCAACTGCGGTGCGGAAGTCGGACGGTCGACCAAGGATTCGCCCGGGCGACTCGAAGGCTACTGCCCCGCCTGTCGCAAGCCGTACTCTTTCACACCCAAACTCCAACCCGGTGACGTCGTGGCCGGACAATACAAGGTCAGCGGATGCCTGGCTCATGGCGGCATGGGGTGGCTCTACTTGGCCCAAGACCAGAACGTGTCGGATCGCTGGGTGGTCCTCAAAGGTCTGCTGAACGCCGGAGACGAGGCGTCGATGCAGGCCGCGATGGCCGAACAGCGCTTCTTGGCTCAGATCCAGCATCCGCTGATCGTGGAGATCTACAACTTCGTCACTTTCGAAGGCGGCGCGTACATCGTGATGGAGTTCGTCGGTGGGCGCTCCATCAAACAGATCTTGAAGGATCGGATGGCGAAAGCCGGCGGAGTGTACGATCCTCTGCCCGTCGCCCAGGCGTTGGCCTACATCGTGGAGATCCTTCCGGCGTTCAGCTATCTTCACGCCCGGGGCCTGCTCTACTGTGATTTCAAGCCGGACAACCTGATGCACGTCGAGGATTCCGTCAAGCTGATCGACATGGGCGGTGTGCGCCGTATCGACGACGACGATTCGGTCATTTTCGGGACCGTGGGTTTCCAGGCTCCTGAAGTGGCCACTCAGGGCTGTTCGGTCGCCTCGGACATCTACACCATCGGACGCACACTGCTGATCTGCTGCGATGAGGTCAAAGGGTATCAATCGACCTACGCGACCACGCTGCCGCCGGCTGAGTCGCTGCCCCACCTGGCCCATCAGGATTCGGTCTACCGGTTGATCGCCAAAGCCTGCGCACCCGACCCGTCGGACCGTTTCGCCTCAGTCGAGGAGCTGCGTGAGCAGATGCTTGGGGTTCTGCGCGAGGTGGCCTCGGTCTCCCGCGGCGCAGGAGCCCAGACCGCCACCCCGTCGGATCTGTTCGAACCTCCCACGGTGGTGTCCGACGCCTTCACTTGGAAGCATCTGCCCCGGTTGAAGCCTGATTTGAGTGATCCGGGGTTGGTCACTCTCGGGTCGCTCGACCCGGCACTGAGCCCGCAGGACCGGTTGGCCGCGTTGCTGCGCTTGCCCGTACGCACTCTTCAGACCGACATCACTGTCGCTTTGACGGCGATCGACGTCGGGGCGAAAGATGTGTTGGCGCGTACGGTGGAGTCGATTCTGACCCGTGACCCTTGGCAGTGGCGCGCGGCGTGGATCGAAGGACTGTCGGGGTTGAACACCGGCGATTGGGCGCAGGCCCAGGCGTGTTTCAACGCGGTCTATTCCCAGGTCCCCGGCGAGTTGGCGCCGAAGTTCGCTTTGGCGGTGGCCTGTGAGATGGGTGGAGTGGTCGATGTGGCTGAGCGCCTCTATCAGGTCTGCGCGGCCACCGACGCGGCGTACCTGCCGGGCGCGGCTTTCGGCTTGGCCCGCATCAGGGCCCGGCGTCGAGGCGCCACTGGTCAGATCGCCGACACCGGCGCAGTCCTGGCCGCCTTGGACCTGGTCCCAACCACCTCGGGTGGTTGGCGCCAGTCACGCCAACTGGCCGCCACCTATCTGACCCACGCCGGTCAAGGGGTGGCCGATCTCAACCGTGCGGCCCAAGCCATCGCCACCGCCGGATTGGGCAAAGCCGAGCAGTTGCGTCTGGAGTTGGAAGTGTTCCGGCGTGCGTTGGGCTTGGCGACGCTCGCGAACCGTAAAGCGGCTCGGCGGAACACGGTGCCCACCGTCGGCGGCGTGCCGGTCACCCGTAGCGACCTGCGAGCCAAGATCGAGTCGATTCTGCGGGCGCAGGCCAGCCTTGAACCTGATGCAATCAAACGGAACTCTCTGCTCGACCAGGCGAACTCGTGGAGAAAGTGGACTTTACTATGACAAAACTCGACCGCGGCGCGCCCGGAGTCCAGTGGAGCGCCGACACCAGCCCGATGACCGCACCGACGGCCCAGGCGACCGCTGTGGACTCGTACCCGGTCGCCTGCGCGGCGTGCGGCGGCCAGCTCGGCGTCGATGGCTACTGTACGACCTGCGGCCAGAAGGCACGCAGCCTGCGCGAGCACTATGAACTGACTCCCCAGCCCTGGGTGGCCGGTGTCTGTGACATTGGCCAGACCCATGCCCGCAACGAGGACGCGCTGGCACTCCAGGCCGACGCGACACGTGCCGTGATCGTGGTCTGCGATGGTGTAACCACCTCGGAAGGTTCCGACGTCGCCTCCATGGCCGCGGCCCGATCGACCTGTGACCATGTGTGGGCCAGCGATCCGAAGGGCTTGGGAACCCCGAGTTCACGTGCGGCCGCCATGAGGTCGGTGCTCGTCAAAGCCGTCGCCCGAGCCAATCAAACCGTGATCGACCACACCGACCTCGCGTCACACAACTTCGCCGCGACGACGATCGCGATCGCGGTGGTCGACTCATCAGCGATCTTCTGCGCCACCTTGGGCGACTCCCGTGTCTACTGGCTGCCCGATTTCGGCCAGCCCGAGCAAGCCACCAAAGACCACTCACTGGCTCAGTCGGGAATGGATTCGGGCACGGAGCGGGCCCAGGCCGAGGCCTCGATCTTCGCCCACACGATCACCAAATGGTTGGGACGCGACGCCACCGATCTGATGCCCAACACCGCGCAGATCGAGCTCACGGAGCCCGGCTGGCTGATCGTGTGTTCCGACGGCTTGTGGAA
This sequence comes from Propionibacteriaceae bacterium, assembly GCA_031285845.1. Lineage (GTDB taxonomy): Bacteria > Actinomycetota > Actinomycetes > Propionibacteriales > Propionibacteriaceae > WQYJ01. The sequence goes on from JAITVK010000014.1 coordinate 112,006, forward strand.
TTACGTCTCCGAGGCCGCCCGCCTGGCCACCCTGGTCGGCGAGCTCGCCGGCGAACCGGTCACTGCCCATCAGTTGGCCACCCGCTTGGTCGGCTGGGCCAACGACCAAGGCGGCCATGACAACATCACGGTGGCCTGCGCTCGCGTCGGCGACCATCGACCGGCCCAGGAGGCGCGGGCGTCGACGACGAGCGAAGCAGTCGACACCACCAGCGCATCCGGTCCGACCCCGAAGCACACCTGAATGTGACGGCAACCACCCCTGAGCGCGATCACTGATCGTCTAAGCTGTTCCTATGGCCATTTTCACCTCCACCGTCTACCAGAACGAGTTCCTCGCCGACGGTTCCACCGATGTCAACGCCATCGTGCGGATCACCTGTTCGCAGGCCGGGGTCGCCGGGCAGTCGGGCGCGGGCGATGTCGGTGAGATCGTCATCGTGGACACGTCGGCGTCGATGGGCCTGGTCAACATGCAGGCCGCGAAGGACGCGGCCATGGTCGCGGTGGACACGATCGTCGATGGGACATACTTCGCGGTGGTCGCCGGCAATCACCGAGCGTACCTGGCTTTTCCTCGAGTGACCTCAGGTCCGGGCATGGTCCGCATGGATCCGAACACCCGGATGGCCGCCAAAGCCGCTATCGCGTCGTTCAGAGCCGACGGAGGCACGGCCATGGGGGCCTGGCTGTTGTTGGCCCGATCCCTGTTCGCCTCCATTCCCAACCTGGCTGGAAAGCACGCCATCTTGCTGACGGACGGCGAGAACCACAACGAGTCGGTCACCCAACTGGACGCTTCGATCCGTCAATGCTTGGGCCAATTCCAGGTTGACTGCCGTGGCATCGGCGTCGAATGGCAAGTCTCTGAGATTCGCAAGATCGCCCAAGCGCTGCTCGGCACCGTCGACGTCATTCCGGGCCCGCGCGACCTGCCCCGTATCTTTCGCGAACTGATCGCCACCTCGATGGGTCGGGGCGTTCCCGACGCCCATCTGCATGTCTGGATCCCCCAAGGCGCGCAGATCCTGTTCGTTCGCCAGGTCTCGCCCACGGTCGAAGATCTGACACATCGAGCCACCCCGCTCAACCCCCTGACCTCGTGGTATCCGACCGGCGCTTGGGGTGACGAGTCGCGCGACTACCACATCGCGGTACGCTTGCCCGCCAAGGCGGTGGGAACCGAGCAACTGGCAGCGCGGGTGCAATTGGTGGCCGGGGCGGCCATCCTGACCCAGGGCATGGTCAAGGCCCGCTGGTCGGCCGACGCCAGCTTGACCACGCGAATCAGTCCCGAGGTCGCCCACTACACCGGACAGACCGAATTGGCCGCCGTCATCCAAGAGGGTCTGGCGGCCCACGCCGGCGGCGACGATCGCACCGCCACACAGAAGCTGGGGCGCGCGGTCCAACTGGCCAACCAGACGGGCAACGCCGAGGCCACCACCCGGTTGTCACGCGTGGTGGACATCACCGACGCCGCGACCGGCACAGTGGCGATGAAGAAAGACATCGACAAGGCTGACGAGATGGCGCTGGACACCGCGTCCACCCGAACCACCAGGATCCGAGGATAACCCATGGCAGTGTGTGTGAACGGACATCAAACCCGCACCGAAGATTTCTGCGATCAATGTGGCATGGCGGTGGTCGCCTCATCCGCGAATGGTCCGGTCGCAGGGGCGGCGTCACCAGCGGGAATGGCGCCAGTCGCGGGAGTCTGCCCTCACTGCGGAGCGCCACGCCCGGCCAACGCATTGTTCTGTGAGTCCTGCGGCTACGACTACACCACAGGAGCCCTGCCGCAGCAGGAGCTTCATGCTGAGCTCGGTTTGACCGCGAAGGGCGCGCCCGCCGGCTCGGTCGCTCCAGGTGCACCGGGTGCGATGCCGGTCGCGCCTGTGGCCGCCGCTGCCGGGGTCGCGACACCGGTCGATGACTCGATCACCGATCAACCAACCGGTTCACGAACACCGCCGGGCTCGCAAGGCTCGAAGTCGGCCGATGCTACCGGGCCATCACAGCCCGGTCGTGCCACTGGATCGGCCCGCGCTGGCGACAAGCATCAGACGTGGGTGGCCGAAGTGTGGATCGATCCACAGTGGTACGCCTTTCAAGAGGCGACCGACCCATTGCCGCCGCAAGGCCCCGCCCGGATCGTGGTCCTGCACGAATCGGCCCTGATCGGACGCCGATCCGTCTCCCGCAACATCCATCCCGACATCGACTGCGGCATCGACCCTGGGGTCAGCCGCCGCCAGGCCTACCTGTCCTCAGCCGACGGCTATTGGTACGTCACCGACCTGGAGTCGGCCAACGGCACCTTCGTCGGCGCGGTGACCGATCCCCTGCCCGACGAGCCGATCGCCGCTCGCACCCCGGTCGGACCTGATGTCCGCATCTACGTCGGGGCCTGGACGCGCATCGTCGTACGCCCCGCGATCGCGGAGGATCTTCCCGTGCGGTTGTGAAACCGGTCCGAAGGTCATAGCGCCACCGTCCACCCACCACGACAGCCCAATCGAATAGGAGAGACCATGGAAATCAAGATTGGTATCAGTAACGTCAACCGCGAGATCACGCTCAACGTCGATTTGACCTTGGAGCAGATTCTCGACGCCTACACCGCGGCCACCGCCGACTCCGGCTTCTTGCTGCTGACCGACGAATCCGGTCGTCAGACCATGATTCCGGTGGCGAACATCGGCTTCATCGAGTTCGGCCAGGAGCACACCCGTCCTGTCGGGTTCGGCACGAAACTCTAAGTCACACGCCTACGCGTACGACGCATCACGTCATCGAGGGCAGTGGACCGGAGCTTGCCTCACACGCCGAGCCTCGTACGGCGCAGCAGTTCCTCGTCGCGCTGATCGGTGGTCGGATGGTGACCGGGCAACGGCATGATCCGTTCGTGGATCGCGTCAAGGATCGCGTCCACCCCAGGACCCATCAGATCTTGGCGACCACCGGCCGGCATGACCAACGAACGAGCGCCGAGAACCACCACGGGCGCGTCGAGATCATCGAAACAGGTTTGCGTGATCGTCGACGCGATGGTGTGCAAGTACGAGCCCCTCTCGACTGCCTCGCCGACCAAAACCACCCGGCCAGTCTTCTTGACTGAGTCGATGATCGGAGTCAGATCCACTGGGGTCAGGAAGCGCAGATCGATCAGATCGCAGCTGACGCCGTACGTCCTGTCAAGGATCGATGCCGCCTCGTCGCCGGTGTAGAGGCTCGGTCCGACGGTGACGATCGTCACATCATCACCCGTACGACGTACGGCGGGGACCCCTTCTTCAGCGCGAACCGGGCCGTAGGGCACCCCGCCTGGCTCGAACTGTTCGCCGCGATCGTAGAGTTGAGCCGACTCCAGGAAGACCACCGGCTCAGACCCAGACAAGGCCAGGCCCAGCATGGACTTGGCGTCGGTGGGGGTGGCCGGATAGTAGACCCTGAGCCCTGGGACATGCGCCGCCATGCCTGACCAGTCCTGACCCAACTGGGCGTCGCTGGGACGCTGGACCACCACGCGGACCACCAGCGGCATCGTCAACCCGGTCACGGCCGACCACTTCGCCATCTGGTTGAACAGTTCGTCGCCGGCACGCCCCAAGAAATCACAACCGGTCAATTCGACCACGGCCCGACCCCCGCTCAAGGCGTACCCGACACCAGCGCCGACGATCGCCGCCTCAGTGATCGGCGCGTTGAACAGGCGAGGGTAACCCAGCAGTGCAGTCAACCCGTCGTAGACCCCGAAGGCGCCACCCCAGTCACGATTGTCTTGGCCCCAACACGCCATCGTCGCGTCATGAGCGGCGGCGTCGACCAGCGCTTCGAAGAGCCCGTCGCGGAACTGATAAATCTGGTCGTCCGCCACCGGTTGGCCGTCGTCGATGACCTGGCGGACCTTGGCCGATATCGCGCGCACTCGCCGATTATCTTCGACCGGTTCGAGCAGCTTGGCGGCGACCGCGGGCGCGGTGACCGGGTCGCCCACCCCTTCGACCGAGTTAGCGACGCCTTCGGCCGCGTCACCTGACCTTTCAACCGAGTCAGCCTCCCCTTCGACCGAGTCCGCCACAGCCTCAGCTCGATCGGTCGATGTCATCCTCGACTCGACGAAGGCGATGTCCACGGCGTCATCAGCCTGATCGTCGGCCACCAGTTCCAACACATGGGCGATCTTCTCCACGATCAACTCGTGGGCGTCGTCGATCTGACCGGCCGAGAGCACACCGGCGTCGATCAAGACCTGTGAGAAGGCCTTGATCGAATCGACGTCGGCCCACATCTGCTGTTCCTCAGCCGTACGATAACTGTTCCGGTCTTCGGCCGAGGCCCCGCAGGTACGGTAGGTGACGACGTCGAGCAATCCCGGGCCTCGCCCGGCGCTCAACAGGGCCTTCTTACGTCGCGTCGCGTCGGCCACGGCCATCGGATCGTACCCGTCGACCCGTTCGGCGTGCATCGCCTCAGGATCGACACCGGCTCCGATCCGTGCGAGCATGTCGAAGCCCATCGTCTCCCCACGCGTCTGAGCGCCCATGCCATAGAAGTTGTCGAAGAACGTGAACAGAACCGGCGGGCGGCCCTGGGCTTCTTCCGGCCACAGGGTCCGGTATTGATCCATCGCGGCGAAGCTCATCGCCTCCCACACGGGCCCGCAGCCCGCGGCGGCGTCGCCCAGGTTCGCCACGACCACCCCGGGGCGCTGGTTGATCCGCTTGAACAGTGCGGCCCCGGTCGCCAACCCGGCCGCGCCGCCGACGATCGCATTGTTCGGCATCGAACCGAACGCTGGGCAGCAGACGTGCAGCGGGCCAGCCATGCCACCGTTGAAGCCGCCACGTCGAGCGAACACCTCGGCCAGCGCGCCGTACAAAATGAAGTTGGCCTGCAACTCGGATTCCGACTCGTACGGCAGCGCTTCGGCGTGGCGCAAAGTCTGACCGCCGGTTTGGGCCTCCATCGTGGCGCGCACGTCCTCGGGATCCATGATTCTCGCGGCGGCGAAACACTTCGCCAAGACCTCGCCGTGGGAGCGATGCGATCCGAAGATCTGATCCTCGACCCCGAGCTCCAGCGCCTGACCGACCACGGCGGCCTCCTGTCCGACACTGGCGTAGACCGGGGCGCCCGGACTGGCCTGGATTCCCTGCCACTGGCCGCGGGTGCTCAGCTCATCAAGCATCGACTCGAACTCACGGATGACCATCATGTCGTTCAGCACGTTGATCAGCGTCTCGCTGCCATAACGCGCGAACTCGGTGGCAAGGTCAAACCGATAGGTGTTCACCGGAATCGACGGCGGCTGGACAAGGCCGGGAGCGCGTACCTCGAACGGGTTGATGACAATGGACTTGGTCATGTTCTTTCTTCTCTGTTCGACTCGGGACCCTCGACGCCGATCGGCGTGATCGGGTTGACTGGTTCAGTGGTCCAACCCACCGTCGGCCATGATCACCAGATCCAGGTCGGCGATGATGGCGCAGAGCGATTGCAAGTAGCGGGCCGCGTCAGCCTCGTCGACGACCGCGTGATCGACGGTCAGAGAGAAGGAGATCGCCTGCTCAGCTCCATAGCTGCCATCGGGATGCACCACTGCCCTAGGCTGGATCGCGTTGACGCCCAAGATTGCCACCTGTGGCGCGTGGAGGATGGCGGTGAACGATTCGATGCCGAACGCCCCCAGGTTGGTGACGGCGAAGGTCGACCCGGTCAACAAAGCTGGCGAGATGTCGCCTGACCGGGCCTGTTCGGCCAGCGCTTTCGTCTGCCGAGACAGTTGTTTGAGACCCATCATCCCAGCGTCTCGGATCGTCGGGTGGACCAATCCATGGCCAGTGTCGACCGCGATGCCCAGATCCACCACCGACCCCGATCCAGTCTCGGCTCCACGTACGGCGGCGTTCATCGCTGGGAACTGTCGCAGGGCTCGTACCGCCGCGAAGCAGACCAAGTCCCCGATGGTCACATCGGCTAGGCCCCAGGCAGTCGGGGCGGCCTTGAACCGAGCACGAAGCGCCATCAACGAGGTCGCCGAGGCCGACGCGGTGAAGGTCAGTTGGACATGACCGAGCGGGTTCGGCTCGGACTCGTCACTGCCCTGGTTCTCAGCGGCGACTGTGACTGCGGCCAGATCAGGCGTCACCGAGTCAGACCCACCCACCACGGGAGCCGGGACGGCCATCATCGCGACACCGTCGAAGTCATCGATCGACATGGTCGTCTCGCTTTCATCTTCAGGCGATTCACTGGCGTGGCTAGCAGATTCGTCGCGCTCATCAGAACCAGTCTCACTGTCTAGTGACCCGGCGGGATCAGAACCAGCGGTCTCACCGCTGTGAGCAGTCGACTCATCACCGACAATGATATCATCGACATAGACCGGTTCGGGCGCCGGCTCATCGCACTCCTGCACCCCGGTCAGCCCAGCTTGGTCGGTCGTCACCGACCGGTCCATGTCCGTGGACGGGTCGGTGAGTGTTGGCGGTTCGGTCACGCCGTCGGTGACAAGCGCCTCGACCAAATCCATCGTCGGATTGACCGCACCATCGGTGACCAGCGCCTCGACGGAGTCCACCTTCGGAGTGGCTTCACCATCGGTGACCAGCGCCTCGATCATCTCAATCGGCGAGTCCGCGACCGTGTCGTTTCCCAGAATCTCGACCATCTCCGGCTGCGAGCCACCGTCACCGTCCGACGCCAAAGGTTGCGCCCCATCCATCACAGGACCGGAGTCGGCCGCCACATCACCCGTCACCACCTCCGCCACGAGACCGGCGTCCGCGTCTGCGTACGTCGCCACCACCTCGACCGCATCCATCGGTGAGTCGACCTCGCGGTCGGTGACCTCAACGTCAATCCCATCCATCGCGAAGTCCACTCCACCTTCTGTCGCATCAACGTCCACCTCGTCCAACGGCGAGTCAACTGCGGGCTCCGGCACCATCGCGCCGTCCGCGTCAACATCGCTCACAGTGTCATCGATGTCCGCCTCATCAGCCCCGTCAGCCAGCTGTTTCGCGTCGACAGCGTCGCTACCCTGTTCCGCGTCCAAATCCGGTTGGTCGGCCTCGTCGACTCCGCCAGCGTCCGCAACCGGCTCCTCCACCAACCCCTGAACCTGATCGTCCTGACCCAGAGCCGCGTCCACAGGTCCGAAGGCGGACAACTCCTCGGTCTGACCGGCCCGAACTCCGCTCTCGGCCCCGTCACCGCTGGGTTCATCCTCGACCACCACCGGCGTCACCTCGGTTGACGCGCCGGTCGCCTCGCGATGGTCCGACTCTTCGGCTCCAGTGTTGTCCGCGACCGCGTCACCCTGATCACGAGACCGCAGAACAGCCGCGACATCGCTGGCCAGCACTCGCCCGTGAGGTCCCGATCCGGTCACCTGCGCCAGATCGACTCCTCGCGCGCTAGCCAAACGCAGAGCACGTGGCGAGTACGACGACCCGCCCGCGCGAGCCTCAACACTCGATTCGGTCACAATGTCCTCCGGCGATTCGATGAGTTCTGATGATCTCGGCTGCGATGGCGCGTCGATCGCAGCCGAGATCTGCGGGTCCACCGACTCGATGCCACCACTGGGCGTGTCACCGCTGGCGAGGACCGCAGCCGCGTCCTGATCGGGCGTGTCGGCGCTGGAGACAGCCGATGTCGCTTCCTGATCGAGCGCTGCCCCCTCACCTGTCGAAATGACCTCCAACTCGTTGTCTGACCCATCCTCGACCGGATCGCGATCCGGTTCGATCACCGGCTGCGTGCTCACCACGTCGGCCACGGCGCCTGGGATCGGCTGCACTGACTCGATTTCCGACTGGTCGACAGCGCGCGCGAGACCTGCCGCCGTGATCGCGGGAACAGCCGCGGGCAACGTCGACTCGACCTTCTCCCCGGCCGTGCCGATGATGAAGAAGGGTGCACGGACCCCGACTTCGTCGCCCTGACTCGCCAACAGTGCCACAATGACGCCACTGTGGCCAGCCTGGACCTCCATGCTGGACTTCTCGGTCTCGATGTCGGCTACCACCGTGGTCGGCTCGACGACATCGCCCACCCGGACGTGCCAGGCGCTGACGACACACGAATCGACAGCCTCACCTAGTTGGGGCATGAGCACCACATCAGCCATGGCCGATCTCCTTGTCTGCACAATGAATCAGGTGGTTGGTCTCACCACTGGCCCAAGACGCGCCCGCTGCCGAAATATCGGCCGTCCGCGCGTTCGAGCAGCGCGACCGCCGGTCAAGCGCCGACCGGTCACGGATCATGCGATATCACTGACCTCATGATCGTACACTGGTTGTCCTGTTCGACACTGATTCTATGTCATCACCGAACAGGCGCAATACCCGTAGACGTGTCCGACCAACCCCGCGAACCGCGTCACGCCCACCCCGCCTACGTCAGTTCATCATCACCTGACCGCCCGTCACGGGCAACGCCTGGCCGGTCTCGTACTGCTGCTCGACCAGGTAGGCGAGCGCGCGCACCACATCGGCCGGCAGACATCCCCTGCCCATCGGCACCGCGGCCTCGAAATGCGCCCGCACGTCGGCCACACTGGAAGCGCCAGGCACCCGACCGGCCCGCAGGTATTGAACGAGCAATCCGGCCTCCGGGTCGGACCAGGCCGGCCCGTCCAAGTAGCTGCCCGGGCAGATGGCGTTGACCTTGATCCCCGCTTCGATCAGCTCCAGCGCAAAGGACTCGGTCAGACCGATCCCGGCGAATCGACTAGCCGCGTAGGCAAAATTGCGGCGAGCGCCACGTAATCCGAGGGTGGAGTTGATCTGAATGACATCGAACATCAGCTCGGGTCGTACCTCATGTTGAGCGGCCATGACTGGCACCACGGTTCGCACGGCCAAGAAATAGCCGCGATAGTTGACCGACGTGACCAGGTCGAAATCTTCCAGGCGCTGTTCGGTCACCGACCCCGACTTGGCGGTGCCGGCGTTGTAGACCAGGACATCCACCCCGCCATATCGCGCCACGACCTGGGCCAGGCATTGCCGCTGGGACTGTTCGCTGGTCGCATCCATCGCCACGGCCATGGCCGACCCTGGGCCGAAGTGGGCCTGCAACCGGTCGGCCTCGCTCTCAGCGGCGGCTAGGTTCGTGTCAGCCAAAACCACGTTGGCGCCCTGCTCGACCAGTCCGTGGGCGATCCCCGGCCCGAAGCCTGAGACCGCGCCGGTCAGCAGAACCACCTTCGACGCCAAGCGTCCAGCCGGTGCGGCCTGGGCCACCTTGAGACGGTACTCTTCGGCCTCCCACGTCTCAATGAAGTGGCGCTCTTCGGCGTCCAAGACGCGGACCTTCCCGAGCCGATCCGCGTAGGCGGCGACCTTCAGCGTGTCGGTGAACGTGTCCAACGCGTTGCGCGCCGACCCGTGATCGCGCCCGACACCGAACAACACCTTGCCCGGCAGCAGCACCATCACCGGGTCGCGTCCGTACGTTTGCCGGTACGACGCCACGGCCGTGTTGACCTGATCGACCAGTGGGGCGTACTTCGGCTCGACCACACAGGGGATGGAACCGGCGTAGATGATCTCATCGGGCACTAGCGGTCCCACCGAAATGATCGGGCTGCCGACTTGAGTCTCTGATCGGACCAGGTCGCTGGCGTCAGAGGTGACCTGCGCCAACCGACCCGGCCCGCCCAACAGCGCCCGCAAAACCGGAGCCACCGTTAGGATCATCTCCTCCACTCGCCGAGCCTCGTCGCCAGGGTCCGATCCGGGCTGAAAGCGACTGGGACCGCGACGCGCCGGCGGTCTCGGGTGCGCGTCGATCGCAGCCTGAACCTTGGCGGTAGCCGCTTCGACCAGACCGATGACTTCGGCCGTCGAATTCCCGGCCGCCAAGATCCCATGATTGCGCAGCACCGTCAGTCCCCCCGGGGCCCGTCCCGTACGTTGTGTGTGCTCCGCGCGAGCGGCCTCGACCGCCTGTGCCAAGCCGACTCCGGGGTTGGCGTAATCGACGACGACCACGTCCGGGCCAAGAATCTGTTCGGTCAGCTCGTGGGCCTGCTCATTGCAGGCCACGGCGTTGATGATCTGGGGATGCAGATGGACCACCAAAGCCTCAGGCAACGCCGCGTGGACCAGCATGTCCACCGACGGCCGACGCCCGTCGTCGACCCCGACCCTGGCTTGCTCGGCGACCTGTTTGATCAGATCGGGTTGATTCGGGTCACCATGGCGGCCAGCCTCGACCAGCAGGGCGATCCGCAGCGGAATCAAATCGTCGGCGCTCAACTGCGCCAGGGTGGTGCCACTGGGTTTGATGTGGAGCAGCCCATCAGCTTTGTACGACGCGTTGCCCCCCGCCGCGCGGGCGTACTGGGGACCGCCGAAATGGTGAGCGATGTGGAGGATCTGCTCGGTCAGGGACATCGTCATGGACACTCCTTCAGCCGGTGGTGGCGCGAACCTAGTGGACGGGGAAGATCGTGCGAGCTTCAATGATGGACTTCAGTTGGTCGACGCCTTGGTCACACACGACCGTGTGCGGCTCGGCGTCGAGCACCTGCGCGAAGCGCGCCGGGATGGGCGGGACCCGACCGATCGCTTCTTTGATGATCGAACCGAACTTGACCGGCAGCGCGGTCTCCAACGCGATCATCGGTTCTGGTCCCAAATGCTCACGCGCCACCTTGACCGCGTCGGCGGTGTGCGGATCGATCAAATACCCGTCGCGGTGGTAGACGTCGGCGATCGTCGCCACCCGGTCGGCATGGGTCGACACACCAGTCTGGAACCCGTAGACGCGTGCAGGATCGGCCACGTACGGCTTGTCGCGGATGTTGATCACCCCGCTGCGATTGAGCTCGACTCCGAACAACCGGGCGACCTCGGCATGGTCGCGCCCCGTCAGGTCGAAGAAGAACCGCTCGAAATTGGAGGCCTTCGAGATGTCCATCGACGGACTAGAGGTGACGAACGTCTCCGTCGAGGCCCGCACGCGATAGACCCCAGTGGTGAAAAACTCAGCCAAGACGTTGTTCTCGTTCGTGGCGCAGACTAGGTGAGTGATCGGCAGACCCATCATCCGAGCGACATGACCAGCGCAGATGTTGCCGAAATTGCCGGACGGAACGCAGAATGAGACCGGCCCGTGTCCGCCGCTGGCCTGGAACCAACTCGACACGTAGTAGACCACCTGCGACACCAGTCGAGCCCAATTGATCGAATTGACCGCCCCAATGGCGTAACGGGCTTTGAACTCAGCGTCGGCGTTGATCTGCTTGACCAAATCCTGACAGTCGTCGAAAGAACCTGGCACCGTGACGTTGACGATCCGATCCGAGTCGATGCCGTACATCTGACCACGCTGGAATGGCGTCATCCGGCCCTGAGGCGAAAGCATGAACACTTGGACCCGATTGGCGTCCAACAAGGCGAACTCAGCCGCCGAGCCGGTGTCGCCTGAGGTCGCCCCCACGATGGTCATCGTCTGGTCGCGCCGGTTCAACTCATAGTCGAACAACTGCCCCAAGACCTGCATCGCCATGTCTTTGAACGCCGCCGTCGGCCCCTGCGACAGATGTCCGAGCCACAGATTGGGCTCCAACTGGTCGACCGGCGCGATCAGATCCGTCCCGAACTTGGCTTTGGTGTACGCCCTAGACGCGATCGCCTCCAGATCGCGCATCGGGATGTCGTCGATGAACAGTCCCAGCAGCTCAGCCGCCAGCCGGGGATAACCCTCGTACACCAGGATCTGGCCCAAGGCGTCCAGATCGTCTTCGCTCAGTTGAGGGTATGCCTGTGGAACGTACAACCCGCCGTCAGGGGCCAGCCCCTCCAGCAGGATGTCGGTGAAACTCATCGGACCGTATCCGCGAGTGGAGACGTACCTCATCGTGGCGGGTCACCCCCATCGCCATTGCTGTCAGTCGTGGCGAAGACCTGATCCCGTGAGGCCGCAGTCGACTCGGCCGCCCGACGCAACGACTGAACCATCCGATCAGGGTCGTCGGATCGGAACACCGCCGAACCGGCGACGAAGGTGTCGGCGCCCGCCTGAACACAGCGCTCAATCGTCTCCATCGAGACCCCGCCATCCATCTGAAGCCAGATGCTCAAACCCGACTGGCTGATCAGCCGACGCAACTGGGTGACCTTGGGCAACACCAAATCGAGAAAACCTTGGCCGCCGAAACCTGGTTCGACGCTCATCACCAGAACCGAATCCACTTCAGGCAGAATCTGCGCGACCGCCTCCACCGGCGTGGCCGGATTCAGCCCAATCCCCACCCGTGCCCCCAGCCGTCTCAACTCCCGCGCCAAACGTACTGGAGCTTTGGCCGCCTCGACGTGGAAAGTGACCGACTCCGCGCCAGCTTCGGCGTACCCCGGCGCCCATTGATCCGGATCCTCGATCATCAAATGGATGTCGAGCATGTGGGTGGTCGCCGCCCGAATCGAGGACACCACGGGCAAACCGATGGTCAGATTGGGCACAAAATGGTTGTCCATCACATCGATGTGCACCGCATCGGCCGACTCGATCGAGGCGATGGCCTCGCCCAGACGAGTGAAATCGGTGTTCAAAATGCTCGGAGTGATTCTCACTCGGTCAGTCTACCCAATGGGGTTTGCCCCGCCAGGATCGATCAGATTCACGGCTTCGCGCGATCATCAAGAATGATTTGCAGCAAAGTCAGATCTAACCAGCGACCGAACTTGTGCCCGATCTGGGGCAGATGGCCGACCTGGCGAAACCCCAGGTTGGTGTGCAGCCGCAGCGAAGCCTGGTTCTCCGATGTGACCGCGGCCACCATCGAATGCACTGATCGCAGTCTCGCCTCGGCCAACAACTGAGCCAGCAGGGCGGTGCCGAGCCCATGACGCTGGAAACGGTCATGCAGGAAGATCGAATCCTCCACGGTCGAGACGTACCCGGCTTTGGAACGAAACGAGCCGTACCCGGCGAACCCGGCGACCTGACCGCCGACTTCAGCCACGAGCAGGACATGATCATCGTCGGTGTGAGCTTGGAACCACTCATGCCAATCCTCGTTAGACAAGGGCAGCCATTCCCACGACGACGTGGACGAGGTCACCTCATGGTTGAAGATGGCCTGCAGCTCGCCACGGTCACTGGCCGTGGCGTAGCGAATCGTCACCGTTGACGGATCAACCTGATCCGTGGTCGACGCCCCCTCATCCAACGACGACATCACTGCCCCAAGATGCCATCGACGAACTGCTCAGGATCGAACGGCGCTAAGTCGTCGGCGCCTTCGCCCAGGCCGATGAACTTCACCGGCACGCCCAATTCCCGCTGCACCGCCACCACGATCCCGCCCTTGGCCGATCCGTCGAGTTTGGTCAACACGATGCCTGTCACATGGACGGCTTGGGCGAAGACTCGAGCCTGAACCAACCCGTTCTGACCGGTGGTCGCGTCGAGGATCAGCAGAGTCTCTTGCACCGGCGCGACCTTTTCGATCACGCGCTTGACCTTGCCCAGCTCTTCCATCAGGTTGGTCTTGTTGTGGAGCCGACCAGCGGTGTCCACCAGGACGACTTCCACGCCAGTGTCTCGGGCTTGCGTGACGGCGTCGAAGGCCACAGAGGCTGGATCGGCGCCCTCAGCGCCGCGTACCGTGACCACACCGATGCGCTCCCCCCAGGTGGTCAGTTGGTCGGCGGCGGCCGCCCGGAAGGTGTCAGCGGCGCCCAACACGACGGTACGGCCTTCGGCCACCAGTTCCCGCGCCAGTTTGCCCACCGTGGTGGTCTTGCCCGTGCCATTGACACCGACGACCATGACCACACTCGGGCCGTGGCTCCAATCCAACACCAGACCCCGGTCGGCGTCGCAAGCCACCAAGGACAGCAACTCTTCGCGCAACACGGCGCGCGCTTGCGCCGGGTCGCCCACACCGTCCAACGAGAGTCGCTGTTTCAGCCGAGTCACCAGCTCAGTGGTGGGGCCGACCCCCAGATCCGAGGAGATCAGGGCGGTCTCGAAGTCCTCCCACGTCTGAGCAGAGATCTTGTCGCTCGACAGCAGCTGCGCCAGGCCCCTGGCCAACGCATTGTTGCTCGACGCCAATCGGCGACGCAAGCGCGCCATGCGAGTGCTACCCGGTTCCGGCGCCTGAACGACTTCGGTGGTCTCGATCGGCTCTGGTGGAGCGATGCCTTCAGCGACCGCCCCAGATTCAGGCTCGCTGGACTCCACTGCCTCAGCGCTCGGCGTCAGGGCCGAGGTCGGCGCGCCAGATTCGAGGCCCGGATGGTCGCCACCAGAAAGTCGATGTCGCCGGTTCGAGACGATGATGACGCCCGAGGCGACAAGAATGGCCAGGACGACGCCTGCCACGATCAGCCAAAAGATCCAATCCACGATGAACTATCCTACGTGATGGCTTGGTTCACGATAGAACACATGACGCGGCTCGATCAGGTCGCGGTCAGGCACGGTGAGCCAAGCTCGCCCAGGCACGACGAAGACCAGTCATCCGCAGGTCGACCTCACCATTCATGTACGCCTCGATGCGAGCCGCTCGGTTCTGCCAGGCGGGCGCGGATCCCGATTGGCGCACCTGTGTGCCAGCGAAGGTGACAACCAGAACACCGGCAGCGAGGACCAGGACGATGGACAAGGCCACAATAGCGACGAGCATGACGAAGCAGGACTCCTTGAGTTTGGGTTCGACTAGATGAAACAACGTCCATGTTACCACCGAGATCAAGCCCGCCCCTGAGACGTTGACCGCGTGGCGTGACATCCCGGTGAGTTCCCGCCCGTGATCACAGACCGCGGAACCCCTGGTCACCCAGCTTCACTGGTCGCGGAGCCGTTGGCTGACCACGGTGGAGGTGCCGTCGTGGCCCATGGTCACCCCGTAGAGAGTGTCGGCGATCTCCATCGTGCGCTTCTGGTGGGTGATGATCAGCAACTGGGAGGTGGCCCGCAGCTCTTCGTAGATCTCCAGCAGGCGACCCAGATTGGTGTCATCCAACGCCGCTTCAACCTCGTCGAGGATGTAGAACGGGCTCGGACGAGCCTTGAACAGCGCGACCAGGAAGCACACCGCCACCAAGGACCGCTCGCCACCAGACAGCAGCGACAGCCGTTTGACTTTCTTGCCGGCGGGCCGGGCCTCGACCTCGATTCCCGTGGTCAGCCACTGTCCTGGCTCGGTCAACACCAACCGGCCCTGTCCACCGGGGAACAGTCGCGTGAATGTGGATTCGAATTCCCGGGCCACATCCTCGTACGCCGCGGCGAACACTTCCTGGACTCTGGCGTCCACGTCCTCGACGATGCCCAGCAGATCCGCCCTCGTCTTCTTCAAATCCTCCAGTTGGCTGGCCAAGAACTGGTGACGCTCCTGCATCGCGTCGTACTCCTCCAGTGCCAGCGGGTTGACCTTGCCCAGGATCTGCAGGTCTCGCTCAGCCGTGCGCAGTCGTTTCAGTTGCTCCTCGCGGACGAAAGGAATCGTCACCACCGCCCCAGACTCGCCATCGCTTTCGGTGGTAGGCACGGGCTTGTCCGGACCGTACTGCTCCAACAACGCTTCGGTCTCCAGCCCGACTTCGGTCATGGCGCGCTCTACCAAAGCGTCCACACGCATCTGCTGACGGGCTCTGGCCAACTCCTCGCGATGAGCCGAGTCGACCAGTGCCTCCAGTTGGGCTCCCAGATCGCGTACGGCCGACCGCGCCGTCTCAGCCTTCGCCTGCGCGGCGCTGCGCGCCGACGTGGTCTGGTCACGATCCACCTCGACTCGGGTCAGCAATTGCGCCACCTGGTCAGTCAGCCATTGTCCAGCCCTCACCACCGTCCGAGCATGGTCGCCCTCGGCCTGAACGGCCCGACGGCGGTGTTCCGCCTGAGCCCTGGATTCCCGCTCCGCCTGGGCGGCCTTGCGCAACGACTCAGCTTGGCCGCTGGCCGCCCGAGCCCGTTCCTCCAAGGTGCGCAAGCCCAAGCGCGCCTCCATCTCGGCGCTCCGCGCCCGTTTGGCCGCGTCACCTGACTGGTCGCGGCGGGCGGAATCCACGGCGACGTCGGCGTCAGGGGTGACCTGGCTCAGTTGACGGTCCACGTCGACTCGTTCGGACTGAACGCGGGCCAACTCCTGCTCGGCCCGGCTGACCTGCTGTTCCAGCGACGCGACCTGGGCCTGCGCTAATGCGGCGGTCTGACTCAGTGTCGACAAACGCCGCTCCGACTCCAGTCGTGCGGCGTCGGACGCCTTCAGCGCCGTCAGGGCCTGACTGACCCGGGCTTCGCCCGCCTGACGGCGTTCCTGAGCCTCTCGACGACTCTGCTCGGCCGCGGCGAGTTCCTCGACGACCACTGCCAACTTGGCCTTGGCCTCGTCGACCGCGTTGGCCAGATGCAGCGCCGACTGACCGACTTCAGAACCGCCGCTGACCAGCCAAGAGGTCAGCCGGTCACCTTGCTTCGTCACAACGGCCAACTGCGGCTGGCTGGCCAGAACAGTTTGAGCCTGATCGAGATCGTCCACGACGACCGTGTCGGCCACGAGGTGAGCCAACGACGCCACCACCGCGGAATCCCCGCTGATCACCGAAGTGATCCAGCGGGCGTCGGCCACGTCGGCGCGATCCACCGGTGAGTTCGACGACGCGCCGACCACCAGATCGGCCCGGCCCCGCCCGGCCTCGCGCAGCGACTCGACCGCCCGCAGGCCAGTCTGAAAATCTGGAACAGCAACCGCTTCGACCACCGCGCCGAGGGCGGCGTCGACGGCCCGCTCGTACCCTGGCTCGACGCGGATCAGGGAGGCGATCGTCCCCAGCATCGGTCGGCCGATCGGCTGGGACATCAACCACCCGGCGGCGTCGGTGTCACCGGATTGAGCCAACTCCAAGGCCTCGATGCGCGAGACCAGCCCGGCCTGAGTCTGAGTCAACGACTGGACTCGACCGGTCCACGATTCCAGGTCCTCTCGTGCGCCAGAAGCGTGGGCTTGGGCCTGCTCATAGGCGGCTTCCAGATCCTGGGGCTCGTCGGCGCGATCCAACTCAAGGTCAGCGAACCCGTCGACCTGGGTTTGGGCCGCTATCGCGCTGGCGCGCGCGGCCGCCAGCGACTGGTTCAGTCGCTCCACATTCGCCTGGGCCGACTGGATCCGGTTGGCCAGCGATGTCGACAATCCCGTCAATCGAGCCGCCCGCTCGCGACGATCCGCACTGGCCTTCGATGCCTGTTCGAACTCATCGAGGGCGGTTTGAGCCTCGGCCTCGGCCTCGACCCGACGCGCCGAGGCTTGTTCCAACGAGGCCGCCCGAGCAGCGATCTCATCGCGCAGTCGGGCCTCACCGGCTGCGATCGACTCCGCTTGAGCCAACAGTGTTTGCGGGTCGCGGGCCGGATTGGGGATGGTCACCGGCATGGATTCGGCGTTGCGTACTCGCTCGCGGGCCAACGACACGGTGGAACGCACCCGCTCGTTCAGCCCGGACAAGCCGAACCAAGTCTCCTGAATGCGTCGGTACGCGTCCTCAGCCCCGACCATCGCCACCCGGGCCTCATCCTCGTCGCGCCGCGCCTGCTCCAGCGCCTGCTCGACCTCGACGCGACGGGCGTGAAGGTCGCTGTCCTCCTCGACGCTGCCGCGCAACACGGCGTACGCCTGGTAGACGTCGTCAGCCAGCAGGCGCGCCTTGGCATCACGCAGATCGGCCTGGACCTGGCCCGCACGTTGAGCCACTTCGGCCTGGCGACCGAGCGGTTTGAGCTGTCGGCGGATCTCAGTGATCAGGTCGGTCAATCGATGCAGATTGGCCTGGGTCGCGTCGAGCTTGCGCAGCGCCTTGTCTTTGCGCTCGCGATGCTTCAACACCCCCGCCGCCTCTTCGACGAAACCACGTCGGGATTCCGGTGTCGCGGCCAGGATCTGATCCAGATGCCCCTGGCCGACGATGACATGCATCTCTTTTCCGATGCCGGAGTCGGACAACAGTTCTCGAACGTCCAACAGGCGCGCAGGCGTGCCATTGATGGCGTACTCCGAACTACCGTTACGGAACTTGATGCGCGAGATCGTGACCTCGGTGTAGTCGATCGGCAAGGCTCCGTCAGAGTTGTCGATCGTCAACTGGACTTCAGCTCGACCCAGCGGAGCGCGGGCGGATGTCCCGGCGAAGATGACATCTTCCATGCTCGCCCCGCGCAGCGACTTGGCGCCCTGCTCACCCATCACCCAGGCCAGGCAGTCGACCACATTGGACTTACCGGAGCCATTGGGTCCCACCACACAGGTGATTCCCGGTTCGAAGGTGAAGGACGTCGCGGAGGCGAATGACTTGAACCCTCTCAGCGTCAGCTTTTTGAGGTACATCTCAGTCGACCGGCTCCGACAACGGATCGACCCCTGTCATCGGACTCGGTTGCGACTCGGCCACGTCCTTGGCGCCCTGCGCAGAACGATGCGAACCAACCCGAGTGGCGCTGAAGGTCCAGAACTTGTTCAGAACGAAGGACACCGGAATGGTGACACCAATCATGATCAGGTGAGCCCAATACCACTTGGTCCTCAACCCTGTGCTGTCGTCGAACACTGAGCTGGGCAGTTCCAACGGTGAGTTCGGGTGCATCAGCGCCTGCTCCACGACCATGCCGACACATTGGGCGAACAAGCCGACCGCGAAAAAGCGACCGAACTCATGCCACCAGCCAGCATGATGGGCGCTCCGGAATGACCAGATCCGGTTGAGTTGGTAGTTCGACAGGTTCGCCACCAAAAAGGCGAACATCGAGAAGACCAAGAACCACCGAATGTTGTACTGGGTGCCAGGGATCGGCATCCACACATTGTTCTCGTCAGCGGAGTGCCAGATCAGCGGTGCGATTTTCTTGGCGGCGAAGGCCACGATGAGATTGACCACAACCCCCGACGCGCCGACGATACTGAATTTGAGCAGTTGTCCCAACCCGTGGCGATGCTTGGCGAAAATCCGTCGAATCACGAGGTCACACTCGCTGTGTTGGCCGACTGGCCGACCGGGCTCGCCTGATCGGCCGACCGCCGACTCAGAGCCTCGTATGCCATCTCGGCGGCGATGTGCTCCGCCCCACGACGACTGGTCGCCCGACCTTGCCCGAGGACTTCGTCGTTGAGACACACCTGAGCGAAAAACAACCGTTCGTGATCAGGGCCGGATGCCTCGCCGCTGTACACCGGTGCCCCGAGGCCCAATTCTTGAGCCAACTCCTGAAGACTTGATTTCCAGTCCAAACCAGCGCCCAACTGCGCTGAGGTGGTGATGACATCGATCATGATCGAATGGACGAAGAGCTCGGAGGCCTTGAATCCACCGGTCAAGTGGACCGCTCCGATGACCGCTTCCATAACGTCGGCCAGAATGGACTCTTTCGCTTCACCATGGGTGGCGATCTCTCCGCGTCCCAGTTTCACCAGTGAGCCAAGATCGAACTGTCGAGCCACCCCAGCCAGAGTATGCCCCGACACCACAGTGGCTCGAAGCTTCGCGAGTTGGCCTTCTGGGCGCTCAGGATACGACCGGAAAATATGTTCGGTCACGATCACGCCGAGAACTGAGTCACCAAGGAACTCGAGTCGCTCGTTGGTGGGACCACGTCCGTTCTCATAAGCCCATGATCGATGGGTGAAGGCCAGATCCAGCAGCTGCGGATCGACCTGGATCCCCAATTCCTGCAGCCGATCGGTGAGACGGCTCACCGCGGACTATGCCTGCAGAACCTGGCGACGGGACGCACGCGGGCCGTACTGACCGCACGATGGGCAAGCCGTGTGAGGCAAGTGCTTGGCGCCACAGGCAGCGTTGGCGCAGGTGACCAACTGAGGCGCCACAGCCTTCCACTGTGAACGGCGTGCATGAGTGTTCGCGCGCGACATTCTCCGTTTTGGAACAGCCACTGGTCTTCTCCTTCTCCTAGCCCGCATTTCCCTCGTGGGCAACTAGGACATCTTACCCCATTGGGCTAAACCCAGCCAACGCGAATCGATCGTCGCGTGCGGCTGATGATCTGGGGCGGCGTTCAAATCCTGACCGCAGTCAGGGCATAGTCCACGACAGTCGGGACGGCACAACGGAATCAATGGCAGGTCGATCACGACTGCGTCGCGAATCACCTGCGCCAGATCAGCGGCCTCGTCGTGAATCTGACTGACATCCTCATCGGCATAATCGGCCACCTGCTCCGGGTAGACGAACAGTTCCTTGGCCTGAACCTCGACGGGGATGGTGAACTGCGTCAGGCACCGGGAGCATTGCGCGTCAACCACGGTGGCGATGTCCACACTGACCAAAACGCCGTCGCCGACCGACTCCACCAAACCTGCCACCTGGACCGGACGTTCGGCGGGGATGGTGATCAGCCCACTGACGACCTGTTCACCGAACGTGGCATCCAGGTCGATCGGGCGACTCGCACCTGGCGTGCGCCGCAGATCATGCAGCGTGAGCACAAAGTCCTTGGTCGGGGTCATCAGACTGACCAGCGCGGAATGACGGCAGTCTGCTGCTCGTCGTCGTCGATTCTGACTCGACCCATCAGCCGCTCCCTCATGACACCGACGCGCGACAGTGTCACCTGCAACTCAGCCTCAAAAGCGGCCAGGCGGGTCTCGACGTAGCGATCAGCTTCGGCCTGAAGCTCCTCCTGCTCTGCCTTCGCTTTGGCGTCGATATGAGCGGCCCGAGTCTTCGCCTCTTGGACGATCTCGGTCTGGTCGACGATGTCCCAGCCACGTTTGACCGGGCCGGCGGATTCGGCCCGTACTCGATCCTCGAAGTCTTCCTCCAACCCGGCGATGATCGTGTCGAGGGTGGCCAACGTGTCGGCCCGATTGACCATGCACGACGCCGACATGGGCACGGACCGCGCCTCGACCACGGTTCGCTTCAGATCCCGCAAACGACGCTCGGTTTGGCTCATCTCAGCCATCACAGCTCCTTCTTCACCATCAGTGAAACACTACTTGGTACATAGGGTGTCACATCGCCTCCAGCCCGCGCCACAGCGCGGACTAACGTCGATGAGATGAAACCAACTGTAGCCGACGCCGGCAAAACCACCGTCTCCACCTCACCCAATGACGCGTTCATCGCGGCCATCGCCGACTCGGACTCGAAATCGTACCCGCTGCGAGCCCCTCGAACCACAACAGACGCCCCGATCCGCGCGCAGAAATCCACCAGCAGACCGTCGATGACACTCACCGAGACTGTGGGCAGGGCGGCGACGGCCTGCTCGATCATCGCCACACGATCCTCGACGCTGAACATGGCCTGCTTGCCCGAGTTCACCCCCACGGCGACGACGACCTCGTCGAACAGTCGACTGGCGCGAACCAAGACATCCCAATGACCAAGCGTGAACGGATCGAAAGACCCCGGCATGACGGCTCTCATACGTCCCCTCTTCGCGCGTAGTACACGATGGTGTCCCCCAACCGTCGCTGACCGACCTTGTCGAAACACTGCGGGAATTCTACCGCAGATGTCCGACGGGAACGCTCCACCAAGACCCAACCGTACGGGGCCACCCAGCCAGGGCGACTCAGCGCGTCGACCACCTCGGCGATCTGTTGGTCGTCGACCGCGTACGGCGGATCGGCCCACACCACATCGAACCCGCCAGACGTCGGCGGTTGGCGAAGAAAGGCCGTCACATCCATGCGTACGACCCGTCCGGCAACCCCCAGGTCACGCAGATTGGCCTGGATGACCCGACAAGCCCGGGGGTCCTTCTCCACCCAGCAGGCGGTGGCGCCGCGGCTGACCGCCTCCAGTCCAACCGCCCCTGATCCGGCGTACAAGTCCAAAAAACGACGGTCGGCCAGCTGTTCGTCGGGGCTGCGGTCGGCCACCGCCAGCCACGAGGCCAACTGCGAGAAGACGGACTCTCTGACCCGGTCGGCGGTCGGGCGAGTCTGGTCCCCCGACGGGGTGGCGACGCGTCGAGAAGCGAATCGACCCGCGATAATCCTGCTCATCGCTCCAGATTACGTGAAACACCCCCCAGTCCGTGAAAGAATCGGAACATGATGCAGACTGATTCACCCATTGTCATCCTCGACGAAGCCAAGGCATGGGATCTTTTGGCAGGCCAGCAACTGGGGCGCCTGGCCGTCCAATCGGACCTCGGAATCGATGTTTTTCCCGTGAACTTCACGGTCGATGGCGAGTCCATCATCTTCCGGACCGCGGATGGCGCCAAATTGACCGACCTCCACTCCCACCCGAAAGTCAGTTTCGAAGTCGACGCCTGGAGCGAGCACAGCGGATTCTCGGTGGTGGCGAAAGGCAACGCCGAGCCCGTCACAAACCTGGTCGACATCGCCCGAATCGAGGCTCTACGTCTCAAGCCTTGGGTTCCGACAGTGAAAACCACTTTCGTGAGGATCTTCGTCACCGAGATCTCGGCCCGCAAGTTCATCTTCGGACCTGACCCGATCGCGAAGTACCGCTGAACGATCCGGTTTGCGCCCCTCGTTGAGTCGGCCTGACCCAGGTCGAACAGATTCGGTCATGTACTCAAGCCCACATACGGGCTCGGATCCCCCCGAGGGACGGTAGTGGGGCCCTGACGCTGAGGTCAGCTCCGCCCACGGAGCCCCTGCCCCGTACGCGGAGCCGCTCTCCCTATACGACCGTGTTGGGGTCAGACACGGCCCCAGTGACAAATCCCACCAAACCTCGCGCCGTACGACCTGTCGTGGGGTTTCAATCGGCGAGGTCGGCTCGCGCCACGATCTCGCTGACGTAGTCGGACACTCCCGGATCCGTCATCTGCGGGTCACGCGCCACAACCTGTGCGGCGATGTCTCGGGCGGTCTGAATCAGTTCCGCGTGATCGAGCACCGACAGCAGCCGCAATGCGCCACGCCGACCCGACTGGTTGGTTCCCAGCACGTCGCCCTCACGGCGCTGAGCCAAGTCGGCGTTGGCCAACACGAAACCGTCACGGGTGGACGCCACCAGATCGAGGCGGTCACGACTAGCTGAGCCCTCCTCGGCGTCGGTCAGAAGCAGGCACACCCCTGGCGCTGATCCTCGTCCGATCCGACCACGTAACTGATGCAGCTGGGAGACCCCGAACCATTGCGCGTCGACGATGATCATCATCGAGGCGTTCGGTTGATCCAGCCCGACCTCGATCATCGAGGTCGCCACCAACACGTCGACGGTTCCAGCAGCGAAACCGGCCATCACTTCAGCCTTCTCACTGCTCGGCAGTCGCGAATGCAGCACAGCCAGGCGCACCCCGCTGAGCGGACCAGCGGTCAACATCTGAGCCAACTGGGTCACTGACGCGCCCTGATCGGCGTCAGTCGGGTCGATTCGAGGCGCGACGACGTACACCTGATGACCTTGGGCCACCTCCTCACGCGCCCGCTGCCAAGCCCGCTCGACCCACCCCGGGTGGCGAATCTGATCCACGACTGTGGTGGTCACTTCGCCCCTTCCGGCGGGTAGTTGGGTCAAGGTGGACACGTCCAGATCGCCGAACACTGTCATCGCGACCGACCGAGGAATCGGAGTCGCGGTCATGACCAGACTGTGGGGATGGGTCGGCCCACGATCGGACAAGCTGGAGCGCTGTTCGACACCGAAGCGATGCTGCTCGTCGATCACGACCAACCCCAGATCGGCGAAGCTCAATCCGCGCGACAGAACAGCGTGGGTACCGATGATGATTCCCGCCTGACCGCTGGCGATCTGAGCGGCGACCGCCCCTTTGGCAGCCGCCGTCATCGAGCCAGTCAACAACACCACCTGGATGGATTCGGGCCCGCCGAGCAGCCCATCTGCGGCCAAATCACCCATCAGAGCCGTGATCGTCGCAGCGTGCTGAGCGGCCAGCACTTCGGTGGGAGCGAGCAAAACCGCCTGTCCGCCGGCGTCGACCACCGTCAGCATCGCGCGTAAAGCGACGACGGTCTTGCCTGATCCGACTTCGCCTTGCAACAGCCGCTGCATAGGGTGGGAACGAGCCAAGTCCTCCTCGATGACTCGACCGACGTCGACTTGCTCCTCAGTCAAGGTGAATGGAAGTCGCGCGTCGAACCGCGCCCGCAGACCATCCTGCCTACTCGGACGCGGTGTGGCCGGGTGAGCGGCGCTGTCGGCCCGACGGTAGGCCATCACCGTCTGAGCGGCGAACGCTTCATCGAACAGCAGACGCTTCTTGCCGGCTTCGAACTCCTCCAGACTGGTCGGGGCGTGAACATAGCGGAAAGCGGTCTGCATCTCGACCACATCGGCCGCGTCTGCCACCCAACCGGGCATCGGATCGGAAACTGCGGCGATCTGGGCCAACCCCAGGTCGATCGACTCGGCGACCGTCCACGTGGCCAGCTTGGACGTCTGGGGGTACAACCCGATGAAGCTGCTGCGCGCCACCCTCGCCGCCATCTTCGTGCCTTGCTCCGAGCCGACGAATCCCTCGGGAGTGATCATCACAAACGCCGGGTGGGCCAACTGCGCGGTGTCATTGAACCAGCCGAGCTTGCCGGCGAAAATGCCCCTGTCTGATCGGGACAACGCCTTCTGCCAGTACGCGATCAGGGAGGCACGCCCAAAGAACGTCGCCGTCAGCCAGCCCTTGCCGTCAGTGAGACGGACTTCCAACCGTTGCCGCGGCACGCTGCCTTTGAGTTCCATCCGGGCGACCCGCGCCATCAACGCGACGTACTCTTCGCTGCCCCGGTTATCTTGGATCAACCCCGCGATGTCGGTCAGATCGGTCCCCGACATCAGATGCCGAGGTAGCAGCCGCAATAAGTCGGACAAGGTTGAACACTGCAAACCGAGGAAGGCTTTGGCCGTCGCGGCGCCCAGCACGGTGGTCAGCGAACTCTGCAACTCGCGAAACGCCGCTGTCTTCCACTGGCCCATCACCATCTCCTCACGGATGCGTCCAGCCCGCATCGCCGTCGATCGAGCGTCTATGAAAACAGAAAACCCGCCCTTTGCGGGGCGGGTTCACGTTCGTCACGCTCAACGAGTGACTTTTCCAGCCTTCAGGCAGGCGGTGCACACATTGAGTCGCTTCGGAGTTCCACCAACGACAGCATGAACTGATTGGATGTTGGGGTTCCAGCGACGCAAGGTCTTCTTCTTCGACCAGGGCACGTTGTGACCAAAACTAGGTCCCTTGGCGCAAATATCGCAGACGGCGGCCATCTGATTCAACTCCTCGATTCGGTGGGCATCACGCCCGAAGCCAACTTGAACATTATACATGGACCGATCAGTCGACCCAACTCGACGACGTGCCTCAGTTTGTTTGAGCGGGTGGTGGGGTGTGGTGCCTCAGATAGTTTGAGCGCGTAGCCCTTCGGGGTTCAGGCTTGCTTGTCGTGAGAGAAGGCAAGATCGATATGGCTG
>JAITVK010000020.1 GCA_031285845.1 Propionibacteriaceae bacterium
ACAACCAACCCCACCAACCACATCAGCCAACTCCACACCACCCTCACCACCCCACACCACCAATAGCCAGGTCAAGTCCCGCCACCCAACCCACATCACGACCCCACCACACACACCGCGCGTGCCACACTAGGCGGAGCGGTTCAACAGGGACGATAGTCGTCGTCCATCGATGCGCGGGTCTTCTCCGGGCCGCCAATCGCGAGACACAGGAATCGGTTTGAGTTAGGAACAGTACGCCGTCATGGTCCGCCAGGCTGAGCGTCGCGATCCGCGTCAGGCTCGACACCACCGCGAGTTCCTCGAACAATTCCCGTCGAGCGGCCACCTCGATCGCTTCATCTGCTTCCACCGAACAACCAGGCAACATGAAATACGAACGACCGTCCTTGCGTCAATACAGGAGCGCCACGAAGTGATGGCGGCACAGCAGGACAACGGCGCGCAAACGACAGGTCGCGAGCGACCGCCCCAAAACCTCGCTGGCAACGGAAAGGAAAGTCATTATGGAATCCTATCGAGATCGACGAGAGCGCCCGAGATGAATCCGAAACCACTGCGACCCCTGAGCGAGCAGACTCTCGACCCAATGCATCCGGAAGAGCCCATCCCGCGCGAACACCTGGCAGACAGAGATGATCTTCCCCAGTTTCTCAAACTTGCGTGGACGTAGCAGTGTCTCGATCGACTCCCCGAGTCGAAGGTTGTTCGCTTGCGTGGCAAAGCGCTGATTAAGCGCGGACAATTCAGCGGTCGAGAAGTTATCCGTCTGTTTCCAGTCCCTCCTTCTCGCCATCCGGAGTGCATACACACTGGCGACCTTCTGACGCGCCGCCTGCTGATTGGAGATACTCGAACTTCTTAGTCGGTAGGCCATCAGAGGTTTAGTCACCTGGTGGAAGGTCGCGCCTTGGTCAGCCAACCTCATCCACAAATCGAAGTCCTCCGCAGGCTCCATGCATCGGTACCCACCCTCTCTAAGAACGACCTCTCTTCGAAACATGACGCTCGAATGATTGACGATGTTTCCATACCGGGGAAGGGGATGACCAGATCGAAAAGTTCGTCGGTCCGTATAGCGCAGCCCACCGTCCTCATTGACGAAATCAACCCAGGACCACACCACGTCATATCGGCTCGCGTACTCGACCTCGCATTCAATCCGATCCACGTACGAGATATCATCAGCATCCATTCGAGCAACGAAGTCTCCGCGACTCAAGAGAATGCCCCGATTGAGCGACCGAGCAAGACCAAGATTCGTTGGATTAGTGATCACTCGAACTCGTGAGTCGTCCAATCCCTCAAGATACGCCTCGATGGCAACGTTCGTCGGATCATCGCGGATGATGATGAACTCTAGGTTCCTCCAACTCTGTCCAAGGATCGACCCAATTGCCTCCGCGACAATCGGAACGTCTTCCTTGTACGTGGACATAACAACTGAGACTAACGGTGCGCGGGTATCGCTTCTACCTTCACTGCTAGTTCCACTCGACAACACCTCAGCCCGTCCTTTCGATGATCCTCCGAACCCACGAAACAATCCACCTCAGGCCACGAGCCACCGCGTGACGAGCTGGTTGTGATGCCGTCATCACGACGGCCATCGAGGCCACCCACACAGTCAGGCCCACCAAGTCTGCGCTAACCCAGCCAGGGAACAGCGAGGAATGCAGTGATCGAACGGTGACCATAACACAAGAAGTCCCGAGAAAGAAACCCACAGGTTCCATTGCCACCTTAAGCGCGTCATGCCATCTGACACCAATCCGCGGCATTCCCCAAAAGACGTCGACGACCAGAATCATCAATTGCATTAGTACAGCGCATAGACAAACCAAGACAACCGCGTGCCGAGCCACCAAAACGACTAGCGCGACGTATGCGACTCGAGGGACGAATTCAGACAGAAAAAGTACCCGCGCTCTGCCGGACACCATCAGCATCCAATACATGATCTGCTGCGCCGTCTGAAGCATGCTTGCGAGAGCTAGCACCCCAACGAGAAGGCCGGCACCAACCCAGCGGCCACCGAGGAACACTGTTGTCACGAGATCGCTCGCAGCGACAACCAGGGACAAGCCGAGCGCGCAAGTGAAAGCGACCGGCCTATACAAACGCCGAAGGCTTGCCAACTGCTTCAGCGGCTCAGCCCCAGCGCGGGCAGCTCGAGGAATCGCCAGTCGACTGAGCGGTGAGACCAACTGAGTCATGGGCTGTCTGGAGATCTGAAGCGAACGGCTATACAAGCCGACCTCTTCATTCGAATGAAACGACTTCAAGGTCAGCGCATCGACACTTGATGAAACTGCATTCATGAGAGTCGTAAGGAAAAGCACACCACCAAAAGCCACTATGCCTCGAGTGCCTACGCCCCTTTTCGGACGCAATGGAAGCCAGGGACGGGCGGCGACCACGATCACGAGTCCCACGAGAGCCGCCGCCACTTGCTGAATCACCAGCGCCATCGCGCCAAGCCCCAGTCGAGCCCCAGCAAGCGCAGACAAAAGTCCCACAGTCGCGCTAATCACCCCAGACAACGCGAGCGGCCCAAAAAGTCCATCCCGCATGAGCCCCACACGATACTGGGCGCCGATCCCCGAGATCACAAACACACTCGACATGACACGACAGAGTGACTCCAGCCTCACATCACCATAGAAATACGCGAGTGGGCTGGCGATGGCATTCAGCGCCAGACACAGCACTCCACCAGCCGCGACATTTATCCAGAAGACATTGGACCTTTGCTCTGCCGAGAGCTCTGCGGCGCGAAGACAGGACTGGGACAAGCCGAAGTCGCTTAATGTGCTCGCCAGGACGACCACCGAGGTCACAACGGCGACCAACCCGAATGCGGCCGGGTCGAGCGCGCGAGAGAGGACCATCAGGGAAACAAACTGAATTCCATACTGAACCCATTGTCCCCCCAGCGTGAAGGCTGCCCCTCGCGCGCCAAAGCTGCTTTTCACACAACACCCCCTTGACTCCCGATTATAATCAGGCCAGTGAAAAAACTCTCGTTTACGCCAACCCCGCCATCGAGTCGACAGCCGGTTCAGCTCGAGGACTTTCCGCGCCTTCGGGACCTTTACACCAAAGCGAAAACACTTGTCTACCCGCCGATCGCGCCATGGCCCTTGAGTAGACGCGTCTACTCCTGCATGATTCCCACCTATGGAAATCTCGGCGATCTCGCAATAGCAACGGCCACGCGACAACTTGTTGAGCGCCTGCTGCCGGACGACACACTCATGGAATTGAACGACTCCGACACCATCGCCGGCGCTTTGCCTCTGCGCCGCGCGCTCAGCGCCAACGACCTCGTCATCCTCCCCGGAGGCGGGAACCTGGGGTCGTCATATCCGAAAGCAGGAGATGAACGACGACTCCTTCTGGGCGTTCTGCCGAAGAGCCAGCGATGCCTGATTTTCCCGCAGTCTACCGACTATCCACTAACAGCCCGAGGGCGTCGGTTCCTCGCAGCGGATGCCAGAGCATTCGCGAGACATCGGAACCTCGTAGTCTTCGCCCGCGACTTGCAGAGCTACCAGTTCATCGTGCGGCACTTTGACAACCAAGCTCATCTGGTTCCCGACACCGCCCTCGCTCTAGCGATCGACGCCACTCGCCATAGGATTGATCACCCAAAGCGAGCGATCATTAGCCTTCGCAGCGATGACGAGCGCAGACAGGACACACCCTCAACGAATCAGGTCATCCTTGAACTGAGACAATCCGGCTACCAGGCGAAGGTCGTGGACACACAGGCGCGAGCACTCACCGCTAACACCCCCGCTGCGCGACAGAGGGCCGTCACCAGGATGATTGACCTCTACGCGTCTGCGCAGATAGTCATAACTGATCGGCTCCACGGGATGATCTTCGCAGCAATCGCCGGAACGCCGGCAGTTGTCTTCGATAATGCGAACTCAAAGGTACGACACTTCTTCGATTCCTGGTCGCATGGCCTACAGGGGGTGATACCTTGTTGGAACGACTCGACTCTCGAGCGTCATCTGACATCAATTCCATTCACCAACACAGAACCGCCAGACTGGGCGACCGATTTTGCGCCTCTCATCGCAGCCATGACCTGCGCGGTCAAGCCCCGGGAGTAGCCCCATTTCCGGCCTGCGATCAGAACACCGATTCACGACACTCTCACTGGCCTTTCACAACGAGTCTCCGGACCCCTCGCAACCCCGGACCCTTCCATCAAGGAAGAGCACGTGGTATTGTGGGTTTACGTGAAGTCACTGACGCCAACGTCTCAGCAACTCTCCACCATCCAGGGGGTGCGAACGATTGTCAACAGTATTGCACGTGCTCTCTAGCTCCCGCTTTGGTGGAGCCGAGCGGGTGGTGCTGACTATTGCCAGCCTAGATCCGGATCGGACTCACATTTACTGCAGCCCTCCCGGTCTTATCCGACGTCAAGTTCAATCAGCCGGGGTGCCCTATGCGCCCATTACCGCACCCACCCCGTCAGAAATACTGAGGGTGTCATCGTCAATCCAGCCGGAGATCATTCAGGCCCATGACGTGCGGGCGGGTGTCGCCGTGGGACTCGCTCTTGGCATTCGGCGACACCGACCGCGCCTTCTCTGGCATCTGCACAGCAGCGACCCTGCGATGAGTCATCTCACCATGAGGTCTTTGGCCTATATCATCATGCACAGACTATTCGACCAAGTCGTACTAGTAACCCCTGCACAGCAATCGTCATTCTGGCTACCTCAAACAATGCGATCTGCGGTCGTTCTTCCCAACATCGTCGACCCGAACCGCATCGTCATGAGCCGCGAGAAGAGGTGGGACTTGGCCTACCTCGGTCGCTTCTCTCCCGAAAAGCGACCAGACACCTTTGTGGAGATTGTGGAGCGAGTTCACCGAGAACGCCCAGACCTTCGTTCGGTCATGATTGGAGACGGACCCCTCAGCGCGAGCATCAAAGGTCAGGTCGCTGCTTGGCACCTAGACAACGTCATTGATGTGGTTGGTTTCCAACCACATCCTGAACGGTTCTTGGCTGAGTCAAGAATCTGCCTAGTGACTTCGCGGTTCGAGGGGTCTCCAGTTTCCGTCATGGAGGCTTTGCTCGCAGGCGTTCCCGTGATCGGCCCTGACGTGGGCGGAATGGCCGATCTCATCGATCCATCGGTCGGCCACCTCAGCACCGGCACGGCAGACACGGTTCAACAATGCCTCAGGCTTCTGGGGGATCCCGAGGCCCTCGACACGTTGAGCAGCGCTGCCCATAAGAAGGCGCTGGAGCGAAATGATGCGTCACACTTCCGTGCAATACTGAACCGCCTATACGCGCCTGAACGGGCTTGATGTGAGGCAATCACAGCGACAGGATTCCAGCCCTGGCGATATCTCTAACGATCCCGTGCGCCATGATTCACCGTCCCGGGTCACACCCTGCCTGGCCCATCGCCTTGCCATGAACAAGGTGGGCCCCCGTGAATAACGCCTTTGACCTGGCCCTCTACTTCTCTGTGGTCGCTTTGTCTTGCATGTGTCTGCGATTGGCACTATCGGTCTCATCCACCCAGAAGGCGATGCGACGCGGGATTCTCTTGCTCGCCTGGGTGATACCTGGAGTTTTCTACTCACTGAAATACACGACGCTAGAAAACGCTGACTACGGACGATACATCGAGCTTAGCCAAGGAGTAGCCGAACTAAGCCTTGATGAGTACCTCACTCTTGACACGCCTTACAAACTCGAGTCTTCCTTTTGGCTATTGGCGCGCCTATCCTGGCGATTGACCTCGGGACCGTACCTTATCTTTGCCGCATACTACCTCCTGACAGTAGCCTGTTTCCTCCTCGGGATCTGTGCCCTACGCAATCTGTCGGCAATTCAGAAGTCATCCCTGTGGATGTTTGTCCTGCTCACCGTGATTCCGTTCGGACTGAGTGGAGCACGAGCCCTCCTCGCCACGAGCCTGGTCTTCTTCGCTGCCGTGAAGATCTTTCAGGGGCGCTATGTCCAGTTCGTCGCATTGTCCGCAGTTGCGGCTTTCTTCCACGCTTCCTCCCTCGTCGCCTCTGTCATCGTCTTCCTGGCGGCGGTGTCGACATCCCGTAAAACACATCGATTGTCCCGCTCGCTGTTAGCCTGCTTAGCCCTGGGGGTTGGAGGAGTGGGCCTGGCTTCGCAACTCACTTATGGCACATTGTTCGGTCTTCTGAATCGAATTCCTCTTCTCGGGAAGTACACGGCTTACGAATCTGTCATTGACCCCGATTCCGCGATTCCATCGCTGTCCGCCGTCCTGCCCTATGTCGCCGCCCAAACCGGGGCGAAGGCACTCCTACTCCTGTTCGTCGTGGCGCTCTGCCTCTCCCACGAAAAGGAGGATTACTTCATCGACAGCCCCACGCTTCGACTGCTGGTCTTGTCATCTCTTGCTATCGCGTTCACCTTGGTCAGCGCATTCGCCAGAATTGGTCAGCTACTGTATCCCTTGCTCGGAGTCTGCCTGTATTGTTTGCCCAAGCGCAGATCCCACGACGAAGCGAAAATCAGTCCCATCGACCTGACACTCGCAGCGTACTCAATCACTTACTTTTGCGCATTTGTGCTCATTGCGAACTGGACCGGTTTCTTCCCATTTAGCTTCATCTGGGAGCACGACTAGAGTACGCTTCCCGAATCCTCCGAACGATGCTCACATCGACCGTCGAATCAAACTTCCGAGCGAATAACGCACTGGACCCTCGTATCTCTTCAAAATCATTCCCCCGAAAAACGTATGGTCCACCCCTACTCCAGTCAATAAGCCGCTGACTACTCGGCAGCGCGCCGGGACCCGGCGGATAGTAGAGCCTGTCCCGAAATCGTGAGTTATCAACAATCGTTTGCATGATGACTTCATCGCAACAATAGGTTGAGGCGAACACCTTTCTAGCCCATGCCTGCCTTGAGACCACATGCCGCGCCAGATCATCGGTGATGGTAAACCAATTCCCGCCCTTCTGAAACTCAATGCCGCGGTTCCTGTCCACCCCCACCCACTTCTGCAGCGCGACACCAACATGATTCACCCCGCGAGCTAGTCGGCTTCGTCGGGGGTCAATCGCGCGCAAGAGCGGGTAGTAATACCGCACCCGATCCCAATGCTCGAAGGTCCACCCAGCGAACTGGACGAACTCTTTACCACGATTCTGAGACAAGAACTGACGGATGGTCTCCTGCGTCTGGATCGGGAGATCCTGGCCAGATAGCAGATGGTAATAGTCATGAAACCCGACGTCGGTCGCCAGGCGCAAGAGCAAGAACTCCGCCCGGATCTGACTATCCCCACCCCAGCGCACATTGGTCCGCTGAGTATGGAAAACCCGTGCCCACCGCACAGCTCTGCTGATCGCCGACTCCAGGTAGCGGCGATTCTTCACATCCATGTGCACAAACAGATCGTTCCCCGGATAGTCCAGCATGTCGATCAAAGTCCAAAAGACCTCGTCATCCTTATGCGCCAGAATCAGGAACGCCTGACGATCCATGGCTGAGGCCCGACCATCGCCGCCACCCTTCGACGATCCGCTGAGCGCCGCGCCAAGAACCACATCGCTTTTGACACCCACCCCCTGAGTCACGTCCCGTGCTGGCAGCCCGCGCGAGTCCAGACGCCTGGCTTCTGATACACCCATCACAGCCCGCTACACTGAGTATTCGGATCGAACAAGCTGGATGATCATTGAGTCGACTCCGCCGTCAAACTTTCGCGCGAACAAGCGGCTGGACACCTTCAGCTGAGGCCAATCAGCGGCCTTGAAAACATATGGGCTCCCCCGATCCCAGTCAATCAGTCGCATACTCGACGGCAATGCCATCCCGGATGCAAGCGTCGGACGGTACAGACGATCTTCGTACTCGGAATTGAGCGCCAACGTCTGTAGAAACACCTCGTCAGCGCAGTAGGTGCTCCTAAACACGTGCTTAAGCCACGCTCCTTGAGACAGTACATACCGCGCAAATCCGTCAGTGATACTGAACCAATTGTCGCCCATCTGAAAGCAGATGTGGCTGTTTCTTCGCACGCCAACCACTGTTTGCGCACCGATCCCCAGAGCTACCATCGCCTTGCGCAAGACCGACTGCCGCGGCCACGGCAGCCGAAGCATGGGGTAATAGAACCTGACCCGGTAGGCGTAAGAAAACGCCGGCTTAGCGAAGCCAACAAACTCCTTGTTCGAATGGACCTGCATGAACTCCCGAATGGTATCCTGCGTCTGGATCGGGAGGTCCTGGCCCGAGATCAGATGATATCTATCATAGCTCCCCCTCGCTGTCGCTTCGGAAAGCAAGAGGAGTTCCGCACGAATCTGACTGTCCGCGCCCCAACGCACATCCATTCTCCTGGTATGTGTGAGTTTCGCATGATGCATCAAGCTCTCGACTTCATCTTGACGATAGCCCGCGCATTTGCGATCCATATGAACAAAGAGATGATTGTACGGGCGATCAAGCATGGAGAGAAGAGTGCGGAAGACGAGGTCATCTCGGTGGGCCATCACCAGATAGGCCTGACGATAGCCGAGTCCACTGCGACCCCCGCTCATGCGCTCCCCGCCCTTGCCGTTCGAGATTCACCGACCGTCCACCCCATCTCGGCCAGCCTTGAACCCCACAACTGTTTCCGATCAAATGACCGACAAACCCATTCTCGAGCATTTCCCCCGATCGCCGTACGTCGTACCGGATCGTCCGCCAGTCGCCGCAGCATTTGGGCCAGTTGCCCAGCATCACCAACCGGCACGATCCACCCCGTCTCCCCATCCACCACCGAATCCACCGCTCCCGTGGCGTCTGACACGATCGCGGGAACTTCCATCGCGGCGGCTTCGAGGACCACGTTGGGAAAACCTTCGCGCAAGCTCGGCAAACATAACACGTCCATCACCTTCAGGTAACCACGAACATCGTCGACGTGGCCGACCCGTAGCGCGACCCCTCTCGCACAGAACACATCCACGCGCTCGACGATTCGCTCGTCCTCGGTCGCTCCGACAAGAATCAGCCGCAGGGACACCCCTTGGTCGAGGCACCGCTGAGTCGCGTCCAGCAAAGTGTCAATCCCCTTGTCTTTGGTCAGTCGTCCAACGAAGCCGACGACCAATCTATCCGGCGGAGCGTCGCCGAGGAAGTCCGCCACCTCTGGGGGGATGTCATCGACACAGTCGCGGCCAAAGTACTCGCAATCCACCCCATATGAACTGCCCGATCCGACGACCTTGACTGACTTTCGCCCGGATAAACCCAATGCGTGACACATCCGGCGAAGGCTCTCGCTATTCGCGTAGACATCCGTCGCGGCCGCCATCGCGACCCGCTCCGACCATCCGAGCACATGACGCTTCATGCCGTGCTCGGTCTCCATTCTCAATCCCCACACGTCGTACACACGCACGGGAACACGGTTTATCCACGCGGCCACCGTTCCGAGCAGTCCCGCCTTCGGCGTGGCCGACACCACCACGTCGGGACGTAAACGCCTGATCAGACCCATGATGGCGATGAGTCCCCGAATGTCTGCCGCCAGGCTGATCTGCCGCACAAGCGGCAGCGCGTACCCACGAGCCCCTTCACTGGCCGCCCACCGCTCCAGGCTGCCATCAGACGCGCTCGCGACGCGGACGTCCCACCCCTGTTCGCGCAGATAACGCAGATACCCGCGATACACCACATACGCCGAGTCTGCGATCGTCGTCAAGAACAGGATCCGCTTCATGCGCTCAGTCCGGTCGAACTCGTGTGAAGAGTACGCTGCCTACCCCACTGGTCAGGCTCGACCGAGGATGACTCGACGGCTTCCCCCGCGTCCCCGATCGTGTCATGAGCGCCAAACATCTCCGGCGCACGAGCACTCAAGGACACGGCCGACTCGACAAGATCCGCGACGCCGTGGCTCGCTGACTCCGCACTCTCAGGTTCGTCCACACTATCAATCGAGGCTTCGGTGTATCCCAGACGCCCGATCACCGACACCACCGTCTTGACTAGAATCTTGAGATCGAACAGGAAACACAGGCGGCGAGCGTACTCACCGTCGTAGCGCGCTCGCTGCAGCTCGGTGATCGTGTCGCGACCGTTGACTTGAGCCCAACCGGACAGTCCCGGACGCAGCAGATGAGCGCCGTTGCGTCGACGCTCGTCGAGGGTGATCACTTCAACACTGGGAACAGGGCGCGGGCCGATAAAACTCATCTGTCCCATCAGGATGTTGAACAGCTGAGGGATCTCATCCAAAGACGAGGCCCGCAGCACCGCCCCCCACGGGGTGATATGGGCTGCTGGATTATCCAGCCGCCGCGACACAGGCGAACCAACGTACATGGTACGAAACTTGAGGATCACAAACTCTTGACCACCGCGACCAACTCGAGATTGACGGAAGAACACTGGCCCCCGGCTTGTCAGCTTGGTCACGATCGCGATGATCCCCATGGGCACCAGACTGACGACCAGCCCGATCATCGCCACAGAACAATCCAGGGCACGCTTGACCTGGGTCGCGTAGCCCCATCGGTGAGACAATACGCCAAACGTCTTCGCCGTTGCACGTTGTTGCTCAGGTGCGACCGTTTCCCCCACATTCATACACAGAACCCCCGGACCGACCCCCACGACTCGTCACTGCGGAACAGACAAGTCTCAAGCCGTCATGTTGAATGATACTGCCCATTCGATCCGTGAGTCCAGCACGTCGCTCGCACATCAGACTAATAGTGATCGATATACTATTGGTGTGATACCATGACAGCGTGCAGAGCTACCACGTGGAGGCCCGATGACCAGCCCCCGCGACGCCGTAGCCCGGGCCTTCCCGCCACAAATGCGCTCTACCGTACGATATCTCACCGCGTTCCCGATCTACGCCGCCCGCGCTCCGCTGTATCGACTGCCGCGAATCCTGGACACACCGGAGACGATGGAATATCTGCGCCTGCGCCCCACCATGTCGCTGAGTCGGTTTGGCGACGGGGAGATGACCATCATCAACGGTGGCAGCATCGGCTTCCAGGCGTACGACCCACTGCTGGCCCAGCGCCTGTGTGAAGTCCTTCAAACACACTGCGACAAGCACCTTTGTGGAATACCCAACGCCCTGGTCTCCCGTCGCGGCATGACGAACGCCGCCCGTCACTTCTGGTTCGACTATCGCGCACGACACGGACACGATTGGGCCCATTGGTGCACACAGGAGAGGTACGTCAACTCGCTGATCACTCGACCGTACCTCGACTATCGACCCCATCATCAACCGACTGACACTTTCCGCACCTTCGCCAATCTCTGGGCCGGTCGCGACGTCATCCTGGTCGAAGGTGAGCACTCCCACGTTGGAGCAGGCAACGACTTGATGGATCAAGCGGGTAGCCTCACCACGGTTCTCGCGCCGTCGACCAACGCCTGGTCGGACTATCCAGCGCTTTACCAGTCAGCACTCACTCAGGCCGAACACAGCCGCGATCCGATAGTCCTGCTCGCGCTTGGACCGACCGCCGCAGTCATGGCCTTCGACTTGGCGCGCGCTGGCATCCAAGTCCTCGACATCGGCCACCTGGACATCGAGTACGAATGGAAGCGGCGTGGTGCGACAACCAAGACC
This sequence comes from Propionibacteriaceae bacterium, assembly GCA_031285845.1. Lineage (GTDB taxonomy): Bacteria > Actinomycetota > Actinomycetes > Propionibacteriales > Propionibacteriaceae > WQYJ01. The sequence continues at coordinate 11,631 of JAITVK010000020.1, forward strand.
AAGATTCCGGGCAAATGGGTCAACGAGTTCGGGGGGATGTGAGAACGTGGCCGCACCGGTCCACCGGGACCCGCGTCAGGACCTCGCCGCAGCCATTCTGCAGGTCACGTCGCTTTTGACGAGCCGCCGACCGCCGTACGAGCATGAGCCCACAGGACGGCGAACGCCCGCCGCTGGTTCGATGACACCATCAGATTGACCGCGACTGCGAAAACCCACCCGCTGACGCAAATCAGGTTCAGGCCCACGTCGGACACTGTGGTGACTGCTGCGAGGCCGAGTCGGACCAGCGTCACGGCGACGGCCAGCCCCAGTGGCATGGCCACCGGCGACAGCGCATCCCGGAAGACCTTCGCGGCCGAGATTCCCAGGCGCGGCATGGCCCAACCACAGTACAGCCCGAGCATGAGGCCCTGCTGGACGACCATGCAAACGCACACGGGAATCATGCCCCACCGAGCACAAACGATCGCCGAAGCCACGAAAACCAGTCTGGGAACCACTTCAGCCACAAAGATGACCCGCGACGCCCCCATCGAGAACACCACCCAGAAAGGCAACTGCTGCGCGGTTTGCATGATCATCGCAACGCCGAGAATCGCCAAGACGGTCGCCAATCCCGACCACTGGTCACCCAGGATGAGTCGAGGAGCCCAGCTGCCGGCTGCCACCAACCCCGACAACCCCAGCGCCGACACCAAGGCGGCCGGACGGAACACGTCGACCAGTGACTCCAAGCGCGTTCCAGGATCGAGTGGCTCGGCGGCGGCCCGCGGAATCGCCAAGTTGCCTAATGGGGCCATCAGCTGATTCAGTGGCAGCCGGGCCACACTCAGCCCGCGACTGTAGGCGCCAACCTCACCCGACGGTCGGTACCACCCCAGAGTCAGCGAATCCACACTGTTCGCCAGCGCACTGACCGCCTGCGTCAACCACATCGTCCCGCCGAACGACAGCAGATGTCTGGTCGCCTCATCCCGCCGAGGCCTGGTCGGAACCCATGGGTCGGCCGCCACGAGGCCAACCAGCGCGATGAGCGAGGTGACACCCGACTGGAGCGCGAGCGCCATCGCGCCTAACCCAAGCAGCGCCGCGACCACGCCGACGATCAGACCAGCCAAACTGCTGACCGTGTCAGCCACAGCCACCGCGCCATAGCGTCCAACTCGATTCAACCCCACACGAAACTGGGCCGAGAACCCATTCAACACGAACGGGATCGACAACACCCGCAGAACCCGCTCCAACCCGTCAAAGGCGTACAGGCTCGCGACGCTCCCCGCGATCAGGTTGACGAAGACACACAAGACTATCCCCGCCCCGGCACTGACCCACAACAAGTTGGAGCGCTGTTGATGACTCAGCGACTCGGCCCGAAGCGCTGATAGTGACATCCCCAAATCGCCGAGAACCCCAGCCAAGGCGACCGAGCCTGCGGCGACCGCGAACACCCCGTACGCCTGCGGAGGCAGCAGGCGCGACAACACGACCAGGGCAACAAAGCTGACCGCGTAGCGGATCCACTGTCCGCCGATCATGATGGCGGCTCCCCGGGAACCAAAACTCCCCGCCATCACCGGATCCGACCCTGACAGCCAGCGTCAGAGGGATGTTCGACCTCGCGACCATTCATGGGCGACCCCCACCTGCCTCGGCCAACTCCCGCAGAGCCTCACGAAGCCGTACAATGTACGGCACGGGAGCAAAGGTGGCGACACTGTCGCGCATGGTCTGCGGGTTGAACCGATCACGATCCTGTTTGAGTCCGACGATTCGGGCACGGAGCGCCGACCCGTCGCCCGGAGGATACAACAGGCCATTGGACGCGTTGACGATGTCGGCTGGCCCGGTGTCACAGTCGCTGCTGATGACGGGCAACCCTCGCCAGATCGCCTCCACCAGCACCAACCCCAAGCCTTCGTAGCGCGACACCAGAACCAATCCATCAGCGTTGCAAATCTGCGCCCACGGGTCCTGGACCCAGCCAGTGAAATCGGCGGTCACCTCAGGCGGCATCGCCGAACCAAAGATCCGCTCGATCTCAGCTCGATCAGGTCCGTCGCCGACGAACTGCAGATGCACCGGCCGACCGATCGTACGCACAGCGGCGATGAGCTCACGGAGGTTCTTTTGCCCATCCAGCAGCAATCGACCGACGTACGCCAATCGGATCGTCGAATCCTGACTCGGAGGAATCAGCGGCGCTGACGGATCGAGCAGGACCGGATTGAACACCGTGGTCACTCGTGAGGCGGACACACCGGCCGCCACCAGTTGTGACGCAATACCCGATGAGATCGCCAAACAGTGATCGATCCTCGGCAGCATGACCTTGTCGAGGATCGCTTGCATGGCCCGCTGGGCCATCGACCCCGTACGAAGTGAGAAGTGTGGCCACCACACGACCTTGGCACGCGAACGCAACTGACGACGAAGCGTGAGGACTTCGAGCGTGTTTCTGCGCGAGATGGTGATGATGACGTCATGGTCGTCGTCAGCGCAGATTGACCTCAGCCAGCGCCGCTCAGCCAAGAACCGACCCCGACCATCGCCGACGACCAACGGCCACGACGCGGGCTGCCACGACGAGCCAGCCATCCCCGAAGGCGATGCCAATCGCCAGTGGTCCGCTCCCAGCGCGACGTGATCCATGATGATCGACACCACCGTCTCAATTCCACCCTGGCCGCTCAAATGCGGCAACACAACCAACACCCGCATCGATCTCAAGCCTCACCTTCGGATCGCCGGGGCCCCGCCCACCACAGAGCCTTCAGCGCGACCAAAGCCAGCAGCAGCCGACTGTCACCACCACAATCAGCGGGCTTGACCGACGCCAGTTCCGCCCGAAGACCCGGATGGCTCACACAGACGCGCAGCGCCCGAAGCGGATGCGCCGAGGACAACGCGCTGCGTACCTCCCGAACAGCGGTGGTGATCGTGTCGCGCTGGGCCAGCGGAGCGTGCGCCCCGACATCACGGAAGAATTCCGCCGAGGCGCGAATCCCCGCGACATCATCCGTCAACCGCGCCGGACGAAAAGTCGTCATCGCCGATCGAAGCCGAACACAGTACGCGTAAGCGCACTCGTTCATCACGGCGATCATGCGGGCCGACCGAAAAGCGTCGAAATTGAACTGGCCGTCCTCACCGACCCGAGCGTCGCCAAACCGCAGCCCTGACTCCTCCAGAAAACGACGACGATAGGCCTTGTTCCACACCGGCAACAGCAGGCGACGGCGAGCCAACTCGGTGACGACTCCAGCCAAATCGGTGAGCCTGGCCGGGCGAAGCTCACCATCCGCATGACCCCACGACCTGATCACTCGCCGACGCCCCGCAAAATACACGTAATCGAAAACCACCACATCGGCTGAAGTCCGGGCCACAGCGGTGGCCAACCGAGACAGCGCGCCTGCGTCGATCAGGTGGTCGTCATCATCCATGAACAGGACGTGACACCCACGAGCGAGGTCCAAGCCGGTGTTGCGGGCCGCGCCCACTCCACGATTGCGCTGATGAACCACCCGAATCCGGCCATCCAGGCGAGCGTAGCGATGAAGCATCGAGCGGCTCGAATCGGTTGATCCATCATCGACCGTGATCACCTCAAACGGAATGAAATCTTGGCTCAGAATCGAACTCAGGCAGCGGTCCAGATGGTCTGCCGCATCGTGGACAGCGATGATGATCGAAAACTGGGGTTCGTCATCCAACGGCGCTCGACCCTGGTTGGTCGGCCGCGACTTTTGCCCGGTGTGCGGGATCGACTCCGTCGCCGGAGCCAGCGCAGCGTCAGCTGACATACTGCCTCCTAGGCCTCGGGGTGACCGACGAAGCCTCACCGATCAGCCGTTGACCAGGAATCAACCGGCGGGCCCTGGAGAGCACGGACTGCGATTCAACCTCGTCGACTGGGAGTTGTACGCTCTGTGAAGTCCCGCCAGGAATCGACTCGGCCCACACCATGGCGTCGGTCGTGTGGCGCTGGTCGGCCAGACTCAGCCCGATCATGACCCCGGTGATCAGCGGAATGTATAGCGAAATCGTGACGTTGTCGGTGACAGAGCCGGCCAGCATGACTAACACTCCAAGGACCGCGGAAGTGCTCACAGCCACCGACTTAGGCGACTGGGCCCGACTCAAAGCCCTCAACGATCGCCACCCCACCAACACGACCCCGGCGAGCCACAACACCAGCCCAATCACTCCGGTGTCATCCAGCAGACGCAGGTACTCATTGTGAGGATGATCGGGATAATCGGGACCGTAAGTCGCGAGCATCGTCCCCACCGCTCCGGGACCGTTGCCGATCCACGGATCCAATAGCCACTGCTCAATCGTCAATTGCCACAAGGTGGCCCGACCCGAGAGGTTGATCACAACCCCGTTGATGGAGAAGCCGTCACCCTCAGTGAACCTGGATTGAACCCACGACACGTTCAACACCAGCCATGCCAGCAGCCCGACCACGATCACCCCGGCGATCACCAGCCGGAGGAAGACGCGCCGCCAGGTCGGGGCGACCCCTCGACGATGACGAAAGGCCCAGGTCACCACCAGCATCGCGCCGGCGATCACCATTGGGGTCCGTGACTGCGACAACACGATCACAGCTGTCAGGAGCGGCACCGGCCACCAGGGTTTGTGGCAAGCCACCACCCTTGGCAAAACGATGGTCAGTCCCAGCAAGGCGAGCCAACCCGCGCCACGGGCCGAATAGAACTGATCGGCGCCCGCGCCGGCCAGCGCCACCTGTCCAAGATAGACCACCGCCGCCAAAGCGGCCGCACCCACCAACCAGGGGCACACCCGCTCGTAGGTCCCGGGCTGCGCGCGCTGACTGACCGTCCCGATGACCAGCGGATACAACGCCCAGACGCAGAACTCTTGAAGCCCGATGACCGTCGGTCCCACCATGAGCAGGCGCACCCCCGCCCAAACGACGAACAGCGTCGTCGGCCACCAACCAAGGTGGCGACCCCATTTGAGGTCGTCACCCAAGACACGAATCGCCACCAGCGACAAGGTCACGACCATGACAACCGTCACGACGCCCTGAATTCCAACCAGCCGCAACGTGTCCTCGGCGACAAGAAAGAACACTGCGAATGCCACCGCGAACGGCATCCGATCGGCTGCTTTGACCACCCCAGTCATCGCAACGGCCTGACTGAACGGAGCAGAGCCAACGCTTCATCGAACCCCTCGACCACCGTGCTCGCTGGGTCGACGATCGTCTCCCGACAGCCACCGGTGTCGTAGGTGATCACAGGAGTCCCACAAGCCTGCGCCTCCACATTCACCGTCGGGAAATTGTCCTCAAGGGTCGGATTGAAGAAGCAGTCGGCGGCGGTGTAGATCGCGGCCATCTCGCCTGCACTGTCGACTCGCTCCAGCCCGATCACCGCCGGACCGACGTGGCGGAGCTGGCTTGGGGTCAGCCCGACCATCACGATGACGAATCTGACTGGATCCAATGCGTCAGCCAACCGGATGAAATCGTCCAACCCTTTGCGGGCTGTCCACGGCGAGGCGACGCCGAGAATCATCGCCCGTTGACCGACGTCATGACGAGACCGAAAGTCACTCGGTGTGGGTGTGAACACCGTCGTGTCGATCACATTGGGCCGTACCTCGATCGGATAGGCGCCCAGAAAACTCTGCTCGACCAAGCCTGCCAACCAACGCGACGGACTGATCAGTGTCATTCGATCCGGGCTAACCATGGTGAAGATCCGCTTCTTGTCAGCGAAATTGCGCGGACAAACGCCTTTGGCTAGCGTCTTCGGATAAGTGTCCAGTTGCGGACATGGCCCGGCCGACCCACAGCCGCTCTTCCACTGGTCGCATCCGACGTACGTGAAATGCGCACAGTGGCCGGTGAACGGCCAACAGTCATGCAAAGTCCATCGCACCTGGCAACGATGATGGGCCAGCCAATCGAACAGCACCGCGATGTTGAGGTAGTAGCCGTGGATGTTGTGCAGATGCACCACATCAGGGTCGATAGCGTCGAGTCGACGCACCAGCCTTGTCGTGTCGGTCGTCGAGAAGAAGCCCATGCGATCGGTCAGTCGGGTCACCCCACCGTGAATGTAGACCCCCAGCGTGGAGGCGCAGCGTTGTTCGTGATCATTGATCGTCCGATGACGACGCCCCCAGAAGATCGACGAGTCGACGCCCTCAGCAGTCAACTCATGATGAAGCCGACGCATGATCGTCCCGGTCGAGCCGTTGAAAAACGTGTTGATCTGGACGTACTTCTGCTGTTCCATCAGCGCCCCCGAACCACGGCGTGATAAAGGAATGACCAGTTCGTCGACGCGTAGCGGCCGAACAATCTGGCCGGATCTTGCATCAACCGGTACGCCCACTCCAGTCCGGCGTTCTGCATCCACCTGGGCGCGCGACGAATGTTGCCGGCCAGATAGTCGAATCCGGCTCCGACCCCGATCATCACGGCGTCGAACTGGCCCAGATGGTCAGCCATCCAGCGCTCCTGTTTCGGCGCGCCCAACCCAACCCACACAAAATCAGCTTCGGAACCCCGAATGCGCTCAATGTCGGCCACCCTGTCTTCATCGGACAGCTGACGGAATGGTGGGCTGAACATCCCTGCGATCCTCAGCGCTGGATAGTTCGTCTCCAGTGTCGAGCGCATGTGATCCAACGTGGCCTGACTCGAGCCGTAGAAGTAATGCGATCGGTCACGAAAGCGCGGATCGGAGAAGGTGGTCGTCATCAGATCTGGACCCGTCACCCGATCCATGCCGCGATGACCACGCCGCCGACCCACGACCGACAGTGGTTTGCCATCGGGGATCACCAGGGCCGCGCCATTCTGCACCGCCTGATACTCCCGATCCCGCCAACTCATCACCGTGGTGTGGACATTGCAGACACAGACGTACTGTCCTCTCAGACACCCCAGATTCTCGTCGAGATACCTCGACAAGAACCCCGCGTCGATGGCCGCCACGTTGACGCCCATGATCGGACAGACCGGGATGTCAGAACTCGTCACGGCGACCACGCCTCACCGTTCGGCTCTAGTCGGGTTGTTCAAGAAGTCTTCGTACGCCAACCGGACCCCGTCCTTCAGCCGAGTCGTGGCCCGCCAGCCCAGCGCGGTGGCCTTCGACACGTCGAGCGCTTTGCGCGGAGCGCCATTCGGTTTCGACCGGTCCCACGAGATTTGACCCCTATAGCCGACCACTTGCGCCACCAGGTTCGCCAGATCGTGGATGGTGGCTTCTTCCCCGCTGCCCGCGTTGACCGTCTGGTCACCGGAGTAGGTGTTCATCAAACGCACACACAGTTTCGCCAAATCGTCGACGTACAAAAACTCGCGTAGTGGCGACCCATCGCCCCAGCACACCACCACGGGAGCCTCGGCGATCTTCGCCTCATGGAAGCGACGGATCAGCGAGGGCAGGACATGACTGTTCTTCGAGTGGTAGTTGTCGTTGGGACCATACACGTTGGTCGGCATGACCGAGATGAAGTCGACCCCGTGCTGTCGATTCAGGTATTCGCAATACTTCAGACCTGAGATTTTCGCCAAGGCGTACGCCTCATTGGTCGGTTCCAAAGCCCCAGTCAACAGACTGTCCTCGGTCATCGGTTGCGCGGCCAGACGCGGATAGATGCACGACGATCCGAGGAATTGAAGCCGACGACAGCCGTTGGCCCAGGCCGCGTGGATCACGTTCATCTCGATCATCATGTTGTCGTAGAGGAAATCGGCCGGGGCGCTTCGGTTGGCCTCGATGCCGCCGACCTTGGCGGCAGCCAGAAAGACGTGGTCAGGACGATGCTGGGCGAAGAACGCCTCCACCTGATCTTGACGCCGCAGATCCAGGTCGGCGTGAGACACCGTCAGCAGGTCGTCGTGACCTTGCCGACGAAGTTCTCGTACGATCGCGGAGCCCACCATGCCCTGATGCCCCGCGACGAAGATCTGCGAATCTCGATCCATCGGCTTGACCATTCACACCACCACGCCTTTCTCCAGATACTCCTCCAGATTCGGTTCCCGCCGTTCACTGGCCCGCTCGGAAGCCACCTTGTCCATGTCATGGCTGACCATCAGCGCGACCAGCTCGTCGAACGAGGTCTTGTGAGGGTTCCATCCCAGGACCGATTGCGCCTTGCCCGGGTCGCCACACAGATCCACCACATCGGTCGGACGATAGAACGACGGTGAGACCTCGACCACGACGCGCCCAGTGGTGACGTCGACACCCTTCTCCTCGACTCCTTCGCCGATCCAGCGAACCTCGATTCCGGCGTGACGAAACGCCAACGCGGCGAACTCGCGCACCGAGTGTTGGACTCCGGTCGCAATGACAAAGTCGGCAGGATCGTCTTGCTGCAGCATCAGCCACATGCATTCGACGTAATCCTTCGCATACCCCCAGTCGCGTTGAGAATCCAGATTTCCCAACAACAAACGATCCTGCGCCCCATGGGCGATCCGAGCGGCCGCCAAGGTGATCTTCCGCGTCACGAATGTCTCGCCGCGCCGCTCCGACTCATGATTGAACAGAATCCCGCTGACGGCGAACATCCCATAAGCGCAGCGGTATTCCTCCACAATCCAGTGGCCGTACTGCTTGGCGACGGCGTAGGGGCTGTAGGGGTGGAACGGGGTGTCTTCGGTCTGCGGGACTGCTTCAACCTTGCCGTAGAGCTCTGAGGTCGAGGCTTGATAGACCCGGCAAGTCTTCGTCTGACCAGTCAGGCGCACCGCCTCCAACACTCGCAGCACGCCCAACGCGTCCACCTCGGCCGAATACTCCGGAACGTCGAACGACACTTGGACGTGGCTTTGCGCGGCCAAGTTGTACAACTCGGTCGGGCGAACCTCGCCGATCGCCGCCACCAGACTCATCGAATCGCTGAGATCGCCATAGACCAAGTGGAACCCGTCTCGTCCCTCCAGATGAGCGATCCGCTCGCGGAAGTCGATCGACGAGCGGCGCACCATGCCGAACACCTCGTACCCTTTGCCGAGCAGCAACTCCGCCAAGAAGCTGCCGTCTTGTCCCGTGACCCCGGTGATCAGAGCTCTACGCGCCGCACACTGGTTGGCCTCGGGGCAACCGTCTTGAACGTCGCGGTCCTGAACCTGCCGCGAGCCCTCACCGGACTCGGCATGGTCTGCGGCAGCCAGCTCGGTCAGCTCGACCGCAGCGGATTGAGGGTGGGTGTCAGAGGACCGAGGCGAGGAATGGATCATCAGTACGCTCCTGCCCCAGTCAGAACGACCTTGACAGTGCGGATCACCAACAGCATGTCGCCAATCAGCGACCAGTTCTCCACGTAGTGCAGATCCAGCCGAAAATAGTCATCCAACGACAGATCCGAGCGTCCTTCCACCTGCCACTGGCCGGTGATGCCCGGCTTCACCAAGAACCGTCGAAAATGTGACTCCCCGAACATGGCCAACTCCCGTTCCAGACACGGCCTGGGCCCCACCACACTCATGTCCCCGACCAAGACATTCCAAAACTGCGGAAGCTCGTCCAGCGACCACTTCCGCAACACTCGACCAACCTTGGTCACCCGAGGATCCCCCGCCAGCTTGAACAGACCCGAATCACCGTCGCTGGACTCCGCCCGCAGTTGAGCCAGGCGCTCCTCCGCATCGGTGCACATCGTGCGGAACTTCCACATCCGGAAAGGCTTGCCGTCACGCCCCACCCGATCTTGACTGAAGAACACCGGCCCATCGTGGCCAGCACGAATCAGAATGGCCAACAGCGCGTACAGCCACGAGAATCCCACCAAGAAGCAGGCTGCGAACACGATGTCGAACCCCCGCTTGACCACGTACTGCCACCCTCTGAAACGTGGCAGATCCAAATGGATCAGGTTCACCCCGTCGGCCGGACGCACATGGACCCGATCAGCCGCCATATCGGCGGTCACCGGACGGACCAGATAGTCGACACGGTAGCGTTCTAGCTCCCACGACAGTTGGCGTACGAATCCGCGCGACACGCCGTCGACCGCCACCGCGGCGATCTGGCCCGTTGAGACCGTTTTCATCACTTCAGTCACCGACAGGCAGGCCAACCCCGGCATGATCGACTGGGCGCGGGCCACCTCGGCGCTGGACAGCCGCTGGCCATCGGGCCTGATCAGACACATCGCCATCGGCCGATATCCGGCGCCCAACCGATGCGCCTCCAGGTCGGCCACCAATCGACGCACCGCGTCGACCGAGCCCACCACCACGGTAGCCACCAAACCGCGCCCGGCCCGTCGAGCCCGAATCAGCACCTGTCGGCAGACCCATCGACCCACCACCGAGCAGGCCATCACCACCGGCATCGCGACGATGAACACTCGACGCGACAGCTCCGCTTTCAGCAAGTACGACGACAAGGCGAAGACGCCGAACACGACCAGAGTCGAGATAATGACACGTTGATACTCCCCCACGCCAGTGCCGAGGATCGATCGGTTGTACCCGTCGTTGAGACCGACCACCGTGATGAACGCGACCACCAGCACCAGCACCAGCACCCAATACCGCATCCATGGCATTCCACTGACGCCCGACATCAACCGGCCGCCACCGCCCATCGCGATCACGAAGGCGAGGACCACGGCCAGGACGTCCAACCCCAAAGCGCCGAACCGATGCCAACGCCAAAACCCGGTGTCCCCAGATGTCGCGGTCGATGTCACGACTGTGGCAGCAGGAGCCTGGTCAATAGCGACCGGATGGCGCGGAGCGTCAGTGGATCGCGGCCCGGGATGAGTATCGGAGATCACAGCCGTGCAAGTCCAGTCCACCACCTTGGTCGCAGACGCCGCGTCGCTCCTGTGGGCTTCATCAAAGCCAGCCGCGTTCACGGCGCCCGGGTCGATCCTCTCCACCACCGCGGTCATAGGACACCGCCGATCCAAAACCGCCGGTCAGCCTGGACGTACGAGAGCGTGACCATGGCTTGCGACGCCACCATTGCGCCATGACCATTGCGATGTTGGTCTTGCTTACCCCAGCGATGCTGTTGGCCCAGTTCGAGATCTGAACGCCTCCGGCCCTGCATTTATGTGATCATACTGCAAAAACAGTCACGAAGATAGCACTGAGTAATCTACGTTCATTGTCGTTCGAGCTCTGATGTCAGCGGTGAAGCCTGTCCTCAGCCATGCAGAGTGGCGTTGATCTGATCCTTGGCCGCGTCTACCGTCGCCTGATCGGGCACCATGACATACAGTCGCTGCCCCGGGTAGCTGTAGGTGTAATCCAACGCGCTGGTGCCATCCACGCTGATCGAGGTGACCTGCCAGGCCCGCCCCGTCGTCAACTGTTGACGAACCTGAGCGGCGATGACATCAGGCGGCATCGAGGTCTGAATTGAGCTTTGCACAGCCGCCAACACCGCCGGGTAATTCGACAACACCGCCGGATCAGTCAGCTTCTTGATGATCCCGGTGATCACCCGCTGCTGATTCTCGCCGCGCACCCGGTCACCACCGGCGAAATCGTGCCGATCACGCGAGAAAGCCAACGCGGCTTTGCCGTCCAGGTGATTCGTCCCCGTGGTGAAAGTGTAGCCCCCGTAGGTGAAGTCGTACGCCGAGGTGACCTCGACACCACCCAGGGCGTCGACCACGGTCACCAGCGAGCTGAAATTGACCCGCAGATAATACTGGATCGGGATGCCGTACAAGTCCTCCAACGTCCCCACCGACACGTCGATGCCGTATGTCCCAGCATGAGTCAGCTTGTCGGGCAGCCCTGAGCGACCGCGCAACTGAACGTAATAATCACGCGGGGTGTTCACCAACAACACCTTGCCCGTGTCGGGATTGACCACCATCAACATGTTCACATCCGACCGCGAGCGGTTACTGATCGAGCCATCAGTGTCGATACCACTGATGTAGACGACATAAGCGTTCGTCGCAGCGGTCGGAGTCGGCGTCGCCGACGGGGTTGGGGTGACTATGGGCGTTGGACTAACGGCCAACGACGAGTCGACCTCGAAACTGGTCAACACCGTCAGCTTGTCGTACTTCTGCGCCAACGATTCATTGTCGGATCGGGCTCCGGCCAAGATCTGCAAGAAACCGTCACGCAACACGATGCTCGGAACCGTTCCATCGACCAGAGCGTCCACCGCCGCGTCCCAGGTCGTCTGATCGGCGTACTGCACCTGGACCATCGTCGCGATCTTGTCGTGAACCGCTTTGGCCAGCGGATCTGAGGCGACCTCGCCCATCGTCGAACCGGTCAATTGGCCCACATCGGTGGGCCCCTGCTTCAACACCACGACGTCGAACAGAACAGTGTCACTGGTTGGAGCCTGAATGTCTTCGACGAATCGAACCCCATCCATGCCGATTTTCACCCCGATGGCGTTGCCGACGATCAGGGCCAGGGCCAACACCGCTGACAACCAGAAACGCACCGGATGACGAGAAGGGCTCGAACTGAGCAACAAACCGATGGCCAACCCGGTCAGGATCACCTCGCCGACGATCAAACCGATCAACGCTCGAGTGGGCAGCATCCCCAGACGAACCACGACCACCACACCGGCGATCGCCGCCAGACCGACCAGGATCGCCACGACGATCGACACCGCCGACACCTTCGGCTTGCCGACTGGCTGCAGTGGAGTCCCTGAACCACCAGCTCCGCTCGAACCGGACCCGAAAATCTGTTCAGACACATCACTCATCAGGACACCTCACCTCACTTAGCGCGGGTTGTCTTCTAGCCCGCAGCGACACGGATCACCAGCACCCAACCCCATTCATCCCCAGGGGAACTGACGACCGTCGCGGAAACTCACACTTTACCATTCATGATGTCCGACACCTCATTGACACTAGTCAAAGCGTAGATCTGCTCGAGGGTGAGGCGATGGCCCAGGCCATCGGCCAGCGGGATCCGCCAGTTCGGATACTCATCGACCGTGCCGGGCTGGTTCTGAGTGCGCCGCTCCCCGACCGCGTCGGTCAGAGCGACACATTTCAGCCGGGCCGGAGTCTGATACAAGAAGCGGTGCAAGCCCAGCAGGATCTGACACGGATCAGTCTCGCCGATCTGCGTCAGATGCAGTCGTGCCAACAAACCCAGCACCGCCGCCTGCTCGTCGGCGTCGCGCGCGATCTCATCAGACAACGACTCGGTCAACAACCCCAGCCGATAGCGCAGCGCCACATGGTCGTGGGCCAGATAGCCCAAGGTCGGCGGCAGATCGTGGGTCGTGACCGAAGCCAGACACAACTCGCGCCAGCGCTCGGGCGGAATCGGCTCGCCGCGGTCATCATTCTCGAACCACAGGATCGAGGTGCCCAAGATGCCATGCGCGGCCAAATACTGGCGAGCGCTCGGCTCCACCGTGCCCAGATCCTCGCCGATGATCGTGGCGTTGGCCCGTACCGCCTCCAAAGCCACGATCCCGACCATCGCCTGGAAGTCATAGCGGACGTACGCCCCTTGAGTCGGATCCATCCCCTCGGGAATCCACCACAGTCGGAACAATCCGATGATGTGGTCGATCCGGACCGCGCCAGCGCCACGCAGAGCCGCCGCCACCATGTCACGTAGCGGAGCGTACCCGGCCTGCGCCAAGCGATCAGGCCGCCACGGCGGTTGACGCCAATCTTGACCCGCTTGGTTGTACGCGTCGGGCGGCGCGCCGACGGTGACTCCACGAGCGAACATGTCCGGGGCGGCCCAGGTCTCCTCCCCTTCACGGTTGATGCCGACGGCCAGATCCGACACGACCCCGACCCGCATCCCGCAGCGCGTCGCTGTCGTCTGCGCGGCCCGCCACTGCTCATCGGCCACCCACTGCAACCACATGTGGAACCCGATCTCATCCTCATGATCCTGAGCGAACTCGGCGACCTCGGCCGAATCGGGATGAGTCAAGCCGCTCGGCCAGTTCTGCCACACCTGGCCGTGGACCTCGCTCAGCGCGCACCACGTGGCGTACTGATGAAGCGCGACCCCTTCGCGCTCGACATAAGCGTCCCACGCCATCTGACGCGGAACCCGACGCTTGGTTCGGAAGATCAGCCGCAACGCCTCCGCCTTGGCCCGCCACACCGCATCTCGCTCGAGGAACGGGCTCGCCTGCGACGCCTCCTGGGCACGGGCACGGCATTGGCGCACCGACCGCCTGGTCACCTCCGAGGCCGTGGCGTACTCCTCAATCGCCTCAGGACGGATGTAGATCGGGTTGATGAAACGCCTGGTCACAGGGAAGTACGGCGACGGCTCCATCGGGGCGGTCACTTGGGCGGCATGAATCGGATTCATCAACACGAAATCGGCGCCATGGGCGGTCTTCGCCCACACCGCCAAGTCAGTCAAATCCGTGAAATCGCCAATCCCCCACGACGACTGACCACAGACCGAATACAACTGGGCCATGAAACCCCACACCGACTCCAGGCCCAGACCACCCGAGCCCAACCAGGCCGGGGTCACGATGTACGGAGTCTGCCAGTAGTGGTCGTCCGACGCCAGAAACACAGTGTGGTAGCCGATCGGAGCGTCTTGTGGCAAGCGGAAAGACGCCCGTCCGACCATCTGGTTGTCGACCATCCGATCCGGATCGTCATTGGCGACCTGCTCCAGCGTGGTGGTCGACCCGTCCTCCAAGCGTACCCACACGTTGGCCTCGTGGCCGGACCAGACATGCACGTCGACAGTGGCTAACACACCCTCCTCCACAACCACGCATGGCGGCAGCGGATGTCGCCAAGGGGCTTGGTCGAGGTCATGAAATGCCCGCTCGATCCAATCGGGCCCGTCAATGTCGACATCGAGTGCAGCCAGACAAGCCATGATAGTCTCGGGCGACGGCTGTCGATAGGTCCCTTTCCAATCCCAAAACTGTGTCGATATTCCATGCAGCTCAGCAAGACGCGCGATACGAGGATCCAGTTCCGACATACGTGGGGCAACCCTTCGATAGTGACTTTTCTTCACCATCATATCGACAACAAACTGACATCGACGTCACGTCGGATCAGCATGCGACGCGAGAGACTCAGCAGCGATCGAATCTGGGGCGAACCACCGGGGAACCGCCAGACCAGGTCCTGCCGCCGGGGAATTCTGCCCGTCCTGCGACTCGCCTTGGACTGGCCCCTCAGCCGGATTCACCGTCCGGGGGCGGGCGGCGTCTCGGAGGTCCGCCCCGGTGTGGGCTCAGGTTTGATGTCGCGCACCATCAGCGTGTTGGCCAGCAGATCGGTCAACGACTGGCGACGCTTGTGCCACAGCGGCAACAAGGCGTTCGCCAACTGGACCACCACGAACAACTGGCCGCCGGTCGAGAACAGCGCCCAGCCCAAACCTTTCGAGATCGACCTCAGCCAACCGGGTTTCTCCTGGGTGAACTCCTGCGCCATCTGATGGGTCATCAAGGCGGCCGGAGGCGGCGCTTTGATGACTTTCAGGCCGCAGGCGCGCTGGCCTGGTGTCGCCCCCCACGTCCCCAAGAACACCACCGAATAGATGACCGTGACACCGCCGACGACCATCATCAGCATCGACACAGCCAACTGAAGTTGAGTGGAGATCGACATGATGCCCGAGTTGAGAACCTCGCGGACGTTGGAGACATACAGATCCGTCAGATGCGGCAGAAAACTGGGTGTGAAGACGAGGAGGATCACGACGGCCAGCACCCAAGCCACCGCCGTGTCGATGACACCGGAACCGAAACGGCGCCACCACCCGGCCAACGGCAGGCTCTTCACTGGGTCGATCATCGGCCGCGGCGGTCGATCAACCTCGTCAGCGGCCCACGGCTTGGGACGAACCACTTCCATACGACGAACGACCTGGGTCCACTGGTGACCATCCCAGTAGCGCTCTAAATCCAGGTGAGCCGGATCAGGGTACCAGCCACGGGGCGGATGCATGATCTTCTCGGGCGTTGTCATCCCTCTATTGTGCCAGAGTCGCCCAGTGGGCCTGAAACCTCACCTCGGGCTCATCGCCGCGCCTGTTCAGCGTGAGACACCCCCGGCAAGCGTGAAATCCACCATCTAGACTCTAGGCAACCGATGGTTCGTCATCGGTTTCTTCGGGAAACGACGACGAACCGCGCACCTGCCTAGGTGACACGAGGAGAACCATGACCAGCGGTGAGACCGACATCCACGACCGAGGCACCGTTCAGCCTGATTCGGCAGCCCGACCGAGGCTGACGCCAGCCGTTCGAACAGCCGGCGACGGTGAGAAGGCCGTACGCGAACTGCTCAATCGGGCGCGTCGAGTCGTCGTCAAAGTCGGATCCTCGTCCCTGGCCAGCGCCAAGACCGGACTGGACATCACCCGACTGCGTCGCCTGGTCGCCGTCCTCGCCGACCGGCAAGCCATGGGCCACGAGATGATTCTGGTCAGCTCCGGAGCGATCGCGGCTGGTTTGGAACCCCTCGGCTTCACTCACCGCCCCAGCGACATCGCCCAGCAGCAGGCCGCCGCCGCCGTCGGGCAGGGTGTGCTCATGTCGGCGTACACCCAAGAGTTCGCGGCTCATGATCTGCGCATCGCCCAAGTCCTGCTCACCAAACAAGACCTGGCGCGCCGCAAGAGTTACGCCAACGCGCTGTCAACTTTCGGAGCCTTGACCCGACTCGGCGTCATTCCAGTGGTGAACGAGAACGACACGGTCGCTACCCGCGAGATCCGCATGGGCGACAATGACCATCTGGCCGCACTGGTCGCCGAGCTCGTCCACGCCGACGCTCTCATCCTGCTGTCCGACGTCGACGGGCTCTACACCGCCCGCCCCGACACTCCCGACGCCGAGCGCATCGGATTCGTCACCGACCCGCGATCAGTGACCGCCGACGTCAACCGACCAGGAGCCTCCGGAGTCGGCTCGGGCGGCATGGCGACCAAAGTCGACGCGGCCCGCCTGGCGACCACCGCTGGGATTCCGGTCGGATTGGCTAGATGGGATCAAGCTGAGTCCCTGCTGGCCGGTGACCACGTCGGCACGGTCTTCGCCCCGGGGGCTCGACGGCTGTCTCGGCGTCACGGTTGGCTCGCCCACGCCAGTTCGTCCCAAGGACAGCTCCACGTCGACGCCGGCGCGGCGACCGCTTTGACCACCACCGCCGCCTCACTCCTGGCGGCGGGTATCCGCCGCGTCGAGGGCTCTTTCGCCGCTGGGGACTCGGTCGAGATCGTGGCCCCCGATTCGACGGTCATCGCCCGCGGAGTCGTCAGTTTCGACTCGAGTGAGCTGCCCGCCATGCTCGGACGGACCTCGACCGACTTGGGATCGAATCTGGGCGAGCGCTTCACCCGACCGGTCGTCCATCGCGACGATCTGGTCATCGTCGACTGACTGGTCATCATCGACCAAGAGATTCCGCCGACCGGAGCTTCAGACGGACTGAGTGTCCGACGGGCGAGCCAGCAGACAAGATCACGGTAGTCTACCCCCATGGCTCTACCCAGCATCCGAACTGAAGCCGCGTTGGCTCGTACCGCCGCCAACCGGTTGGCCGCTGCGCCTCGTGCCGCTAAAGACACCGCATTGATCGCGATGGCACAAGCCCTTCGTCAAGCGCAGACGACCATTCTTCAGGCCAATGCCGCCGATGTCGCTCGGGCCGAATCCAGCGGGGTCGCAGACTCACTGATCGACCGGCTGCGTTTGACGCCGGATCGAGTGTCAGGGATGGCCGCCGGCCTGATCGACCTGGCTGGATTACCCGATCCGGTCGGCGACGTCGTCCGCGGCTGGACCCTGGCCAATGGCGTCGACGTTCGGCAGGTACGCGTGCCGCTCGGTGTGATCGGCATCATCTACGAGGCCCGCCCCAACGTCACGGCTGACGCGGCCGGGATCTGCCTGAAATCGGGCAACGCCGCGCTGTTGCGCGGATCCTCCAGCGCGAGCGACTCCAATCGTGCGATCGTCGACGCGCTGCGCGCAGGGTTGATGACCAGCGGGTTCGATCCTCACGCGGTCACCCTGCTAGAAGGCGGTCATGACCTGACCGCCGCCATGATGGCCGCGCGCGGCCTGATCGACGTCTTGATCCCCCGCGGCGGCGCTAACCTGATTCAGACGGTGGTCACCGGGTCGCAGGTTCCCGTCATCGAGACGGGCACGGGCAACTGCCACCTGTTCGTCGACGCCGACGCCGATCTCGACATGGCGACCACGATCATCCTCAACGCCAAGACGCAGCGCCCGGCGGTGTGCAACGCGTTGGAGACCATCCTCGTCCACGCCGACTTGGCGCAGTGGACGCCTCGCTTGATCGACACCCTCGACGCCGCTGGCGTTTCGGTCCATGGCGACCCGGCCGTACGTCAGCTGGACCCACGGGCGATCGCCGTTCCCGACGACGACTGGGATCACGAGGCGCTGGCGCTGACCGTACGCCTGGCGATGGTCGCCGATGTGGACGAGGCGATCGAGTTCATTCGGGCTCACACCTCAGGTCATTCTGAGACCATCATCACCAATGACCTGACCGCGTCGACGCGTTTCACGTCACTGATCGACGCCGCCTGCGTCCTCGTCAACGCGTCCAGTCGGTTCGTCGACGGCGGGGAGTTCGGCTTCGGGGCCGAGATCGGCATCTCTACTCAGAAGCTGCACGCCCGTGGTCCGATGGGATTGGCCGAGATGACCTGCACGAAGTACGTTCTGGTCGGTCAGGGGCAGGTTCGCTGAGTCGTCGGCGTGATGACAGATGACACCGGCGATCGCGACGCCGAGCACCATGACCACCAGCGCGAGCGCGAGCAGCCACCAGTGGCTGATGGCCAGTGTCCGAATCATCATCACGATGAGGTCGGCTGGCGGTGAGTTCCCGCGCACGATCCGCACCCTCGCCCAAAAGAGATCATTTTAATGTCTCAAACATATCTCTTTTGGGAGCGAATGGCCATTCTTTGTTCTCACAGTGCGCACCCGCTCCACTTTTGCCGTACAACGTAAGGCGCTATGACCATCCGTTGAGTGTGGCCGGGCCGTCTCCCCGCAGGAACACCCGGCCGCACCTTGCACGAGCCCACTGGCCGTACGACTCAGCTATTGGCTTGGGTGAACTTGTCCACTGTGTCCTGGGTGACCGTCTCCACCGGCATCGACTGAGTCTTGTCCACCGTCTTACCCGCCAGAATGTCACTGATCGACGCCACGGCCTGCTTGCCCAGCAGCTTCGGCTGCTGAGCGATGTCGGCGACCATCGAGCCAGCCTTCACATCGGCCAGCGCGTCATCGCCACCGTCGAAACCGACGATCTTGACCGCCTTGGCTGTGTTCCCACCCAGCGCCGCCACCGCGCCGAGAGCCATCTCATCATTCTGGGCGTAGATCCCGACCACACCAGGATTGGCCTGCATCAGGTTCGTCGTCACATCCAGCCCCTCCGTACGATCGAAGTTCGCTGTCTGCGAGGCCACGACCGTGATCTTCGGGTAGGTCTTGATGCGGTCGGTGAAGCCCTGTCCGCGATCCCTGGTCGACGACGCGCCCGGAATCCCTTCCAGAACAATGACCTCACCGCTCTCGCCGATCGCCTTGGCCAAAATGTCGGCCGCCTGCTTTCCGCCGGCGACATTGTCCGAAGCGATGAACGAATCCACCGTCACTCCGGTGATCCCTCGATCGACCGCCACCACCGGAATCTTCGCATCCAGCGCCGGTCGGATCGCCGCAGCGGCCGCGTCGGAGTCGACCGGGTTGATGATGATCGCGGTCGCCTTGTTCGCCACGGCGGTTTGGACTTGATTGGCCTGGGTGGTCGGATCGTTTTGAGCGTCCAACACATTCAGCGACACGCCACGATTGTCAGCCTCCTGCTGGGCCCCGTCGCGAATGGACACGAAGAACGGATTGTTCATCGTGGACAGCAGCAACGCGACCTTTCCCGACGCGTCGGCGCCGCTTCCGCCATCAGCCGGATTCGAACATCCGGCGGTCAGCGACACCATGACCGCCGCGCTCAGGGCCACACTGGCCCATCGATGGAGTTTTCTCATCATATTGACCTTTCATTCTCAGTGCTTTTCTTGATCATGCGGTTCGTCCGGCCAATGCCCCTCCGGACGGATGACACGCCATCGCAGGCCGTGAACACCGGGTCGTACGCCAGAGATCCTCCGTCGTACGAGCCGACTCAATGGCTCAGGCCTTTGTGGCGAATGACGTCGATGAACACAGCCAAAGCGATGACCACGCCCATGACGACTTGCTGCCAGAACGCGGAAACGTTCAGCAGATTCAACCCATTGTTGATCACGGTCAGAATCAGTGCGCCGACCAGAGTCCCACTGGCACGGCCCACACCGCCAGCCAAAGACGCCCCACCGATCACGACCGCGGCGATCGAATTCAACTCATAGCCGGTGGCCGCGCCCGGCTGAGCCGATTGCAGCCGTCCGGCGATCACCATGCCCGCCACAGCGGCGAACAGACCAGACAAAGCGAACACCGTCACCAGGATCCGTTTGACCGGCAACCCGGCCAGCCGGGCCGCCTCGATGTTCCCTCCGACGGCGTACATCGACCGACCGATGACCGTCAGATTGAGAACCACCGCGCAGGCGATCCCCATCACAGCCAGCACGATGATCGGAACCGGAATCGGTCCGATCATCGAACCGAAGAAGCTGACCGACGACGGTGTTGGGATCGGCTTGCCGCCACTGATGACGAAAGTCAGACCACGCGCGATCGACAACATCGCCAAGGTGGCGATAAAACTGGGCAGCTTGCCCCAAGCGACAGCCAACCCGTTGACAGCCCCGACCACCACCCCACACGCCAACCCGGCGGCCAGAGCGATCCCAGCCGGAAACTGGGCGGACGTGAACATCCAGGCCGACACCATCGCGGTCAAACCGGCGGCGGAGCCGACCGACAAATCGATCCCGGCGGCCACGATGACGAACGTCTGACCGAACGCGAGCACGGCGATCGTCGACGCCTGAACCAACACATTCGACAGGTTTCCCGCTGTCAAGAACACATGATGGGAGGCGAATTCCAAGATGACGCAGAGGACCACCAGCCCCATCAACGGTCCGTTGTTGGCGACGAAGCGCCGAGACCAGGTTTTCGGATCCTGTCCAGCGCGCCGCCTGACCGCGCCGACTTGACCTGTCGTCATCGATTCCCTCCATCCTTGATCGGGTCACCGTGGTTGGGAGCCTGAGCGCGATCCGTTTCGCCGGACACCTCAGGAGGGTTCGCCCCACCAGAAGCCTCAGGGCTTTCGACATCGCGTACGGCCAACGCCATCACCTGGTCGCTGGTGGCCTGGTCGGCCGGAATCTCCCCCACGATCCGCCCGCTGTTCATCACCACGATGCGGTCGCTCATGCCCAGCACTTCTGGCAGATCCGACGAGGCCATCACCACAGTCGCTCCGGCCGCAGTGATGTCGTTGATGAATTCATAGATCTCCACCCGCGCGCCGACATCCACCCCTCGAGTCGGTTCGTCCAACAGCAACACCTGTGACCCGGCCAACGCCCAGCGTGCGAACACCACTTTCTGTTGATTCCCACCCGACAGGTCAGCCACCGGCTGATCCACGTCCCTCATCCGTACGCGCAGACGTCGCGCGACCGCTTCGGCTCGGCCCGCCTGCCCGGCCCGGTCGACGAACCCAGCGTGCGCGGTTGACGCGAGTGTGGCATAGCCGATGTTCTCCCGAACCGAGGCTTGCGCCACCAGTCCTTGAGACTTGCGGTCCTCTGGAACCAACCCGAGGCCTTCACGAATTCCCTGACGCAGGCGACCCGACGCCAACCGACGACCACAGACCTGAACCACCCCGGTGTCATAATGATCCGCGCCAAAGATGGCCCGCAGCAGCTCAGTGCGACCAGCTCCGACCAAACCAGCCAGACCCACGACTTCGCCAGCCCGGGCCCGCAGGCAGATGTCGAGCAGGCGCTTCCCTTGACACAGATGCTCCACATCGAGCAGCACTTCTGACTCACCGTCGGTCTGACGATGTCTCGGGTACTGATCGGCGATGTCACGGCCGACCATCATCCGAACCAGCCGAGCCTGGTCAGTGTCGGCCGGGACCACGTCGATCAGGTCTCCGTCGCGCAGCACCGCCACCCGGTCTCCCACCCGGGCGACCTCGTCCAAATGGTGACTGATAAAAATCATCCCCACGCCGCGGGAGCGCAGATCGACCATGATGGCGAACAGGGCGCTGATCTCTTCGGCCGTCAACGCGGCCGTCGGCTCGTCCAGAATCAACAGCTTGGCCTCGACATCCAGCGCGTGGGCGATCTCAATCAACTGCTGATGGGCCACACCGAGTCGGCCCACCGGTTGATCAACGTCAAGATCGCTCAGCCCGACTCGAGCCAGAGCTTGACGGGCGCGCCGCCGGATCGCGCCTGGAGTGACGAAGCCAGCGCGAGACGGCAGCCGTCCCAACAGGATGTTCTCGGCCACCGACAGTTGCGGCACGTTGTTCAACTCTTGATGGATGGTGGCGATCCCAGCCGCCTCGCCTTGGGCGACCGAATGGAACTGGACCGGGACCCCGTCGAACTGGATCGAACCGGAGTCGAGGCGATGAATCCCCGCGATCAGCTTGATCAGCGTGGACTTGCCCGCCCCGTTCTCACCCAGTAGGACCATCACTTCGCCGCGATGGACCGTCAAGTCGATGCCGCGCAAGACGCTGACCGGTCCGAACGACTTCGACACCCCGGTCAGTCGCAGCAACTCAGTCGGGGCCGACGGATCCTCACGACCAGCCCACGTCGCCATCGATCCCCCGATCCCGTCTGACACTGTCCAGCCTCACCCGGCCACAGTGGCCGATCGACGACGGTTCCACAGGTCGAACGCGACCGCGATCGTCAGAATCAGACCTTTGACAACAGGCTGCACACCCTGGGACACCCCCATCAGCTGCATGCCGTTCGAGATCACCGCCATGATCAGGCCACCGATCACCGCGCCACCGATCCGCCCGATCCCACCAGTGGTCGAGGCCCCACCAATGAAGCAAGCGGCGATCGCATCCAACTCGAACCCGTTGCCGGCGGCCGGTTGGGCCCCGTTCATGCGAGCCGAATAGACGATACCGGCGACGGCGGCCAAGAACCCCATGTTGACGAAAGTCCAGAATGTCACCCACTTGACTTTCACACCCGACAGTTGGGCGGCCAAGATGTTGCCGCCGATGGCATAAATGTGACGTCCGAAGCCCGTACGCCCCATCAGCAGTCCGTACACCATGATGAACACGGCCAAGATGATCAGGATCACCGGCAGGCCACGGTTGTGCGAGATCTGCCACGCGAAAGCCAATGCCACCACGGCGACCACGACGAGCTTGGCCAGGAAGGCGGGCCAGGGCGCGACGGTTTGACGATACTTGATCTGACCCAGCCGCGCCTTCCACTGCGACGCGGCGTATCCGACCACGGCGATCGCGAAAATGACCAGCGTGAACACGTCGAAGCCGTCGCCGCCGAACAACCCGTTCAAAAACCCATTCGAAATGTCGTAATACACCCCGCCGAATGGCGACAGCGACTTATAGTCCAACAACAGTTGAGCCAGTCCTCGGAAGATCAGCATCCCGCCCAAGGAGACGATGAACCCGGGGATGCCGACCACAGCGACCCAGAAGCCCTGCCACAACCCCACCAGCAGTCCGACCCCTAGCGCCGCCAACACCCCGGCCCACCAGGGCGCGCCGCCGCGCACACACACCACCGCCGCGACGGCGCCGGTCAACGCGATGACCGAACCGACCGACAGATCGATCTGAGCCAAGACGATCACCATCAACATCCCCAGTGCCAGGATCAGCACGTAGGCGTACTGCAGAACCAAGTTGGTCAGATTCGATGGACTCAAGAAGGCCGGTTGCAGGATCGAGAACACGATCACGACGACCACGAAAGCTAAAAGAATGCCGTTCTTCTGGGCGGAGTCCAACATGTACCGCCCCAGTTTGGCCGACCGCACTTCAGGCAGGGCCGTGTCCATTTCATCGGTGAGACTCATCTCGTGGTGTCCTTTTCCATCGTCATCAGTTCCATCAGGGATTCTTGTGTGGCCTGGCCGATCGGCACTTCACCTGTGACCCGGCCAAAACTCAAGGTGTAGATCCGGTCGGAGACCCCCATGATCTCGGGCAACTCCGACGAGATCATGATCACAGCCCGTCCGCGCGCCACCATCTGGTTGATCAGGGTGTAGATCTCGTATTTCGCGCCGACGTCGATCCCCCGGGTCGGCTCATCCAAAATCAGAATCTCCGGCTCGGTGTAAAGCCACTTGCCCAACACCACCTT